>SCNT01000032.1 GCA_005503165.1 Sphingomonadaceae bacterium 3R27E2-A
GCCCTCCCCCGCCCGACCCGGCAATCCTCTGCCCGCAAGCGCCGCACCAGCCGGCGCCCCCGGGGAGACATCATGGAAAAGCCGCGCCAGAATTTCGCGGGCCTGTGGAACATCGGCTTCGGCTTCCTGGGCATCCAGATCGGCTTCGCGCTGCAGAACGCGAATATGAGCCGCATTTTCCAGACATTGGGCGCCGAGCTCGAGCAATTGCCGATCCTGTGGGCGGCCGCGCCGCTCACCGGGCTGCTCGTGCAGCCGGTCATCGGCTATATGTCCGACCGCACCTGGCTCGGCAGGCTCGGGCGCCGGCGGCCCTATTTCCTCGCCGGCGCGATCCTCGCGGCGCTCGCGCTCCTGATCATGCCCGAATCCTCGGTGCTGTGGTTTTCGGTGCTGATGCTCTGGGTGCTCGACGCGTCGATCAACGTCTCGATGGAGCCGTTCCGCGCCTTCGTCGGCGACATGCTGCGCCGCGACCAGCACGCCGCGGGCTATGCGGTGCAAACCTTTTTCATCGGCGTCGGCGCGGTCGCGGGTTCGTCCTTCCCATGGCTGCTCGATCATCTGGGCGTCGCCAACACCGCGCCGCCGGGGCAGATCCCCGACACGGTGCGCTACAGCTTCTGGGCGGGCGGGCTCGCCTTCTTCGTCTCGGTGCTGTGGACCGTGCTCACGACGCGCGAATATTCGCCGGAAGAAATGGCGGCCTTCGCCGGGAGCGATGCGGTAGCCGACAGTCCCGACACGCTCCGCCTGCTCGCGTCGCGCGGCTATCGCGGGAGCGCGATCTGGGCCGGTGCGGGACTCGCCGTCGCGGCCCTCGTCGCCGAATTCGGACTCGAAAAGGAGATGTATCTGCTCGCCGCGCTCGTCGCGGGCTATGGCCTCGCCAGCGCGGTCGCCATCGCGCTCGCCCGCGCGGGGCGCAGCAACAACATGCTCGCGCATATCGTCGGCGATTTCGCGGGCATGCCGCCGGTGATGAAGAAACTGGCGCTGGTGCAATTCTTCAGCTGGTCGGCTCTGTTCATCATGTGGATCAACACCACCCCCGTCGTCACCCAATATATGTTCGGCGGCACCGACACCGCGTCGGCCGCCTATCAGGAGGGCGGCAATTGGGTCGGCATATTGTTCGCGGTGCAGAACGGCGTCGCGGCCCTCGCCGCGCTGACCCTGCTGCCGCTCCTGTCGAAGCGCGTCGGACAGGCGCGCGCGCATCTGATCTGCCTGCTGACCGGGGCCGCGGGCTTTGCGAGCTTCCTCCTGCTGCGCGACCCGCAGGCCTTGCTGCTCTCCGAGATCGCGATCGGCATCGCCTGGGCCTCGATCCTCGCCATGCCCTATGCGATCCTCGCCTCGAACCTGCCGCAGGCCAAGCTCGGCATCTATATGGGGCTGTTCAACATCTTCATCGTCGTGCCGCAATTGCTCGTCGTCTCGGCGATGGGGCAGGTCATCAAGACCTTTTTCCCCGGCGATCCGATCTGGACGATGGCCCTGGCGGCCGCGGCCTGGGCGCTGGCGGCGCTCGCGATGACGCGGGTGGCGGGGGAGGTCAGGACATAAAAATCCTCCCCATCGAATTGCGATGGGGAGGGGGACCGCCGCGAAGCGGTGGTGGAGGGGCGGCAACGTCGCGGCCCCTCCGTCAGCCCTGCGGGCTGCCACCTCCCCATCGCAAGTCGATGGGGAGGATCCGGGTCAGCCCGCAGCCGGGCCCTTCGCCATCACCACGCGGTAGCCGAGAAAGACCAGCGCTGCGAGCAGCACCGCCTGCGCGGCCAGGAACGGCGGTTCGTTGCCGTTGGGCGCCAGCATGTTCAGCGCGGGCACCTTCAGGAAGCTCTGCACGACCAGGACGAACAGGTTGAGCCACAGCGCGATCGTCGCGGTCACCGCATAGATCGTCCGCGCCGAGCCCGCGAGCTTGCGGCCGTACCAAGCCCAGAAGGTGAGCACGAGGATCAGCGTCGAGAGGATGCCGACCCCGAGCGCGGGGGTGAAGGCGACGATCGGGAAGAGGAAGCCCGTCAGGCTGGTGAGCAAAGTCGTCCACAGGAAGACGCCGGTCAGCCGGGGCAGGATGCGTCCGCGCGCGAAGGCGGGAAGCGCGATCAGGCCGGTCAGGATGCCGACGAAGCTGATCGCGACGTGGAGCAGGGTGAACTGCGGGATGGTGAGACCGAGGATCATGGCACGTCTCCTTGCTGCAGGAGGGGCGCGGACCCGTGGCCCGCGCCCGCTGCAAATCAGCTGTTGATGAAGTCCAGCAGGTCGGCGTTGAACCGGTCCTGGTGGGTGACCGTCAGGCCATGGTCGGCGCCTTCATAGACCTTGAGCACCGCCTGCTTGACGATCTTGACGGTCGAGAGCGCCGCGGCGCCGATCGGCACGATCTGGTCGTCGTCGCCGTGGAGGACGAGGGTCGGCTTGTCGAAGCGCTTCAGATCCTCGTGGAAGTCGCTCTCCGAAAAGGCGCGGATGCTGTCGAGCAGGCCCTTGAGGCCGCCGTTCATGCCCTGCCGCACGAATTCGTCGCGCACCGCTTCGCTGACGACAGCGCCATCGCGGTTATAGCCGTAGAAGGGAATCGTCAGGTCCTTGAAGAACTGCGGGCGGTTGTCGAACGTGCCCTTGCGGATGCCGTCGAAGACGTCGAGCGGCAGGCCGCCCGGATTGGCTTCGGTCTTGAGCATCAGCGGGGGGACCGCGCCGATCAGCGCGACCTTGGCGACACGGCCGGAGCCGTGGCGGCCGATATAGCGGGTGACTTCGCCGCCGCCGGTCGAGTGGCCGACGAGGATGACGTCCTTGAGGTCCAGCTGCTCGATCAGTTCGCCGAGGTCGTCGGCGTACTGGTCCATATTGTTGTTCTCCCAGACCTGGTCCGAGCGGCCATGGCTGCGGCGGTCGTGGGCGATGGTGCGAAAGCCCTGGTTCGCGAAGAAGACCATCTGCGCGTCCCAGGCGTCGGCGCTGAGCGGCCAGCCGTGCGAGAAGACGATCGGCTGCCCATCGCGCGGACCCCAGTCCTTGTAGAAGATGTGCGTGCCGTCCTTGGTGGTGATCGTGGTCATGTCGTGGTTCCTTTCTTTCGGTGGGGCGAAAGTGGTCCGTCCCTGTGCCACCTCATCTAGGCGAGGTTTCCCTTGCGCGGGATTGGCGGAAACGACATTATGCGGGCCGATTACGACAAAGGAGCGACCATGCCCCGGATCAAGGTGCCCCGCACGACCGCAACCGCCCTCCCCGAGGTCGGGCTGATGCTCTACCCCGACTGCCAGATGGGCATGGTCAGCGGCATCACCGACCTGTTCCACGTCGCGGGCCGCTTCGCCGCCGAACATGATCGCGCGCCGATCCGCGTCAGCCACTGGCGGCTACAGGATGCGGGCGGCTTCGCGCGCTGCTATGACAGTCACCCCGGCGAGCCGTGCAACGTCCCCCCGACCTATCTGATCGCGCCGGGCAGCCTCCATAAGCTGCTCGAGGCCGACGAGGTTGTGCCCTATGCGCGCTGGCTGCTCGACCGCCACGCGCAAGGGACGACGCTCGCCTCGACCTGCGGCGGCGCCTTCGCGCTCGCCGCGACCGGGCTGCTCGCGGGGCGCCCCGCGACGACGCACTGGTTCTTTGCCGACGCGTTTCGCGCGCGCTTCCCCGAGGTGCGCATGGAGTCGGACCGCATGGTGATAGACGACGGCGACATCATCACCGCGGGCGGGCTGATGGCGTGGACCGATTTGGGCCTGCGCATCGTCGAGCGGCTGCTCGGCCCGACGGTGATGATGGAGACCGCGCGCTTTTTCCTGATCGACCCCGGCGGCCGCGAGCAGAAAAATTACGCGAGCTTCGCCCCGCGCCTCACCCATGGCGACGAGGCCATCCTGAAAGCGCAGCACTGGCTGCAGGCGAAGGAGGGCCGGATGGCGGGCGTCGCCGAACTCGCCGCCGAGGCGGGGCTGGAAGAGCGGACCTTCCAGCGCCGCTTCAAGGCCGCCACCGGCATGACCCCGATCGAATATTCGCAGCACCTGCGCGTCGGCAAGGCGCGCGAGCTTCTCGAGTTCACGCGCCGCACCGTCGACCAGATCGCGTGGAGCGTCGGCTACGAGGACGCGGCGGCGTTCCGCAAGCTCTTCCACCGCATCACCGGCCTGTCGCCGAACGACTATCGCCAGCGTTTCTCGACCGAAACGCTGGCGAGCGTGGCTTGAGATCCTCCCTGCCGCGAAGCGGTGGGGAGGGGGACCGACCGCGAAGCGGTTGGTGGAGGGGCCGCTAAGCCGCGCTTAGGTCCCCTCCGTCAGCCCTCCGGGCTGCCACCTCCCATGGCTTCGCCACAGGGAGGATCCTTTGCTCAGAAGTTGACCTTCGCGCTCAATCCATAGGACGGGCTACGTCCCGGGAAGCGCACCGCGGTGTTCGCGTTGGTCGCCGCCGACTGCCAATAATAGGTGTCGGTGATATTCTTGCCCCAGAGCGAGACCTCCCATTTTCCGTCCTGGCTGTAGAGCGCGAGGCTGGCGTTCAATATACCGTAGCCCGTGATCTTCAGCGGCGCGAAATCCTCGATCGTGCTGCCGGTCTTCGACTGGTAGCGGCCGCCCACGATCGCGCGGATGCCGAGGTCGCTGCCCACCGGCGTGTCGTAGGTCACCGTCGCCGCGCCCGAGAATTTGGGGCTGTAGGGGAAAGCGAAACCGTCGAAGTCGAACGGCTGGCCCGCGGCGTTGATCCCGACATAGCCCTGGATCTCGGTCTTGAGCCAGGTCCCCGCGAGCGTGACGTTCAGGCTGTCGGTCGCCTGGATGCTGATATCGCCGTCGAGGCCGTAGGCGCGCGACTTGGGGATATTGTCGAGGCGGAGCAAGGTCGTGTAGATCGGGTCGGCAAAATAGACCGCGAGCTGCTTGTCGCGATAGTCGTAGTAGAAGGCGGCGAGGTTGAGGTTCACCTTGCGGTCGGCGAGCGCGATCTTGGTACCGACCTCATAGGCGGTGAGCTCTTCCTGCTTCGCCGGGCGGTTCTGCGTCGCGATGTTCGCGGCGTTGACCGGGGTCGACCCCGATTTATAGCCGCGGCTGACCGACGCATAGACGAGCGTGTCGTTCGTCGGCTCCCACGTCAGCGCGCCGCGCCAGGCGACATTGTCTTCCTTGAGGGTCGAGGTGACGAGGCCGAAGGTGCCGGTGTCGACGTCGAAGGTGTTGCATTGGTTTTCCGAGATCGGCGCGGTGAAGGCGCCATAGACCTGGAAGAAGAAGGCGCGGTTGAAGAGGTTGACGTTGGGCAGCATCGATCCGTTGAAGTCGCGCGAGCAGCCCTCATAGTCCTGCCGGTCCTCGGTGTAGCGCACTCCGGTGGTGAGCTTCAGCGTGTCGGCGAGCTCCCAGTCGGCGCTCGCGAACAGGCTGAAGGTCTCGGTGTCGAAATCGGCGACGTCGCGGTAGGTGCGGAACGAGGTCGCGACGTCGGCGATCGTATAGCCCGGGCTGTTGAACGGCGTGTTGAGCAAGCCCAATTGCACGATCAGCGCGCGGATCGCGCCGACATTGGCGTTCTGGCCGAGCAGGGTCTGGTTGGTGTCGCTGACGACATCCTTGGCATAATAGCCGCCGACCACCCATTCGGCGGGGCCGGTCGAGCCCTGGAAGCGCAATTCCTGCGAGAAGCTCTCGATCTTGCCCTGCGCGCGCTGGATCAGGATCTCGTACGGTGCGCCGCTCCAGTCGTAGGTCGCGTCGCGCTTCACGCGGTTGTAGCCGGTGAGCGAAATGAAGCTCAAATCGCTCGTCAGGTCGAACTGGATCAGGCCGCGCAGCCCGATGAAATCGCTGTCCTCCTGCAGCGGCCCGTCGATCCCGGTGCCGCGCCCGATATTGGGGCCACGCTGCGAGAGCGGCGCCCAGTCGGCGCTGTTCGAGTCCCAATTGCTACCGTTCGCCGCCACATAAGCCGGCAGCCCCGGCGCGTTGAACAGGCTGAAGATCGTGCCGTTGGCGGGGTCGGTGTTCGGGGTGAAACCCACCGCCTGCCCGGCGAGCGTATCCGACTTGTTGATCCAGAAATTGCCGCCGAGTTCGATCTTCATGCCGTCGACCGGCTCGGCGGTCAGTGTCAGGCGGCCACCGTAGCGGTGCACCTCGCCGAGGCTTTCGCCCCGCGAAATGCTCTTCTGCCAGCCGTCCCAGCTGTCTTCGGTGCGGAAGGCGGCGCGGATCGCGACGGCATCCCCGAGCGGGATGTTGAGATGGCCCTCGCTGTTGAGCGTTTTCTCGCTGCCGACATCGACCGCGACCCCGCCCGAAAATTCCCCGAACTTAGGCTTGGCGGTGATGAAGTTGACGAGCCCGCCGGTGGTGTTGCGACCGTAGAGCGTGCCCTGCGGCCCCTTGAGCACCTCGACGCGCTCGAGATCGTAGACCGGCCCGCTGTTCATGAAGGGATAGGCGAGCGCGACCTCGTCCTGATAGGTGCCGACGGTCGAGGTCGCCGACAGGTTGATCGTGTTGAAGCCGATCCCGCGCAGCGTGTAGATGGGAATGCCCTGATAGCCGCGCGACACGTTGAGGCTGGGCACCACCGCCTGCAGATCCTCGGTCGAGGTGACGCGCAGATTTTCGAGCGTATCGCCCGAAAAGGCCTGGATCGAGATGCCGACGTCGTTGATGCTTTCGGCGCGGCGCTGCGCGGTCACGACGATGACGCCGTCGTCGGCGGCCTCGGCTTCCGCGGCCGGCGGCGCATCCTGCGCCAGCGCCGGCTGGCTCGCCAGCATCGCCGCCCACGCCACCCCGGCCAGAGTCATTGCACGCACCGCAATCGCCATCTCATCTCTCCCTGATGAAGCTTATTATCAGAGGTGATAATTATCAATCATGATAGATTATGCAACCGGCAATTGCATTTTCCGGTCAATGATGGTCTGTCGGGGGCGAGGAGCGATAATGGCCACCCGAAGTGAAAAGGCGGAAAGCCGGACGCGCGGATCGATCCGCGACGCCCTGCTCGACGCAGCGAGCGCGCTGATGCGCGAACAGGACAAGATCGACATTGGCATCGTCGAGATCGCCGCGCGCGCCGGGGTCAACCACTGCATGATCCGCTATTATTTCGGCGACAAGGAAGGCATGCTGGCCGCCTTGCTCGACCGCGACGTGACCCGCGCGATCCACCAGCTCGACGCGCTGTTCCGTCTCGACGTGACCCCGACGACACGCATGCGCATCCACCTCGAGGGCATTCTCGATACCTATTACCGCATCCCCTATCTCAACCGGCTGATTCAATATATGGTGCGCGACGCCGAGCCCGAGCGCGTGCGCCACATCGGCGACGAGCTCTTGTCGAAGATCGCAGGGGCGCAGGCGCGGATGATCGAAGAGGGCATCGCCGCGGGCGAGTTCAACCCCGTCGATCCCAAGCTTTTCTACTTCAACACCATCGGCGCGGCCGACGGCCTCTATTCGAACCGCCTGACCTTGCAGGTGGTGTTCAAGGGCAAGCCGCACGCCGACGACGACCTCCATTCGCGCTATCGCGCGCACACGGTCGAGACTCTGCTCGCGGGGCTGGTCAGGAATTATCAGGCTTGATAATTTGGTGGGCTGCGCGCATAGCGCCGGCATGAACCTCGACTATGACGACGACCAGCGGATGCTGCGCGACACGCTCGCGCGCTGGCTGGCGCAGCAGTTGCCGTTCGAAAAGCGCCGGACCATGCGCGATGCGGCGGCGCAGCTTGCGCTGTGGCGCGCGGCCGATGCCGCGATCGGCATCGGCGCGGCGGCGCTGCCCGAGAGCGTCGGCGGCTTTGGCGGCGGGCGCGTCGCGGCGATGATCGTCGCCGAAGAGATGGGCGCCGCGCTCGCGGTGACCCCCTATATCGACTGCCATGTCCTGACCGCCGAGCTGCTGCTGGCGCTCGGCGAGACCGCGCGCGCCGCCGCGATCGGGCGCGGCGAGGCGCTGGTCGTCACCGCGATCGAGGAGCCCGCGACGCGCGGCGCCATCGGCGCGATCGCGGCGCGGGCCACGCCCGCCGACGACGGCTGGACGCTCAGCGGGCGCAAGATAGCGGTCGGCTTCGCCGCCGAAGCCGACCATATCGTCATCCCCGCGCGCGATGCCGAGGACGATCTGCGCCTCTTCCTCGTCCCCGCGGCGTCGCTGGAGGGGCGGCTCCATCCCTATTGGACGATCGACGACATGCCCGCCGCCGACATCGACTTGGATGGCCTGTGGATCGACAGCGCCGCCGAGATCGGACGCGGACAGGACAGCGAAACCGCGTTGCAGGCCGCGGTCGACGCCGCCATCGCGGCGCTCGCCGCCGAGGCGTCGGGGCTCGCGCGCGTGCTGCTGGACGATACATTGCTCTACGCCAAGCAGCGCAAGCAATTCGGCGCGGCGCTGTCGAGCTTCCAGGCGCTCCAGCACCGGATGGTCGACATGCTGATGCTGCGCGAGGCGATTGCGGCGGCGGCCCTGCTCGCCGCGCTCAAGCCCGGCGACGCGCAGGCGACCGCCGCCGCGAAAGCGACGGTCGGCGACGCGCTGCGCAAGATCGGGCAGGAAGCGGTGCAGCTCCACGGCGCGATGGGCATGACCGAGGAACTGCGCGTCGGCCATTATTTCAAGCGCGCGACCGCGATCGAGCAACGGCTGGGGACGGGGGAGATGCATGTCGCGCGCTATGCGGCGGGGATGGTTTCATGATCCTCCCTGTCGCGCAGCGATGGGGAGGATAAAAAGGCTCACAGCCCCAACACCGCCTTCGCCAAGATATTGCGCTGGATCTCGTTCGAGCCGGCGTAGATCGACCCCGCGCGTTCGTTGAAATAGCGCAGCGGCGCGATTGCCTGCCACGACGCGCCGGTCACATGATCGTCCTCGGGGGCGACATGCGCCGGCACGTCGGCCCCCGGCAGCGCGGCGTGCGGCTGGAAGGCCAGCCCCGCCGGCCCCGCGGCCTCATAGGCGAGTTCGGTGATGTGCTGCGCAAGCTCGGTCGACAGGATCTTGAGCATCGACGCCATGACACCGACGCTCTCGCCCTGCCCCGCAGCGGACAGCAATTTAAGCTCGATCATCTCCAGGATGTCGACCCGGATTCGCGCCCTGGCGAGCTTGTGCGCAAAGACCGGATCGCCCTCCATCGTCTCGCGTGCCTGCCGCGCCAGCGCATCGACGCGCATCGCGAGCGCGGGCGCATGCGCCGATCCGCCGCGTTCGAATTCGAGCAGATATTTGGCGACCCTCCAGCCGCGATCGACCTCGCCGATCACATTCGACCGCGCCGAGCGGGCGTCGTCGAAGAAGACCTCGGCCTGGATCGTCTCACCCGAGATCATCGTCAGCGGGCGCACCGTCACGCCCGGCTGGTCCATCGGCACGAGCAGGAAGGTGATCCCCTGCTGCGGCCGCTCGTGCTTCGATGTCCGCACGAGGCAGAATATCCAGTTTGCCTCGCCCGCGTGTGTCGTCCAGATCTTCGACCCGTTGAGGACGAAGTCGTCGCCGTCGGGCACCGCGCTCATCTGGAGCGCGGCGAGGTCCGAGCCGGCCCCCGGCTCCGAATAGCCCTGGCAGAAGAAGACCTCGCCGGTCAGGATGCGCGGCAGGAACCAGTCCTTCTGCTCGGGCGTGCCGAAGGCCGCGATGACGTGCGCGACCATATGGATGCCCATCGGCGACAGCGAAGGCGCCCCGGCGCGCGCGCGTTCGCGGGCGTAGAGGTAAAATTGCGCGGGCGTCCAGTCGCGCCCGCCATGGTCGGGCAGCCAGTGCGGCGCCGCGAGCCCCTGCGCATGCAATCGCGCCTGCCAGTCCATCGAGACATGATGATCGGGATAGACGCTGGTCGCGAGTTCCGCCCCCGCGCGCAGCTCCGGGGTCAACGCGCCCGCGAGCAACTCGCGCATCTCGGCGGCGAAAGCCTCTTCCTCGGCGCTCCAGTTCAGGTCCATCGTCTCGTCCGTTGCCTATCGTTATCACATCTGATAACAGATTTCGCGACAGGGTCAATCGCGACCGAGGGAAACAGCATGAACCGCATGAGCACCACGCCGCCCGGCATGGCGATAGATTTCAGCAAGCCGCGCGGCGAGGCGTCGCTGCTCGCGCCCGATTCGGTGCAGTGGCGCATCTTCAAGAACCCGGTTGCGATGGCGGTCGGCGGGGTCGCGGCGGTGCTGCTCGAGTTCGCCGACGCGCGCATCCGCTCGGGGGTGTGGGACCATTCGATCTACAAGACCGATCCGATCGGCCGCTCGCAGCGCACCGGCATGGCGGCGATGGTGGGGGTTTACGGTCCAGCCAGCGCCGCGCGGCGGGTGATCGGCGGGGTCAACCGCATGCACGCCAAGGTTTCGGGCGAGACGCCCAAGGGCGAGGCGTACACCGCGCTCGACCCCGAACTCTTGAACTGGGTCTATGCGACCGCGCAATATGGTTTCCTCACCGCCTATCACCGCTTCGTGCGCCCGCTGCCGGCCGCCGAGCAGGCGCGCTACTGGGCCGACGGCCAGCCCGTCGCCGAGCTGTACGGCGTTACGCAAACGCCCAAGTCCGAGGCTGAATTCCTGGCGATGATGGGAGCCTTGCTGCCGCGCTTCGAGCCGCATCCGATCAACAGCGAGTTTCTCGACATCATCCGCTCGGGCCGCGCCGCGCCGTCGGTGCCGCGCTTCCTGCACAAGGCGCTCGCGCGCGCCGCGGTGTCGCTGCTGCCGCCCGTGGTGCGCGAGCGGCTCGAACTCGGGCCCGAGCATGACCTTCGCACCCGCGACCGGATCATGGTCAAGGCGATGGGCAAGCTTGCCGACCGCCGCAAGGACCCGAGCTCGCCGGCATGGCAGGCCGCCTTGCGCCTGGGGCTGCCCGGCGATACCGCCTGGCGGTAGTTCGATCCTCCCTGCGGCGAAGCCGTGGGGAGGGGGACCGCCGCGGAGCGGTGGTGGAGGGGCGGCGACGTTGCGCCATTGCCCCTCCGTCAGCCCTACGGGCTGCCACCTCCCCATGGCTTCGCCACAGGGAGGAATGGAAGACAATGAAAGCCCCGACTTACATCACCGCCCCCGACGGCGTTCGCATCGCCGCCGACGTCGCGGGCGCCGGACCGCTGGTCCTGTTCGTCCATGGTTTCCCCGAACTGCGCCAGTCGTGGCAGCGGCTGACCCGCGCCGCGGTCGCCGCGGGTTATCGCACCGCCGCGATCGACGTGCGCGGTTATGGCGACAGCGACCGGCCCGCGGCGGTCGCGGCCTATCGCATGGAGGCGATCGTCGCCGATCTGGTCGCGGTCGCCGATGCGCTCGCGCCGGGCGAGCCCGTCACGCTGGTCGGCCACGACTGGGGCGCCTCGATCGTCTGGAACGGCATCATGGCGCGTCCCGACCGCTTCGGCGCGGTCGCGGCGCTGTCGATCCCCTGGCTCGGCCGCGCCGCCGCACCGTTCGATGCGATGTTCAGGCGACGCTTCACCGACAAGGGGCGCTTTTTCTACCAGGCCTATTTCCAGGAGCCGGGGATCGCCGAGGCCGAACTCGAGGCCGATCCGGCGCTGTTCCTGCGCGCCTTCTATCACACCATCTCGGGCGACGCCGCGCCCGGCGACTGGCCGAACGACAAGCCGCACGGCGCCAAATTGCTCGACGGCCTCCGCTTTCCCGATCGCGCGCCGCCCTGGCTCCATCCCGGCTATTTCGACTTCGCCGCCGCGACCTTCGCGCGCACGGGTTTCGCGGGAGCATTGAACCGCTACCGCAACCACCGGCGCGACTTCGACTGGGCGGGCGGCTTCGATCCGGTCATCCGCCGCCCGGCGCTGTTCATCGGCGGCACCAGCGACCCCGCGCTCGTGCTCGGTACCGCGGACCCGATCCCGCTGATGCGCGAAGTCGTGCCCGATCTCGAGCCCCATATGCTGGACGGCTGTGGCCACTGGACGCAGGCCGAGCGCGCCGCGGAGGTCGAGACCTTGCTCATTCCATGGCTCCGGCGCACCATCGTCGCCTGATTCACGCAAGGAGATGCAGGATGGCGCATGGCACCGCGATCATCGGCAAGGACCGCTATCGCACCGAGATCGACGTCGGCGGCTACAGGCTGGTGTCCGACGAGCCGCCCGCGCTCGGCGGCGGCGCGGCCGGACCCGCGCCCTACGACCTGCTGCTCGCCAGCCTGGGCGCCTGCACGGCGATCACCTTGCGCATGTATGCCGACCGCAAGGAATGGCCGCTCCTGTCGGTCGAGGTGGGCCTGCGCCTTTCGGGCCAGCATCCCGACCGCCGCATCGACCGCACGCTGAAGATTGCGGGCCTGGATGCCGAGCAGTCGGCGCGCCTCGCCGACATCGCCGAGCGCACGCCGGTGACGCTGACGCTGAAAGGCGGGCTGCCGATCGACACGCGGCTCGTGTAACCGCCCGGGCGAACCGGAGCACGCACGCCAAGTCGCAAATAATCCAGCCTTTCTTGACTCGTTCCCGATTTATGCTGTTACTGTAGCGGCACTGCGGCGCATGGGGGGTTTGCGACTGGCATGGCCTATTTGCCGAACTACCGGTGGGACCTGTTCATCAGCTATGCCCACAAGGACGAGCGGAATTTTCCGCCGGGCTGGGTGTCCGGTTTCGTCGGCGACCTCCGCATGGCGATCGAGAACGGGCTGTCGCGACCGCTCGAGGTGTTTTTCGACCAGGCCGAGCAAAAGGCCTATAACACGATCGAGAGCATATTGAGCGAGGTGCGCTCGTCGGCGCTGCTCGTCGTCCTTGCCACCCCCAGCTGGATCAAGAGCGACTGGTGCGCGCGCGAACTCAGGGAATTCCTGTCGACGCGCGCCGACACCACGCGCGTGATGGTCGCCGAATTCCGTCCGCCCGAGGGCGAGCTGACCTATCCGCCGACGCTGCCCGACAACACGCGCAAGGAATTCTACACCCGCGCCGGGGTCAAGGCGGTCCCGCTGCTGATGGAGCGCGGCGAACGCGATTACCAGATCTGCATCCAGACGCTGGCCGAGGATATCCGCTGCCGCCTGCTGGCGCTGGCGCGCGAAGACCGGCCGCAAGCCGGGGCGCCCGATGCGGCCGTGGCGCAGGCCGCCGCGGCGGTCCCTGCAGGCGCGCATAGCGTGCTGATCGCCGCCTGCACCCCCGATGTCGCCGACGAAAGCGACGCGGTGGCCGACTATCTGGCGAGCCAGGGGATCGCCGTGCTGCGCCCCGCCGAGCCGCTGCCGCCCAGCCGCGAACAGTTCGAGATGGAATTCGGCGCGATGCTGGACCGCGCCGACGTCTATATCCATCTGCTCGGCCGCAAGAAGGGCAGCGCGAATGCGCTGGGCAGCAGCTTTACCGAAGTGCAGCTGACGATGGCCGAGGCGCGCGGTGTCGAGACCTTCCTCTGGCTGCCCGACGAACTCGACCCGCACCGCATCCAGGACGAGGAATATCGCAGCATCCTGCTGCGCGCGCGCAACGGCAGCGCGGTACCCGAGCTGACCCGCGCGGTGCTCGACAAATTGCAGGAAATCCAGCGCGCGGCGGAAAAGCCCGCGCCGGCGCTCGACGCGGCGGGGATGCGCGCGCCGGTCGTGCTGGTCAACGCCGACCCCGAGGATTTCGACCTCGCCGCCGAACTGGTCCAGGCCTGCGCCGACAACGACTGCATCACCCTGCTCGACGATTGCGAGATCAACGAGATCGCGCGGCAGAATTGGGCCGATGCCGACGTCATCGCCTTCGTCCAGGGCAATGTGTCGCCGCGCTGGCTGACCTCGCGGATCATCAACGTCCACCGCGAGCGCGCGATCGCCAACAGCAGCGGGGCGCTGCGCGGCCAGGCCGCGATCTACGCCCCGCCGCCGCCGAAACGCGTCGGCATGGTCGCCGGCGGCCGGATCGTCGAGCTCGACCTCAGCCAGGAATGGAACCCCGCGCGTTTCGCCCAATGGGTCAAGGCGACGCTCTGCAGCCAGGGGCCGGCCTGACGCCATGGCCAGCGACGCGCTGCACTGGCACGACGCCAACCTGCCGCCCTACCCCGGCCTGAGATCGTTCAAGCGCTATGAATCGCTGCTGTTCTTCGGCCGCGACCGCTGCATCGACAGCATGGCCGACACGTTGCAGGAACAGCGCTTCCTGGCGGTGCTCGGCCCGTCGGGCAGTGGCAAATCCTCGCTCGTCCGCTCGGGCCTCTTCGCCTATCTCGAGGCGGGGCTCGCGCGCAAGGCCGGCGCCCGCTGGACCTTCCTCGACATCCAGCACCCGCGTTGCCGCCCGTATCGCGCGCTGGCGCGGGTCACGCTGATCGAGGAGCGGCTGCGCGGCGACCCGGCCGGGAACTCGCCGCCGCCCGAGCCGGGCGAGGCCGAACTCGACCTGCGCCAGGCCGAGCTTCGCCGCGACCCGATGGCGCTGCTGCGCTGGTGGACCGCGGCGCCGCGCCATCCGCAGGAAAACCTGCTGCTGCTCGTCGACCAGTTCGAGGAATTGTTCGGCTTCGGCACCTCGGCCGAACGCGACGAGGTCGAATCCTTCATCGACCTGTTGCTGCACACCGCGTCGAGCAGCGACACCCCCGTCTATGTGGTGCTGACGATGCGATCCGAATTCCTCGGCGGATGCTCGCTCTTCCCGGGCTTTGCCGAACGCATTAACCGCGGGCTCAGCCTGACGCCGCGCATGACGCGCGCCGAATGCGAGCTGGCGATCACCGGGCCGGCCTTCGGGCGCGAGGATTTCGCGCTCGACCCGCTGCTGGTCAACGCGCTGCTCAACGACATGAACAGCCTCGCAAAATTCGATCCCGAGGGCCAGGGCGACGGCGCGGCCGGCGACGGCGCCGGTGACGCGATGAGCCTCGATGCGCGCCAGGCCGATCTGATCGCGCGCCGCGCCGACCAGCTGCCGCTGATGCAGCATGTGCTGAACTGGCTGTGGGGCCGCGCGGTCGCCAGGGCCGCCGCGGACGGATCGACGGGGCCGCTGCTGCTGACGCTCGACGATTATCTGGCGGTGGGCGGTCTGCGCGGCGCGCTCAGCCTCCACGCCAACGGCGTGCTCGACGGCGAGCCCGAGCGCGCGCGGGTCGCCGAACGGCTGTTCCGGGCGATCATCGACCAGTCGGGGGCGAACGCCGGGGGCTCGGCCGAAAGCAGCGCCGTGCGGCGGCCGCGGCGGCTCGGCGACATCGCGGCCGAGGCGGGCGAATCGATCGCGGCGGTGCAGGCGGTCGCCGAGCTCTATCGCGCCGACGGGCTGTCGATCCTGACCCCCGACCCCGGCGAACCGCTGACCGAAGAGACCGAGATCGACATCTCGCACGAGGCGATCATCCGCCAGTGGGACAGCCTGCGCGGCTGGATCCGCACCGAGGCCGACGCCGGGCGCGGCTGGCAGGACCTGCTGCGGGTCCAGCGCGAGGAGGGACGCCGCGGCACGCTGACCGGGGTCGACCTGGTCGACCGGCGCGAATGGTGGCGCCGCCACGCCCCGCACGCGGGCTGGGCCGACCGCTATGGCGGCGGCTTTCCCGATGCCGAGGCTTTTCTGGCGCGTTCCGAACGGCAGGCGCGACGGCGGCGGCTGACGTTGCTGGGCGGCACCGCGGCGCTCGTCGTCGCGGCCGTGCTATCAGGGGGAGCCGTGATATCGGCGCAGCAGAAGCTTTCCGACGTACAGAAGCAATTCGGCGAGGCGCAGAGCGCGTTCGAACGGAAGGATGCGCGATCGCTGTTGCTGATCAGCCAGGCGGAGAAGGACAAAGCCGCCGCACAACGGGAAAAGGCGCGCGCCGAAGCGCAGTCGAAGCTGGCGCAGCAACAACTCGCGAAGTCGAAGCTGCAGATCGCCGCCGCCGAAGCCGCCTCGAAACGCGCACGGAGCGACATGGCGGCGGCGCTCGCCGCGTCCGAGGAATCGAAACGCACTGTCCAGGACAATGCCGACCGCCTGGCGCTGATCTTCAGTCCCGGCATGAACCAGGAACTGATCAGCTATTATAACCGCGGCGATTTCGACCCGCAATCGAACGACGGCCAGTTCGTCGAGGTCTTTCTGCCGATCCTGTCGGGCGCCAGCCCGACGATGACGGTGCAGCCGCGGCTGACGCGCGAGGAGCTGGCGGGCCAGCGCGCCTATCACGAATATGACCTTGCCGGGGTCAAGGATGCGCAACGGCGGCTCGCCGGCTTTGCCGACACGGGCGACACCAAGGCGCAGGCGGCGACTGCGGCGGCGCGCCAGCTGATGATCGCGCGGCAATATGAGATCGAAGGCAATGAAAGCGGCGCGATCGAGGCCTATCGCGGCAGCGTGGCGCCGCTGCAGCAAGCCGACAACCGCCTGCCGCCCGAGACGCTCGGCGCGGTCTATGCCCGTCTGGCGCTCGCCGAACTGCAGGCGACCGGCGATGCCGGCGCGCCGCCCCCGGCGGCGCAGCTGCGCGCGGCGGCGCAGCGGAAGGGCCTGCCCGCGCCCTTTGCCAACCAATGGGCCGATCGCTGCCTCCAGGCGCTCGAGGCCGGCGCCAAGCGCAAGCAGTTAGCGATGGGCGCCAACGGCGAGAACGAGATGGTCAAGCGTATCGCGTCGGGCAAGATCGACCCGGCCGACATCGACCTCTTCTCCACCGCGCCTTCCGATCCGGAGCTCGCGGGATCGATCGGCGGCGTCTGCGAAGCCGTGAAGCTCGCCACCGGCGGCGGCGACGAGCGTTCGGAGCGGCGCTGGACCGAAGTCGCCGACCGCATGCGGCGTTTCACGTCGGACAAGGGCCCCAACGCCTCGATCTGGCGCGCGCAATTCTATCGCCTGCTGCGGCGCTTCGGCCCACCCGCCCCCGCCGGCCGCTCGGCCTTGCCGACGACCGAAGGCGGCTTCGACCTCGTGGCGAACCGCCCCGATCTGCGGACCGACGGGCTGGCGCTGCACGACGACGGCCGCAGCCCGCCGGGAGCGGATTATCTCTTCGGGGAACCGCGCAGCTACGCCGCGATGGACGCGCTCAACAGCCTCAACGTCGGGCTCGACCTCGCCGGAGACAATGTCGCCGACGACGATTCTGCATTCGTGCTGAGCGACCAATTGACCTTTCTCGCGCAGCTCGACCAGAAAACCCGATCGACGCAATTCGGGACGCGCGACCGCCCGTCCTTCGCGCCCGGCATCTGGGCGCAGTTCATCGATGGGCGGCTGGGGCTGGGGGGCGCCTATCTGGCGGCGCTCGACGGCTTCGTGCCGCAAGCTGCGGCGCCGCCCGATCCCGTGGCCGGCGAGGACAGCTTTGGCCCGGCGGTCAATAATCCGCTGGACAGCATGGGGATCGTTTCCCCCGCCGAAATCGAAAACGCGTCGTTTGCGAACGGCGTCGCCGCCGCGGCGAGCGCCATCGTCTGGACGAACGGTGTCGCCGAAAGGGCGGGGCTCGCGGCGACCGCGCGCCCCCGGCTCATCGAGCAGGCGGCCGCGCTTCTCGCGATCGGACAAGGGCACGTCGGCCAGTTCTTTTACGGCGCCGACATCGAAGCACTGCGGACGATGGCGCAGGCCCTTTGCGAGCCGGATGCCGGCACCGATTGCGGAGGGTTGCAACAGGCCCTGGCCGAGATCGAAGCCGGGGCGGCGGCCGAAATGGCAAAGGCCGCACCGGTGGCGGCGGCTCCGCAGTTCGTCTGGACGCGGCCGGGCGATTCGATTGCGCTTGGCGGCATGGACCTGACGGCTTGCATGGTGTCGCTGACGCTCGACATCGCGCGCGATGCCGGGCTCGCCGTCGCGAGCCGGGCGCCGGTCTCGCCGCTCGCGAGCGGCGCCATGGCGTCGGCCGAGGGCGCCGCGGAGAATGCAGCCGACGCGTTGGAAGCCGCCGCCTATGGCGAGCAGCTTTACGGCGACACTTGCGCGGCGCGGACCGGCCGATACGGCCATGCCCGCCGCGTCGGCGACCATTATTGGCTCTTCGCCAACGAAGCGGCCGCCGCGACGTTCGACAGCGCGCCCGCGACCTATATCCCCGCCCTTGGCGGCTACGATCTCGCCGCGCTGTTCGAGGAGAAACCGCGGCTCGTTCCGGTCCCGGCGAATTTCGCGGCCTTTCGCCACAACGACCGGCTCTATCTCTTCGCCGAGCATGGCCTGTCGTGGCGCAAACTGACCGACGCGGCGATGGCCTGGGCCGACCAGGCCTTCGCGACGCTGCAGAGCGGCGGCAGCGTCGCCGCCTATCCGGGCGAAAGCCCGATCCTGCCCAAGGACCCCTTCGGCAGCACGAGCATGGGCAGCTTCTAGGCTCCGCCGCTTACGCGCCGGGGGATTCGCGGACGCAAGACGCGCGCAATTGCGCCGCCGTGCGGCCGAAGCCGAATATACCGGTGTTCGATGAATATTAATGGAGGCCCGAGCCGGAATCGAACCGGCGTATACGGATTTGCAGTCCGCTGCGTCACCACTCCGCCATCGGGCCTCATGCCGAACGGCCGGTCCTGTCGGACGGCCCGGGTGGGCCTGCGCTAGTGATGGCCTTTGCCACCCTTGTCAAGGATTCGCCGATGCACCCTTGGCGGCGGTCGCCGGGACAGCTATGCGCAGGCCAGCGGACGCTCATGCTGTATTAGCATTGCAATACAGCATCGCTTGGGCTAGAGCGGGCTGCAATGAGGGTCATTCCAGGAATCGGACAGCGCTGATGGCGACGAGATTGAACGAGGTAAGTGCCGCGGAGATGCGGGCTGCGATGATCGACAGCCAGCTTCGCACCAACGACGTGATCGACCCCGCGGTCGTCGGCGCGATGGGCGCGGTCGCGCGCGAGGCGCATGTGCCGCCCGCGCTGGCGAGCGTCGCCTACATGGACCGCGCGATCCCGCTCGGCGGCGGCCGCGCGCTGAACCCGCCGCTCGTTACCGGGCGCATGCTCGTCGCCGCGATGATACGCCCCGGCCTGCGCGTGCTGCTCGTCGGCGCGGCGACCGGCTACACCGCCGCGTGCCTCGCGCTGCTCGGCGCCGAAGTCGAGGCGCTCGAGGAAGAAACCGGCCTCATCGAAATGGCGAAGCTTGCCGTGACCAACCCTGCGATTCGCTGGAGCCAGGGCCCGCTCGCCGCCGGCACCCCCGACAAGCGCCTGTTCGACCGGATCATCGTCGAGGGCGCGATCGAGGCGCTGCCCGCGGCGCTCGCCGACCAGCTGGTCGAGGGCGGCCGGATCGTCGCGGCGCTCCGCGACGGCAGCGTCAGCCGCCTCGTCCAGGGCGTCAAGGCCGGCGGAACGATCGCGCTCCGTCCCTTCGCCGACATGGACGTCGCACCACTGCCGGGTTTTGCGGCCCCCAGGGGTTTTCAATTCTAGACGCACCCTCCCCTCGCTTCAGGCTGACCCATGACGATGCTCGATCCCCAAAAGAAACAGCCCCGCGCCCGCTGGCTCGCAGGTCTTGCGCTGGGCGCGCTGATGCTGCCGTCGGCGGTGCATGCCGAAACGCTGCAGGGGGCGCTCGCCAAGGCCTATGAGAACAACCCGACGCTGACCGCGGCGCGCGCGGGGCAGCGCGCGAACGACGAGAATGTGCCGATCCGCAAGGCCGACGGCCTGCCCTCGCTGGGCGCCGGCGCGGACTATCAGGAAAATCTGGTCCTCCCCGGCAACGCCTTTTTCTCGCCCAAGCGCTTCCTCAGCGTCGGCGGCCAGCTGACCGTCCCCATCTATCAGGGCGGTGCAGTGAAGAATGCGGTCAAGGCCGCCAAATATCGGGTCGAGGCCGGCCAGGCCGACCTGCGCGCGACCGAGGCGAGCATTTTTTCGCAGACCGTCGGCGCCTATATGGACGTGATCCGCGACCAGGCGATCGTCCAATTGAACCAGAAGAATGTCTCGGTCCTGCGCACAAACTTGCAGGCGACGAGCGACCGCTTCGAGATCGGCGACCTGACGCGCACCGACGTCGCGCAGTCGCAGGCGCGGCTCGCGCTCGCCGAGGGCGATTTGCGCACTGCCGAATCGAACCTGATCGCCAGCCGCGAGGCCTATATCCGCCTCGTCGGCGACGCGCCCGTCGACCTCGAACAGCCGCCGGCGCTGCCCAATTTGCCGGCAACCGCCGAGGAAGCCGTCGCGATCGCGCTGAACAACAATCCCGACATCGAGGCCGCGAACCAGTTGGTCAACGCCAGCCGCGCCGACATCGGCGTCGCGCGCGCCGGGCGCCTGCCCAAGCTGTCGGCCGTCGGCGGCGCCGGCTACAACAACAATCTCAATTCGATCGCCGCGGGCTCGGCGGCGGGCGACAATACGACGACCAGCGCGCAAACCGGCCTGTCGCTGACCATCCCGCTGTTCCAGGGCGGGCGCCCCGCGGCGCAGGTGCGCCAGGCCCAGTCGCGGAGCAGCCAGGCGATCGAAAATTATGTCGAGACCGAACGCGGCGTGATCGCGCAGACGCGCGGCGCCTATGCCGCGTGGCAGGCGAACGAACAGATCATCGCCGCGACCGAGCAGGCGGTCAGCGCCAACGCGCTCTCGCTCGAGGGCGTTCGCGCCGAGAACAGCGTCGGCACCCGGTCGATCCTCGACATCCTGAACGCCGAGCAGGAATATCTGAACACCCAGGTCCAGCTCGTCTCGGCGCGGCGCAACAGCTATGTGGCGGCCTTCTCGGTGCTCGCCGCAATGGGCAAGGCCGAGGCGCGCGACCTGGGGATCGAGGGCGGCGCGCTCTACGATCCCGACGTCAATTACCGGCGCGTGAAGGGCAAGATCTTCGACTGGGACGACGATCCGAAGCCCCAGCAGGTCGCGACCGACACACGCGCCGTGCCCGCCGCCGACGCCCGCGTTCCCGCCGGCGATCCGCTGAACCCGCAATAAGAACTTGTTAACCATCGCCCGGTACCGGTAAGGAGATGGTTAATCGTCCGCTGTCCGGATGATTCCGCAGGGGGCCATATGGGCGACATGTCGCGAGAACCGTCGATGGAAGACATTTTGTCGTCGATCCGGCGCGTCATCGCGCGCGACGAAGCCCCCGGCGCGCGCGACTTGCGCGAGGCGGCGCGCGAGGATGTCCTCGAACTGAACGACGCCGAGGACGATTATCACTCGGATGCCCCACCCGGAGCGGACGCCGCCGAAGAACTCGTCTCGCCCGCCAGCGCCGATGCCGCGCGCCAGTCGCTCGAGGCGCTGACCGCCGCGGTCGCCCCCGCCGTCGCCGCCGCGGTTGCCGCGCCGGCGGCTGCCGGCCGCACGCTCGAGGATGTAGTGACCGACGCGCTCCGCCCGATGCTCAAGGAATGGCTCGACGCCAATTTGCCGACGATGGTCGAGGCGATGGTGGCGAAGGAAATCAGCCGGATTACCGGGCGGCGTCTCTAATAATCCTCCCTGTCGCGAAGCGATGGGGAGGGGGACCGCTCGCGAAGCGAGTGGTGGAGGGGTGGCGACGGTAAAACCAAGGCCCTCCGTCAGCGCTTTGCGCTGCCAACTTCCCTTCGCTACGCGACGCGAAGAATCACGACCCCGCCCAATCCTCGAGCAGATGCCGCGCGATCGCCAGCGGCGGGGGCGCCATGAAGGGAGCGCCCATGTCGCCTGCCAGCGCGGCGCGGACATCGGCGCGGTCGACCCACATCGCCGCTTCGATCTCCGTCGTGTCGAGCGTCAGGGCCGGGTCGCCGGTCACCGCGCGCGCGCCGATCATCAGCGACGAGGGGAAGGGCCAGGGCTGGCTCGCCACATAGGTCACGTCGGCCACGCGGATCCCCGCCTCCTCGAACAATTCGCGCGCCACCGCTTCTTCGAGCGATTCGCCGGGCTCGACGAAGCCCGCGAGCGCCGAGAAGAAGCCCGGCGGAAAACCCGGCTGGCGACCGACGAGCACCCGATCCTCGCATTCGGCGAGCATGATCACCACCGGGTCGACGCGCGGGAAATGTTCGGCGTTGCAGGCGCCGCACTTCCGCCCCCAGCCGCCGCGGAACAGGGTGCTCGGCTGGCCGCACACCGCGCAGAAGCGATGCCGCGCGTGCCAGTCGACCAGGCTGCGCGCGCCGCCGTAGAGCGCGGCCTCTTCGGTCGACAGTAAGGGCAGCAGCCGCATCACCGTGCGCGAGCGCGCATCGATCCGCTGGCTGGGCGCGGGTTCGCGCACGAAAAGCGGCACCCCCGCGTCGTCGATGCCGAGCAGCATCGGCGCGCGGTCGTCGGCGGGGTCGAAAGGTCCCCAGCGGAGCCCGCCGCCCTCGCCCGGCACGAAGTCGATGCCGTCGAGCATGAGGCACAGCGCGCGCGGGTCGGCGGCGGCCGCGGCAAAAGCCGCGGCGTCGGTGCGGACCTGGTCGGCGCGGTCGAGCCGCGATCCGGTGAACCCCAGGGGCCGCGGCATCAGGCGGTCACGTCCTTCAGCACCGTCTCGCCGAACTTGGCCTGGAAGCTCACCGTCTCGGACGGCATGATCTGCGTATAACCGCCGACGCGGTAGCCGAGTTTCCTGTGCACGAAGCCGATCGTCCCCGCGGCGCCCGCCCAGCCGAACAGCCCCTCGCCGCCCGGCGAGGTCGGCAGCGACACGCGCCCGCCAGCGCCGAAGCCCTGCCCGT
This sequence comes from Sphingomonadaceae bacterium 3R27E2-A, assembly GCA_005503165.1. Taxonomy (GTDB): domain Bacteria; phylum Pseudomonadota; class Alphaproteobacteria; order Sphingomonadales; family Sphingomonadaceae; genus Sphingopyxis. The sequence continues at coordinate 22,607 of SCNT01000032.1, forward strand.
CGACGAAGGTCCCCTTGCGGTCGACGGCGTCGCTCAGCAGGTTCGACATCGCGAGCCGCGCGGTCTCGGCCTTCATGATCCTCTTGCCGCCGGACTCGCCCCCTATCGCTCCTTCCCCCAGCAGCATCGCGAGGAAACGGTCGTAGTCGCGCGCGCTCGACACCAGCCCGCCGCCGCCGAAGGGATAGGGCGGCTTGTCGAGATAGATCGACGCACCCGCCGGGTCGAAGGGGATGAGCACGCCGTTGAAGGCCGCATAATTGCTCGTGAAGCTGCCCACGTCCTTCCTTTCGACCATGAAGCCCGTGCGCGTCATGCCCAGGGGATCGAAGATGCGCGCTTGCAGGAAGGCGTCGAACGCCTGCCCCGACGCCACCTCGATCACTCGCCCCATCAGGTCGAGGCCGATCGAATAGCTCCACTTGGTGCCCGGCTCATAGACGAGCGGCAAGGCCGCGAGCCGGTCGGCCATGACCGCCAGGCTTGGCGCCGGGGTGACCGGCGGCAACCCGGGGATCGGCAGCCGGCTCGCCTGCCCGCCGACGATGCCATTGTCGTCATAGGCTTTCTTGATCGGCCCCTTCTGGATGATGTTGTAGCCAAGCCCCGCGGTGTGCGTCAGCAGCTGGCGCACGGTGATCGGCCCCTTCGCGGGCCGCACGTCGGTGATCGAGCCGTCGGGCGTGTTCTGCACCTTCATATTGGCGAAGGCCGGCAGGAAATCGGCGATCGGCTGGTCGAGCGCCATCTTGCCGTCCTCGATCAACAGCATCGCGCCGATGCCGGTGACCGGCTTGGTCATCGAATAGAGCCGCCACAGCGTATCGGGACCCACCGGCACCCCGTCGCTGATCGACTGGACACCCGCGCCGAAGAAGCTCGCTTCGGCCTGCCCCTTGCCGATCGCCGCGAGCGTGCCCGCCAGTTCCTTGCGCTCGACGAAGCCTTTGATGAAGGCGTTGGTCGCGGGATAGAGCCCGGCCCCGCCTTCCTTGAAGGCCCAGGCGGCATTGGGCAGCAGCAGCCCGGTTCCGCCCAGCGCCAGCCCGCCGAGCATCGCGCGGCGCGAAACCATCATGTTCATTGCATTCTCTCCAGCATCTTGTCGGTCAGTTTCCGGTAGAGCGTCGGCAAGCCCGCGGCGTCAAGGTCCGAGATGGGCCACCATATGCCTTCCGCTGCGGCATCTTGGGCTTCGCGGCGCACCAGAGTCAGCGTCAGGTCGAAATGGGTGAAGCCATGGTCGACCGACACGATCCCCGACTCGCGCACCGGCATGTCGGCCCAGTCGCCCCCGGGCAGCGCGCGCATCCCGCCCAGCATGCCCTCGTCGGGGCGCCGCACCAGCCAGACCCTGCCGCCCTGCTCGATCCAGTAGGCCAGCCCATGACGATGCGGCTTCGCCTTCTTCGGCGGCTTGACCGGCAATCGCTCGATATCGGTGCGCCCGCGCGCGCGGCAATCGGCCATCACGGGGCAGATGCCGCACGCGGGGCTGCGGGACGTGCAGATCGTCGCGCCGAGGTCCATCAGCGCCTGCGCGAAGTCGCCCGGCCGATCCGCCGGGACCAGCGGCGCCAGTTCGGCCTTGATGTCACGCTTCGCCGCGGGGAGCGGGGTCTCGATCAGCCGGTGGCGCGCGATAACCCGCTCGATATTGGCGTCGACGACGACCGCGGGCCGCCCGAAGGCGATCGCCGCCACCGCCGCCGCGGTATAGTCCCCGACCCCCGGCAAGGCGCGCAGCCCTGCCTCGCTGTCCGGGAATGTGCCGGCGTGCTCGCTTGTCACCGCCCGCGCGCAGGCGAGGAGGTTGCGCGCGCGGGCATAATAGCCGAGCCCCGCCCATGCCGCCATGACGTCGGCGTCGTCGGCCGCGGCGAGATCGGCGACCGTCGGCCAGCGCGCGGTGAAGCGCTCGAAATAGCCCGCGACCGCGGCAACCGTCGTCTGCTGCAGCATGACCTCGGCCATCCACACGCGATAGGGGTCGGGGACGGCCGCGCTGCCCGGCGGCACGCGCCACGGCAGCACCCGCGCCGCACGGTCGTACCAGCCGAGCAGACGGTTGGCGAAGCCTTCAACGGTGTCAGAAGTCTGGACGCTCACCCCCCGCCTATGGCATGGCGCCCGCTATGACGAAAGACGCGGCGGAGGACGACCCGGCGAAGAAGCCGAAGGCGAAAAGGGCGAGGGCGAAAGCCGCCAGGCCCGCCGCGCGTCCCTATGAGCGCCCGCGCGGCGGCGAGGCGCGCGCGATCTCCGACCTCGTACCCGAAATCGGCCGCACCGCCTTTCGCAAATTCGGCTTCATCCAGTCGTCGGTGGTCAGCCGCTGGCGCGAGATCGTCGGCGACCGCCTCGCCGACGTCACCCAGCCCGCGATGATCCGCTTTCCCGCCGGGCAGAAGGCCGGCGGCACGCTGCACCTGACGATCAGCGGCGCGCACGCGCCGATGCTCCAGCACGTCGCGCCCGACCTGATCGCCGCGGTCAACCGCTTCTTCGGCTATGCCGCGATCGCCGGCGTCCGCATGACGCACGGGCAGGTGACCCCGGCGCCCGCCGTTCAGCCGCCAGCAATGCTCAAACCCGTACCCGCCGAACTGGGGGACAGTCTGCGCGACATCGGCGACCCCGAGCTCCGCACCGTCCTCGAACGGATGGCGGCCGGGCTCGCGACGCCGCCCAAGCTCCCCCGCATCAATTGAGGAAGACCCGGCCCCGATGAAGCCATTGCGCCCGCATTCGATCGCCCTTGCCGCCACCGCCGCGCTCGGCGTGCTCGCACTGACGGCCGTCCACGCCGCCCCCGCCAAGAAGGCCGCGACCGCCGCGCCGCGCTGGTCTTCGACGGTCACCGCCAGCAGCATCGGCGCCTATACCGTCGGCAACCCCGCCGCGAAGATCCGGCTGGTCGAATATTTCAGCTACACCTGCCATGTCTGCGGCGATTTCGCCAAGGCGGCGGGCACGCCCTTGAAGACGCTCTACGTCGACAAGGGGCTCGTCCTCTTCGAATATCGCAACCTCGTGCGCGATCCGGTCGACATGACCGCGGCGCTGCTTGCGCGCTGCGGCGGGCCCAAGGCCTTTGCCGGCAACCATGCGGCGATCTTCGCCGGACAGGCGGCGCTGCTCGACAAGGTAACCAAGGCGAGCGACGCGCAGAAGACCAGCTGGTTCGAGGGCACGACCGCCCAGCGCGCGCGCAAGATCGCCGCCGATACCGGGCTCACCGCGCTGATGAGCGCGCGCGGCTATACGCCCGCGCAGCAGAACGCCTGCCTCGACAACGAGGTAGCGCAGGCCGAGCTCACCGGCATGACCAACATCGGCCGCAACGCCGACCGCGTCGGCGGCACCCCGGCCTTCTTCCTCAACGGCCGCCGGCTCGAGGTGACCGCCTGGCCGGCGGTGAAATCGCAACTCGACCTTGCGCTCAAGGCCTCGTAAAAGCCCGTCCTTCCCCGATCAGTGGAGATGAAACAGATGACCCTGCTGCGTACCGCCCTGTTGACCTCGATGGGCGCGCTCGCCCTCGCCGCCTGCGGCGACAGCAAGACCGATCCCGCGAAGGAACAGGCGGCGATCGCCAAGGTCGCGGCGCCCGCGGGCAAGAGCTGGTCGCAGACCGTCACCGTCACCCCCGAGGGCGGCTATGCGATGGGCAACCCCGACGCGCCGATCAAGGTGATCGAATATGCCTCGCTCACCTGCTCGCACTGCGCCGATTTCTCGAACACCAGCCATGAGGAGCTGAAGCGCGACTTCGTCGACACCGGCCGCGTCAGCTTCGAAATCCGCAACTATGTCCGCGACCCGATCGACATCACCGCCGCCGCGATCATCCAGTGCGCGCCCAAGGAACGCTATTTCGCGCTGATGGAAAATGCGATGGCGGCGCAGGCCGAGATCATCCAGAATTATCAGGCGAACGAGGCGGGGGTGACCGCCGCGATGGCGCTCGCGCCCGCCCAGCGCTTCCCCGCGCTCGCCAAGGCGATCAAGCTCGACACCTTCTTCCAGTCGCGCGGCATGACCGCCGACCAGATCAACAGCTGCCTCGGCAATGTCGCCAATCTCGAGAAGCTGGAAAAGGGCGTTGCTGCCGCCAACGAGAAATATCCGATCCCGGGCACCCCGGCGTTCATCGTCAACGGCGAGCTCGCCGAAGGCATCGGCACCTGGCCGGTGCTGCGCGACCGCCTGAAGACGCTGGGCGCGCGCTGACGATATAATCCTCCCTGTGGCGCAGCCGTGGGGAGGGGGAGTGCAGGGTTGGATTGCCCCCGGCAATCCGAGTCCAGTCCGGGGGACTGCACGACCCAGCACTCTCGCGAAGCGAGTGGTGGAGGGGCGCAACACTTGCGCAAAGGCCCCTCCGTCAGCCCTTCGGGCTGCCACCTCCCCATCGCTCCGCGACAGGGAGGATTACCCGCCCCAACCCCCTTGCGACTCCCCCGCCCGCGCGGCATGACGGGGCCAAGGGGGATATGTGACAAGCAGGTTGCATCATCTGCGATTCGGCCGACTGCACGGGATGCGCCCGTGCAGATAAAACGCCTGCGCCTGACCGGTTTCAAAAGCTTCGTCGAACCCACCGAACTCCGCATCGAACCCGGGCTGACCGGCGTCGTCGGGCCCAATGGCTGCGGCAAGTCGAACCTGCTCGAGGCGATCCGCTGGGTCATGGGCGAATCCAGCCCCAAGTCGATGCGCGGCGGCGGCATGGAGGACGTCATCTTCGCGGGCACGACGCAGCGCCCACCGCGCGACTTCGCCGAGGTCGCGATCCATTGCGACAGCGAGGGCGACATCGTCGCGGGCCTGTCCGACGCCAGCGACGGCCATGAGCTCGAGATCATCCGCCGCATCGAGCGCGGCGCGGGCAGCGCGTACCGCGCCAATGGCCGCGACGTGCGCGCCAAGGATGTCGCGCTGATCTTCGCGGACGCCGCGACCGGCGCGCACAGCCCGGCGCTGGTCAGCCAGGGCAAGATCGCGAACGTGATCGCCGCCAAGCCGACCGATCGCCGCGCGATGCTCGAGGAAGCCGCGGGCATCGCGGGGCTGCACGTCCGCCGCAAGGACGCCGAACAGAAGCTCCGCGCGACCGAGACCAACCTCGGCCGCCTGTCCGAGATCGTCGCCGACATGGAGGTGCGCGCCAATGCGCTGCGCCGCCAGGCGCGCGCCGCCGAACGCTACAAGAAGCTGAGCGACGAGATCCGTGTCGCCGAGGGCCGGCTGATCTACGCGCGCTGGCGCGACGCCGCCGCCGCCGCCGACCAGGCGCGCCGCGACGCCGATGCGGCCGAGGCGGCGGTGAAGGCCGCGCAGGAAAAGCTCGACACGCTTGCCAAAGCGCAGACCGAGGTCGCGACCCGCGTCGCCGACGCGCGCAGCGCCGCGCAGGCGCAGCGCGACGCGCTCGCCGAGGCGACCGCGACGCAGGTCCGCCTTGCCGGCGAGGAACGCGCCGCGCGGCAGCGGCAGGAGGACCTCGCCGCTCAGCAGGCGCGGCTCGCCGACGACCGGAACCGCGAGAGCGAATTCGCACGCGAAGCGCATGGCGCGCTCACCGACCTCGACGCCGAAGCGAAAGCGCTGGCGCAGCAACTCGCCGTTCACGAAGCCGGCAAGGCCGCCCTCGTCGAGGCGAGCCAGGCCGCGCAGGCGTTGCTCCGCGACGCCGAAGTCGCGCTGGCGCAGGCGCGTGCGCAGGCCGCGAGCGAGGCCGCCGACCGCCGCATCGCCGTCTCGGCGCGCGACAGCGCCGAGGGCGCCGTCCGCCGCCTGGCCGCCGATAGCGCGCGCGTCGAGGCCGAGGTCGCCGCGCTCGGCGACAGCGCCGCGCTCGCTGCGCGCCAGGCCGAAGCCGCCGCCGCCGCCGCCGAAGCCGAAGGCGCGATCGGCGCCGCCGAAGAGGCGCTGCAGGGCGCCGAAGCCGACCGCGAGGCGGCCGCCGCGAACCTCGCCGAAATCGAGGCCGGGCTCGCCGAAGCGCGCGCCGCCTTCGCCGCGCTGGAGGGCGAAGCAGCGACGCTCGCCCGCGCACTCGCCGCGGCGAAATCCGACGCCAACCCCGTGCTCGACCAGCTCCGGGTCACCCCCGGCTATGAGGCCGCGCTCGCCGCCGCGCTCGGCGACGATCTCGACGCCGGCACCGACGCCGCGGCGCAGCGCAGCTGGCGCGGCGCAACCCGGCAGTCGAACGACCCCGCGCTCCCCATGGGCGCCACCGCGCTCGCCGAGGTCGTCCAGGCGCCCGAGGCGCTGCTCCGCCGCCTCGCGCAGGTCGCGGTCGCCGAGACGGACTCGGGCCAGCCGCTCGCGGTCGGCCAGCGCCTCGTGACCAAAGACGGCGTGATGCGCCGCTGGGACGGTTTCGTCGCGCGCGGCGACGGCGCCACCGCGACCGAGCGCCTCGTCCGCCAGAACCGCCTCGATGAGCTCGCCGCCCAGCGCCCGCAGGTCGAACTCGGCGTGATGCAGCTCGGCGAGCGCCGCGACGCCGCGAGCGCCGCGCTCGCCGACGCCACGGCCGCCGTCTCGACCGCGCGCCGCGCGCTTGCCGAAGCCGACGAGCGCCGCCGCACGATGCTGCGCGCCGCCGATCAGGCACAGGCCGCGCTCGACCGCCACCGCGACGCCGCGAGCCTTTTCGACCGCCGCCGCGAAGAACTCGCCGCCGCGAGCGCCGAAGCAGGGAGGGAACTCGCCGACCGCGAGGCCGCGCTCGCCGCCTTGCCCGACGACAGCATCGCGCGCGCCGCGCTCGACGCGCAGGAGGGCGCCGCCGAGCGCGCGCGCAGCGACGCCAATACCGCGCGCGAGGCGCAGGCCGCGCACGAACGGGCCTTCGCGGCGCTCAGCGAACGCCAGGCGGTGGTCAGCGCCGAGATCAAGAGCTGGAAGGCGCGCGCCGGGGAAGCCGCGCGCCGCGTCACCGAAATGGACAAGCGCGCCGAGGCGCTCGCCGCCGAAGCGGCGAAACTCGCCGACCTTCCCGAAAAGCTCGCCGCCCAGCGAACCGAGGCCGAAGCGAAGCAGGCCGGGCTGCGCGAAGCGGTCGCCGCCGCCGAAGCGCACGAGCGCACCGCCGAAGCCGCGCTGCGCGAGGCCGAAGCCGCGCTCGGCTTGATCCGCGAGACGCTCGCCAGTGCGCGCGAGACCCGCGCCGGCGCGGTCGCGCGCTCCGAAAATGCCGAGCTCCGCCGCGTCGAAATGGGCCGCCTGTCGGGCGAGCGTTTCGAATGCCCGCCGCCGCTGCTCCCGCAAAAGGCCGGGTTCGACAGCGCAGGGGTCGGCGACGCAACTGCCGAATCGGCGCAGCACGACCGGCTGATCGCCGACCGCGAGCGGCTCGGCCCGGTCAACCTCGTCGCCGCCGACGAGCTCGCCGAACTCGACATCGAGCGCGAGCGGAACGCCGCCGAGATCGAGGAGCTGACGCAGGCGGTGCACCGGCTGCGGGGGTCGATCGGCAATCTCAACCGCGAAGGCCGCGTCCGCCTGCTCGCGGCGTTCGAGACCGTCAACACCCATTTCCAGCGCCTGTTCACCACGCTGTTCAACGGCGGCCAGGCGCATCTCGAGCTCGTCGACTCGGACGACCCGCTCGAGGCCGGGCTCGAAATCATGGCGCAGCCGCCGGGCAAGCGCCTCGGCACGCTGACCCTGCTCTCGGGCGGCGAGCAGGCCCTCACCGCGGTCGCCTTGATCTTCGGCCTCTTCCTCACCAACCCCGCGCCGATCTGCGTCCTCGACGAAGTCGACGCGCCATTAGACGACGCCAATATCGAGCGCTTCTGCGACCTGCTCGACCGCATGACGCGCGAGACCAATACCCGCTATCTGATCGTCACGCACAATGCGGTGACGATGGCGCGCATGCACCGGCTGTTCGGGGTGACGATGATCGAAAAGGGCGTCAGCCGCCTCGTCTCGGTCGACCTCGGCGGCGCCGAGGAACTGCTCGCGGCGGAGTAGGGTTGACGAATTAATGTAACTACGATAATGGGGCACTCTCCAAAACTGAGCAAACTGAGCAAACTGAGCAAACTGAGCAAACTGAGCAAACTGAGCAAACTGAGCAAACCGAACCGAACCGAACCGAAACACACGCAATGGAGAACAGCAATGACGAACAATAATTCGCTGCGTGTTTGGCGCAGCAACGCCAAAGGAACTCCGAAATGGATTTCAGTTTCGATGAGGAAAAACGCCGCCTAACGCTAGAAAAGCGTGGCCTAGATTTCGCAGATGCAACGGATGTTTTTCTTGGCCACCATGTGACCATAGAGGATGACCGGCAAGATTATGGAGAACAGCGGTTCAACACATTCGGCTTTCTGCACGGACGCGCGGTGATCGTCACTTGGACGCCGCGCGCCGACGGCATCCGGATCATATCGCTGAGAAAGGCCAATGACCGCGAACAAGCCCGATACCGGCGAATCTTGGGAGGATCCTGACGATGCGCCCGAATGGACAGAGGATATGTTCCGCCGTGCGGCCGTTTATCATGGCGACAAACTCATCCGGCCTGCCGACGGGACGCTCACCAAACCCGGCCGGCCCAAGTCGGCTGACCCCAAGCAGCAGGTGACGCTCCGCCTCGACCGCATCGTGCTAGAGAAATTTCGCGCCACCGGCGCGGGGTGGCAAAGTCGCATCAATGCCGAATTGCGCAAGGCGCTCGGCCTCTAGGGCGCGTTGCCGACCACCAGCATCGCCGCGAAGATCAAGAGGCCCGCGAAGCGGTTGCTGCGGAATTTCGCCAGCGCATCCTCGCCCTTCGCCGGGTCGAGCGTCACCACCTGCCCCGCGAAGTGCAAGGCGGCGGGGACCAGTGCGACGAGCACCAGCGGGTCGGGCCGCACCTGCCACAGCGCCGCCGCCCAGCAGCCGAGCGCGACGGCGTAGCAGAGCCCGACCCCCGGCTTCACATGCCGTCCCATCGCGCGCGCGCTCGACTTCACCCCGACGAGCGCGTCGTCCTCGATATCTTGCAGCGCATAGATGGTGTCATAACCGATCACCCAGGCGATGCAGCCGGCATAGAGCAGGGGCAGAGCAAGCCCCGGCGGGTTCGCGCCGACCGCGGCCCAGCCGACGAGCGCGCCCCAGCTGAACACCAGCCCCAGCCACGCCTGCGGCCACCAGGTGATCCGCTTCATGAATGGATAGGCCGCGACGAGCAGCAGGCTGAGCAGCGCGATCAGCTGCGCGCGCAGCGGCAATTGCACGAGCACCAGCAGCCCGACGAGCGACAGCAGGATCGTCCACAGCCAGGCATTGCGCAGCGACACCGCCCCGCTCGCCACCGGCCGCGACGCGGTGCGCGCGACCTTCGCGTCGAGGTCGCGGTCGACGATGTCGTTATAGACGCACCCCGCGCCGCGCATCGCGATCGCGCCGAGCAGCATCCACAGGAACAGGGGCCAATGGCTCGCGGCCCCGCCGGCGAGCGCGAGCCCGAAGGTGCACGGCCAGTAAAGCAGCCACCAGCCGATCGGCCGGTCGAAGCGCGCGAGCAGCGCATAGGGCCGCACTGCGGCGGGGAGCAGCGCGATCAGGCCGTGCATCTGGCTGTCGGGGGGCGAAGCGGTGGTCATCGGACCCGCGCGATAGCAGCCTGCGCGGGCGCGATAAACGGGAGATCGTGAGCCGATCAGCTACAGGTCGACGGAGTCACGGCGGGCGAGGGGTTATACACCTGCGTCAGGTCGCGCGCCTCGCGGATATTGAATGCCGCGGTGGACCGGATGCGCTTCGTGCCCAGCCATTTGCCATAGAGCAGGGGCTGATAGTCATAGACGATCTCGACGAACATCACCGCGGTGCCGGTCGATGCCGCGACCTGGCGCCCGGCAGGGCCCATGCCGGTGATCGAGGTACCCGTTGCGCCCTGCCCCTGCGTGCCGTAGCTCGAACTGACGGCCAGATTGCCGTAGCAGCGCTGCCACTTGATCCACTGGCCCCCGTCGGGATTGCGCTCGAGGCTCGACAGGATGATCTTGCCGCGGGTCTGGAAATCCAGCCCCTTCGCCTGCTCCTGCACCCCGGTGAAAACCTGGTTGATGTCGATCTCGCGCACGCGCGGCAGCGACAGATTGTTGCCGAAGGCGATACGCGACGCGTTGTCGGCGGCGCTGAGCCCGATCTGGCTGATCCGCGTATTGGTCAGCGTCAGATTGGCGATCTCCAGCCCTGCAAAGCCGACGAGCACGAGGAAGGGGATGGCAAAGGCCATTTCGATGATGACCGTCGCGCGGATGTCCCGCGCGATGCGCGCGACGCGCGCGATCGCCAGGCGCAGGCGGCGAGGAAGCCGAACCATCATGTGCAGATCACCGTGTTGACCGACGTCGCGGCATTATAGGGCTGGTTGCGCAGCACCGTGCTCGCGGTAATCGTCTTGTTCTGCGCCTGGCCGAGCATCTTCCATACCGGCAGCACACGGGTGACCTCCATGCTCGCGGTGTAGACGACGACATCGTCGGCGCCGCCGTTGCCCGCCTGGCCGCGATCGGTGTCCCAGCTGCCGTTGCCGTTGCTGTCCTGAAAACATTCGCCCGAGTCGTAGCGGCCGTTGCTGTTCGAATCGGTGTAATTTTCGGGGTCGCCGATCTCGTCGTAGCTGTCGTATGCCTTGCGCGTGAAGGTCACGGTCGCGCCGTTGAACACCTTCTGCACCTTGGCGCGCACATCGGCGTCCAGCGCGGTCTGGCTGCTGGCATTGCCTTCCAGCGTCGAGGCGCGGCCGACCTTCGCCACCGCGCCCGACAGCACCTGCTTCGCGTACATCTGCCACGAATAGTCGAAGATCCCCATCAGGATCAGCAGGAACAAGGGCGCGGTGAGCGCGAATTCGGTCACCGCCGTGGCGCGATCGTCGCGACAGAGCGCACGCGCGAAGCGCTGGAACCGGGTCATTGCGAGAGCCTCAGCTTGGAAATCTGCCGCGCGATCGACTGGAACTGCTCGTTCAGCTGCGCGGCATTGTTCGCCTGAAACGCCTTGCCCGCGGTTGCGCAGGTCGTGAGCTGGGTGTTCAGCGATACGCCGAAGCCGACCACCCAGACGGTGATATTCTTTGCCTTCGCCTTTTCGCACAGCTGCAGGAAACGGTTGTTGTGGCGCGTGGTCAGCGTGCTGTCGCTCGTCCCGCCGACGCGTTGCATGATCCACTCATAGCCCTGGAAGCTCAGATTGCCCATGTTGGCCGACATATCGCCGTCGGTCATGAAGATGATGTGCCGGCTGATCGGACGCCCGTTCGGCGCGGTCGAATTTTCGTCGGAGAACATGCCGTCGGGCGACAGCAGGCGCACGCCCCAGACCATGCCCGAATCGTGATAGGTGCCGCCGACCGCCTGGAGCGACTGGACATAGGTGTTGAAGGTCGCGCGGTCGTCCTTGGTCATGGTGGTCAGCTTCATCGCCGCCGCCGGGCACACGCCCCAGCCGTTCGACCAATATTTCGAATAGCGCTGCCAGCTGCCGTTGGTGCTGCTGTCGCTCGACACGTTGCTGCTGTTCACCAGGATCGAGCCTGTGGTCGACGGCGTACTGCCGGGACCGCTGGCGCGCGGGAAGGCGATTTCGGGGATCAATATCTGCCACTGGGTCGCGGGGTCGCTGGTCGGGGCCGAATCGACATCCATGTCGAGCGCATCGGACGGCGCCGTTTCGTTCGCGGCAAAGGGCTCGGTGTCGCGCTCCATCACGCAGCCGCCCCAGGTGTAGCTGACGTTCGCGCCTGCATCGCCGGTGTCGGTGACGATCGCGGTGGTGCCGTTCTTCACGGCGCTGACGTCGAAGGTGCGGTCCTCGTAGCGATATTTGTTGTCGAACGTCTGGACCGGGGTCTCGGTGACGGTCGAGGTCGAGGTCCGGGTGAAGGTCGCGACGCGCCGCTGCTGGCGGCAGCGGTCGGTCCAGCCGCTCGTGTCCCAATAATAGCGGTAGTTGTAATAGGTGTAGGTCTGGCTGTTGTTGTACGTCGTGATGCGGTTGCCGTCGCCGTCGACATATTGGCCGGTCTGGTTGGTCGTCGGCGTCCCCGAGGTGGTCGGGGTCGTGTCCGCCGGCGGCTCGGTCGCCGGACATGTGGTCGCATTCTTGCCGCTGATCGTGTTGACGTTGCTCCAATTTCCATAGGTGGTGGTGCCGTCGGTGCTCGGGCCGGTCGTGGTCGACGCATTGCCCCAGGTGACACGGTAGATCGGCGTCCGCGAGGGCAGCAGCACCGAATCGCGCAGCCAGGCAGGGTTCTTCGCGTTGAGTATCGCCCCGACGTTCGCCGACGAGCTGTAGGGGACGACGCCGAAGCGCAGTCGGCCGTCGCCGACCTCGGCATTGGTCAGCGTGTCGAAAAAGTCCATGGTCGCGTCCTTGAGCGCGTCCATGCGGTTGATGCTGTCGCCCGAATTGACCGTGGTCATCGAGCCGGTGACGTCGAGCACCATCATCACGTCGGTGTTGGAGATTTCGAGCTTGGCGGTGCACGCCACCGACAGGTTGAACTGGGTAAAGTTGAAAATCTGCATCAGCGCGGTCGGCAGGCGCGCGGTCGCCGTGCCGTTGACGTTCGATGTGCCCTGCGCCGCCGAGGTGAAGGTGACGTTCGAGCTGCCATAGGTGTCGGCGGGGTAGTTGAAGTTGAACATCTTGTTCGCTTCGGCCTGCGCCGCGCTGCTGTATGTCGTACCGGTCATCGCCCGGCGACCGGCCAGCACGCCCGCGTCGCACGCCTGCTGCAGCCGGGCCTCGGCCATATAGGCGCGGCCGATATCGACGCCCGACCCGACGATCCCGATGATCGGCACCACCGCAGCGGCGGTCAGCATCATCGCATTGCCGCGGCGGTCGCGCGCGAAGCTGCGGATGGCGCGCCAGACAACGCGGATCGAGGTCCCTCGCATGGTCACAAACCCCTCTTGGCCGTGCGGCTCGCCCCAACGAACGCACGGCAGGTAAGCTGCACCTAGGGCGGGACTGCTTACCAAAACGCTAATCGGACGGCGCCGCGCGGAGAACGAGGGCGGGATTCTGGCCCGACATGGGACAGAATCGCCAAATGGCCGTGCGGGATGTGCAAAATAACTGCGTCTGCTATCGCGGCGCCATGCCTGCCGTTCCCGCCTGGCCGCCCGCCAGCACCCCGCGCCTGTTCGTCGAAACCCCGCTCGCGCCGGACGCGAGCGCGGTGATCGACGGCGGCGCGGCGCATTATCTGCTCCACGTCATGCGCGCGAAAACGGGCGACCCGCTGCTGCTCTGCGACGATCGCACCGGCGAATGGCTCGGCGTCGTGACCGCCGTCGCCAAGCGCGCGCTCACCGTGACGATCGAGCGGCAGACGCGGCCGCGCGAGACCGTACCCGACCTCTGGCTCTGCTTCGCGCCGGTGAAGAAGGCGCGGCTCGACTGGATCATCGAAAAGGCGACCGAACTCGGCGTCGCGCGGCTGCAGCCCGTGATCACCGAACGCACGATCGTCGAGCGCGTCAAGGAAGAGCGCCTGCGTGCACAGATCGTCGAGGCGTGCGAGCAATGCGGCCGGACCGCGCTTCCCGAACTCGCCGAACCGGTGAAGCTGCCCGCGCTGCTCGCGAGCTGGCCCGCGGATCGCGCCTTGCTCTTCGCCGACGAGGCGGGCGGGGTGCCGATGGCCGGCCTCGCCGCGCCCGCGCCCGCGGCGATCCTGACCGGCCCCGAGGGGGGCTTCACCGGCCGCGAACGCGACCTGCTCCTCGCCGCGCCCGCGGTAAAGCGAATGGCCCTCGGCCCTCGCATCCTGCGCGCCGAAACCGCCGCGATCGCCGCGACCGCGCTATGGATGGCAAGGCATGGGGATTGGGGCGGATAGGACTCGGACGGCCACTTCGGGGTGGTTTCCAGACCATCTCCTAGTTCCGTTCGTGTCGAGCGAAGTCGAGACACGCTTGGGAAACGCCAGCCTTCACGTGTCTCGACTTCGCTCGACACGAACGGGTCTATAAGGCGGCTTCGACCGATAACGCCCGAAATCAACCGAGCCCGGCCACCCTTTCTGTCCCCATCCGGCACATTTACGGCCCGAATTCACTATCCTTAACCCGATGTTAGCCACAATCGCGTCATAACGGCGCGATGCAACGGCGGGACCAGAGCCGAGACTGCCGGGGTGGGGCCCGGCAAACGCAGCTGCTGCGGGCGCTGATGGCGCTCGTCCTGCTGGCGTTCGCCACCGTTGCAGCCCCCGCGCGGGGGCAGACGACCACGACCTACAGCAACACCACCACCGGCGCGATCAATGAGACCGCAACGCCGTGCACCGCGCCGCTGACGCGCAATTTCACCGTCGCCGCCAATGCCCAGGTCACCAATGTGACGATCGGCGTCCAGCTGACGCACAGCTACCGCGGCGATCTCCGCGCGACCCTGGTCTCGCCGACCGGCACCGTCGTCAACCTGATCACCAATGTCGCGACCAACCCCGACAATCTCAACGTCCTGTTCGACGATGCCGCCGCCGCGAGCATCACGACGCACACCAGCAACAATGATTCGACCGCGGCCGCGCCGCCCTATCAGCGCACCTTCCGCCCGCAGGGCTCGCTCGCCGACTTCGACGGCGAGGGGTCGGCGGGCACCTGGCAGCTGACGATCTGCGATTCACTCAACAGCGACAGCGGCAATTTCACCCGCTCCGACCTGACGATCACGACGATTCCGATTGCGCCGTCGGCCGACCTGTCGCTCACCAAGACGGTCAGCGCCGCTTCGCCCGCCTTCGGCGCCAGCATCAGCTATACATTGAGCGTCACCAACGCGAGCGGATCGGCGCTGACCGCGACCGGCGTCACGGTGCAGGACACGCTGCCCGCCGGCTTCACCTTCACCGGCGCCTCGGGCTTCGGCAGCTACGACAGCGGCACGGGCGTCTGGACGGTCGGCAGCATCCCCGCCGGCGCCACGCGCACGCTGACGATCAGCGGCATCGTCGCGGCGACATCGGGCGCGACGGTGGTCAATGTCGCCGAGGTCAGCGCTTCCTCGGCCTACGACTTCGATTCCACCCCCGGCAATGGCGCGGCGGGCGAGGATGATTATGCCTCTGCCAGCTTCACCGTCTCGGGCGCGCGCACGGCCGGCACGCCGCCGGCCTTGCTCTGCCCGGTCGGCGTCACGACCCACGACTGGGACAGCATCGCGTGGACCGCCGGGCAGACGAGCGGCAGCTATGCGCTCGCCAATATCGGCACGATGAACTTCAATATCGCGATCAGCGGCGGCAGTTTCCTCAACAACGCGACCTACGGCGGCCAGTCGCCGACGCGGCAGAATACCGTCTCCGGCGGCTTCGGCCCCGCGCAATATTCGATCTTCGAACTGGTCGACATGACCAGCCGGTCGGGCAGCGTGTCCAGCACGATCGCGCTACCGACCGCGGTTCCCGGCGCGCAGTTCCGGCTGTTCGACATCGACTATAACGCGGGCCAGTTCGCCGACCGGGTGACAGTGACCGGCAGCTACAACGGCACGGCGGTCACCCCGACGCTGACCAACGGCGTCAGCAATTATGTCATCGGCAACAGCGCCTATGGCGACGCGACCGCCGCCGACGCCAGCGCGAACGGCAATGTCGTCGTCACCTTTTCGACGCCGGTCGACACGATCACGATCAACTACGGCAACCACAGCACCGCGCCGACCGATCCGGGGCAGCAGGCGATCGCGATTCACGACATCATTTTCTGCCGCCCGACGGCGAACCTCTCCTTCGCCAAGACCAGCAGCGTCGTCAGCGATCCGACGAACGGTACGGCCGATCCCAAGGCGATCCCCGGCGCGGTGATCCGTTACTGCCTGCTGGTCACCAACAACGGCAGCGCGACCGCAACGAGCATCACGATCAACGACGCGATCCCCGCGACGATGACCTACACCCCCGCCTCGCTGCGCAGCGGCACCAGCTGCGCGGGCGCGACGACGGTCGAGGACGACAATGGGGCGGGCGCCGACGAAAGCGACCCCTTTGGCGCGGCCTTTGCCGGCACCAACGTGACCGCGACAGCCGCCAGCCTCGCGCCTGCCGCAGCGATGGCGATCGCCTTCACCGCCACGGTCGATTGAGATGCGGGGCCGCGCGCGCTTCCTGCCCGCGCTGCTCGCCGCGGCGCTCGCGCTGAGCGGCACGGCCGAGGCGCAGCGCGTCATCGTCAACCCCTCGTTCGAATCGAACGACCCGCAGGGGCCGGGCGCCGCCAATTACGAGATCTATGCCAACGGATCGGTGTCGGGCTGGGATTCGGCGTCGGGCGAGATCGAATTGTGGGACAGCAATTTCAACGGCGTCCCCGCCTATGCCGGGTCGGTCTTTGCCGAAATGAACGCCAATGTCCCCGGCGCCTTTTACCAGAATATCTGCATGGTGAACGGCGAGTCGATCGGCTGGACCTTCGCGCACCGCGCCCGCACCGGCGGCCCCGCGACCCAGACCGCGCGCTTCCAGATCGCGAACGGTTCGGGAAACCTGATCCAGAATCTCGCGACGCAGGCCTCGACCACCGCGAACCAGGTGTGGAACGTCAACACCGGCAGTGCGACCTATACCGGCGCCTCGGGCGTGCAGCGCGTCCAGTTCATCACCACCGACGCGGGCAGCTACGGCAATTTCCTCGACGACATCCGCATCACCCTCAACCCCTTTATCGAGCTGTCGGCGGCGACCGGCTCGGGGGTCGAATCGATCGCCTCGGCCAACATCCCGGCGCTTCGCGTCAGCGGCACCCTGTTCAGCGCGCGCACGGTCAATGTCAGCGTCACGGGCGGCAGTGCGACGCGCGGCGCCGATTATACGACGCCGAACGGCGCCGCCAGCTTCACCGTCACCATCCCCGCCGGCACCTACCAGAACACGACCATCCCGCTCGGCATCGCGGTGATCGACGACACCGCGACCGAAAGCAGCGAGACGATCCAGATCGCGCTGTCGACAGGCACCGGCTATACCGTGTCGAGCACGTCGAGCTGCGGCGGCGCCCCCATCACCGCCGCCACTTATACCATCACCGACAATGACTCGCCGGTGGTGCTGACCAAGGCGTGGACGAACGGCATCGCGGGCAACGCCGTCAGCCTCGCGATCAGCGGCGGGCTCGTCCCGACCGCGGGCAGTTCGACCGTGGGCGGCACGACGACCAACGCCACCGCGGTGGCGGTCGCCGGATCGACGCTGACATTGACCGAGGCCTTCACGACAGGCGCGGCGGCCAATTACACCAGCAGCCTCGAATGCCGCCGCAACAGCGACAATGCGGTGGTCGCGACGTCGGGCAGCGGGCTCAGCCGCACCGTCACCATGCCGTCGGGAACATCGCTCACCTGCACCTGGACCAACGCGCGCAAGTCGGCGACGCTCGTGGTGCGCAAGACCTGGGTCAATGCGCTCGCCTCCAATGCGGTAACAGTCGCGACGACGGGCCTCGTCAACAACGCCAGCCTCGCCTCGGTCGCGAACAGCGCGAACGAGACCGACACCAACGCGGCGGTCACCGTCTATGCCGCCGAGACCGCGACGCTCGGCGAGACTTTCACCTCGGGGAGCGGCAGCAATTATACGCAGGCGCTCGCCTGCACCGGCAACGCCACCGCGCTCGCCGGCAGCGTGCTGACGGTCAACCCCGCCGACACCGCGATCGTCTGCACTTTCACCAACAGCCGCATCGTCCAGCAGCTCCGCCTCGCCAAGGCGTGGAGCGGCGCCACGACCGGCCATACCGCGAGCGCGACGACCACCGGCGGCACCGCCAACCCGACCTTCAGCTCGACCGCACCGACCGCGACCACCGGCAGCTATGTCAATGTCCGCGCGGGCGACGTCGTGACCCTGCCTGCCGAAACCTGGGGCGGCGGCGCGGTCGCGGCGCTCTACAATGCCAGCGTCGAATGCGCCGGCGGCAGCCCCCTCGCAAGCGGCGCGACCGGGCGCACGCTGACGATCCAGGGCAGCACGACCGCGACGACCTGCACCTACACCAACGCCTATGTCCTGCCGCTGACGATCGCCAAAAGTTCCGCCGCCTACAGCGATCCGCAGAACGGCACGACCAACCCAAAGCTGATCCCCGGCGCCTTCGCGACCTACAGCCTGACCGTCACCGCCCCCGCGGGCACGCAGGCGACGGGCAACAGCGTCATCGTCACCGATGCCTTGCCCGCGAACCTCGCGCTGTTCGTCGGCACCTATGCCCCCGGCCCCGGCCCCCTCGCCTTCGCGGCGGGATCGAGCGGGCTCACCTACGGCTTTACCAGCCTCGCCAGCACGAGCGACGACCTCGCCTTCTCGAACAACAATGGCGCCAGCTTCACCTATACCCCGGTCGCCAACGCCGATGGGGTCGACCCCAATGTCACGCATATCCGCATCAATCCCAAGGGCAGCATGGCGCCCGGATCGAGCTTCACGATCAACCTCCGCGCGATGGTCGAATAGAGTCGAACAGCGCCAATTGCATTCTATACCGGATAGTCTAGATGGCGCGCTATGAGCACGCGCACCGCCTCGGACAGCAACGATCCCATCGTCGAAAGCCGCGACCAGCTCGCGGCCCCCATGATCAAGGGCGAGAAGCCCAGGGAGCGCTGGCGCATCGGCACCGAGCACGAGAAATTCGTCTATCGCACCGCCGACCACCGCGCGCCGAGCTACGACGAACCCGGCGGCATCCACGACCTGCTGATGGCGCTCACCCGCTTCGGCTGGGAACCGGTGATCGAGGGCGGCAAGGTCATTGCGCTCGCGGGCAGCGACGGCACCGTCAGCCTCGAACCCGCAGGCCAGCTGGAACTATCGGGCGCGCCGCTCGAAAATCTCCACCAGACCTGCGCCGAAACCGGCCGCCACCTGAAGCAGGTGAAAGAGGTCGGCGCGGAACTCGGGCTCGGTTTCCTGGGGGTCGGCATGTGGCCCGACAAGACGCGGAGCCAGCTGCCGATCATGCCCAAGGGGCGCTACAAGATCATGCTCGAGCATATGCCGCGCGTCGGCAGCATGGGGCTCGACATGATGCTGCGCACCTGCACCATCCAGACCAACCTCGACTATTCGTCCGAGGCCGACATGGTGCAGAAGTTCCGCGTTTCGCTCGCGCTCCAGCCGCTCGCGACCGCGCTCTTCGCTTCGTCGCCCTTCACCGAGGGCAAGCCCAACGGCTTTATGTCGTACCGCAGCCATATCTGGACCGACACCGACCCCGCGCGCACCGGCATGCTGCCCTTCGTGTTCGAGCAGGGTTTCGGCTATGAGCGCTATGTCGATTATATGCTCGACGTGCCGATGTATTTCGTCTTCCGCGACGGCAAATATATCGACGCCGCGGGGCAGAGCTTCCGCGATTTCCTGAAGGGCGAGCTTCCCGCGCTTCCCGGCGAACTGCCGCGCCTTTCGGATTGGACCGACCATCTGTCGACCGCCTTTCCCGAAGTGCGGCTGAAAAGCTTCCTCGAAATGCGCGGCGCCGACGGCGGCCCGTGGAACCGCATCTGCGCGCTCCCGGCGCTCTGGGTCGGGCTGCTCTACGACCAGGGCGCGCTCGACGCCGCCTGGGATCTCGTCAAGGGCTGGAGCATCGACGAGCAGCAGGCGCTGCGCGACGCCGTCCCCAGCGAAGGCCTCGACGCCCCCGCCCCCGGAGGCGGCACCGTGGGTCAGCTCGCGCACCGCGTCCTCGACATCGCCGCGGCGGGGCTTGCCGCGCGCGGCGAGGTCAATTCGATGGGCGACAACGAGGTCGGCTTCCTCGAACCGCTCCGCCGTATCGCCAAGAGCGGCAAGTCCCCCGCGCACGACCTGCTCGACCGCTACGAAGGGCCGTGGCACCACGACCTCTCGAAAATCTACGACGAGCTCAGCTTCTAACCGCTCTCAATAGGCCAGCGCGCAGCCGTCGGCGCGCATTTCGCTCGCGGCGGCATAGACGCGCGTGCCGCCGTCGACGCGGTGCTCGACGCACTGGTAGCGGCCGAAGCCGCCGTCGGACTCGCCGATCGTCCAGCCGATGTCGGCGAGCCGCCGGCGCGTCGCGTCGGGGACCCCGCTTTCGAGCCGCAGCACCCCATCGGGACCGAGGCCGGGCGAGTCCTCGCCCATCGTCTCCGACGACCCTTCATGATGCCAGCGCGGCGAATCGCCCGCCGCCTGGATTTCCAGCCCGTAATCGAGGCGATTGATCATGATTTGCGCCTGCCCCTGCGGCTGCATGTCGCCCCCCATCACGCCGAAGCTCATCCACGGCACGTCGCCGCGCGCCGCGAAGCCCGGGATGATCGTCTGGAACGGCCGCTTGCCGGGCGCATAGATGTTGGGATGCCCGTCAGCCAGGCTGAACAGCTGCCCGCGATCCTGGAACATGAAGCCCAGCCCGTCGGCGACCAGCCCCGACCCCATGCCGCGGAAGTTCGACTGGATCATCGACACCATCATCCCGTCCTTGTCGGCACAGCTGAAATAGGTGGTGTCGCCGCGGCTCGGCGCCTGCCCCGGATGGACCGGCGAAAGCAGGCGGTCGGGGCGGATCAGCTTTGCGCGCTCGGCGGCATAATCCTTCGAGATCAGCCACTCGACCGGCACCTTGGCGAAATGCGGATCGGCATAATAGCGCGCGCGATCCTCATAGGCGAGGCGCTTCGCCTCGGCCTGCAGATGGATCGACAGCGCCGACTGGAACCCCGCGCCCTTCAGGTCGAAATGTTCGAGGATGTTCAGCATCTGCAAGGTCGCGATGCCCTGCGTGTTCGCGCCGAGCGCATAGACGTCGGCGCCGCGATAGCCGGTCTTGTGCGGCTCGATCCATTCGGACCTGTGCGCCTTGAGATCCTCGTAGCGCAGCCAGCCGCCGATCCGCTTGAAATAGGCGTCGATCGTGCGCGCAATCTCGCCCACGTAAAAGGCGTCGCGCCCGCCCTCGGCGATCAGGCGAAAGGTGCGCGCGAGGTCGGGATTGCGGAAGACCTGTCCCGCCGCGGGGCCCTTGCCATCGTTCAGGCCATAGGTCCGCAGCGCATTGTCGATCTCCTCGATCCCGCGCCCCGGCTGGCGGAATCCCGCGAGACTGCGGCGGATATAATAAGCGATCATGTCGGGGACCGGCGCCCCCGCCTCGGCATGCGCGATGACGGGTTCGAACAGCGCCTTCCACGGCAGCTTGCCGTAGCGCTGATGCATCGTCCACCAGCCGTCGACCGCGCCCGGCACCGATACGCTGATCGCGCCATAGGCGGGCAAGGTGCCGCCCTTGGCCCGGCTGCGCACCGTCGCGAGGTCGAGCCCGCGCGGGCTCTTGCCCGATCCCGCGAGGCCCGCGAGCTTCTTCGCCTTCGGGTCCCAGATCATCGCATAAACGTCGCCGCCGATGCCGTTGGCGGTCGGCTCGAGCAGGCCGAGGCATGCATTGATCGCAATGGCCGCGTCGACGGCGGACCCGCCGCGCTTGAGCATCTCGATCCCCGCCAGCGTCGCCAGCGGATGCGCGGTTCCCGCCGCGCCGTTCAGCCCATAGACCGCGGTGCGCGAGGCGAAGCTCGCGCCGACCGGACGGTCGCCGCCGCCGACGTCGGGTCGCGCGAACCGGTCTTCGCCGGCATCCCAGCCGGACGGCATCGCGCTCGCGGGGTCGACCGCGACCTTCGGCCGGGCGGTCTGGGCGGCGAGCGCCGACGGCAGGAGCGCAGCGGCCGGTACGGCGGCCAGCAAGGTACGGCGATGCATCGATGTCATCCCTCAAAATGCCGGTTCTGCGGCAAGCTTCGGCGGTGCGCAACCACGATGCGTCGCCAGCGCGCTTTGCGGCGCCCGATTTTCTTGATATTATCGGTACCTAGCCTGAAAGGGGAGCCCATGACGCCGTTTCTTAAAGCCAGCCTTTTCGCGATCGCCCTGCTCCCCGCCGCCGCCGCCGCGCAGACGGTCAATTCGGCGGCCGATATCGGCGGCACCTTCACGGCCAACTATTATATCGCCGCGGGCCTTACGATCCCCGACCGCGCCGCGCAGCGGAAGCAGATATTGAAGCGTCTCGACGAAGTCTGCGCCAGCAAGCTGCGCGCCGACCAGCGCCGCTGCGACCGCGCGTGGCGCATCATCGCCGATGGCTATGCCGAGCTCCAGGCACGCCGCGCGGCGCAGGCCGCCGCGAGCGAAGGCGTCGCAGCGCCCTGACGCGCCCGCCGGCGGGGCCGGCTGTCATAAACTGCAGCAATTCGGCAACAGTGCTGACACGAACGTCAGCGCGATGAAGTTCGGCGATTGATTGCGCGCGCGCGCGGAGTCAAAGGGCGGCTGGTTCATCCGCTCTCCCATCTCCTCCTCTGATTCAGGAAGCTTGCCCATGCGCCACTTTCCTTCCGCTACCGCTATAGCTCTCGTTCTCGCCGCCACCGGCTTCGCCGCCCCCGCCTTTGCGCAGGATAGCGCGCCCGTCGCCGAGGATGACAGCGGTCTCGGCGACATCATCGTCACCGCGCAGCGCCGCGAGGAAAGCCTGCAGGACGTCCCCGTCGCGGTTTCGGTCCTCTCGGGCGACACGCTCGGCGCGATCACCTCGACCGGGTCGGACATCCGCGCGCTCGCCGGCCGCGTGCCCAGCCTCAATATCGAGAGCTCCTACGGCCGCTCCTTCCCGCGCTTCTATATCCGCGGGCTCGGCAACACCGACTTCGACCTCAACGCCTCGCAGCCGGTCAGCCTCGTCTATGACGATGTCGTGCTCGAAAACCCGATCCTCAAGGGCTTCCCGATCTTCGACCTCGACCGCGTCGAGGTGCTGCGCGGGCCGCAGGGCACGCTGTTCGGCCGCAACACCCCCGCGGGCATCGTCAAGTTCGACACCGTCAAGCCCGGCGCGACCGGCGGCTATGCCAAGGTCAGCTACGGCCGCTACGGCACGTCGCAAGTCGAGGTCGCGGCGGGCGCCGCCGACGACAATGGCTTCTCGGTCCGTCTGTCGACTTTGTTCCAGCACCGCAATGACTGGGTCGACAATGTCGCGACCCCCAGGAAGAAGGACCTCGGCGGCTATGACGACATCGCCGCGCGGCTCCAGCTGCAATATGAAAGCGGCCCCTTCACCGCGCGCGCGGTCGGCCAGGTGCGCGTCTACGACGGCTCGGCGATCATCTTCCGCGCCAACACCCAGCTTCCGGGCAGCAACGACCTCGTCGGCCTCGGCGGCGCGGGCGCCGAGTTCGAGCGCGACAAGGTCTATCAGGACGGCATCAACTTCCAGAAGCTCAACACCTATAACGCCGGGCTGAACCTCGAATATGATTTCGGGCCGGTGACGCTCTATTCGATCACCTCCTACTGGAACGGCAATTTCAGGAGCCGCGGCGACATCGACGGCGGCTTCGGCGCGGTGTTCCTGCCGGTGTCGGGGCCCGGCCTGATCCCCTTCCAGGCGCAGAGCCAGGACAATGTCCCCAGCCTCGACCAGTTCACGCAGGAAATCCGTATCGCGTCGAACAATCAGGCCGGCCTCGGCTACCAGTTCGGCGTCTTCTATTTCGACGAAGGCCTCGACATCACCAGCTTCGAATTCGGCGGCCCGGCCGACGCCACGCCGTCGGCGATCGCGGTGCAGCGCCAGGACAGCGAAGCCTGGGGCATCTTCGGCTCGGTCAACTACGCCTTCGACAACGGCCTGAAGCTGCAGGCCGGCGCGCGCTACAACCACGACACGCGCGATTTCGTCGCCGCGCGCCCGGTCGAGACGCGCCCGCCCTTCGTCGTCAGCCCGAACACCCCGGTCCCGCCGCAGGCCGCCACCGTCAAGGGCAAGCTGCTCACCTGGGACGCCAGCGCGACCTATGAGGCGTCGGACGCGGTGACGATCTATGCCCGCGTCGCGCGCGGGTATCGCGCGCCGTCGGTGCAGGGCCGCCTGACCTTCTCGCGCGTGATCTCGACCGCCGACCAGGAAGAGACGATGTCGTACGAGGCGGGGATCAAGACCGCCTTCCTGAACGACAAGATCCGCTTCAACCTGACCGGCTATTATTTCGACACCAAGGATCTGCAGCTGACCGCGGTCGGCGGCACCGCCAACGTCGCGAGCCTGCTCAACGTCGATGCCAAGGGCCACGGCGTCGAGGCCGAGTTGCAGGCGGCGCCCGCCCCGGGCCTGACCTTCTCGGTCGGCGGCGCGTGGAACGTCGCCGAAATCGACGACGCCAATGCCTTCGTCGCGGGCTGCGGCTCGGCGACGCCGTGCACCGTGCTCGACCCGCAGCGCCCGGGCAGCCCCGGCATCTTCTCGATCGACGGCAACCAGCTGCCGCAGTCGCCGAAGTGGACGGTGAACTGGACCGCGGGTTACGAGATCCCCGTCGGCGACGGCGCGGTCTATGCCTTCACCGACTGGTATTACCGCTCGAAGGTGCAGTTCTTCCTCTATCGCTCGGTCGAATTCTCGGACGACAAGCTGCTCGAGGGCGGGCTGCGCGTCGGCTACAAGACCGATCGCTTCGACGTCGCGGCCTTCGTGCGCAACATCACCGGCGACAAGTCGGCGACCGGCGGCATCGATTTCAACAACCTCACCAGCTACGTCAACGAACCCCGCATCTGGGGCGCCGAGGCGAGCGTGAAGTTCTAAGCGGCCTAATCCTCCCCACTTGTGGGGAGGTGGCAGCCGCATAGCGGCTGACGGAGGGGGCTCGCGTCCTCAAGCGGCGTTGCGCAAGGATGCCCGCCCCCTCCACCACCCTTCGGGTGGTCCCCCTCCCCGCAAGCGGGGAGGATCTTTTACCTAAGCCACCGGCCCGATCCGCTCGTCGGGCTCCAGCCGGATCAGCGGCCGCCCCCGCCCGCTGAGCCTGGCGAAGAAACGCGGCACCGGCGCATTGTCCTGCGCCCAGTTCCAGTAGGCCTGATAGGCGGGATCGGCGAGGAGGTGCTTCTCCTCGGTCTTGGCGCGCCAGTAATAGACGCCGCTCACCAACGCTAAGAGCACGCTATTGCGCAGTCCCTCGATCCAGCCGCCGCTGGTCGCGAGGAAGGGCATCGCACCGATCCACCAGCTCAAATTCTTCGACAGATAGGCCGGGTGGCGCGTATATTTATACGGCCCGTGGGTCAGCACGCCGCGGTGCGTCAGGTTCGAGAAGCGGATGCCGAACGCCATCGTCGCCCAGCTGTAGATCGTGGTCAGTGAGACCAGCGCGACCGCCCAGACGATCATGATAGTGTCGTGGCCCTCGAGCCAATAGCCCCAGTCCGACCCGTTGACCTGATAGTCGAGCGGGCCGCCGTTCATCAGGATGAAGGGCGGATAGCAGACCAGCGCCGCGACCCACGCCATGCCATAGGGGTTGGCGGTGCGGATGTGCGAATCGAGCGGTTTCAGCGTCAGGATATAACCGACGGTCGCGATATGGACGTCGACGAGATAGAGCAGATTGATCGCCCACAGGCCCGTCATATAGGGGTTGGCGAGCACCTCGCTCATCGACACCGTCACCAGCGCCGAAAAATTGCCGGGGACGATCGAGAGCATGAAGGCGGTGAAGAAGCCCTTTACCGCCCAGGCGCGGAAATGATGGCCGATCGCGCGGCCGTCGACCGGCTGGCCCGGCGCCACCAGCCAGCGCCCGAACTGCCAGCACCCGTCGCGCGGCTCGGCCATGCGGCGGTCGAGCCACAGCATATAGGGCACCGAGATCAGCAGCAGCCACGGCGCGACGCGCTCGAGCAGGTCCATCGAAAAGGCGTAATTGCCCTCCCAATAATAGCGCATCAGCGCATAGGTCAGGGCGATCATCCCCCAGGTCGTCCAGAGGCCGGCGAGCTTGGTCAGGCTGATGTCAACCGTTTCGCGCCACGGACGGCGCAGCGACCAGTCGATGCCCGTCGAGGGATTGCGGTGCACCTTGTCGACGAACACCGACCACAGCACCATCGGGATCGCGCAGGCGAGCACGCTTGCGATCGCCGAATTGGGGCCCGAGAGCGGCCCGCGGCTGCCCCAGTCGATGCCGAGGAACCCGGCGATCTCGGGCGCGTAGCGCGCGATCGCCAGATAGGAAAAGAGCCCGACCAACCCGACGATGCCGACCCCGCTGCTGACCGCCGAACGCGGACGTACGGCGGACTTCACCGGCGGTTCCGCAGCAGGCTCGGCGCCCGCAGGCACGGTCATTTTGGTCATGTGCGTCACGCCTGCCGCCTAACCGAAAATGGTAAGCAAGCCGTCAATGATGCCCAAAATCCTCCCTGCGGCGAAGCCGTGGGGAGGGGCGCCGTTTGCGAAAAAAATGGTGGAGGGGCAGCAACGGCAGCGCCAGGGGCCGTCCGTCAGCGCTCCGCGCTGCCACCTCCCATCGCTTCGCGAAAGGGAGGATTTAGCCGGCGATTCGGCGACAAAATCCTCCCAAAATGGCAGCGTCGGACGGTCCTGACACCGTTCACCGCATCCGCCTTTCGACTCGGCGCGAGTCGTGCCTGCGGGATTCGCGAGTCACTGACACTCCTGTTAAGGCGCCCTCCATTCGGGGCGGAGGGCTCCACATAATAACAAGATGGGGTCGCCACTTGTCATTGAAATCGACGGGCCTGCGCCATTGGCGCCAGCGCTTTCACGCGCTGTTTCAGGACCATGAAATCTTCATCCGCACGCACGGTCAGGTGCGTTTCCTTCGTATCAGCGCCAAATGGCAGAAGCGCGTCGCGCTCATCGCCGCCGCGGTGTTGCTCGCCTGGGCGGGCGCGACGCTGGCGGTGCTGGTCAACCAGCTGCTGACCTCGGGCGAACGCGCCGCGGTCGCCGAGCAGAAGGCCGCCGCCGCCGCCGCCGAAGCGCGCATCGCTAAATATCGCGACAGCGTCGCCGAAACCGCCGCCGACCTCGCAGAGCGGCAGGACCAGCTCGACGAATGGTCGAAGGTGCATTTCGGGGTCGAGGCCGACGCGGTCACCCCCGAGGAAGGCGTCGCCGCCGCGCCGAAGGCCGCACCCGCCGCGCTCGAAACCAGCGCGATCGACCCGACCCTGCCCCCCGAAGCGCAGGCGCTCGCGCGCATCGAAAAGCGCCAGGAGGCCTTCGCGGCTCGCCTGCTCGCCGCGGTCAACGAGCGCGCCGCCAAGGCCGAGACCGCGGTCGCCGCGCTCGGGCTCGACCCCAGGGGCCTCGTCCGCAGCGCCGCGGCCGGCCGCGGTGGCCCCTTCATCCCCTACCGCGGCAAGATGGGCAAGGCGAAGGCCTTCGGCCCGTCCTTCGCCAAGCTCGAAGGCGCGCTGTTCCGCATGGAAGTGCTCGAACGCACGCTCGTCGCGCTTCCCTCGGGTAACCCCGCCGACGTGATGATGATGTCGTCGGGCTTCGGTTACCGCAGCGACCCCTTCACCGGCGCGGGCGCGATGCACGCGGGCCTCGACTTCCGCGGTCCGATCGGCACCCCGATCCTCGCCGCCGCGCCGGGCAAGATCGTGTTCGTCGGCCAGAAGTCGGGTTACGGCAATGTCGTCGAGGTCGATCATGGTCAGGGTATCTTAACCCGCTATGCCCACTTGTCGGGGTTCACCACGCGGGTGGGAACGCAGGTCGCGGCCGGGGAACAGATCGCCAAAATGGGTTCGACCGGGCGCTCGACCGGCAGCCACCTGCATTTCGAAGTTCGTTTGAACGGCGTCGCGGTCAATCCGCGCCGTTTTCTGGAGGCCAAAGCCGATGTTCTCGAAGTCAAAGACGACGCCCGTCAGCGAGTCGGTTCCGTCGCCAGTGCCGCCCGCTAAGATGGCGACCGGCGCGCGTCATACGACCTTTTCGATCCTCGGATCGGACGTGGTCGTCACCGGAAACGTCTCGGCCAGCGTCGACCTGCACGTCGACGGCAAGATCGAGGGCGACCTCAGATGCGCCAACCTCGTCCAGGGCGAGGCGAGCGAGATCAAGGGCGCGGTGGTCGCCGAGACCGCGAAGATCGCGGGCCTCGTCGACGGCGCGATCGAGGCCAAGACCTTGATCGTCCACGCGACCGCGCGGATCACCGGCGACGTCGTTTACGAAACGATCACGATCGAGAATGGCGGCAAGGTCGACGGCAAGCTGTCGCACCGCCGCCACGGCGCGGGCGCGGCCAAGGCGCCGCCGCCGCTCGAGGTGGTCGAGAATAAGGCCTCGCTGGGCATCTGATCGGGGCCGCCCGGCTCAGTTGGACAGCGCGCTCTCGCGGCTCGGGCCTTCATCGCGCCGCGCCGCGATGCTGCTGCGCTGGATGACCACGCAGTCGCGCCCGCCGCGCTTCGCGTCGTAGAGCGCCTCGTCGGCCAGCCGGTAGAGCTGCTGGAAATCGCTCGCCGGGCGCACCTCGGCGACCCCGACGCTCGCGGTAACCGTCCGCTCGCCGATCGCGTCGCGATGGTCGCAGGCGGCGATGCCGCGCCGGACGCTCTCGGCGAAGCGCGCGAGCACCATGCCCTCCATGCCGACGGTGAGCAGCCCGAACTCCTCGCCGCCGAGCCGCGCGGCGGTGCACATCGGCCCCTCCCAGCGCGCGATCCGCCGCCCGATCTCGGTCAGCACCGCGTCGCCCGCGTCGTGGCCGTGGATGTCGTTGATCGACTTGAAGCGGTCGATGTCGACCAGCAGCAGCGCCGCGGGCAGGTCGTCGGCGCGCGCGCGTTCGAGCAAGGGCGTGACGCTGTCGACGAAGCCGCGGCGGTTGGGCAGCCCGGTCAGCGGGTCGCGCCGCGCCAGCTGCTGCGCCAGCGCCTCCGATTCGCGCGCGCTGTCGCGCTCGACGCGCAGCTGCGCGAGCCGCCGCGTCGCCGAAGCCGAAAGCCACAGCGCCTGCCACGTCGCCGCCGCGAGCACGAGCAGCTTCGACCCGCCGCCCCACACGCTGTCGTCGACGTCGACGATATGGATGAAGGCGAGCACCGCCATCGGCAGACACCAGGCGGCGAGGAAATCGCGCGCCTCGACCGAGCCGCGGCGCCACGCCCAGCCGAGGCAGAGCGCCACCGCGATCAGGTCGGCGACGACGATCAGCCCCAGAAGATTGCCCCAGGCGGCGAGGCTCTCGCTGCGGATCAGCGCGAGCGGGATGCCGATGACGCCGACGGCGGTGCCGAGCGACAACGCAGCGGTCCGCAGCCGGCGCGGCACGACGCTGCGTTCGATCGCCAGCACCGCGCTCGCGGTGGCGACCGCGATGGCGAGGCACGCGAGCAGGGTCGCGAGTTGCGCCGACACCGTGCCCGCGAGTCCCGGAAAGAGCGCCAGATGCGCCTGCGACCAGAGCGCGCCCCAGACGAGCATCGTCGCCGACCAGCCCGCCTGCCACGCGAGATATTGACGCCGCACCGCAACCGCGAGCGACAGGCTATAGATGCCGCTGACGAGCAGCAGGGTCAGCGCCGCGCCGACGCCCACCGCCATGCCGGTCGACTGCACCACCGCCTCGCCCTTCGGCAGCAGCCGCGCGCGCAGCAAGCCATAGCTCGCGAACCGGTCGAAGCGCAACGTCACGCCTATGAGCTTCGCGCTGCGCTCGGGCGCCTCGAACAGGATCTGCCCGCCCGCGCGCCAGTGCGACCCATAGTCGCCCTGCCGAACCTGCTGCCAGCGCGTCTGGCCGTCGGCATAGGTAAAGGCGACCGCAAGCCGGTCGAAACGCGTCTGGTGGACGAGCAGGGCGAGGTCGCGGCGCGCGATCGTCACTTTGGCCGGATCGGTGCGCAGCCACAGACTGCCGCGATGATAGCCCTCGGGCGTGCCGCTGCAGGCATAGCGGAGCGCCGCCAGCCGGTCGTCGGGCACGTCGATCCCGCTCACCGCATGGCAGAGCCTGCCCTCGCCGTTCAGCGTCACCGCCTCCGCTGGGGCGGCCGCGAAGCCGAACCAAAGCAGCGCGAGGCCGAGCATCAGCCGGCCGCAAAGCTTCGCCAGGGGATCGCGCGCGACGGTCATGGCCCCGCTATCGCAGCAATAGGTTGGAAAATCTTTACCATGATGCCGCGCGCTCTTCCGTCTCACTGCCCGCGCGGCCGGCCGACGCGCATCGCGACGCGCACCGCGTCGCCGAGCCCGACCCCTTCGGCGCGCTGTACGGCGACCTTGACGGGCAACAGGTAGGTGCCCTCGCGCGGAAAAAGCGAGGTCGTAAACTCGGTGCCGCCGATCGTCGCGATCACCGGCACCACGCCCCAGCCATAGCTTTCGGACAGCGCGGCATAACGGATCTCGGCGACATGATCGTCGGGGATGCGCGCGAAAAGATAGGGCGGGGGCCCGCGCCATTCGACGATCACCGTATCGAAAACGATGTCCTGCATCAGCTGCGCGGCGCCTGCCGGCGATAGCTCAGCGCCTCGGCGACATGGATGCGCCCGACGCTCTCAACGCCCGCGAGGTCGGCGATCGTGCGCGCGACGCGCAATATGCGTGTATAGCCGCGCGCCGACAGCCGCATCGCCTCGGCCGCCTGCGCGAGCAGCTTCCGTCCCGGCTCGTCGGGGGTCGCGACCGCTTCGAGCAGCTCGCCGTCGATCTCGGCGTTGGTGCGCGCCTTGTGCCCCGCATAGCGCGCGGTCTGCACGGCGCGCGCCGCCGCGACGCGCGCGGCGACCTCGGCGCTGCCCTCGGCAGGCGGCGGGAGGACGAGGTCGGCGGCGCGCACCGCCTCGACCTCGACGTGCAGGTCGATGCGGTCGAGCAAAGGCCCCGAGAGCTTGGCCTGATAGTCGGCGGCGCAGCGCGGCGCGCGGCTGCACGCGAGCGCGGGGTCGCCGAGATGGCCGCAGCGGCACGGGTTCATCGCCGCGACGAGCTGGACGCGCGCCGGAAAGGTGACATGCGCATTGGCGCGCGCGACGCTGACCTCGCCCGTCTCGAGCGGCTGGCGGAGCGAATCGAGCACCGCGCGCTGGAATTCGGGCAATTCGTCGAGGAACAGCACGCCGAGATGCGCGAGGCTGACCTCGCCCGGCCGCACGCGCAGCCCGCCGCCGACGAGCGCGGGCATCGACGCCGAATGATGCGGCGCGCGGAACGGTCGCGCGCGCACGAGCCGCCCGCCCTCGAGCGTGCCCGCGACCGAGGCGATCATCGACACTTCGAGCGCCTCGGCGGGGGTGAGGTCGGGGAGGATGCCGGGCATGCACGCCGCCATCAGCGACTTGCCCGCGCCGGGCGGCCCGGACATCATCAGGTTGTGCGCGCCCGCGGCGGCGATTTCGAGCGCGCGCTTGGCGGTCTCCTGCCCCTTGACCTGCGCGAGGTCGGCGCCGCGGACGGGCGCTTCGACCTCGCCGGGGACCGGCGCGGCGAGCAAGGCATTGCCGCGGAAATGATTGAGCAATGAGAGAAGATCGGGCGCGCCGAGCACCTCGACCTGCCCCGCCCACGCGGCCTCGGGGCCCTGCGCCGCGGGGCAGACGAGCCCGCGCCCGACGCTGGCGGCGTGGATCGCGGCGAGCAGCACGCCGGGCGAGGGCGCGACGCGCCCGTCGAGCCCGAGCTCGCCGACGACCACATAAGAGGCGAGCGTCTCGGGATCGACCACCCCCATCGCGCCGAGGAGCGCGAGCGCGATCGGCAGGTCGTAGTGCGAGCCTTCCTTGGGCAGGTCGGCGGGCGACAGGTTGACGGTGATGACCTTGGGCGGCAGCGAAAGCCCGATCGCGGCGATCGCGGCGCGCACGCGCTCGCGGCTTTCGCCGACCGCCTTGTCGGGCAGCCCGACCACGACGAAGCGCGGCATGCCCGGCGTGACCTGGCACTGCACCTCGACCCCGCGCGCGTCGATGCCGAGATAGGCGACGGTGGAAACGATCGCGACCATAAACCCCCCGGAAGCAGGCGATGTGCCCGCTTTGTTCCCCACATCTTCTTACGACAAGCGCCGGGAAGGTCGAGTCTTTTTCGAGAATTGTATCGATAGCGGATGGATCGGCGGCGGCTTGCGTGGGGAGCGGGCGTTCTTAATCCTCCCTGCGGCGTAGCCGTGGGGAGGGGGACCGCCCGCAGGGCGGTGGCGGGGGCGGCGGCCTGAAACCGCCGCGCAAGGCCTCGGCCCCTCCACCATGCTTCGCATGGTCCCCCTCC
>SCNT01000033.1 GCA_005503165.1 Sphingomonadaceae bacterium 3R27E2-A
TCCCAATCCTCCCTGCGGCGCAGCCGTGGGGAGGGGGACCGCCCGCAGGGCGGTGGAGGGGCCGAACGCCATAAGGCGTTTGCCGAAGGCTGCCACCGCCCCTCCACCACCGCCTGCGGCGGCGGTTCCCCTCGTCATCGCTTCGCGACAGGGAGGATTGGCATGGCCGCACCGCCGCCCAATCCACAGCTCACCCCATCCCCCACCGGATCGCCCTTGCCCTCGCCCCCATGCCTGCCCTAACAGCGTCGCGAGCCGGAAACTGCCGGACCGCGGGGAGCTTTACCATCCATGTCCGACGATCGCGTCGATTTCGCCTCCATGCTGGCTTCGCGCCTGTGTCACGACCTGTTGAGCCCCGTCGGTGCCTTCGCCAACGGGCTCGAACTGCTCGCCGACGAACAGGATCCCGCGATGCGCGCGCGCTGCATCGAATTGCTCGAACAGAGCGCGCGGACCTCGGCGAACAAGCTCAAATTCTTTCGCCTCGCCTTCGGGTCGGCCGGCGGTTTCGGCGAGATGGTACCGCCCGATGAGGCGAAGTCGGCGATCCAGGGGATCATCGGCGACCGCGCGATCGACCTCAACTGGATGATCGGCGCCGATCCGCTGCCCAAGCCCGCGGTGAAGATCATCCTGAACCTGTCGCTCTTGCTCGTCGATGCGCTGGTGCGCGGCGGGCGGCTCGACATCGGCTGCGAGCGCCAGGGCGGGGCGATCGAGATCGCGTTGCACGTCGAGGCCGAGCGGCTGTTCCTCGACGCCGACGTCGAGCGCATCCTGGCGGAGGGCGAGGGCGCATCCGCGATGACCTCGCGCACCGCGCCGGCGATCCTGGTGCAGGCGGTCGCGGCGCAGAATGGCGGCACCGTCATGCTCGCGCGCGAGACGCCGACCTCGCTGCTCGTCGGGGCCGTGTTGCGCGGCTGATTTCGGCGGCAAGCAAACCCTCCATTAACCATTGTCCTTCATGGTGACGGCCTGAATTTAGGGGCGCACCGACACCGTGATCGACGATCTGCTGAACGATTTTCTGGCCGAGACGGCGGAAATATTGGCCGAAGC
The DNA here is from genome assembly GCA_005503165.1 of Sphingomonadaceae bacterium 3R27E2-A. Taxonomy (GTDB): domain Bacteria; phylum Pseudomonadota; class Alphaproteobacteria; order Sphingomonadales; family Sphingomonadaceae; genus Sphingopyxis. The sequence goes on from SCNT01000033.1 coordinate 1,066, forward strand.
CGGCGGCGCCCTCGTCGCCTGGGAAGCTGATCCGGCCGACCGCGCGCAACTCGACGCGATTTTCCGCCTCGTCCACACGATCAAGGGCAGCTCGGGCTTCCTGTCGCTGCCGCGCGTCACCGCGCTGTCGCACGCCGCCGAGGATGCGCTCGACCAGGTGCGCCGCGGCAACCGCCCGGCCAATGCCGCGCTGGTCACCGCGGTGCTCGCGATCATTGACCGCCTGTCGGGGCTGTGCACCGCGCTCGGCAATAGCGGCACCGAGCCGCAGGGCGATGACGGCGACGTTATCGGCGCGCTGGCGCTGGTCGACGAGACGCCGACCGCCGTCGCCGCCGCGCCGGCCGAAACGACCGAAGAAGATATCAACACCGACCTGCTCCAGAGCTGGCGCTCGATCCGCGTACCGCTGCCGCTGCTCGACAGCGTGATGACCGGGGTCACCGACATCGTCCTTGCGCGCAACGAATTTGCGCGGATGCTGCGCGAATCGGGTGCCGAGGCCTCGGTGATCGCCTCCTTCGATCGCCTGTCGGATTCGATCGCCGGCATGCGCCAGTCGGTGAGCCAGATGCGCATGCAGCGTATCGACAAGCTCTTCGCCCCGCTGCCGCGCATCGTTCGCGACCTGGCGCAGGACCTGGGCAAGAAGATCCGTTTTTCGACCAGCGGGGGCGAGGTCGAGCTCGACCGCGAGATGATGGAGAATATCCGCGACCCGCTGATCCATATCGTCCGCAACGCGATCGACCATGGCATCGAGCCGCTCGACGAGCGCGTCGCCGCGGGCAAGGGGGTCACCGCCAACATTGCGGTGTCGGCGCGCCAGTCGGGCAACCAGATCGAGATCGAGGTGCGCGACGACGGCCGCGGGCTGTCGCCCGACGCGCTGGTCGCCAAGGCCCTGTCCGCGCGTATCGTCGGCGCCGCCGAGGCCAAGGCGCTGACTCCGCGCGAAAAGCTAGAGCTCATCTTCCGCCCCGGTTTCTCGACCGCCGCCAAGATCACGGCGATCTCGGGCCGCGGGGTCGGCATGGACATCGTCAAGGCGAACCTCGAAAAGATCGGCGGCGTCGTCGAACTGCGCAACGACGAGGGCCGCGGGCTGTCGATCGTGCTGCGCGTGCCGATGACGCTGACGATCATCTCGGGCCTGATGGTCCGGGCCTCGGGCCAATATTTCGCGATCCCCAGGGGATCGGTGCGCGAGATCCTGCTCGAAACGAGCGATTCGGTGCGCATCGACCGCGTCGGCGGCGGCGAACTGGTCACCGTGCGCGGCGAGCAATTCCCGCTGCTGCGGCTGGAACAGCTGCTGGGCGGCGAAATCGACGCGAGCGAGGACTGCGACGACCGCGCGATCATCCTGATCCGGCCGGGGCAGGGGATGAGCTATGCGCTGAGCGTCGCCGCGATCCACGACCATGAGGAACTGGTGATCAAGCCCGCCGCGCCGATGATCATGGCGACCGGGCTCTACGCCGGCACGACGCTGCCCGACAACGGCCGCCCGGTGCTGCTGCTAGACGTCCAGGGGCTGCTCGCCGCGGCCGGGGTCGATGCCTCGGAAGCGGGCCGCCTCAGCGACGCCAATGCCGAGGCCGCGGCCGAAGCCGCGGCGGCGCGCGACGCGGTGCAATTGCTGCTGTTCCGTGAGGCGGGCGGCCGCACGCGCGGGGTGCGCCTGTCGGTGATCGAGCGAGTCGAGGAAGTGCCGGCGACCGCGCTGTTCGAAAGCGCCGGCGCGGTGCAGGTCCGCATCGGCGAGACGATCTTCCCCGTCCACGCCGGTCGCGTCCCCGAAGGCGGGGGGGCGGTAAAACTGCTCCGCCTCTACGACGGGCGCTCGGTGCTCTGCTACCGGATCGACGCGGTGATCGACATCGTGCGCCTGCCCGACGCGGTGCAGCCCGCCGCGCAGCCGGGGCTGATCGCCGGGGTGGCGATCGTCGGCGGCGAGCCGGTCGAACTGATCGACCCCTTCTGGCTGATGGCGCAATATGAAGCGGGCGCAGCGGGGCCGGACCAGCGCCAGCCGCTCTGCCGCCTGGCCAACGATGCCGACGGCTGGGCGAGCAACTTCCTCGCGCCGATCCTGCGCGGCGCGGGCTACCGCGTCATCGGGGGCGACGAGGCGAGCGAAGAGCGTCCCGACGTCCAGCTCTGCCTGACCGGGGCGGCTGCCGGCCCCATCGCCGCTGACGTTCCGCTCGTTCGCCTGCGCACGTCGCCCGCGGCGGCAGGCCCCGAGGACGACAGCATCTATCGCTACGATCGCGCCGCGCTGCTCGAGGCGCTGCGCAAACAGGTCGCAGGAGGCCGCCCATGATGGAAAAACTCTATTTGATCGCGCGCATCGCCGACACGCGCGTCGCGCTGCGCAGCCGCGCGATCAATTCGGTGGTGACGGTGGGCACGCCCGTCCATGTCCCCGCCGCGCCGCCGCACGTCGCGGGGCTGTTCGCGCTCAGGAGCCGCGTTTTTACGCTGATCGACCCGCATGTCGTGATCGGCCTGCCGCCGGTGCCCGTCGCGCCGGGGCAACGCGTGATCGTCGTCGACGTCGCCGAGCATGGCTATGCGCTGCTCGCCGATGCGATCGAGGATGTCTGCTTCATCGAGGCCCCCGAGACGCGCGTGGCGGGCAAGCTGCTACCCGGGTGGGCGCGCGTCGCCGATGCGATGATCGAGCACGAGGGCCATAGCCTGCTGGTCGTCGATCCTTCGCATTTCGTGACTTTGCCGGTCGCCAAGGCGGCGTGACATTAACGCGCTGAATACGTTTCTTGCGGTATCCCCACGCAATCCCCGGGGGACGGAGTAAATTGATGTCGAAATCCTGTCTGGTCGTCGATGACAGCAAAGTGATCCGCAAGGTCGCGCGCCATATCCTTGAAAGCATGGCTTTCGAGGTGGATGAGGCCGCCGACGGGCAGGAGGCGCTGACCTTTTGCCGCGCCAACCGCCCCGACGTGATCCTGCTCGACTGGAACATGCCCGTGATGAGCGGGATGGAGTTCCTCGGCGCGTTCAACGACCTCGATTACGGGCATGAGGAACGGCCGCGCGTCGTCTTCTGCACGACCGAGAACAGCATCGACCATATCCGCGCCGCGATCGAAGCCGGGGCCGACGAATATGTCATGAAGCCGTTCGACCGCGAAACGCTCGAAGGAAAATTGCAGCTCGTCGGCGTCGCCTGAGGCGGCGCGGATGGCGGCATCCCCAAATCTGGCCCGCGCGGCCCCGCCGGACGAGGTCCTCCCGCTTGCGCGCGACGTGCGCGTCATGCTGGTCGATGACAGCCTGGTGGTGCGGAGCATCCTCGAGCGGATCATCGAGCAAAGCGCCGGGCTGGCCGTCTGCGCGTCGGTCGCCTCGGCGCACGACGCGCTCGCCTATCTTGCGTGCGAGCCCGTCGACGTGGTGGTGCTGGATATCGAAATGCCCGGGATGAACGGCATCACCGCGCTGCCGCTGATCCTCGACCGTGCCGAAAAGGCGCGCGTGCTGATCCTTTCGTCGAACTGCGTCGAAGGCGGGCCCGCGGCGATCGAGGCGCTGGCGCTGGGCGCCAGCGACACGCTGGCCAAGCCCGGGCGCGGAAGCTTTTCGGGGCGCTTCGCCGAAGTGCTGACCGAGCGCATCCGCACGCTGGGACAGCAGCCGCAGCACGGCATCGGGGTGATTCGCGCCGCTGCGCCTGCCGCGGTCGCCCCCGCGGGGGTCGCGATCGACGCCGACCAGCCGCTCGAATGCATCGCGGTCGCCGCCTCGACCGGCGGCATCCCGGCCTTCACCAGCTTCCTCAGCCATCTTGACCCGCGGATCACCGCGCCGATCCTGCTGACACAGCATCTTCCCGACGCCTTCATGGAATTTTACGCGAAGCAGATCGCGACGATGACCGCGCGCAAGGTTGTGGTCGCGGCGGCGGGGATGCTGGTCGAAAAAAACCATATCTACCTCGCGCCGGGCGATGCGCATCTGATGGTCGTCGGCCAGGGGCGCCGCCGCGAGATCGCGCTCGACCGGCGACCGGTGGCCAATGGCTGCTGTCCCTCGGCCGACCCGATGTTCGATTCGCTTGCCGAGGCCTACGGCCCGCGCGCCGCCGCGGTGGTGCTGAGCGGAATGGGCCGCGACGGCGCCGACGGCGCGGCACGGCTCAAGGAAGCCGGCGGTACGGTGTTCGCACAGGCGCCCGAAAGCTGCGTGATCTGGGGCATGCCCGGTGCGGTGGCCAAGGCGGGGATTGCTGCGGCGACGCTCAACCCCGACGCGATCGCGTTGATGCTGGGCAGCTTCCTCAAGGGGCGCAGCAAGTCATGATGGGCGGGACGGCCAGCGAATCGGCCTACCGCGTGCTGATGGGCGTGCTCGAATCGCGCACCGGCCAGACGCTGTCGCCGAGCCGCATCTGGCGCATCGAAATGTCGCTCAAGCCGGTGATGCAGCGTCACGGGATTGCCGACCTCGACGGACTGGTCGCCGCGCTGGTGACCTCGACGAGCCGCCAATTGCTCGACGATACGGTCGACGCGATGCTCAACAACGAGACATTTTTCTATCGCGAACACAGCGTGTTCGACGACATAGCGCAGACTGCGCTTGAAAAGATCCGGGTGATCAACGCCGACAAGCGGCGGCTCACCATCTGGCATTGCGGCGTGTCGACGGGGCAGGAAGCCTATTCGATGGCGATGCTGCTCGCCGAACAGGAGGCGCGCTGGGCGGGGTGGCAGGTCGACATCGTCGGCACCGACGTCAGCTATCAAGCGATCAGCCGCGCGCGCGTCGGCCTCTACAGCCAGTTCGAAATCCAGCGCGGGCTGCCGGTGCAGCGCATGGTGCGCTGGTTCGACCAGACCGAGGGCGGCTGGCTCGCCAAGGCCGATTTGCGCCGCCGGATCGACTTTTCGGTCCAGAATATGCTCACCGACCGGCCGCCGCTCGCGAGCCCTGCGGACCTGATCTTCTGCCGCAACCTCTTGCTCTATTTCTCGCTGCCGATGCGGCAGAAGGCGTTCGCCCGGCTGCGCATGGTCGCGGCGCCGCAGAGTTTCCTCGTGCTCGGCGCGGGCGAGACGGTGCTGGGGCAGACCGACCAGTTCGTCGCGAGCCCGCGACTTCGCGGCCTTTACGAGCCCGCCGACCAGCAGGTGCGCCGCGCGGCAGCCGCCTGATCGCCGCCTTGCTTTTTGTGCGGCGGTGGCGCAGGTGAGGGCGGGTTTTGGATGATCGGGCCGCGACACGCATGAGCGAATATATCGAACGCTGGTCGCCCAATTTCGATGAGCGCGCGCTGCCGGTCTCGATGATCGTGCTCCATTATACGGGTATGAAGAGCGGTGCCGAAGCCATTGATTGGCTGGCCAATCCCGAATCGAAGGTGTCGGCGCACTATGTCGTCAGCGAGGACGGGCAGATCACCCATATGGTGCCCGAGGAAAAGCGCGCCTGGCACGCGGGCAAGTCGCACTGGCGCGGGATCAGCGACATCAATTCGGCGAGCGTCGGCATCGAGATCGTCAACCCCGGGCACGAACATGGCTATGTGCCCTTTCCCGATCCGCAGGTCGCCGCAGTGGTGCGGCTGGTCCACCTCATCAAGGACCGCCATGCAATCACGCGCGGCAATGTCGTCGGCCATTCGGACATCGCACCGACGCGCAAGCAGGATCCTGGCGAGCTTTTCCCGTGGGATGAGCTGGCGCGCCGCCGCCTCGCGCTGCCGCGCCCGACCAAGAAGCTCACCGATCCGCTGTGGAGCGACGCGGGTTTCCTGCTGGCGCTCGAGCGCTTCGGTTACGACGTGACCGACGGCTTCGCGGCGACGGTGGCCTTCCAGCGGCGCTTCCGGCCCGAGCTGATCGACGGCACGATCTGCGGCGAGTGCCGCGCGATCCTGCTCGCGCTGCTGTTGCCGCAGCCCGAGGGCGACTAACCCTCGCAAACCGTACCGAAGCGCGCTATACTCCCGCCCGCCAGAGGGTCGGGCGATCGCCGCCGCGCAAGCGGGGGAGGAAAGTCCGGGCTCCACGGAAACCACGGTGCCGGATAACGTCCGGCGGCTCCGGGCAGCCGGAGCAAGGGAAAGTGCCACAGAGAAGAGACCGCCAAAGGCTTCGGCCCGGCGAAAGGTGAAAGGGTGCGGTAAGAGCGCACCGCGCGGACGGCAACGGACGCGGCACGGCAAACCCCACCGGGAGCAAGGTCGAATAGGGATGGCACGGGAAACCAGGGCTGGTTCCGGCCCCGCCGTCCGGGTTGACTGCTTGAGCGTCCGGGCAACCGGCCGCCTAGAGGAATGATCGCCCATCCCCGCAAGGGGTGGACAGAACCCGGCTTACAGACCCTCTGGCATATTCTCCCTGTCGGCGGCGCGGGAACCGCGCCGCGACGGCCCGCGTATTAGGCGGACAGAAAAGGAGACGAAGCGATGAAAGTCGTCGATGAGCATGTCGAGGTGACCGAGACCGAGGCGAGCAGCGGGGTGAAAGGCCATAATGTCCGTTATGTGCTGGCTTTTTCGCTGATCGCGGTGATCGTGGTCTTGTCGGCGATCTGGATCATCCCGGCGCTGCTGCAGCCCTGATCATTTCGCTTTGGTCACGCTGATCAGCTCGAGTTCGGGCTCGGGCGTGTCGTCCATATAGATGGTCTTCACCGGCCGCCTGAACTTGCGCGTGTAGAGCGTTTCGTAGCTCCCATCTTCGCCGCTTCCCTTGACCTTGAGCAGCGAGGTGACCGTGTCGCCGGTCAGCGCGTTCCAGCTCATCTTTTCGCCGTCATGCGCCCAGGTGCGGCTGTAGAGCGTAACGTCCATGCCGATCAGCTGCATGCGCGCCTGTCCCCTGGCGACGCGGTAGCGATAGGTGGTCGACATCGCGGTGGTGCCGCCGGTCAAGTCCTCGATCACCAGCACGCCCTTCTTGATCGACAGTCCCGCGCCGCCGAGCCGGTCGGGCTGGAGCTTGAGCCGACCGCCGAGCGTCTGTCCCGCCATCTCGGCATTGCGCACGCTGAGCACGACGTTGACGATACGTTCGTCGGGGCTCGCGACGACATAAGCGGTATCGGGATCGCCGTCGCCGTTGAGGTCGCCATCGACGCGCGCCTCGATCTCCTGCCCCATTTCGAGGCCCGCGTTGAGCTGTTCGTCGGTGATCGGCGGGATCATCATCGTCAGCGGCGAAGGCTCGGCGGCGTGGGCGGTTCCGGCGAGCAGCACGGCGACGGCGAGAAGGGCCTTCATAAAATCCCCTGGCTTCGGTCGTTCTTACTATCAGTTTGTGCCCGATCGGCCCGTATGCCGCGGTGACGCGGCGCACACACGGTCTTTTTCGCTTTGCCATGCGATTCGACCGGCTTAGGGTCGCGCCGGGTCGCGGAATCGATGGATGATGCGAGGGCGGTTCGGTGAAAACGAAATGGCATGGTGCCCTGGCGGCGTTGTTCATGCTGCTGCTCGGCACGGCTGCGCCGGCGGCGGCGCAAAGCTGCGGCAGCGGCCCCCTCCGCGGGGACCGCGTCGCACTGCTCATCGGCAACAGCGCCTATGACGGTTTTAGCTGGGCCGCGCTCGCCAATGCGCGCACCGACGTCGCGCATATCTGTTCGACATTGACCGACGCCGGTTATGCGGTGCGCGTGATCGCCGATGCCGAGCATGACGACCTGCTCGCCGGGCTCGACCGCTTCGCCGCCGAGGCGGCTGGCGCGGGGACGGTCGTCGTCTATTACGCCGGCCACGGCTTCCAATATGGGCAGAAAAACTACGTCGTGCCGACCGATGCGCCGCCGATGACGCGGCGCAGCGACCTCGACCTGCGCTTCGTGTCGCTCGAGACGATCGCCAAGCGCGTGATCCCCGACGGCGCGGTAGCGCTGTTCCTGGTCGATGCCTGCCGCACGGCCGATCCCGTCGTGCGGCTGGCCGACCAGCCCGCGGTCGCGACCGAGGGCGGAGTCGGGCCGATCGGCCTCTTGTCGCTGCCGCGCGGCGCGGTGCTCTATTCGACCGCGATCGGCGCCCCCGCCTACGACGATGCGCCGATCGGCTCGCGGCTCAGCCCCTTCGCGACCGCCGCGGGGCGGTATCTCGCGATGCCGGTGCCGCTGACCACGATGTTCGGCGCGATCGAGAGCGAGGTGCCCGAACTCACCGAAGGCATGCCGCGTGGTGAGCAGGAACCCTTTCATTACGGCCGCAAGCTCGGCGGACTCTATCTGGTCGAGCCCAGGAAGCTCGACCCGGCGATGGCCGCGCCGCCGCCGGTCAAGGCGGCCGAACCGACCGCGACCGCTGCCGCGCCCGCACCCGTGACGCGCGGCGGACCTGCTGCGATCGCCCCGCTCGACCTGCCGCTCGCCCGGCTGGCGGTCGAGGACGAGCCGATCGTCGTCGCCAAGCTGCTGACGACCCGCTCGACCGCCGACATAGCCGCCCTCGCCAAGGGCGGCGATCCGGTGGCGCAGCATATCCTGGGCTATATGCTCGAATTCGGCGTCGGAGTGGCGCGCGACCTGCCCGCGGCGCGCGAATGGCTCGCGCGCTCGGCCGCCGCCGACTATGCGCCCGGCCAGCTCGAATATGGCTATCTGCTGATGGGCAGCGCGCCGGGCACGCCCGACCGCATCGAGGGCGAACGGCTCTACCGCGCCGCGGCGGCAAGCGGCTATGCCAAGGCGAAGACGCACCTCGCGCATCAATTGTGGATCGGCGGTTTCGGGAAGCCCGACCTCGCGGGCGCCGAACGCCTGTTCGTCGAGGCGGCCGAGGCGGGGCACCCGGCGGCGATGTTCTTCGCCGCCGCGGTCAACCCCGCGCGCCGGGCCGACATGGCCGCCCGGCTCCGCGCGATCGCGCAGGGCGGCGATGTCGAGGGCAATTTGTGGCTGTGCGAAATCGGTGTCTACAACAACAGCATCGCCGACGCCTTCGACGACTGCGCCATTGCGGCGCGCAGTTCGGCGCTGTCGGGCGACGGAACGGGCACCGAAACCGCGCACGCCAACGCGATGGCGATCGTCGCGCTCGGCTACCAGACGGGGCAGGGGGTGGAGGCCAATCCCGCGATGGCGCGGCAATGGGCGATGCGCGCGGTCGAATATCCCGACCTGCGCGGCGAGCTGCGCGCGCAGATGGAAGGGATTATCGGGAAGTAGCTGGGACAGGCTTGGGGTGCGGAGCGGACCTTATGCCATCGGTATGTGTTCCCCGGCGAAAGCCGGGGCCCAGATGGCAAGCAAAGCCCTCGTATTCTGGGCCCCGGCTTCCGCCGGGGAACACAAACTTTGCGTTTCCCAACCCCCGTCACCCCGGGCTTGACTCGGGGTCCCGCTTTGCGATGTCGATTGGCGGGACCCCGGATCAAATCCGGGGTGACGATTGGGGGACGGCAACCAACGCCCGAAACCGGCCGCTCCCCTACGTCCCCGGATACCTTACCTCCATCACCTCCCACTCCTTGGGCCCGGCGGGCAGCTGCACTGTGCGCAGATCGCCCACCGCCGCGCCGCGGAGCGCGCGGGCGAGGGGGCTGTTCCAGCCGATGCGGCCTTCGCCGGCGTCGGCCTCGTCGTCACCCACCAAGGTGACCGTGCGGCGGGCATCGTCGTCGTCGGCCAGCTCGACCGTCGCACCGAACCAGATGCGGGCCTTGTCGGGCTGTTCGGCGGGGTCGACGACGCGCGCCGCCTTCATCCGCCGCGCGAGGAAGCCCAGCCGCCGGTCGATTTCGCGCAGGCGCTTGCGGCCATAGATATAGTCGCCATTCTCGCTGCGGTCGCCATTGCCCGCGGCCCAGCTGATCACCTCGACCAGCTTCGGCTGCTCGTCGCCGAGCAGCGCGTCATATTCGGCGCGCAGCGCGGCATAGCCCGCGGGGCTGATGATGTTCGTCTTGTCCCCCGCCATCGCGGATCAGCCGGGGGTGCGCTTGCCGAGATAGAAGCTCAGCGGCGCTTGCGGCAGCGGCTGGTCGCGAAGCGTGTCGTAGACGACGGCGTTTTCGAGTACGCGCTGGACATAATTCTTGGTCTCGAAGATCGGGATCGCCTCGATCCAGTCGACCATCTCGATCGTGCCATTACGCGGATCGCCATTGGCGCGCAGCCATTTGTTCACATTGCCCGGCCCGGCGTTGTACGCCGCGACCGCGAGCGGGTAGCTGCCGCCGAAATAGCGCAGCATCTGCTGGAAATAGGTCGATCCCAAGGTCATGTTGTAATTGGTGTCGGTGGTCAGCGACTCGCGGTTGTAGGTCAGGCCAAGCTTGCCCGCGACCTCGTTTGCGGTGCCGGGCATCAGCTGCATCATGCCGCGCGCGCCGGCGTGGCTGATCGCGGCGCGGTCGAACTGGCTTTCCTGCCGCGTGATCGCGTGGATGAAGGTCCAGTTGCCCTCGTGCCCCGCGGGGACGCGGACGGTCGGGAAGCCCGACACCTCGACCGCGTCAAGGCTGTTCGCCTGCGCGCTGCGGCCGATCATGACGCCGAGGTCGGGGCGACCGATCTGCGACGCGAGCTGGCCCGCGAGGACATGGTCGGCGGGCGTGCTCGCCTTTTGCGCGAGCGCGCGGAGGAACAGCGACTGCTCGCGCCACGCCCCGATCTCGCCGAGCGCGCGCGCGGCGCGGACGAGGCGGTCGTCGTTGAAGGCGGTGCGCTCGGCCGGGCCGACCTGGATCGACGGGACCGGCGCGGGCTTGGGCTGCGGCCGGCCGAGCCGTTCGAGCGCGAGCTGGCCGTAGAATTGGTCGTAATGCTGCGCGGCGTCGGCGAAATGCGCATTGGCGGCGGTGCTGTCGCCCGCGGCGAGCGCGGCGCGGCCGGCCCAGTAGAAGCCCTTCGTGCGCGTCTGCGCCGAGCGCGCGGCTTCGCCATATTGGCGGAACATCCGGGCGGCGTCGGCGGGACGGCGGAGATCCTTGAGCGCGATCTGCCCCGCGAGCCAGGCGAGGCTAGTGTAATCGTCGCGCACGCTGAGCGGGGTTTCGCGGACCACCGTACCCGGCGGCAACGCGTCGTCGAGCTGGCTCGCGATATTATAGGCGGTGCGCTTGTCGCCGCTTTCCGACGCGCCCTTGGCGTTGGTGAGCAGGGTGGCGAGCCACTCCTCGGCGTCGGTCGGCGCCCTGGCGAGCGACCGCGGCGCGGCGAGCAAAGCGCGCGCCTCGCCCGCGCGATTGGCCTTGCGCAGCCAGGTGGCCTTGTCGGTAATATAGCCTGCATCGGTGCGCGTGAGGCCGGGGTTGGCGGCCTCGACGGCATTCGCCTGCAGCGCGGCGTCGACCGCGCCCGCGCGCATCGCGAGGCGGGCGGCGAAGACCGCGCGCCGTTCGGGCGAGGTGTAGGCAAGCTGCCGCCCCGCGGCGCTGGTCGCGCCCGACCATAGGAGCCGGTCCATGCGCGCGTCGTGATCGGCGGGGGAGAGCGCCCCGGGGAAGAGCGACAGCACGCGGCTCGTCTCATAATCGTCGAGCGTACCGCCGGTCCAGGCGCGGCGCACGGCGGCATAGGCCTCGTCGCGGCGCCCGCTGGCGTTGAGCGCTAGCGCCTGGCGCAGGTGGCCGCTCGCGGTCTGCGGCGGATAGGCCTGGAAATAGGCGAGGGCGCGCGCGGGATCGAAGCTGTCGAGCGCGATCGCCTTTTCGGCGCGGGTGCGCATTTTGGCGGCGTCGGGCCAGTCGCGGTTGGCGAGCAGGAAGCGCGACAGCTGGTCGAAGCTGGCATTATTGTTCGCGGTGAGCCGGCGCCATTCGAGCACGGCGTCGCCGACGCTGTTGCCGCTGGTCGGCGGGCTGTTCGACGCTGCGGCGAGCCCCATCTGCGCGCGGTACCACGCCATCTGCTCGGGGGTGAGTTCGCTGGCATGCGCGATGGCGGGAAAGAAAAGGGCGGCGGCGAGCGCCAGACGCGAAACGGAGGGCAGCGAAATCATGAAAGCCATGTTAGTGGCAAACTCCTTGCGGGGCGCTGAATAGGCGTCCAATAGCGGCGCGCCGGCCAATCCTATCGGCCGCGCGGAGTCTTTGTAAAGGAGCCGAGCATGTTTTCCGGGTCGATTCCCGCCTTGGTGACGCCGTTTCGCGATGGGGCGTTCGACGCTCCGGCGTTCAAACGGCTCGTCGACTGGCAGATCGGCGAGGGAACGAGCGCGCTGGTTCCGTGCGGCACGACGGGCGAAAGCCCGACTTTGGGCTTCGACGAACATTATCGCGTCATCGACAGCTGCGTCGAGGCGGCCGCGGGGCGCGTGCCGGTGATCGCGGGCTGCGGGTCGAACGACACCGCGACCGCGGTCCGCCACATGCTCTATGCGCAAAAAGCGGGGGCGGCCGCGGCGCTGATCGTCGCGCCCTATTATAACCGCCCGACCCAGGCGGGCATGCTCGCGCATTTCGCCGCGCTCGCCGATGCGTGCGACTTGCCGATCGTCGTCTACAACGTCCCCGGCCGCACCGTCGCCGACATCTCTGCGGAGACGATGAACAAGCTCGCCGAAATGCCGAGCGTGGTCGCGATCAAGGACGCGAGCGGCGACCTCGCGCGCGTGACGATGCACCGCGCCGGCGCGGGCGAGGATTTCTGCCAATTGAGCGGCAACGACGATCTGTGGCTGCCGCATGCGGTGATGGGCGGCGCGGGCTGCATCTCGGTGACCGCCAATGTCGCGCCGCGCCTCTGCGCCGATTTCGCCGCCGCCTGCGCCGCGGGCGACTGGGCCGGCGCGCTGGTGCTGCACGAGCGATTGTTCGACCTGCACAAGGCGATGTTCAGCGACGCCTCGCCCGCGCCGGCAAAATATGCGCTGTCGCGCATCCACGACTGGTTTTCGCCCGAAGTGCGCCTACCTATCATCCCGGCGTCCGAAACATCGCGTGCGGCCGTCGACGCCGCATTGTCCGCGGCGGGAGTAATCTAGGTTTCGTAATGGCCCGTCCGCAGTCCGCCGCCGAATTCGACAAGAAGAAGGTCGTCGCCGAGAACCGGCGCGCGCGCTTCGACTATAGCATCGAACAGGTGTTCGAGGCGGGGATCGCGCTGCAGGGCACCGAGGTGAAGTCGCTGCGGTTCGGGGAGGGGACGATCGCCGAGAGCTATGCCGAGGTGACCGGTGGCGAAGTGTGGCTGATCAACGCCAATATCCCCGAATTCAGCCACGGCAACCGCTTCAACCACGAGCCCAAGCGCCCGCGCAAGCTGCTGCTCAACTGGCGCGAGATCAACAAGCTGCACGCCGGCGTCGCGCGGCAGGGGATGACTCTCGTGCCGCTGTCGGTCTATTTCAACAGCCGCGGCCGCGCGAAGGTCGAACTCGCGCTCGCCAAGGGCAAGAAGGCGCACGACAAGCGCGAGTCGATCAAGGAACGCGACTGGAAGCGCGACAAGCAGCGACTGATGAAGGACCGCGGATGAGCGGCGGGGGTTCGCGCGACCCAAAAGCGAGGGATAAGGCGGGTCTGATGAACTGGATCCGCCGCAATTCGCCGACGCGCGAGGAACTGCTGGAAAGCCGCTTCATCAAGCCCTTTGCCCACCGCGTCGCGCACAGCCATCTGTGGCGCTTCTCGCGAACCTCGGTGCGCCGCGGCGCCGCACTGGGCCTGTTCGTCGGCATCTTCTTCCTGATCCCGGGGGTGCAGATCCTGGGCGTCGCGCTGCTCGCGCTGCCGTTCCGCGCCAATATCCCGATCGGCGCGGCGATGACCTTCCTCTCCAACCCCGTGACCACCCCGCTGATCCTCGCGGCGTCGGTGTGGCTCGGCAGCTTCCTGTTCGGGCTGCATACCAATGTGTCGAACCTCTACATCCTCTATGACGAGGGCGCCTCGCTCGTCGAATGGTGGCACTGGTTCACCGCCAATGCCGGGACGGCGCTGCTCGGCGGGCTGGCGGGGCTGTTCGTGATTTCGGCGGTGTCGGCGGTGATCGGCTACGTCCTCGCCTCGGTGATCTGGGACAATTGGATACGCCTTCGCTGGCGCCGCAAAATTCGCCGCGCGCGCGACCAACGACTTGAGGCATCGACGAGCGACCCGGCTGCCGGTTGAACCGTCCGCGCGCGGGTTTATAGCTTCCCCATCATCGATCGCCCCGCGCGCGCCGCGGGGCCAGTATACCGGGGAAAATCATGATCCGTACCACGCATAACCCGCGCCTCTTCGCGACCGCGGCGCTCGGCGCCCTGCTGCTCGCCGCGGCGCCCGCTACCGCCAAGGACAAGGCCGCTGCACCCGCAAAGACGACGCAGCCCGCGCACAAGCCCGAACTCGGCACCTTCGGGTTCGATTCGGCGGGAATGGACAAGAGCGTCCAGCCGGGCGACGATTTCTATGCTTTTGCCAACGGTACCTGGGCCAGGAACACCCCCATTCCGGCCGACAAGTCGAACTATGGCATGTTCACCGCGCTCGCCGACCTGTCGCAGGTCCGCACGCGCGAGATCCTCGACGCCGCCAAGGCCGACCCCGACAGCATGATCGGCCGCGCCTATTCGTCGTACCTCGACAGCGCGGCGGTCGAGGCGAAGGGCCTGGCCCCGATCCAGCCATGGCTGGCCAAGATCAAGGCCGTCGAAAAGGCAGGCCTCGCGGCGCTGCTCGCAGAGGCCGACCGCAACGGGGTCCAGCATTTCTTCGGCGGTTTCGTCGGCCAGGACGACAAGAATCCCGAAGTCTATATCTACACCCTGTTCCAGGGCGGCATCGGCATGCCCGACCGCGACTTCTATCTGAAGGACGGCGAGCGCAACGCCAAGCTGCAGGCCGCCTATCTCAAGCACCTGGAAAATGTCCTGACGCTGGCGGGCGAGAGCAATGCCGCGGCGCGCGCGCAGGCGATCTACGACTTCGAAAAGCAGGTCGCGACGGTCCATTGGGACAAGAACGACAGCAGCGACGCGACCAAGGTCTATAACAAGATGACGATCGGCGAACTGGCGCAGGCGGCGCCGGGCTTCGACTGGACCACGTTCATCCGCGGCATCGGCGTCAAGGAGGATTCGCTCCTCGTCTCGCAGCCGAGCGCCTTCACCGGCGAGGCCAAGTTGCTCGCCGAGGCGCCGATCGGCGTGATCCGCGACGCGCTGATCGTGCGCAGTCTCGACAGCTTCTCGGGCGTGCTGCCCGATGCGGTCGCGCAGGAGGCCTTTTCCTTTTACGGTACTGCGCTGTCGGGCACGCCGCAGATGCAGGAGCGCTGGAAGCGCGCGGTAGACTTCACCACCGGCAACATGGGCGAAGCCGTCGGCCAGGACTATGTCGCGAAATATTTCCCGCCCGAGACGAAGGCGGCGATGGACCTGCTGGTCAAGAATGTGCTCGCCGCGATGGGCGACCGCATCGACGGCCTCGCCTGGATGCAGCCCGCGACCAAGGTCAAGGCGAAGGCCAAGCTCGCGAAATTCACGACCAAGATCGGCTATCCCGACCGCTGGAAGGATTACAGCAAGCTCGAGATCAGGGCCGACGACCTGTTCGGCAACCAGCTGCGGGCGAACCAGTTCGCGCACGACGACAATATCAGCCGCCTCGGCGGGCCGATCCGCCGCTGGGAGTGGGGGATGACCCCGATGACGGTCAACGCCTACGCCAATTTCGGCATGAACGAGATCGTCTTCCCCGCCGCCATCCTGCAGCCGCCCTTCTTCGATCCCAATGCTGACGCGGCGATCAACTATGGCGGCATCGGTGCGGTCATCGGCCACGAGGTCAGTCATCACTTCGACGACCAGGGCGCGAAATACGACGAGACCGGCAAGCTCGCCGACTGGTGGACCCCCGAGGACGTCAAGGCGTTCGAGGCGGCTGGGCAGGCGCTGATCGAGCAGTATAACGCCTATGAAGTGCTCCCCGGCGAGCATCTCGACGGCAAGTTCACGCTGGGCGAGAATATCGGCGATCTCGCCGGCCTTGCCGTCGCCTACGACGCCTACAAGAAGTCGCTCGGCGGCAAGGAAGCGCCGGTGATCGACGGGCTGACCGGCGACCAGCGTTTCTTCCTCGGCTGGGCGCAGGTGTGGCGGCGCAACTATCGCGAGCAGAATTTGTCGCAGCGCATCACGACCGATCCGCATTCGCCCTCGATCCAGCGGACTTGGGTCTCGCGAAACCTTGACCCTTGGTATAAGGCCTATCAGGTAAAGGAAGGGCAGAAGCTCTATCTGAAACCCGAAGATCGCGTCCGCATCTGGTGACGCCATAAGAGAAAGTCTGGCATTGACCGCGACGAGCCTGCCTTCCGCTGATCCCGACATCGGCAGGGGGGCGGGTTCGGGCGCGGTCGTGCCGTTGGTCGGCGGACTGTCGCGCCTCGATGCGGCGCTGCTCGCCGGGCTGGCGATCCTCTCGGTCGGGCTGCTCTTCTGGGCGACGCGCGACGCCGTGCTCGCCGCGGGCTTCCTCGGCGGCCTCGCGCTCGCGGCGGGCGGTGTCATCCTGGCCCGCCGCCTCTTTCCGTCCGCCGTCGCGGGCGAGGCGGCGTTGCCCGACTGGACGATGATGCGCACCGCGGTCGATCATGACGACATCGGGGTCGCGATCACCGACCGCGCGGGGCGGCTCGTCTGCGCCAACGACCTGTTTGCGACGTGGATGGGCGGCTTCGTCACCCCGCCGGGGCTGCCGCTCGAGGGGCGCGGAGCCGAGCTGCTCAAGAATGCCGGCCGTGCCGCGTGGCGAGACGGCGAGGGCCGCGTCGACGAACTCGCGGTCGGCTCTCTGCATCTGAGTGCGCAGGTGTTGCGCACGGGACTCTCCGAGGATTATCTGGTTTGGCGTTTCTCGGCGGTCGAACGGTTCGACCTGGTGACCGAGATCAGCCGCCACCTCGACGGCCCCGCCGGGCGCACGCTGGCGCAGGCGGGGGTGATGGCGGCGCTGGTCAGCGCCGAAGGACGGCTGCGCGTCGCCAATCAGGCGTTCCTTCTGCGCGCGCTCGGCGAGGGCGACGCGAGCCATTATGCCGGGCGGGACGTCGCCCCGCTGCTGCGCCTCGACGATGCCGGTACGCTCTATTTCGGGCGCGAGGGCGAGCGCGCGCCGCCGGTGCGGCTGATCCAGATCCCGCTGGCCCCCGCCGACAGCCATGGCCCGATGCTGCTTGCGCTGATCGACGAGGAGATCGGTGCCGCCGACCGCGGCACGGCGCAGACCTATGTCGAGACCCTGTTATCCTTGCTGCCCGTCGGGCTCGCGATGGTCGATCGCGACGGGCGCTTCCTCTACATGAACCGCGCCTTCGTCCGCGCCGCCGGGCTCAATGAGGCGAAGATGCCGCGCTATCCCGGCGACATCGTCGTTACCGAGGACAAGGGCCCGCTCGCCGACATGGTGCGCCGGCACAGCACCGGGCAGCAGGTCGGCGGCGACCTGTCGATCCGTCTTGCGGGGCAGGGCGACGAGCCCGTGTCGATGCGCGTCGTCGGGGTGCGCGGGCTGGGCGAGGCGGCGGTGCTGCTCAGCCTCAAGGATTCGAGCGAGGAATCGCGCCTGAAGCGCCAGGTCGCGCAGGCGTCGAAGATGCAGGCGGTCGGGCAGCTCGCGGGCGGCGTCGCGCACGACTTCAACAATATCCTGACTGCGGTGCTGGGCAGCTGCGACCTGATGCTGATGCGCCACACGCCCGGCGACAGCGATTATGACGACATCCAGCAGATCCGCAGCAACGCCAACCGCGCCGCCAGCCTGACGCGGCAATTGCTCGCCTTCTCGCGCCAGCAGACGCTGCGCCCGCAGATATTGCAGCTGCCCGATGTGATTTCGGAGGTGTCGCACCTCTTGAAACGGCTGATCGGCGAGTCGGTGCAATTGTCGGTGCGCCACGGCCGCGGGCTAGGTGCGGTGCGCGCCGACCCGGGGCAGCTCGAGCAGGTGATCGTCAATCTCGCGGTCAACGCGCGCGACGCGATGGGCGGGCACGGCACGCTGACGATGGAGACCTATCCGGTCAGCGCCGCCGAAGTGCGCGCGATGGGCAGCGACATCATGCCGCCCGCCGATTACAGCGCCTTGAAGGTCAGCGACACCGGCAGCGGCATCCCCGCCGACGTGCTGCCCAAGATTTTCGAACCCTTCTTCACCACCAAGGACGTCGGCAAGGGCACCGGGCTCGGGCTGTCGACCGTGTACGGCATCATCAAGCAGTCGGCCGGCTTCATCTTCGCCGACAGCAAGCCGGGCGAGGGGGCGAGCTTCACCATCTATTTGCCCGTCCACCGCGCCGAAAAGGATGCCCCCGCCGCCGCGCCGCCGCCGCCCAAGCCCAAGAAGAGCCAGTGGGGCACCGGCACCATTCTGCTCGTCGAGGACGAGGATATGGTGCGCGCGGTCGCCGAGCGCGCGCTGACCCGCGCGGGCTATACCGTCGTCACCGCGTCGCAGGGCGAGGAGGGGGTCGAGCGCTTCGGCAAGATGGACAAGGTCGACCTGATCCTCTCCGACGTGATGATGCCGACGATGGATGGTCCTGCGATGGTCCGTATCCTGCGTGGCCGGCGTCCCGACGTGCCTGTTTTATTCATGTCGGGCTATGCCGAGGAACAATTGCGCCAGTCGATCGATATTGATCATGTGTCTTTCCTGCCCAAACCCTTTTCGGTCGCGCAGCTGACCGAGGCGACCTCGGCGGCGCTCGATGCCGCGGCGCAGCGGGCGGCGGCGCATGGCTGATCGCCGCATCCTGCTTGTCGAGGACGATGTACTGATCGGCATGATGCTCGCCGACATGTTCGACGCGCTCGGCTATCCCGAGCCCGCGCAAGCGGCGAGCGTCGAGGATGCGCTCGCGGCGATCGCCGGGGGGCCAATCGACGGCGCGCTGATCGACATCAACCTCGGCGACACGAAAGGCTGGCCGGTCGCCGACGCGCTCGCGCAGCGTAATATTCCCTTCGCGTTCACCTCCGGAGGCGGCGACGTGATTCCTCCGGAGCATGCGCAACGCAAGCTGGTGTCGAAGCCGTTCCGGCTGAACGAGATCGAAGCGGTGCTGGGCGGCTTTTTCGGCGAATAGCGCCGCGTTACAGCGCGCCAGAATATTTTTTGTTCCCCTCTTGTTCCTAAAGAACAAACGCTGTACACAGGTCCGGCGTTGCGATGCTTCTGCCTTCGCGATAGAGCAGGAAAGGGACGGTCATGGCCGGTCAATTGTCACTCGTGGAATCGGGGAAATCAGTGAATAGCTCGGACAGGCAGAAGGCGCTCGACGCCGCCTTGGCGCAGATCGATCGCGCCTTCGGCAAAGGCTCGGTGATGAAATTGGGCCAGAAGGAAGCGATGCAGGTCGAGGCGATCTCGACCGGGTCGCTCGGGCTCGACATCGCGCTCGGGGTCGGCGGCCTGCCGCGTGGCCGCGTCATCGAAATCTATGGTCCGGAAAGCTCGGGCAAGACCACGCTGGCGCTGCACACGCTCGCCGAAGCGCAGAAGACCGGCGGCACCGTTGCCTTCGTTGACGCCGAACATGCGCTCGACCCGGTCTATGCCCGCAAGCTCGGGGTCAATATCGACGAACTCATCGTGTCGCAGCCCGACACCGGGGAGCAGGCGCTCGAAATCGTCGACACGCTCGTGCGTTCGAACGCGATCGACGTGCTCGTCGTCGACTCGGTCGCCGCGCTCGTCCCGCGCGCCGAAATCGAGGGCGAGATGGGCGACAGCCATGTCGGCCTGCAGGCCCGTCTGATGTCGCAGTCGCTGCGCAAGCTCACCGGTTCGATCAGCCGCTCGCGCTGCATGGTGATCTTCATCAACCAGCTGCGCATGAAGATCGGCGTGATGTACGGCAATCCCGAAACGACGACGGGCGGTAACGCGCTGAAATTCTACGCGTCGGTTCGTCTCGACATTCGCCGCACCGGCCAGATCAAGAATGGCGACGAGATCGTCGGCAACACGACCCGCGTCAAGGTCGTCAAGAACAAGGTCGCGCCGCCGTTCAAACAGGTCGAATTCGACATCATGTACGGCCAGGGCATTTCGAAGATCGGCGAGATCCTCGACATCGGCGTCAAGGCCGGGCTCGTCGAAAAATCGGGCGCCTGGTTCAGCTATGACTCGATCCGCATCGGGCAGGGCCGCGAGAATGCGAAGACCTTCCTGACCGAGAATCCCGAACTGCGCGAACGGCTCGAAGCCGCGATCCGCAGCCGCACCGACGCGGTGGCCGAAGAAATGATGGCCGGCCCCGACGACGAGGGCGGCGACGACTGATAGGCACTGGCTGTCCCGGTCTGTGTAACCGGGACAGCCCACCAACGGCGGCGGGTTCCTTGCCCCTCGGTCCGCCTCTCTCGCGGATCGGCCCGCCCGCCGTTGGCCTTGTTGTCTCGGATGGGACGACGACTTGGCCATCGTTCATCGTCCGTCAGGGTCGCGGGTTCGACGAGTGAGCCCGCGACCGGGCGTGAGCCTTGATCCTTGCGCTGCTCTCGCCGACAGCTACAAGCAGCCGATGCCCGCGATCCGCCTCTTCGGCCTGCCCACCGACGTCAACAGCAGCTTCGAGCGCGGCGCCGCGGCAGGGCCCGCAGCGATCCGCGCCCAGCTCTGGAGCGAGCGCGGTAATATGGCGAGCGAGCTCGGCCCCGAACTCGGCACCGACATCGCCTTCGCCGACGACGGCGACCTCGCGCTCACCGAGGACACGCCGCACGACGATGCGATGATCCGGCGCCACGTCGCGCTAATTCGCGAGGATGCCGAGATTCCGCTCGCGCTCGGCGGCGACCATGCGGTGACGCTGCCACTCGTCGAGGCCGCGGCCGCCTGCTTCGGCCCGGTCAACATCCTCCATATCGACGCGCACCCCGATCTCTACGACGATTTCGAGGGTAATCCGCGCAGCCACGCCTCGCCCTTCGCGCGCATCTGCGACGGCGGGCATGCCAAGCGGCTGGTGCAGGTCGGCATCCGCGCGCTGAAT
The DNA here is from genome assembly GCA_005503165.1 of Sphingomonadaceae bacterium 3R27E2-A. GTDB lineage: Bacteria > Pseudomonadota > Alphaproteobacteria > Sphingomonadales > Sphingomonadaceae > Sphingopyxis. The sequence continues at coordinate 21,997 of SCNT01000033.1, forward strand.
CGCCATTGCCGCGACCAGGCCGAGCGCTTCGGGGTCGAGATCGTGCCGATGGCGGGCTTCACGCCCGACGCGGTGCCGGTGCTGGGTGGCCCGCTCTACATCTCGATCGACATGGACGGCATCGATCCGTCGGCGGCGCCCGGCGTCGCGCACCCCGAGCCCGGCGGGCTGACGGTGCGCGAGTTGCTCGCGGTCCTTCACAAACAGACTGCGCCGATCGTCGGCGCCGACATCGTCGAACATCACCCCGGCCGTGATATGGGCGACGTCACCGCGATCCTCGGCGCCAAGCTGGTGCGCGAACTCGCGGCGCTGATCGACCGCAACGGATCTCATCCCGGATAATAAGGAGAGCGACATGAGCCTGATCGTCCACCACCTGAACAACAGCCGCTCGCAGCGCATCCTGTGGCTGCTCGAGGAACTCGGCGCGCCCTATGAGATCAAGCATTATCAGCGCGACGCAGTGACCAACCTCGCGCCGCCCGAGCTGAAGGCGATCCACCCGCTCGGCAAGTCGCCGCTGCTCGAGGATTCGGGCCGCGTGATCCAGGAATCGGGTGCGATCGCCGAATATCTCTGCGAACATTACGGCGGCGAGGCACTGGTCCCGGCGCGCGGCACCGACGATCATGTGCGCCACCTCGAACTCATGCATTTCGCTGAGGGGTCGGCGATGACCCCGATATTGCTCAACATCTATCTCGGCCGCCTCGGCGATGCCGCCGCGCCGGTGAAGCCGCGGATCGACGAACAACTCGATGCGCATTTCGCCTATCTCGAGGGCGAGCTCGGCGACAGCGGCCATTTCATCGGCGACCGCCTGTCGGCCGCCGACATCATGCTGAGCTTTCCCGCCGAGGTCGCCGCAATGGGCGGCGCGGCGCGCTATCCGAAGCTGGCGGGGTTCGTGGCCGCCATGCATGCACGCTGGGCGTGGCAGGCGGCGCGCGCAAAGGGCGGGGCGTATTTTGTCTTCTAAGCGCGCGTCGTCCGTCGCGGCGCTCCTGTTAGCACTCGGTCCGGCGGTGCCGGCCGCCGCCGACCCTGCGCCGCTCGACCCCGCCGTCGAGCGTAGCGTCGAGACCTTCGGCAAGGCGGCCTTCGCGCCGACCCCGGATGACGAAGGCGCCGCGATGGCGCGGCTGTCCGACTACACCCTTGCGCTCGAAAAGCGCGATTTCGCGGCCGCCTATGCGATGCTCAGCCTGACGCGGCAGGCGGCGATCCCGCGGCTCGAATGGGAGGGCAATCTGCGCAAGCAGGACGGGCTGTGGGCCGACGGCCGCATCCGCGTCCTGCGCCTGCAATGGTATGTCGACCCGCCGACGCAGATCGCCGGCCTTTACGCGGCTTTCGACTTCCGCGGCGACCGCGCCGACGGGACGATGGATTGCGGCTATGTCGTCGTTTACCGCGCGGCGCCCGGCGCCGCCTTTGCCGTCGCGAGCAGCAATGTGTCGATCGTCCCGCCCGAACTGATCGAGGATGGCGTGCCCAAGGCCGATGTGCTGCGCCAGCTGCCCTGTTACCTCGGCAAGGGTATCGCGACCGCGATCTGATCCGGCTACGCCGAAACCCAAGGAAATTCGGCTTGCCGCGCCGGACAGACCGCGGCAAGGTCGGCGCGTCGCCATCACCCGGCGGCTTCGGGTGGGGGAAATAGGATGGCGATGATGGCACTGGCATTGCTGGCAGCGGCGGCCGGCCAGCCCGAGATCAAGGTGGCGCCGGTGCCCGGCAAGGGCTTCGTCGCGACCGTCGCGGTGATCGACGCCGACCAGTACGACCCGACGATCGACCGCATCAAGCTGCTGGCGACGCAGCGCTGCGGCAAGCTGAAGGTGCGCTTTGGCCGCTATTATTTCGACAACCAGATCGACGTCGATCGCGGCGTCACGGTGATCAAGGATTTCCGCCAGAATTTCTCCTGTTTCGACCCCGCGACCGACCCGTACAAGCCCGTCCCCGCCGACTGGAAGGCGAGCGCCGCCGAGGTTGCCGCGGCGACGAGCTTTGCCAAGAAGTTCGTCGACTATCTCGACGCGGGCAACGGCGCCGAGCTGGCAAGGATGATGGACCCCGCGCTCGAATCGACGGCTGCCGAGATGAAGCGCTTCAGCGACGAAGCCAAGATGCACCAGACCGGGCCCGGCGAATTCACCGTGCGGCTCGACGGCTGGCTCAACAATCCCGAGGATGCCGCCTATCCCGGCGCCTATGCCTATTTCGCGGTGATCAGCAGCCATGAGGGGATCGCCGGGACGTGCGGCGGTTTGCTGCTCTATCGCGAGCGGACCGGGGTCTACAGAATCTCGCAATATGACGTACGCTATATCTCGCAGGCGCTGATCGACGAGGAGGGCTATAGCGACGAGGAGCTGAACCGGCTCTGCCGGCGCTAGGTCCGCATTCAACCAAGCATCGCGCTTGAGAAAAGCCGCGTAGGGCACTAGATCGCGCGCATGACTTCGACCAACGACATTCGCCGCTCTTTCCTCGACTATTTTGCGGGGACCGGCCACCATATCGAGCCGTCGGCGCCGCTGGTGCCGTACAACGACCCGACGTTGATGTTCGTCAACGCCGGCATGGTGCCGTTCAAGAATGTCTTCACGGGCCTCGAGAAGCGCCCGTACAGCACCGCGGCCTCCTCGCAGAAATGCGTGCGCGCGGGCGGCAAGCACAACGACCTCGACAATGTAGGCTTCACCGCGCGTCACCATACGTTCTTCGAAATGCTGGGGAATTTCTCCTTTGGCGATTATTTCAAGGAACAGGCGATCCACCACGCCTGGACGCTGATCACGAAAAATTGGGGGCTCAGCCCCGACCGGCTGACCGCGACCGTCTATCACACCGACGATGAGGCGTTCGACCTGTGGCGCAAGATTTCGGGGCTGCCCGAGGAGCGCATCATCCGCATCGCGACCAACGACAATTTCTGGTCGATGGGCGACACGGGTCCCTGCGGGCCATGCAGCGAAATCTTCTACGACCATGGCGACCATATCTGGGGCGGCCCGCCGGGATCGCCGGAGGAAGATGGCGACCGCTTCGTCGAGATCTGGAATCTGGTGTTCATGCAGTACGAGCAGCTGCCGGGCGGCGAGCGTGTCGACCTGCCGCGGCCGAGCATCGACACCGGCATGGGGCTGGAGCGCGTCGCGGCGGTGCTGCAGGGCGTCACCGACAATTATGACACCGATACCTTCAAGGCGCTGATCGCGGCGTCGGTCGACCAGACCGGCGTGCCCGCCGAGGGCGCTACACAAGCGAGCCACCGCGTGATCGCCGATCACCTGCGCGCGTCGAGCTTCCTGATCGCCGACGGGGTGCTGCCGTCGAACGAGGGCCGCGGTTATGTGCTGCGCCGGATCATGCGGCGCGCGATGCGGCACGCGCATCTGCTGGGCGCCAAGGACCCGCTGATGTACCGGCTGCTGCCGTCGCTGACCGCCGAGATGGGCGCCGCCTATCCCGAGCTGATCCGCGCGCAGCCGCTCATCGCCGAGACGCTGGAGCGCGAGGAGACCAAGTTCCGCCAGACGCTCGACAAGGGCTTGCGCCTGCTGGACGAGGCGACCGTCGGCCTGGGAGCCGGCGCGACCCTGCCCGGCGACGTCGCGTTCAAGCTCTATGACACTTATGGTTTCCCCTATGACCTGACCGAGGACGCGCTGCGGACGCAGGACATCGCAGTCGACCGGGCCGGCTTCGATGCGGCGATGGCGCAGCAGAAAGCGGCGGCGCGCGCGGCATGGAAGGGCAGCGGGCAGAAGGCGTCCGAGGAAATCTGGTTCGACCTCGCCGAAGCCAATGGCAGCACCGAATTCACCGGTTACGGCGCGACCGTGGGCGAGGGCGAGGTGATCGCGCTCGTCAAGGACGGCGTGCAGGTCGATGAGGCCAAGGCGGGCGACGAAGTGGTCGTGCTGACCAACCAGACGCCCTTTTATGGCGAGAGCGGCGGGCAGATGGGCGACAGCGGCACGATCGCGACGCTGGAGGGCGCGAAGGCGTTCGTCAGCGACACGGGCAAGCCGCTCGGGCGGTTGCACGCGCATCAGGCGAAGCTCGAGGCCGGCACGCTCAAGGTCGGCGACACCGTGCAGATGATCGTCGACGCCGAGCGCCGCGACCGTATCCGCGCCAATCATAGCGCGACGCACCTGCTGCACGCGGCGCTGCGCAACCGGCTGGGCGGACATGTGACGCAGAAGGGCAGCCTGGTCGCCGAGGACCGCTTCCGCTTCGATTTCTCGCATCCCAAGGCGCTGACGGCGGAGGAGATCGCCGACATCGAAGCCGACGTGAACGCGCAGATCCGCAGCAACGAGCCGGTCACGACGCGGCTGATGACCCCCGACGACGCCGTCGCGGCAGGCGCGCTGGCGCTGTTCGGCGAGAAATATGGCGACGAGGTGCGCGTGCTCTCGATGGGGACCTCCGACGACAAGAGTTATTCGGTCGAGCTGTGCGGCGGGACGCATGTGCGGGCACTCGGCGACATCGCGCTGCTCAAGATCGTCGGCGAATCGGCGGTCTCGTCGGGGGTGCGGCGTATCGAGGCGCTGACCGGCGAGGCGGCGCGCCAGTGGTTGAATAGCCGCGACGAGGCGTTGAAGGCCGCGGCGGCGGCGCTCAAGACGTCGCCCGACGATGTGCCGGCGCGCGTCGCGGCGCTGGCCGAGCAGCTCAAGAAGGCCGAGCGCGAACTCGCCGATGCCAAGAAGGCGTTGGCGATGGGCGGCGGCGGGGCCGCTGCGGGACCGGCGGTCGAGCAGGTCGGCGATACCGCCTTTCTGGCGCAGGTCGTCGACGGGCTCGACCCCAAGGAGCTGCGCGGCACGGTCGACGGCCTGAAGAAGCAGGTCGGCAGCGGCGTCGCGATGCTCGTCGCGGTCAATGACGGCCGCGCGTCGGTCGCGGTCGGGGTGACCGAGGGCGTGGGGCACAACGCCGTCGACCTCGTCAAGACCGCGGTCGCGGCGCTCGGCGGACAGGGCGGCGGCGGGCGGCCCGACATGGCGCAGGGCGGCGGGCCGAACGGCGGCGCGGCGAACGACGCCGTCGCGGCGGTCAGGGCCGCGCTCGCTTGAAACCCACCAAGAAGACGCGGCGCACCGATCATGCCGAACGGCTGATCGCGGCGCCGCTGGTCGATGTCTTTGCGGCCTTTACCAGCGCCGACCTGCTGGCGCGCTGGCTGCCGCCCGAGGGCGCGACGGGCGAATTCGAACATGTCGACCTGGTCGCCGGGGGCGGCTTCCTGATGCGGCTGACCTTTGACGAGGCCGATGTCGAGGCCAAGAGCGACGATGACAGCGATGTGGTCGAGGTGCATATCCCGATCCTCGACGACGGGCGGCTGATCGTCTGGGAGGTCGAGTTCGTGTCGGACGACCCGCGCTTTTCGGGGACGATGGCGATGCACTGGTATCTGTCGCGGCAGGGCGGCCGGACGCTGGTGACGATCGACGCGCATCAGGTGCCGCCGGGGATTTCGGCGAAGGATCATGTCGAGGGGCTGAACTCGTCGCTGGCGAATCTGGCGGCGGTGGTGGAGGGCTGAAAAGCCCCTTCCCTTCAGGGGCGAGGTTGGGGGTGGGGGCCCTCGGCCTTGCGCAGGGCGAGGGCCCCCACCCGCTCCGATTAACGAACAAGTTCGTAAGTCCCGCTGCCCTCCCCTGAAGGGGAGGGCGGGTTATGTCTCCACCCCCTTGGCCTTCCCCCACGCCCTGGCGGCGGTGTAGCCGAGATAGCCGGTGCCGAAGAGCGCGTAGAGCGGTTCGGGGATGCCCGCGAGATAGGCGTTCATGCCCTCGGCGATGCCGCGCGCCGTGTCGGGCCGAACGGCGGCGATCAGCCCCATCGGGATCGCCCATAGCAAGAGCGCGTACATGACGTAGAGGAAGCTCGGCCGCGCGCGGCTGGTCCAGGGGTCGGTGCTGCTCGCCTCGGCGACGATCGCCGCCAAGCGCGTCCTGATCGCCTCCATCTCCTGGCTGCCCTCGAGCTTCAACAGTTCGAGCTTGGCGCGGTCGCGCGCTTCGGGGTCGGGGATGATCTTGTCGATCAGCTTGGCGACGGGGCCGATCAGGCCTTCGATGATGCTCATTCTATGTCTCCAAAATTGTCAGAAAGTCACAAAGGTCACGCTACGTCCCCCCTCTCTTGGGGGCCTCCGGCTCCTCCGATGCGGTTCGCGAGCCAGCCGTAGAGAAAGGCTTCCTGGCTGGGGCGACGTTCGGCGAGCGCGATGTAGCGTTCGCCCTGCAGTGCCTCGATCGCGCGCAGCAGCACCGTTTCGCCGCCGGCGCCGCGCACGCGGAGGAAGGCGTCGAGCGCGGCGAGGGTGCGCGGGCCGATCTCGCGATCGACCGCGATGTCGGGATAGTCGCGCGCGGCGCGGTTGAGCGCGTTCAGCGCCCGCTGGAGGAAGCCGGTCGCGGTGCCGCTGCCCATGTTCACGCCGGTGTCGAAGAGTTCCGCGGCGATGTCGGGGGCGCGGCGCGCGACGCGGTCGAAGCCGGGGCGCTGCCAATAGAGGCGGCGATAGATGGCGGCGGCTGCTTCGCGTGGCAGGTCGCGCATCGCACCGCCATAGCCCTCGGCGCGCGCGACCGCCTGGGTGATGCCCCAGCAGGTCGGGCCGCCGCGGTCGGCGGGGTGGTTTACATAACGACCTTCGCGGTCGATGACGGCTTCGATCAGCGCATTGGCGTCGAGATCGGCGCGGTGGGGTCTGGGCATGATTCGCGTCTCCGGTTGGTTGATTCGGTTATAATGAACCATATGGGTGTTTTTTAGGAAAGGCTTTTCTCCATGCGCGCATTATTGGTCAGCGAATTGGCGGAAAACCACGGCGGCTGCGCGCTCGCCGACCTGCCCGTTCCCGCGCCGGGGCCGGGCGAGGTGCGCGTGCGGGTGCGCGCGGCGGGGATCAATTTCCCCGACCTCTTGATGACGCGCGGTGCTTATCAGCTGAAACCCGAGCTGCCTTTCACGCCGGGGCTGGAGTTTGCGGGCGAGGTCGATGCGCTCGGTGCGGGGGTGAGCGGCTGGGCGCCGGGCGATGCGGTGATCGGCGGCAACCGCTTCGGCGCGATGGCGGAATATATCGTCGTTCCCGCGACGAACCTGCGGCGCAAGCCCGAACGGCTGGGCTGGGAGGAGGCCGCGGCCTATGGCGTCGCCTATCTCACCGCCTGGGTCGCGCTTACGCGCTGTGGGCAGGTGCAGCCGGGCGAGTGGGTGCTGGTGCACGGCGCGGCGGGCGGGGTCGGGCTGGCGACGGTCGATCTGGCGCGGGCGCTCGGCGCGCGCGTGATCGCGGCGGCGAGCAGCGAAGCGAAGCGCGCGAAGCTGGTCGAGTTCTACGCGCCCGACGCGGTGATCGACGGCGCGCGGGGGTTTCGCGAGACGGTGAAGGGACTGACCGATGGCAAGGGCGCGGATGTGATCTTCGACCCCGTCGGCGGCGATGTGTTCGACGAGTCGACGCGGTGCATCGCGTTCGGGGGGCGGCTGCTGGTGATCGGCTTCGCGTCGGGGCGCATCCCCGAGGTGTCGGTCAACATGCCGCTCATCAAGGGCTTTTCGGTCGTCGGGGTGCGCGCGGGCGAATATGGCCGGCGTTTTCCGGCGCGCGGGGCGGAGAATATCGCGGCGATCGACGCGCTGGCCTCCGAAGCGAAGATCCGGCCGCATGTCCATGCTGCGCTCGATCTCGCCGACTGGCGCGCGGGCTTTGCGGCACTCGAAAAGCGTGAGGTCGTCGGCAAGATGATTCTGACCGTCTGACGCCGGGCTCCGCCCGCGGACGAGGCGGCGTGCAGGCGCGGCGACCCGCGCGGAGGCCCTATGGCCTTGCGATACCGGGGCCGTCATAGCGGCCGCGGGGGGTGAAGGCGGCCATGCCGCCGTACCCGAAAGGAAGAGACGTGAAGACATTGTTACTCATCGCCGCGCCGGTCGCGCTGGCCACCGCTGCTCACGCCGCGGAGCCGGCGGGCGACGGCGACGCCCTTTTCGCCAAGCTCGACGCCAATGGCGACGGCAGGATCGACAAGGCCGAGCTGACCCGGGCGCACGAAGCCAAGGCGGCCGAGAAGGGCGACAAGACGCCGGTCGACGGTGCGAAGATCGACGAGATGATCAAGCGCATCGACACCAATGGCGACGGGGCGGTCGACAAGGCCGAAATGGCGGCGATGCGCAAGGCGCCCGCGGCGCCAGCCGAGCCCCGGCGCTGATTTGGGGAAGGCGGCGGCCCGCGCAGGCCGCCGCCAACCCTCTTTCGCCCGGCGCGTCGCTGCGGCAAGGTGGCGCGATCGATCGGCGGGAGAGGCGGATGCGCGAGCGAAGGAGCAGCAAGCGAAACCGCGCGGCGCCACCGCCGATGCGCGGCGGGCTGATTTCGCTGGCGGTCACCCTGCTGGTCGCGGCCTTCCTGATTCCCCCGATGCTGACGCACGCCGAGGAGCGCGCGCAATGGCTGGCCAAGGTACGCGCCGGCGGCGGATCGGTGCATTATGTGGGCGCCTATAGCGCCAAGTGCCGACCGTTGCCGCGGCTGATGCGCAAGGGCGGCCGGCACGTCGGACCCGGCACGCGGCTCGAGGTGGTCGCGCGGGCGAGGGGCTGGGCGCTGACCGACCGTTTCGGCGAGCCATGCTGGATTCCCGAGTGGGCGCTGGTCGACATGCCGTTCGACCGCCTGGCCGCGTATCGGGCGGGGCCCGGCCATTATGCCAAGGAACCGCCGGGCTGGTACGAGGCCGAGCGGGAGAAGTCGTGCGCGGCGAACTGGCTCAACCGCGCGACCTGCTTCGTCAACGAAAGCGCGCGCGGCGGGAAAGGGCTGCCCTAGACGCAGACGTGGCGGAGGTCGCCGACGGCGTCGTCGGCGCCGGTGGTTTCGAAGGTTGCGGTGAAAGGCGCTGCGCCGCCATCGAGGGCGATCGTGACGCGGCGCGACGCCGATATCCGGTCGATGAAGGCGCGCGCGTCGGGGTGCTTGGCATCGGCGAGGACGGCCGATGCGTCCATGATCGTCACCGGGTGCGCCTCGGGTGCGGCGCCGTCGATGGCGACCTTTGCCACGGGCTGCGCCGCGAACGGCGCCTCGGCCACGAGGATCGCGGCGATGGGTTCGTTCGGCGTGCAAGTGAGTTTGAGCGTTGCGTCGCCGCCTTCGGCTTCGAGGCGGTAGCCGCGCGTTACCGCATCGGTGTCGCGGTCGACGAAATTATCGGCTTTCCAGCCGACCGGCGCGCCGACGAGCGACAGCATCGCGAAGCCGAGCGCGGCAAGTGCGACGACGCCGAGGATGGAGACGAGGGTTGCGCGCGTCATGCCGCGGCATAGAGCAGGACGTCGCCGCGCGGCAAGCTGCGCCGCCGCGATGGCATATTTTACGATAGTGGAAGAAATTGGTCGGGACGAGAGGATTCGAACCTCCGACCCCCACACCCCCAGTGTGATGCGCTACCAGGCTGCGCTACGTCCCGACCGGCCCTGTTGGGCAGGCGAGGCCCCTAGCGCGGGTCGGCGGGGGATGCAAGCTCTCGTGCGCGAAGATCGCACGTCCGCCTTGAACTCGCGCGCCGCGGCCCCATTTCGGCTCGGCCTGCCGCGGGGGACGGCGCGCAGCCGCCGGTTGCACGCGCCGCCCCCGCGTGATAGGCGCCGCGCCATTATCTTGCGCGCCGGCCCGGGTGGGGACGGCGCCGCTTTCGAACGGAAAGATCTTCAATCGATGTCGACGAATTTGCTTCTGAGCCAGGCGGCCGGATCGGGCGGCGGGGCCGCGCTCTTTGTGGGACAGATCGTCCCGCTGGTGCTGATCTTCATCGTCTTCTGGTTCTTCCTGATCCGCCCGCAGCAGCAACGGATGAAGGAGCATCGCGCCAAGATCGCGGCGGTGAAGCCGCGCGACCAGGTCGTCACCGGCGGCGGCATCGTCGGCAAGGTGACGCGCGTCGACGATGATTTCGCCGATGTCGAAATCGCGCAGGGGGTGAAGATCAAGGTCGTCAAGTCGACCCTGTCCGACGTGCTGCAGCCCGGCGCCAAGCCCGCCAACGACTGACGCGGCGGCGCCCGCCGCGGCGGGCGCGCCCCTTGGTATCGGACCAAAGACATGCTCGATTTCCCGCGCTGGAAAACCATCAGCATCTGCATCTCGTTGCTGCTCGGCATCCTGTTCGCCATCCCGACCTTCCTGCCGCAGAAGACCTTCGACCAGCTGCCGGGCTTTGCGCAGATGAAGGTCAATCTGGGGCTCGATCTCGCGGGCGGCAGCCATCTGCTGCTCGAGGCCGACATCGCCGACCTCAACAAGACCCAGCTGTCCAACATGGAAAAGACCGTGCGCGTGTCGATGCGCGGCGAGACCGGTCCCGACGACGATATCGCGATCGGCGATTTCAAGGCGTCGGGCAGCACGATCAGCTTCCTCGTGCGCGACCAGGCGCAGCTCGACGAAGCGCGCGAACGGCTGTTCCGCGAGACGCAGGGCGCCGGGCTGACCGGCCAGCGCGACTGGTCGATCGAGATCGTCGACAATACCCGCATCGTGATGACCCTGACCGCGGCGGGCCGCGACCAGGCAGTCGATCGCGCGATGGAAACCGCGCGCGAGATCATCGACAAGCGCGTCAACGAGCTCGGCACGCGCGAACCGACGATCATCCGCGAGGGCAGCGATCGCATCGTCGTGCAGGTCCCCGGCCTGCAGGACCCCAAGGCGCTGAAGGACCTGCTCGGGCGCACCGCGCGGCTGGAATTCCGTATGGTCGATCCCAATGGGACGGTCGGGCCGAGCGGTCCGGTCAACGTCCCCATCGGCAGCGAATTCGTGCCCTATGCGCCCAATGAGGGCGGCGGCGCGCCGGGCGAGATACTGAGCCGGCAGGTGATGATCAGCGGCGACCAGCTGATCGACGCGCGGCAGGACTTCAACCAGCAGCAGCTGCCCGCGGTGTCGATCCGCTTCGATTCGGCGGGGTCGAACACCTTCGCGCGCGTTACCGGCGCCAACGTCAACAAGCGCTTTGCGATGGTGCTCGACGGCCAGGTGCTGTCGGCGCCGACGATCAATGAGGCGATCCTCGGCGGACAGGCGCAGATTTCGGGCAGCTTCACGGTGCAGACCGCGAACGAGCTGGCGATCGCGCTGCGCTCGGGCTCGCTGCCGGTGAAGCTCGACGTCGTCGAGGAGCGCACGGTCACCCCCGAACTCGGCAAGGATTCGATCGAAAAGGGCGCGATCGCGGGGATCATCGCGACGGTGTCGGTGCTGGTCCTGATGCTCGTCGTCTATGGCCGCTTCGGCGTCTATGCGAATATCGCGCTGGCGTTCAACGTGTTCCTGATCATCGCGATCATGGCCTTTTTCAACGCGACGCTGACGCTGCCGGGCATCGCCGGCTTCGTGCTGACGATCGGCGCCGCGGTCGACGCGAACGTGCTGATCAACGAGCGCATACGCGAGGAATTGAAACGCGGGCGGCGCGTGTTCCAGGCGGTCGAGCTCGGCTACAGCGAAGCGAGCCGCGCGATCTTCGACGCCAACGTCACAAACGTCATCGCGGCGGCGCTGATGTTCTGGTTCGGCACCGGGCCGATCAAGGGCTTCGCCGTCGTGCTGACGATCGGCATCGTCACCAGCGTCTTCACCGCCGTCACCGTCACCCGCATGTTCGTCGCCCACTGGCTGCGCAGCGCGCGGCCGACGTCGATCAACATTTAAAGGAGGGAACAGAGAGATGCGCCTGCTGAAACTCGTCCCCGACGACACCAATATCGACTTCCTGCGCTGGCGGAAGCTCGCGTCCTTCATGAGCTTCTTCCTCGTCGCGATTTCGATCGCGCTGGTGGGGGTCAAGGGGCTGAACCTCGGCGTCGACTTCGTCGGCGGCCAGTCGGTCCGCGTCGAATTCACCCAGGCCATGCCGCCGATCGACGAGATCCGCGAAAAGGTCGGCGAGATAGGGCTGGGCGAGGCGACGATCCAGCAGTTCGGATCGGACAAGGCGGTGTCGATCCGCACCGCGCTGCCCGAGGGCGACAAGGCGGCCGCCGAGCGTGCGGGGCAGCAGCTGGTATCGGGTATCCAGAAGGCCTTCCCGACGGCCAAGACCGGCTCGGTCGAGACGGTTTCGGGCAAGGTGTCGGGCGAATTGCTGCGGACGGGTGCGATCAGCCTCGCACTCGCGATCCTGGGCATTTCGATCTACATCTGGATCCGCTTCGAATGGCAGTTCGGCGTCGGGGCGCTCGGGCGCCTGTTCCACGAGGTCGCGCTGACCTTCGGGCTGTTCGCGGTGACGCAGATGCAGTTCGACCTGAACAGCGTCGCGGCGCTGCTGACGATCGTCGGCTATTCGCTGAACGACACGATCGTGGTCTATGACCGCATTCGCGAGAACCTAAAGAAATACCGCAAGATGGAGATCATCCCGCTGCTCAATCTCAGCATCAACGAGACGCTGTCGCGCACCGTGATGACGACCGTTGCGATGCTGCTGGCGCTCGGCGTGCTGCTGATTTTCGGCCCCGACGTGATCTTCGGCTTCACCGCTGCGATGCTGTTCGGCGTGTTCATCGGCGGCTATTCGTCGGTGCTGATGTCGACCCCGGTGCTGGTGTGGCTGAAGGTCGGTCCCGACAGCTTCGTGCCGCGGACCAGCGCCGGGATCATGGGCGGCGAGCGCGTCGAGCGGAAGGACGACGGCGCGGTCGTCTGATCGCCACCGATCTTTCGGACAGGAACGATGAGGGGGGCTTTGGCCCCCCTTATTTTTGCGCGCAGCGGCGGAGGTGCGCGGCGAGTGCGCGGCCGTTGCGGTCCCAGTCGAAGCGGCCTGCGAGCGTTGCGGCCACCTCCGCGGCGGCGGGCGGGGCGGCGAGGGTCGCCTGCACGGCCTGGGCGATGGCCGGCGCGGTGCGCTCCACGATGCGGCCGGCGGCCGGCGCGGTGACGAGTTCGGCGGCGCCGCCCGCGTCGCTGATGACGATCGTGGTGCCGCAGGCGAGCGCCTCGACCCAGGCGTTGGCGAGGCCTTCGCTCGCCGAGGGCATGACGACGATGTCGGCGGCGCGATAAAGCTGCGGCAGGTCGGCGTTGGCGACGGGGCCGAGGAAATGCACGCGGTCGGCGACGCCGAGCTTTGCGGCGAGCGTGCGGTAGCGGCCTTCCTCTTCGCCCGCGCCGGCGAGCCAGTAATCGACGCCGGGAAGCGCGGGCAGGGCCTCGATCACGAGCGCCTGTCCTTTGCGGGGAATGAGCGCGCCGACGGTCAGCAGCGCGGGGGCGTCGCCCATGCCGAGCGCGGCGCGCGCCGCCGCGCGGTCGCCGGGGCGGAAGCGCTCGGCGTCGATGCCGGTGTAGTGCACCGCGATCTTCGCGGGATCGATGCCGATCGCGGCCATGTCGCGGCGCATTGCTTCAGAGACGGCGAGCAGGCCCGCGGCCTTTTGCGCCGCTTCAAGCAGTTGCGACGCTGTGGCGGGATCGTGGCCGAAATGCCCGATGTCGGCGCCGCGCGCCTTGGCCGAGAACGGTAGGCCGAGCGTTCCGGCGACGCGCATCGCGGCGGGGCCGTCGGGGTAGAAGAATTGCGCGTCGATCACGTCGGGCGCGGCGGCGCGGGCGATCGGCAGGACGGAGCGCGCGATGGCGGCGGGGTTGAACCGCGCGCCGACCTTGGGAATCAGCGTGAAGCGCGGGCGGTGGACAGCAAGGCCGTTCCATTCTTCCTGCTGCGGCAGGGCGCGCAGCGCGCGGTAGCGCGGGTGGAGCGACAGCGGGAAGGGCGGGAGGCCGAGGGGCGCGACGACGGTGAGGAGGATGCCCGGCTGCGCGGCGAGCGCGCACAGGCTCTTTTCGACAAAGAGGCCGAAATTGGGCCGCGCGGCGTCGGGGAAGAGCGTCGCGATGCTGAGGACGCGGAGGGGGGCGTCGGCGGACACTTGCTCAGAGGCTGCGGATCAATCGCACCGCGACCGCGGCCCAGGGCGGATTGCTGACGACCTGCTGCCGCTGGCCGACCCCGAGCGGGAGCAGGTGCAATTTCTCGCCGTCGACGTTGAGCAGGCGCGCGAAGAAGAAACGGCCAGCGGGACGGGGGACGAGCAGGTCGCGGTTGAGCGCGCCCGCCCAGTCGCCCTCTATGCGGCGGCACCAGATTTCGTCGCCCGCGCGATAGTCGCCGATCGACGAGGTCACGCGCACCGCGACCATATCCTCGCCCGGGCGCGCGGTGAGCGCCTGTTCGACGCGCGACGGCGCCTCGACCCCGTCGGCGCCGAGCAGCGCGGTGATGGTGAGCTGCGTATCCTGCGGCAGTTGCACCAGTTCGGCAGCGTCGACCCCGAGCGCCTTGGCGATGCGGTTCATCCAGCCGAGCGACAGCGTGCGCGTGCCGGTTTCGAGACGCCCGATCGTCTGCGCGGTGGTCGGCGGGTCGCAGCGCTGCGCGACATCTTCGAGGGTCAGGCGCTTGGCGCGGCGCACGGCGCGGATGCTGTTGATCATGGCGGCCCTGTCCTTGCAATTTTCGGATAACCAAATCGGTTTCTTCTTTCCTAAAGAATAATCCACTGTCAAGCCCGGTCTTTCATCAGAGGAGAATCGCATGGCCGGCCCCCGACTCGAAACGCGCATCCATCCCGACGACCGGCTCGATCCGGGCAAGGCCGGGCCGCAGGTGATGCGCCACGTCAGCGTCAATGTCGCCGAAAGCCCGATCGCCTGGCTCGCGGCGCGCGGGCGTCTGAGCGCGGCGCAGCTCGCAGCGGGCGAGCGGCTGCGCGCCGACTATGAGCGCGCCGGGCTTGCGGCGCGGGTGACGATGCGCTGGGACGCCGCGGCGCCCGCCAAGACGCGCGGCGGCGCGAAGGCCGCGGACGCCTCGCTGGCGCGGATCGACGCGCACCGGCGCTTCCATGCGGCGCTCGACGCGGCGGGACCGGGGCTCGCCGACATTTGCTGGCGCGTGATCTGCGCGGGCGAGGGGATCGGCTGCGCCGAGAAGGGGCTGGGCTGGCCGGCGCGGTCGGGGAAATTGGTGCTGGGGCTGGCGCTCGACCGGCTGGCCCGGTTTTACGGGACGGGGTGAGGGGGTGGTCGCCAGCCCCAAGCGGATCCGAAGCTACAGGCGGACTTTCGCCTCCAGCTCGCGCCGCGCCGCGAGATATTGCTCTTCGAGTTGCGCGACGAAAGCCGCGACCGGTTTCACCCCCCGCACCGGGCTGATGCCCTGGCCCGAGCCCCAGATATCCTTCCAGGCCTTGGCCTTCGTATTGCCCCCCGAGCCGAAGTTCATCGTCTTGAGGTCGCCCTCGGGCAAATTGTCGGGGTCCATTCCGGCGGCGACGATCGAGCCGCGGAGGTAGTTGCCGTGCACCCCGGTGAAGAGGTTCGAATAGACGATGTCGGCGGCGCGCCCCTCGACGATGCCGTTCTTGTAGCCCGGGTCGGCATTGGCCTCTTCGGTCGCGATGAAGGCGCTGCCGATATAGGCGAGGTCGGCGCCGCACGCCTGCGCGGCGAGGATCGAGCGACCATGGCCGATCGCGCCCGACAGGGCGACGGGGCCGTCGAACCATTCGCGGATTTCCTGCACCAGCGCGAAGGGCGATTGCACCCCGGCGTGGCCGCCCGCGCCCGCGGCGACGGGGATCAGCCCGTCGGCGCCCTTTTCGACCGCCTTGCGCGCGAAACGGTCGTCGATGACGTCGTGCAATGTGATGCCGCCCCAGCCGTGCACGGCCTGGTTGAGTTCCTCACGCGCGCCCAGGGAGGTGATGGTGATCGGCACTTTCCATTTGGCGCAGGTCGCGATGTCGGCCTCGAGCCGGTCGTTCGACTTATGGACGATCTGGTTGACCGCATAGGGCGCCGAAGGGCGGTCGGGATTGTCGCGGTCCCACGCAGCCAGCTCCTCGGTGATCTGGTGCAGCCATTCGTCGAGCAGGCTCTGCGGGCGCGCGTTGAGCGCGGGGAAGCTGCCGACGACGCCGGCCTTGCACTGCGCGATGACGAGCTCGGGACCCGAGACGATGAACAGGGGAGAACCGATGACGGGCAGCCGCAGGCGGTCGAAGATCGGGGGAAGGGCCATGGAATCACACTCTCCGGTTGCTGTTTGCAACTGACCTTAACGTAAAGGGAAGGTGTGGCAAGGGGCGACCCCGCGCATGGGCAAAATGATCCGGGCGCGGTCAGGCTGCAATGGCGGCGCTTCGGGCGATGCGCACGTCCTGAACCGGCGGACGGCCGAACATGCGGCGATATTCGCGGGTGAATTGCGGCACGCTTTCATAACCGACGGCGAAGGACGCGGTGCTCGCGCTCGCGCCGTCGGCAAGCATCAGGCGACGCGCTTCGATCAGGCGCAAGTGCTTCTGGAATTGCAGCGGCGACAGCGAGGTCACTGCCTTGAAATGCTGGTGAAAGGAGGAGAGCGACATGCCCGCGGCCTCGGCGAGCCGCTCGACGGGAATCGGCCGGGCGTAATCGGCGCGCAGGATCGCGACGGCGCGCGCAATGCGCGAAACGTGGCCGTCGGGCCAGCCGAGCCGGCGTATTGCGGCGCCGTGGCGCCCGGCAAGCAGCCAATAATGGAGCTCGCGGACGAGTTGGGCCGCCAGCATCGGCAGCGAGGCGGGACGGTCAAGCAGGCGGATCAGGCGCGCGGCGGCGTCGGCGACTTCGGCATCGGTGGTGCCGGTACGCACGGGGGCGTCGTCGCCGACCTGCACGGCTTTCATCTCGGCGGCGAGGTCGGCGATGACCGCGGGATCCAGTTCGAGCACGAAGCTGTAATAGGGTGCGGCGGGACTGGCGCGCGTGATCTGGCTGACTGTGGGGACGTCGGCGGTGATCAGCAAGGACTCCCCGGCGCCGAATGCGAAGCCCTGCGTCCCCATCGTCACATGTTTGGCGCCCTGCACCACGAGCGCGACGAGGGGGCGCGAGATGGCAAAAGCAAGATCGCTGGGGCCGAGCGCGCGGATCGTCGACAGCCCGGCGATCGGGGTCGGGGCGACGCCGTCGGGGCCGACGTGCGCGTCGGTGTAGCAGCGGACGGCGTGGAGCAAATCGTTCATGCGCCGCTTTTACCCGATTCGCCCGGCCGCTGCACGCGATTTGGAGAATCAGGCAAACTATGGCGAGGGAGTGGCAACACGGGTGGGTCGTGGTCGGGCACATAGAATGGGCAATCCAGCCAAGGAGTGAATACCATGACCAAGATCAGCCTTATCACCGGCGCCAGCCGCGGTCTCGGCCGCAACATGGCGCTCAGCATCGCGCGCCGCGGCGGCGACGTCGTCATCACCTATCTCGGCAATGCCGAGGCCGCCGAAGCGGTCGTCGCCGAGATCGAGGCGATGGGCCGGAAGGCCGTCGCACTGCAGCTCGACACCGGCGACGTCGCCGCCTTTGCGCCCTTTGCGGAGAATCTGGCAAGAGAGCTCGACAAGAACTGGGGCCGTGAGACTTTCGACCATCTCGTCAACAATGCCGGGCATGGCGATTATGCGATGATCGGCGAGACGAACGAGGCGCAGTTCGACCGGCTGGTCGACGTGCATTTCAAGGGCGTCTATTTCCTGACCCAGGCCCTGCTGCCGATGATCGCCGACGGCGGCCGGATCGTGAACCTCTCGTCGGGGCTGACCCGCGTCGCCTATCCGGGCTATGCCGCTTATGCCGCAGTCAAGGGCGCGATCGAGGTCGTCACCCGCTATATGGCGAAGGAACTCGGCAGCCGCGGCATCGCGGTGAACACGGTGGCGCCGGGCGCGATCGAGACCGACTTCGGCGGCGGCGCGGTGCGCGACAATGAAGAGCTCAACCGGCAGTTCGCCGATATGACCGCGCTTGGCCGCGTCGGCCTGCCCGACGATATCGGGCCGATGGTCGCAAGCCTGCTGTCGGAGGACAATCGCTGGGTCACCGCGCAGCGCATCGAAGTGTCGGGGGGGCAGGGCATCTGACTTCGACGCATCGGATGCGAGGCCGGCGGAGCGATCCGCCGGCCTTTGGCGTTAGCGCGAGCCGATCCCCGGGGCCGGCGCATCCTTCCAGTCAACCCTGTACAGGTCGAAGCGCCGGTCGCGCAAATTCTGCACTGCGCCGCTCTGGCGGCTGGTGAGCAGGTCGGCGAGGCTGAGGTCGGCGATGGCGATCGTCTCGGTATTGGGGGCGGTGTCGGCGGCGACGCCGTCGCGGGCGAAGGCGAAGTCCGACGGGGTCAGGATCGCGCTTTCGGCGTAATGGATGTCCATATTTTCGACGTTCGGCAGATTGCCGACCACGCCCGAAGTGATGACATAGCATTGGTTCTCGACCGCGCGCGCGTGGCAGCAATAGCGGACGCGCAGATAGCCGCGGCGCTCGTCGGTGCAGAAGGGGACGAAGAGCATCATCGCGCCCTGATTGACGAGGTGGCGCGCGAGTTCGGGAAATTCGCTGTCGTAGCAGATCATCACGCCGATCGGGCCGCAGTCGGTGTTGATCGCGTCGGCGCCGTGGCCGCCCTTGATGTTCCACCAGCGGCGTTCGGACGGGGTCGGGTGCAGTTTCTCCTGCGTATGGACCGACCCGTCGCGCAGGAAGACATAGGCGATATTGCGGATGTCGCCATTGGCCACGCGCGTCGGGTGCGAGCCCCCCACGATGTTGATGTTGTAGCTGACCGCAAGCTTTTCCATGAATTCGATATAGCGTCCGGTATAGTCGGCGATCTTCTGGATCGCCTTTTCGGGCGGCGGCTTGTCTTTCTCAATCGACAGCAGCTCCAGCGTATAAAGCTCCGGAAAGACGACGAAATCGGCGTGATAGTCGGCCGCGACATCGACAAAATATTCGACCTGTTCCTCGAACTGTTCGATGCGGTCGATACCGCGCATCTGGAACTGCACCGTCGCGACGCGCACCGATTGCGGCAGCCGGTCGTGGATCGCGCCGCGCGCCTTCGGGCTGGCGGCATCCTGCGGCTCGAGCGGATTTTCCCAATACATGAGCACCGCATGGCCACCGCTGTCGATGTCGCGGCGGTCGTAGTTGTGGAGCACCGTGCGCGGCTCGAAGCCCTGCGCGATCTGGAAGTTGATTACCGGATCGCGCAGCTTTTTCTCTACTACGGCGTCGAGATAATCCTGCGGGTCGGGATATTTGCGGCGGCGGCGGGCATAGCCCGGCATGCGACCGCCGAAGGCTATTCCCTTCAGACCATAGGATTGACAGAGTTCCTGGCGCTTTCGGTAAAATCGCTGGCCGATGCGCAGGCGGCGGTAGTCGGGATCGACGCACACCTCCATGCCATAGAGAATGTCGCCGTCGGGATCGTGGCTGGTGCCGAAACCGCCGCCGCTGATCGCAGACCAGCGATGATCGGTGAATACCGTTTCCTGGCGGACGATCAGCGTCGCGCAGAGGCCGACGATCGCGCCTTCATATTCGGCGACGAACTGCCCTTCGGGGAAGTTGTTGATCTGGCCGCGAATCTGCGCCGCCGAATAGCCTTCGCCGCGGCCATAGACCTTGGCGGTCAGGCGCGCGATCGCGGCGGCGTCGCGGGGGGCGGAGTTGCGGATGACGAGTTTGGCTTTGGTGGAGTCCATGGAGCCTGCATAGAAGGGGACGGTATCGGCTGTCCAACGGCTTGCAGGCCCTTTGGTTCACGCCGGAATCATTCGGTGCCCGCGATCTCGACCCGGTTGCGGCCATTCTGCTTGGCGCGGTAGAGCGCGTCGTCGGCGGCCTTGAGCGCCGCGCGCGTGTCGCCATGACCGAAGATGTCGGCGACTCCGCCCGAAAAGGTGATCTGGCCGAAGGGCTCGTCGGTCTTGCGGTTAATCAGGCGGCGCGCGGCAAGATGCTCGCGCGCCTGGTCGAGGCGTTCGGCGGCGGCGGCGGGGGTGCGGCCACGGAAGAGCATGACGAATTCCTCGCCGCCGTGGCGCGCCACGTGGCACTGGTCGTCGCTGATCTGCGAGAGCGTGTCGGCGATGGCTTTGAGCACGCGGTCGCCGGCGTCATGGCCGTGCGCGTCGTTGATCGCCTTGAAATTGTCGATGTCGCAGAAGGCGACGCTGAGCGGTTCCATCGCCGCCTGCGCGTCGCGATACTGGCGTTCGAGCAGTTCCTCGAAGGCGCGGCGGTTGGGCAGGCCGGTGAGATAATCGATCTCGGCATCGCGCCTGGCGCGTTCGAGGCTGCGCCGGAGCGATTTCGCCTCCTCCTCGCTCTTGCGCATCTCGTCCTCGGCCTTGCGCGTGCGTTCGAGCATCGTCTTGGCGAGGTCGGCGAGGTTCGAGACGATCTGGCCGGTCTTCTGCAGTTGCTCGAGGTCGGTGACATGCTGTTCGAGCTCGCTGCCATAATCGGCGGCGTGCTTGTACGCGCTCTTGCTCTGCGCCTGGAAGGCGTCGAGGTTGGTTTCGAGGCGCGCCATCAGCCGTTCAAGCTCGGCCTGCGCCGAGCTGTCGGCGGTTTCCTCGGTCAGTTCGTCGAGCCATGCCTGGGTGACGCCGCCATTGCCGGTGCGCGCGGTGATCTGCCGCGCGAGGCGCGGGTTGTTGCCCGAAAAGGCGCTGTGTGCGAGCAGCAGGTTCGACGGCGTGACGTCGAGGCCGTTGTCGATCAGGAAGGTGCCGATCGCTTCGATCAGGTCGCGCCGGGCGAGCCGCGCAAGGTCGCGCACCCCGCCGGGCTCGGTGGCATCCTGCCGCGAAGCCTCGCCGTCGCGGGAATGGCGAAGCCCCAGCCAACCAAGGAGCCGCCCGACCGGCTCACCAGAGGAAGATGCGAAAGTGGTCATGCGACGTTTAACGGCCGCGGCCGGACAGGATTAAGCGCGGTTTACCATCTAGGCGCCGATGCTCGGCAAGCGCCCGTTATGACGCATTTTTTTCTCCATCGGCCCGCGAGGTCATGGCGCTATCCGGAAAAAAATGAAAAAAAATCGCAAGCCCTGTCGATTCGCGCGCTCGCCGTTCGTCGTCTGGACAGGAGGCCGATGGCGGCTTTCGTTTTCGAGGAGAAGAACGATGCGTGTGATGGTTTTCGTCAAGGCGACCGAGGACAGCGAAAAGGGCCTGCCGCCGACGACCGAGATGACCGAGATGTTCGAGGCGATGGGCAAGTTCAACGAAGAGCTGGTCAACGCCGGCGTGATGGTCGACGGCGACGGGCTGAAGCCCTCGTCGTTCGGCAAGCGCATCGCCTTCGACGGCGCGAGCCGGACGGTGATCGACGGTCCCTTTGCCGAGGCGCGCGAACTGGTCGCGGGTTACTGGGTCTGGGAGGTCAAGGATATGGACGAGGCGGTCGCCTGGGCCAAGCGCTGTCCGAACCCGATGCCCGGGCCGAGCGAACTCGAAATCCGCCCCTTTTACGAGATGGAGGATTTCGGCGACGCGATGACCCCCGAGATCGCGGCGCACGAACAGATGCTGCGCGACAAGCTCGCGGGCGAATAAACGCCGCTCGCCGCCATGCTTGCCTCTCCCGGCGCTTTCGCCGAGAAGGCGGGCATGGCGAAAGCGGCGACGGACGACATCCACCGCGCGATCGAGGCGGTGTTCCGGATCGAGCGGGCGCGGCTGATCGCCGGGCTGGCGCGGATGACGCGCGACGTCGACCGCGCCGAGGAACTGGCGCAGGAGGCTTTGCTCACCGCGCTGACCGACTGGCCGCGCACCGGCGTTCCGGACAATCCCGGCGCCTGGCTGATGGCGGCGACGAAGCGGCGCGCGATCGACGGCTTTCGCCGCAGCGCGATGGCGAGCCGCAAGCATGGCGAACTGGCACGCGAGATGGACGAAGCCGACGACGGCGTCGCGGCGATCGAGGCCGGGCTGGACGACGAACTGGGCGACGAACTGCTCGGGCTGATCTTCGCCGCCTGCCACCCGGTGATCGCGCCCGAGGCGCGCGCCGCGCTGACGCTGCGGCTGGTCGGCGGGCTGACCGTCGAGGAGATCGCGCGCGCCTTCCTGTCGAACGAGCCCGCGATCGCGGCGCGGATCACGCGCGCCAAGAAGGCGATCGCCAAGGCGGGGGTCGCGTTCGAGGTGCCGCGCGGCGCAGAGCTGGCGGCGCGGCGCGCCCCGGTGCTCGAGGTCGTCTACCTGATCTTCAACGAAGGCTATGCCGCGACCGCGGGACCGTCGCTGGTCCGCCCGCCGCTCTGCGCCGAGGCGCAGCGGCTGGGGCGCATCCTCGCCGCACTGATGCCCGACGAGCCCGAGGTGCTGGGGCTGCTGGCGCTGATGGAGATCCAGGCGTCGCGGCTGGCGGCGCGCGCGGGCCCCGACGGGCGCTTCGTGCCGCTGACCGCGCAGGATCGCGCGCGCTGGGACCGATTGCTGATCCGCCGCGGGCTGAAGGCGCTGGAGCGCGCCGAGGCGCTGGGCGGCGCGGACGGTCCCTATGCGCTGCAGGCGGCGCTGGCGGCGTGCCATGCCCGCGCGCGCCGCGCCGCGGATACCGACTGGGCGGCGATCGCCGGGCTCTACGACCGGCTGGGGCGGGTCATGCCGTCGCCGGTGGTCGAGCTCAACCGCGCGGTCGCGCACAGCATGGCCTATGGGCCCGATGCGGGGCTGGCGCTGCTCGATGCGATCGCCGACGAGGCGCTGCTGCGCCGCTATGCCCCGCTGCCCGCGGCGCGGGGCGATTTCCTGTTCCGCGCCGGGCGGTTGGGCGAGGCGAAGGGGGCGTTCGAGGCGGCCGCCGCGCTCGCCGGCAACGAACGCGAGCGCGAATGGTTGCTGGAGCGGGCGGCGGCGTGCGCGGCGCCGGCTTAGGAGAGCAAAATGGCGGGCAAGAAAGAGGTGGTGCTGCTGTCGGGCGGCAATCCGCAGATCGCCAAAGGCGACGGCGACGGCCCGGTGCAGGATTATATCGCGGCGATGCCGGGGTGGAAAAGCGCGGCGGGGGCGAAGCTCGACGCGCTGATCGTCGCCACCGTGCCCGGCGTCGAGAAGGCGGTGCGCTGGAACTCGCCCTTCTATGGCGTGCCGGGGCAGGGATGGTTTCTCGCCTTTCATTGCTTCAACCGGTACATCAAGGTCACCTTCTTTCGCGGCCGGCAACTCGACCCGGCGCCGCCGGTGGGGTCGAAGGACCCCGACGCGCGCTACCTGCATATTTTCGAGGACGAACCGGTCGACGAAGCGCAGCTGGCGGACTGGCTGCGGCAGGCGGCGGCGATTCCGGGGTGGATTTCCCACGCAAAGGACAAGGCGAAATGAGCGAGACAAGTCCCTCCGAACGGATCGACGGCCGCATCGCCGAACTCGGCGACTGGCGCGGCGAGGTGCTGGCCAGGGTGCGCGGCCTGATCAAGGCGGCGATCCCCGACGTCGTCGAGGAATGGAAATGGCGCGGCGTGCCGACCTGGTACGCGGGCGGCAAGATCGTCTGCACCGGCGAGACGTACAGGGACAAGGTCAAGCTGACCTTTGCCAAGGGCGCGGCGCTCGCCGATCCGACGCGCCTGTTCAACGCCAGCCTCGACGGCAATGTCCGGCGCGCGATCGACATCGGCGCGGGCGACGGTATCGACGAGGGCGCGCTGAAAGCGCTGTTCGCCGAGGCCGCGGCGCTCAACCTGGCGCGCGGTTGACCCGCTTCGGCAGAAGAGCGCCGGATTAACCAGTCCCGCTAGCATGCCGTCCACCATGGCGGGTGCTAGCCTGCCGGTTCCTTGAGTCGCAACGAAGGGAAAGGCGAACCGCCGCTGCGGTCCGGCTTTCCCGTGTCCGACGGCCTCTGCCGTCCGCTGCGAGAGAGGAAACAGCCCCATGTCCGCCCCCATTTTCGAAATCAGTGCCGACCCCGGCCTGAACGGAAAAATCTATTATCTGCCGCTCGCCCCGCAATCGAAGGACCATCAGGAGCGCTACAAGGTCTGCGCCCGGTTGCGGCTGGTGAACAAGACGACGGGCCGCCGCGCGGTGACGATCACCGGCATCCGATTGTCTTTCGAAGGCCATGGCTCGTTCGACATGGAGATGGTGCCAGAGAAGAATATGCAGCCCGAGGACGGCGTGCTGGCGTTCGACGAGGCCGCGACCTGGCACAATGGGTCGTGGCGCGAAAGTGAGGATTCGCCGGCGCAATATAATCAGGTCTATCTCGACGGGCCGGCGCCGACAAAAATGACCGTCAGCGTGACCTGCGCCGATTTCGCGCGCAATTATACACAGACCTTCGACCTGATCCGCTGGGGCGACCCGACGGGCGACGGGCCGCTGCTGTTGCCCTTTGTCCGGCACGAGCTCGACGACGACGAATATGTGTCACCTCGGCGCGCCATTATTATAATGGCGGTAACAGCGGCACGCAGATCTTCGCCTATGACATCAGCATCCAGGCGCGGCGGAACGGCGAATGGTCGCGCAACCGCGTTGCCAACGCCACCAAGAACAGCGACGCGCGCGTCTTCGGTCGGGCGGTGCGCGGAATGGGCGACGGCGAGGTCATCGACGTGATCGAAGGCTTCTGGGACAATGATTTCGGCGGCGGCAATCGCACCGACCATTATGGCAGCAACACCGTGTGGGTGCGCTATGGCGAGCTCGAGGTCGGTTACATGCACCTGAAGCGCGACAGCATCACGGTGGAGACGGGCGATACGGTGTGGGCCGGGCGCAAGCTCGCGGAGGCGGGCAATTCGGGGAATACCAAGGGAAGCCCGCATCTGCACATGGAATGCCGCGTCGCGTCGACCAACCGGCTGTGCGCGATGACCTTTCGCAACACCTGGCAGCTCGAGCGCGAGCTGGTGCCCGCCGACAATGGGCCGGGGCGGCGGGTGCGGATCGACGACCAGGGGGTGTGCGAACAGACCGCCGCGCTGCGCCCCTTCGCGACGCAGTTTTCGCCGCCTACGCTGGGCCGGGTCGATGTCGAACTGGAGGCGATCGTCGGCGAGGTGTTCGGCGGGGTGAGCAAGGGCGGCGACGGGTTCGTGATCGTCAACGGCAAGCTCAAGCGGGTACCGCCGCGCGGAATCAAGGGGGCGCTGCTGGCGGCGATCGTCGAGATATCCGCGGCCGAGGAACTCGAGCGGAAAGCGGGCGACAAGGCGATCGCCGCGGCGACCGCAAAGCTGCAAAAGGCGCTGGCGGGCGGGGTGCGGTAACCAACGGGAATTACGCCGTAACTTTGTTGCGCTAGTCCCGTCGTTGGTCGAGTCGAACCGGCTGCCCGTCGAACGAAGCATAGTATGCTTTGCTTTCGCGGTTCACCGCGGCGCCGCTCCGTCTTCCGAACGTCAGGAGATTTTCGCCCCCGGCTGCTTTCACGGTGGACCAGATCGTGCCGGTCGCCCCTTCGCTTCCCCCCAACGAAGGTGTTCCATAGTGCCCTTTCCCCCCCATGCGGCCGGTGGCGGCTGCGACTGCCTGCCGCGTCCGTCCGGCGCGGCGGCGCCCGATCGCGATCCCCCCGCGGCGCGCGCCGACCCCGCTCCGGCGCTGGCGTTCGTCCTCCATTATGAGGATCGCTGGTTCGGCGTGGAGAAGCGCGTCGCCTTCGACGCGCCCGACCTCGCCGCGGCGCTGGCGATGATGGAGCATGAGCCGATCGGCCGCTGGGCGGTGCTGTCGATGGACGGCGCGGTCGTGTGCCGCCGCGGCGGCGAGCCCGGCGACGCGGCGGATTATTGGGTCGCCGACTGACCGCGGCGCGCGCGTCGGGTCAGCCGCCGGCGCCGCCGCCCGCGCGCCGCCCGGCGGGCGCGGCATCCGCGGCATCCGTGGCATCCGCGGCATCATTGGCCGCTTCGGGCAGCCCGAAAAAGGCGCGGCGGGCGGTTTCGGCGGCCTGGCGCAAGGGGGCGAGCCCGGCCTCATACGCGATCTCGATCGCTTCTTCCTCGTCGGGGTCGAGCGTGCGTTCATAGCCGTCGCAGCCGAATTCGCCCTTTTCGTTGCCGAAAAATTCTCGGGCGGCGGGAAATCGGTGCGCCAGCCGCGGTCGTCGGAATCATACCAGACGCGCATCGCCGCCGCCGCTTCCTCCGGGGTCGGATCGGGCTGCGGCGCGGCTTCGGAATCGGCGGAAAAGCGCGCAACTTCATTCGCGATCGGGGTATCGCGCCACAGCGACGCGAGCGGGTTGGCGCGGTTGTCGCGCGCGGCGAGCCAGCAGGCGAGCGCGGCGGCCATGCCCGCGGGCGTTTCGGCGCCGGGGCTTTCGGGGGCGGCTTCGGCGGCGGCTTCGCGGTCTTCGCCCGCGTCGGCGGCGGGCGCGGCGGGGCGCGCGGCTTCGGCGGCGTCGAAGAGCGAGAGGAAACCCGGCCAGTCGCCGGCGATGACCTGCGCCAGCATCTCCTCGCCGGCGCGCGCGCGGGTTTCGACCATGCGGTCGAGCCGCGCGAGCATCGCGAGGCCGAGGCGGTTGTCGATGCGGCGGCGCTTGGTGAGGCTGCGCTCCGCTTCGCGGTAGACCGTGGTCGTCTCGTCATGGCCATAGATGGCGCGGTCGAGCAGCTCGTCGGCGATCCGCCCGCGCGCGATCAGCACCGCCGCCGCCCAGCCGAGCCGGAACGCCGCCCCCGCGGGCCGCTGCTTGAGCTGATAGGCGGCGGTGGGCGACATGCCGACGCGGTCGCACGCGATGCGCACCGAGCCGGTGACCGCGACATGCTCGCGGAATTCGCGCTGGAGCCGCGGGGTCCAGTGGTAGCTGGCGGGGGCGGGAATTTGCGTGGGGTCGTGGTCGAAGTCTTCCATTGATTCGCTCCTTCGGTTAGGTGAAACCGATAGAATGAACCATATGGGTACATTTTAGGAAAGGGGAAATTTGCTAGAGATTTCGATCTGGAGCAGGCGTAGCCGGAGGTGCGCTCGATTTCCCCGGGCATACTTTATCGATCGGTTGATCCTCTGTTGCCAAAGCTTGGCATATACAATGAGAGGCAGCATTGAATAAGTATTGAGACGATTTCTGCTGCGCTTCAAATCTCAAATTATTCGCAGCGGAAATGTCACTGTAACGCTTATTTCATTCTTTTAGTTCATAATTCCATCGTTCATATTCTTTGTTTGTCATAAGATATGAATTCCCATCACTAGAAATCGATCCTGGACGTTTAGGGCCGTCGGGATATTCTATCTTTGGCGGAATTGACGGGCTATAAGATGCCAGTGACTTGCAAGTCCTCAACGCGTTTTTATGAAAATCGGCGAAGTATGGATGTAAATCCCGGTCAAATTGTTGGGAAGTCCAGTGACTGATTTCGTTATATACTGATTCACCGGAAAAATCTTTTTCAATATCAGAAAGTCTTACGAATGCAATTCTGCTAAATGCTGCCTCTGATAATCTCTGCCTGCGAAATAATTCTATTATGGAAGATTGTCTACTGGCTTGCTCATTAAGTAAGTAAAGGCGATTTCTCTCTTCAGAAATAGTCTGTCTTGCAGATATGATATCGACTCCTAGGCGAGATAGTTCCTGCTGATTGACGATCAGTCTCGACTGTGCCACGAGATTATTAGCGGTAACCTGATCTGTTATATTCTGCAAATTCGCAAGCCGTTCAGCACGCTCTTCTGCTAAAGCACTGAGTCGTTGCGTTTGGTTTGATATAGCATTGAGATCGCTATTTCGACGGCTTATTTCTGACCGTAGATAGTCTTCTAGCCCAGATATTCTCGCGGTGGTCCAGAATGTGACGATCCCTACTAGAAGAGCGCCGATTGCCGCTATGACGTTTAGCCATTCGCGCAAATTCCCCCAGTCGCGCTTTTCGGGTGCTTCCCCATCGGAATTCATCAGCATTTTTCTAGAAACAATCTGACGTTGTATCGCTATGCTCGGATGGCGGCTTCGAACTTTGGGGTAGCGGGGCTTAGCCATTGGGAGATCAACTAGGCGAACTGCAGCGCGCAGACGAATTGGTGATGCCGGATATCATCAGAAGTTTTGATACAAATCGACATAACGCTCCTCTGGTCGAACATGTAATGTTGTAAGCTAGAGATACGTCTATTTGCCGTCTAGGCAATAATTGGTGCGGCGGTCGTTACCGCCCCTCCACCACTCGCTTCGCGAGCGGTCCCCCTCCCCATCGCTTCGCGACAGGGAGGATTTGGGGGGCTTGTCCGGAATGGGGCGGGTTTGGGTTTCTGGCTTCCTCCCTGTGCCGTAGGCATGGGGAGGGGGACCGCGAAGCGGTGGAGGGGCTG
>SCNT01000034.1 GCA_005503165.1 Sphingomonadaceae bacterium 3R27E2-A
TGCAGCTACGCCCTTCGGGCTCCGCTGCACAGGCCATTGCTTACACTGCGCTCATGCGCAACAAAGCTGCTGGGCTCTAATCCCCGCTGGTGGAAACCAGGGGGTCACGTCAGCGCCCGCGGCGATTTCGGCCTCGGTCAGGAACTTGATCGCCACGCCGCCGGCCTTGGTGCTGCCCCAGCTCATCGCGGTGATGTGACTGTCGCCATATCTGGCGCCGATCACCGCGTCGGCGCCCAGCTTTTCGCCGCGCTCCCAAAGCTCGTTGTAGATTTTCTGCTGCGACGGCTCCTTGCTGAAGATCGTCGCCTTGCGGACGCCGGCGGTAATGAAAATGAACTTAGATCGTTGTCAGTGCAACGTTGTCGTCACCATCGGATCACTTCGACGTCAGATTTATTGTACGTTGAAGTTTGAAAGGACCTCATAAGTGATAGATTGATTGTTCGCTTCAATAATTCTAATTTTGGCACCGCGATAAGCAATTTCGTTAGATACCGAGAGATCATACTCGGCTTCATTCGAAAAGGCTGGCCTGGCCATATCTCCGGACGACTCGCGATAACCGATCTTGACCCGGTCACCTACTCGTCCGCTGTAAATGAGTGTTTGCTGAAAGTTATTCTCAGAGATGACCGGACGTGTAACTCGCTCAAAACCGTTCTCGGTATCGCAAACGTTCTGGCCTATAAAACCATCTTTCACGCAGGTCTTTTGCTCGCTCTTAGATGCTAATATTGATTGCGGGTACATCGTCTGACCAAAAATTCCCCCTGTGAGCGTGACACCGCCGAGACCATTTAGCCCTGTACCTACTTGGAACGCGTGATAGGTCCATTTTTTATCCTCGCCGATCTGAGGATAAAAACCTTTGCTAAGCAGGTAGTTATTGACGTTATTCTCTCGGCTCAAAAAGATTCCCTTGGTGACGGTCGCTGTCCCCTGCCTTAACATGTCAGAGCCAATTGACACGGTGGTTCTGGTAGACAGTTCGGGATAGCTGATCTGGGTCGTAACCGGCACATAATTGCGCGGAGTGGAAGCGCATGCTGACAAAGCTATGGTCAATATTGCAGCAGTAATTTTAGAATGCTTGAACATACGCCCCTCCCTCATCGCTCGGGCATGTTATATGCTGCATTCGCGAACGATCGCAAGACATCTAGCGCGCCAAATGCATGCAGGTGACAACGCCTTTCCCCCTCGTTACAACCGCTTCCCGATGCAGCAGGGACTCGCGACCTGACGACGGGCGCCGCTGTGTCATCATTGTGTCGAGGGTCGCCGGCACGGTCTAACGGCCGCATTGATGAGGTGCGGGGCTGAGGGGGCGACTGTCACATGAAAAAAGCATCCGACCTGTTCATCGAGTGCCTGGAGGAAGAAGGCGTCGAATATATTTTCGGCGTTCCGGGCGAGGAGAATCTCGACTTTCTCGACAGCCTGTCGCGGTCGACCAAGATCAAGCTGATCCTGACGCGGCATGAGCAGGGCGCGGGCTTCATGGCCGCGACCTATGGCCGCCACACGGGCAAGACCGGCGTCTGCCTCGCCACCCTGGGCCCCGGCGCGACCAACTTCGTGACCGCGGCGGCCTATGCCCAGCTCGGCGGCATGCCGATGATGATGATCACCGGGCAGAAGCCGATCAAGAAGTCGAAGCAGGGCCGCTTCCAGATCCTCGACGTCTGCTCGATGATGTCGCCGATCACCAAATATACCCACCAGATGGCGTCGTCGGACAATATTCCGAGCCGCGTGCGCGAGGCCTTTCGCCTGGCCGAAGAGGAAAAGCCCGGCGCGGTCCATATCGAACTGCCCGAGGACATCGCCGACGAGCATACTGATTCGACCCCGCTGAAGCGCAGCCACTCGCGCCGCCCCAACGCCGACGTGAAGTCGATCCGCGAGGCGGTGAAGGCGCTCGAGGAGGCGACCTCGCCCGTGCTCGTGATCGGCGCCGGCGCCAACCGCACGATGACCAGCCGCATGCTGCTGCAGTTCATCGAAAAGACCGGCATCCCCTTCCTGACCACGCAACTCGGCAAGGGCGTGATCGACGAGCGGCACCCGAAATTCCTCGGCTGCGCCGCGCTCAGCGCGGGCGACTTCGTCCACCGCGCGGTCGAGGCGTCGGACTGCATCGTCAACCTCGGCCATGACGTGATCGAAAAGCCGCCCTTCTTCATGAAGCAGGGCGGGCCGAAGGTCATCCACGTGTCGTCGAAGACCGCCGAGGTCGACCCGGTCTATTTCCCCGACATCGAGGTGATCGGCGATATCGCCAATGCGGTGTGGCAGATGAAGGAGGACATCGTCCCCAACGGCGGCTGGAAGTTCGACCATATGCTGAAGTTCCGCGAGGCCGAGGTCGCGCATACCAGGCCGCTGGCCGACGATGCGCGCTTCCCGATCTTCCCGCCGCACCTGGTCCAGTCGATCCGCGACGCGATGCCCGACGACGGCATCATCTGCCTCGACAATGGCGTCTACAAGATCTGGTTCGCGCGCGGCTACACCGCCTATCGCCCGAACACCGTGCTGCTCGACAATGCGCTGGCGACGATGGGCGCCGGGCTGCCCTCGGCGATGATGTCGGCGATGGTCTATCCGGGGCGCAAGGTCATGGCGATCTGCGGCGACGGCGGCTTCATGATGAACAGCCAGGAAATGGAGACCGCGGTGCGCCTGGGGCTCGACATGACGGTGCTGATCCTCAACGACTCGAGCTATGGCATGATCCGCTGGAAACAGGCGAACATGGGCTTCAAGGATTGGGGCCTGACCTATGGCAACCCCGATTTCGTCAAATATGCCGAAAGCTATGGCGCGCACGGTCACCGCGTCGAAAGCGCCGCGCACCTCAAGGAACTGCTCGCGCACACGCGCGATACGCCGGGGGTGCACCTGATCGACTGCCCGGTCGACTATTCGGAGAACGACCAGATCCTGAACATCGACATCAAGAAGCTGTCGAAGGAGCTCTAATAATAACCTCGCTTCCTGTTCCCCGGCGAAGGCCGGGGTCCAGAGCGCCCTTGCGCCGCCGTCGCGCTTTCTAGCCCTGGACCCCGGCCTTCGCCGGGGAACGGAGATGTGAGACATGAAACTCAAAGACGTCTACCCGCTCTACCTCAACAACAAGGCGGCGCAGCCGAACACCGACCTCGAGGTGATCGACAAATATACCGGCGAGGTCGCCTTCCGCACCGCGCTCGCGACCCCCGACGTGATCGACGAGGCGATCGCGGGCGCGGTGCGCGCCGCCGAGCCGATGGCGCGGCTCGCGAGCTTCGAGAAGCAGGACGTCCTCAATCACTGCGTCGCGCGCTTCAAGGAACGCTATGACGAGCTCGCTTTTGCGCTCTGCGTCGAGGCGGGCAAGCCGATCGCCGATGCCGAGGGCGAGGTCGGGCGGCTGATCGACACCTTTCGCATCGCCGCCGAGGAAGCGGTGCGCAATTATGGCGAGATCCAGCCGCTCGACATTTCGGCGCGCGCCAAGGGCTATATGGGGATGTGGAAGCGCGTGCCGATCGGCCCGTGCAGCTTCATCTCGCCGTTCAATTTCCCGCTGAACCTCGCCGCGCACAAGATCGCGCCGGCGATCGCGATCGGCTGCCCCTTCGTGATGAAGCCCGCGTCGATGACGCCATTGGGCGCGATCATCATGGGCGAGGTGCTCGCCGAATGCGATATCCTGCCCGAGGGCGCGTTCAGCATCCTGCCCGCCGCGCGCGCGGGGTCGGACCTGTTCACCACCGACGAGCGGCTGAAATTGCTCAGCTTCACCGGCTCGCCGGGCGTCGGCTGGGACCTCAAGGCCAAGGCGGGCAAGAAGAAGGTCGTGCTCGAACTCGGCGGCAACGCCGCGGTGATCGTCGACAAGGACGCCGACCTCGATCATGCGCTCGCGCGGATTGTCTTCGGCGGCTATTATCAGTCGGGGCAGAGCTGCATCCACGTCCAGCGCGTGATCATCCATGAAGATATCTACGAGACCTTCCGCGACATGCTCGCCGCGAAGGTCAGGACGCTGAAATCGGGCGATCCCAAGCTGCGCGAAACCTTCATCGGCCCGATGATCTCGGTCAAGGAAGCGACGCGGCTCAAGGGCTGGATCGACGCCGCGGTCGCCGCGGGCGCGACCCTGCTCGCGGGCGGCGGGTGCGAGGGAAACATGCTCGAGGCGGCGCTCCTCGAGAATGTTCCGCGCGACGCCGATGTCGTCGTCGAGGAAGCCTTCGGTCCGGTCGTCGTGCTTTCGAAGTTCAGCGATTGGGACGCCGCGCTCGCGGAGGTCAACGACAGCAAGTTCGGGCTGCAGGCGGGCATCTTCACGCGCGACATCCACAAGGTGCTGGAGGCGTGGGACCATCTCGACGTCGGCGGCATCGTCGTCAACGACGTGTCGTCCTACCGCGTCGACAATATGCCTTATGGCGGGGTCAAGGATTCGGGCCTCGGCCGCGAGGGCGTGCGCTTTGCGATCGAGGATATGAGCGAGATCCGAAACCTGGTGATCCGGCGAACCTGAATCTCTATAAGCTCCGTCATTGCGAGCGAAGCGAAGCAATCTCCAGCGGGCGTCACGAGACACCGATAGCTGGAGATTGCCGCGTCGCCTTCGGCTCCTCGCAATGACGGGGGAAGGGGAACAGCAACACCGTCACCGAACCGCCGCAAAACTTTCTCCGAACTGTCGCGGCTTTGATTCGCCGCATGTAACAAAACTCCTGTCTAGGCCGGGGGCAGCAAAGGCTGCCCCGGAGCATGACATGGCATCGATCTCGACTCTGCCGATCCCCGCGCGTTTCCCCGATCCTTTCACCACGGATCCGCATATCCCCGAGCGCGTGATCGGCGAGCGGCGCAATTATCGCAGCGTCTGGGTCAGCGACATCCACCTCGGCACGCGCGGCTGCAACGCGCCGCTGCTGATCGACTTCTTCGACCATGTCGATTGCGAGACGCTGTACCTCGTCGGCGACATCATCGACGGCTGGCGGCTGAAGAAGCGCCACTTCTGGCCGCCCGAGCATAATGACGTCGTGTGGCGCGTGCTGAAGCGCGCCAAGCGCGGCACGCGCGTCGTCTATGTTCCCGGCAACCATGACGAGATGATCAAGCCCTTCGACGGCTTCGATTTCGGCGGCGTCGAAATCCGCCGCGAGGCGATCCACGAGACCGCCGACGGGCGCAAATTGCTCGTCGTGCACGGCGACGATTTCGACGCGGTAATGCTCGCGCACCGCTGGCTCGCCTTCGTCGGCGACGCCGCCTACACCGCGCTGATGAAGTGCAACGTCGCGGTCAACTGGGTCCGCGGCAAGCTGAAGCTGCCCTATTGGTCGCTGTCGATGGTCGCCAAGCACAAGGTCAAGAACGCGGTCCAGTTCATCGGCCGCTACGAGGAAGTCGTCGCCCACGCCGCGCGCTCGCGCGGGGTCGACGGCGTGGTCTGCGGCCATATCCACAGCGCCGAGATGCGCGAGATCGACGGCGTCGATTATTACAACGACGGCGACTGGGTCGAGGGCTGCACCGCGCTGGTCGAGCACCACGACGGCACGATGGAAATTCTCCACTGGGCCGAGGAAGTCGCCGCCCGCAGCGCCCCGGCGCAGCTCTCGCTGCCCGCCCCGGCCAAGGCCGCCTGATGCGGATCCTGATCGTCAGCGACGCGTGGGAGCCGCAGGTCAACGGCGTCGTGCGCACGCTGCAGGCGACGATCGGCGAGCTGCGCAAGGCAGGACACGAGGTCGGGGTGATCTCGCCCGACCTCTTCCGTTCGCTCCCCTGCCCTTCCTATCCCGAGATCCGCCTCGCGCTCGCGGGCTGGCGCAAGGTCGGGCGCCACATCCGCGCCTTCGCGCCGCACGCGATCCATATATCGACCGAAGGCCCGCTCGGCATGGCGGCGCGGCGGTGGTGCATCCGCAACCAATTCCCCTTCACCACCGCCTATCACACGCGTTTTCCCGAATATGTCGCGGCGCGGCTGCCGCTCTCGCCCGCCTTCGTCTGGCGCTTCATCCGCTGGTTCCACCGCCCGGCGCGCCACATCATGGTCGCGACGCGCAGCCTCGCGCGCGAACTCGCCGGGCAGGGGCTCGACCAGACGATGATGTGGGAGCGCGGGGTCGATCACGCCCTCTTCCGCCCCGACCGCGCGCCGCACCCCGCCTTCGAAGGCCTCGCGCGCCCGATCCAGCTCTATGTCGGCCGCGTCGCCGTCGAAAAGAATATCGAGGCGTTCCTCGATACCGCGCAGCCGGGCACCAAGGTCGTCGTCGGCGACGGCCCAGCGCTCGCCGAGCTCCAGGCACGCTATCCGGATAGCGTCTTCCTCGGCAAGCAGACGGGCGAAGCGCTCGCCGCGACTTACGCCGGCGCCGACGTCTTCGTCTTCCCCAGCCGCACCGACACTTTCGGCCTCGTGATCATCGAAGCGCTGAGCGCGGGCACGCCCGTGGCCGCCTATCCGGTGCCCGGGCCCGGCGACATCGTCCGCGAGGGCGCGGGCGCGCTCGATGCAGATCTCGACGCTGCGATCGCCGCGGCGCTGACCTGCGACCGCCGCGAGGCCGCGGCGCTCGGCGCCCGCTACAATTGGGCGAGCTGCACCGCGCAGTTCGAAAAGGCGTTGACCTTCGTACCGGCCGCGCCCGCCCCCAAGAGCGCGGCGCTCGGCACGACGATCCTCTCGGCCTAACCCCCTTCCCCCTCGATGGGGGAAGGATATGAAGCCTTGGCCGCGCAGCGGCCTGGGCGGAGCTGGATAGGGGTGAGGGCGCATCCTTGCACCGCCGCTTCAGGCCGCAAGCGCACCCCCACCGCTGCGACCAGGCGGCAAGCCGCCAAGTCTCGCTGCCTCCCCCATCGAGGGGGAAGAAAATGGGTGCTGTCCCTATCTAATCGGCGTCAGAAAGCCTTGCGCCACTCCAGTTCGATATAGCGGCCCAAGGGGTCGATATAGCCCGGCTGGTAATTGAGCGGCACGATGCCGTTGCCGTCGGTGATCCTGCGCTGCGCGTCGAACAGATTATCGACCGACAGCCGCAGCCGCGATCCCTTGAGGAAGGGCAGTGTCTCGATCAGCTTGGGCTTCTGGTTGAAATCCATGAAGACGCGCAGGTTGAAGGTCGCGAGGTCGCCGAACCTGAGGTCGCCCGAGCTGCCGCCGGTGACCGTGCTGCCGCTGTCATATTTCGCGCTCAGCCGCACGCCGAAACCCTTGTTGAACACGCCGCCGTCGAGTTCGAGCAAATGCCGGTTGCTGCCGCCGCCGCTGCCCGTCGCCGAGCCGCCCAGCAGGTCGAGCTCCGGCACGCCCGGACGGATGAGCACCGTGTCGGTCAGCTTGATCGTATGATAGAGCGAAACCTGCCAGCGCCCGCCCTGCGGCCCGCCGAACATCCCGCCGGGGCCCCCGCGCCCGCGACCGCCGCCGCCCATCCGCGGGCCACCGGGACCACGCCCGCCGCCCGCGCGCGGGCCGCCTTCGCCGCCGCCCTGCCGCGCCCCTGCGCCCGCCGGAGGAGGCCCGCCCTCGCCCGCCGGCGGGGTCGCGCTCGCGCCCGCCGGACGCTCGCCGCGTCCGCCGCCCGCACCGGGGCCGCCCTGCTGCTGGCCGAAGCTCTTGCCGAAATTGAAGCCCCAGCGGATCTGCGAATTTTCGCTGCGGTCGAAATTGACCGGGCGCAGGTCGAGCGCGGTCAGCACCCCGTTGGCGTCGCGGGTGACGCGGTCGGGAAAGGCCGCCTCGATCTCCGGCGTGAGCAGCGGAAAGCCGTTCGCGGTGTCGTAGCTGCGGTTGCGGTTGTAGTTGACCGACAGGTTGAGCCCCTCGAGCATCGGCGGCGACCAGTTCACCCCCAGCTTGAGGTCGCGGCGCTGCTCGGCGCGCAGCGCGGGATTGCCCCCCGTCGTCGTCGTGATCTGCACCGTCTGGCCGGTGCGGAAGTCGTAATAGGTTACCGCCGGCGTCACCAGCGGCGCGGCGCCGAGCTGCTGGATGCCCGGCGCGGCCTCGTCCTGGTTGAAGCTCGCGATCAGCGACAGATTGTCGGTGACGCCCCAGTTGAGGTTGGCGCCCCAGCTCTTCAGCGCGGCGAAATCGCTCGGATCCTGATATTGGCCGCTCAGCGTCAGCGACACGCGGCCGATCTTGCCGACCTCATATTCGGGGTCGAGCAGCGGGATGGTCAGCGATCCGAACACCCCGGGCAGGTCGCGCGCGAGGTCGGTCGTGGTGATGCCATTGGCATTGTCCGAGCGGCTGTCGAAGCGCAGCCCCGAATAGCTTGCGGTCGCCGACAGGCGGATCGGCCCCGCCCATCCCTCGGTCACCGTGCCCGACAGATTGGCGTTGCCGCCGAAGCTCTGCTGGCTGCTGTCGAAGCGGTCGACCCGCGCGGCGCCATTGACGATGCGATCGGTGAAGGTCCGCTGGTCGGCGTCGGCATAATTGGCCGAGGTCGACCAGCGCCAGTCGCCGAGCATGCCGTTGACGCTTGCGGTCGCGGCGAGGTTGCGGCTGCGCCCGTCGCGTTCGAGCGGGTCGCTGACCCCGCCGAGGCCAGGACCGAGCAGCGACAGGCTGTCGGTCTGGTCGAAGCGGATGTTGAGCGACGCGTCGGTGACCTTGTTCAGGCTGCGCTGGATCGTCGCGTCGAGCGAATATTCGTCGCTCGCGCCGAGCAGGCTGCGCGCGGGCGCCTGCGCCGCGAGCGCGGGGTCGTCGTAGACAAGGTTCCGCTCGCTCTCGCGCAGCATCGTCTGATGCTCCCACCCCGCGTTGAGGTTGAAGCGGCCGCTTTCGCCGATCATCAGGAAACTGGGCTCGATCTCGCTCTGGAAGCGCCCGCCCTGCGTCGGCAAGCCGCCCTCGGCCTCGACCGCGACTTGGCGGAAATTGGGCTTGAGCACCAGGTTGACGACGCGCTCGTCGGCGGAATAGCCATATTGCAGCGCGACTTCCTCGGGGAAAATCTCGACCTTGGCGATCGCCTCGGGGGGCAGGTTGCGCACTTCGCCGAAGCCACCGACGCGGCGCCCGTTGACGAGGATGATCGGCCGTCCGCTGCCGCGCCCGCGCCCCGAGCGCGTCTGCGGCTGGAGCGCGGTGAGCAGTTCCTCGACGTTCGACACGCCATAGCTCGCGATCGCGGCCTCATCGAGTTCGGCCTCGGCCGCATAATCGGTGTCGAGCTGCCCCGCGAGGCGCGGCGCGGTGACGACGATCTCGTCCTCATAGCCTTCCTCATAGCCCGCGTCGTCGGGCTGCACCGCAATATCCTCGACCGGCTGCGCGGCGGTCGCGCTGATCGCGACCGGCGCCTCGGTCTCGGCCAGCGCCGGCGCCGCGAGCGAAGCCCCGGCCGCCAGCAAGGCAGCCCGGACGGAAAGCGAGGGGCGGGAATAAGTCATCGGGAGAGGGCCTTTGTTTTTATTGCCTTTGTCTTGTCTTACCGGCGCACGCTGAACCCGCGCTGACGCCGGCTGGCGGTGGCGGTTCACCTATGTCGCAATTGTCGCAACAATGTGTCGGGACCACGTCCGTTCCACGAACGGCCGATGTCGACCGGCGGACGGCGGGCCGATGCCGGGTGCGGCCACGGCACGCCGGATGAAAGGCTGGACAGGAGCGGGCTCCCTCCTTAGGTGGCGCCATGTCCATCCAACCGTCCGAATCCATCCTGATCGTCGACTTCGGTAGCCAAGTCACGCAGCTCATCGCCCGCCGCGTCCGCGAGGCCGGGGTGTATAGCGAGATCGTGCCTTTCAGCGCCGCGGAAGCCGCGCTCGAACGCATGCGGCCCAAGGGCGTCATCCTCTCGGGTTCGCCCGCATCGGTCCCCGCGACCGGCAGCCCGCGCGCGCCGCAATCGATCTTCGACAGCGGGCTTCCGATCCTCGGCATCTGCTACGGCCAGCAGGTGATGAGCCAGCAGCTCGGCGGCATGGTCGAGCCGGGGGGCGCCGATGGCGAGCGCGACGGCGAATTCGGCCGCGCTTTCCTGACCGTGACCGAGCCCTGCGTGCTGTTCGACGGACTGTGGGAAGTCGGGACACGCCACCAGGTGTGGATGAGCCACGGCGACCGCGTCACCCGGTTCGCCCCGGGCTTCCGCATCGTCGCGATCAGCGACGGCGCGCCCTTCGCGCTGATCGCCGACGACGAGCGCCGCTATTATGGCACGCAGTTCCATCCCGAGGTCGTGCACACCCCCGACGGCGCCAAGCTGATCGCGAATTTCGTGCGCCACGTCTGCGGCTGCGCGGGCGACTGGACGATGGCCGAGTTCCGCGCCACGAAAATTGCCGAGATTCGCGAACAGGTCGGCGACCAGCGCGTCCTCTGCGGCCTGTCGGGCGGGGTCGACAGCGCGGTCGCCGCGGTGCTGATCCACGAAGCGATCGGCGAACAGCTGACCTGCGTCTTCGTCGATCACGGCCTCTTGCGCATGAACGAGCGCGAGCAGGTCGAGCGCCTGTTCCGCGACCATTACAACATCCCGCTCGTCGTGGTCGACGCCGA
This sequence comes from Sphingomonadaceae bacterium 3R27E2-A, assembly GCA_005503165.1. Taxonomy (GTDB): domain Bacteria; phylum Pseudomonadota; class Alphaproteobacteria; order Sphingomonadales; family Sphingomonadaceae; genus Sphingopyxis. The sequence continues at coordinate 10,544 of SCNT01000034.1, forward strand.
GGAGCGTTTCATGGCGGGCCTCGCCGGGGTCACCGATCCCGAAAAGAAGCGCAAGTTCATCGGCGCCGAATTCATCAACGTCTTCGAGGAAGAGGCGAAGAAGATCGGCGGCGCGGACTTCCTTGCGCAGGGCACGCTCTATCCCGACGTGATCGAGAGCGTGAGCTTCACCGGCGGGCCCAGCGTCACGATCAAGAGCCACCACAATGTCGGCGGCCTCCCCGAGCGGATGAACATGCAACTCGTCGAGCCGCTGCGCGAACTGTTCAAGGACGAGGTAAGGCTGCTCGGCAAGGAACTCGGCCTCCCCGACATCTTCGTCGGCCGGCACCCCTTCCCGGGCCCCGGCCTCGCGATCCGCATCCCCGGCGAAGTCAGCAAGGCGCGCTGCGACATCCTCCGCAAGGCCGACGCCGTCTATCTCGAGGAAATCCGCAATGCCGGCCTCTACGACGCGATCTGGCAGGCCTTTGCGGTGCTGCTCCCGGTCAAGACGGTGGGCGTGATGGGCGACGGCCGCACCTACGACCATGTCTGCGCGCTGCGCGCGGTGACCTCGACCGACGGCATGACCGCCGACATCTACCCCTTCGACGCGAGCTTCCTCAGCCGCTGCGCGACGCGCATCATCAACGAGGTGCAGGGCATCAACCGCGTGGTGTACGACTATACGTCGAAGCCGCCGGGCACGATCGAGTGGGAATGATTCGGGGCACGCAAATGCCCGAATACCTCTCGCAGGGATGACGTCCAACTAATTGAAAAAAATAATTTTGTTGTCGATAACATTCGGCGACAATCGGTGGGCAGCCTTCATTGCGAGCGGACGGGCTGACGGCCTTGCCTACCCTTGTTTCTTCCAGAAATCGTCGATACCGTCAGGGACACATCAGCCCTAGACGGTATTTTTTTCGCTCTAACAGTCGGAAAAGCAGTGCTTTTTCGGGCGGGAGAACTGCGCTTTTAGGCTGACGGTATTTTTCCGTCGGAGTCCCCCTCATGCTTACCGATACAGAACTCAAGCACCTGAAACCAAAAGCAAAACCATATAAGGTCACGGACCGTGACGGCATGTATGTGCTGGTCAGTCCCGGCGGCACCATTTCCTTCCGCGTGGACTACCGTTTGCATGGTCGCCGGGAGACCGTGACACTTGGCAAGTACGCGCCTTCGGACCTTTCGCTAGCGCGCGCTCGCGAAAAGTGCATCGACGCAAAACGAATGATCGCCGAGGGGCAGTCGCCGGCCATCGAGAAGCAGCGCGAGAAGAGGCGGATCAAGGAAGCCAAGAGCTTTGGCCAGTTCGGAGAGAAGTGGCTTCAGTGTGCTCCTATGGCCGACAGCACACGAGCAATGAGGCGCTCGATATTCGAGCGTGAGTTACTTCCGGTATGGAAGAGTCGCCTATTGACCGAGATCACCCCGGGCGATCTACGCGAACATTGCCTCAAGATCGTAGATCGCGGCGCGCCGGCAACCGCCATTCATGTCCGCGATATCCTCAAACAGATTTACGCCTTTGCAAAGCTGCACGGCGAAAAGGCGGCGAATCCCGCTGACGAAGTGGGTCCGGCATCAATCGCGACTTTTGTCCCGAAAGATCGCTCGCTATCTCCTTCGGAAATCAGGGTGCTGTTCAAGGCCCTCGAGCAGGTGGCAACCATCCCGACAATACGCTTGGGGATGCGATTCATCCTACTTTCGATGGTGCGGAAGAGTGAATTCCAGGATGCGGTCTGGAACGAGGTCGACTTCGAAAATGCCGTCTGGTCCATTCCGAAGGAAAGAATGAAAAGATCGCGGCCGCACAATGTCTATCTGTCGACGCAGATGCTCGACATCCTGATCGCGCTGAAGACCTGTGCGGGCAATTCGAAATATTTGCTGCCATCCCGCTACGACGCGGATGCGCCGATGTCCCGTGCAACTCTGAACCGGGTGACTTACGCCGTGGTCGAACAGGCGCGGAAAGACGGCCTGCCGCTTGAACCATTCACCGTGCACGACCTTCGCCGAACGGGTTCGACGCTTCTGAACGAGATGGGGTTCAACAGTGACTGGGTCGAAAAATGTCTTGCGCATGAAGACGGCCGCTCGTCGAGGGGCGTGTACAACAAAGCCGAATATGAGCAGCAGAGGCGCCACATGATGCAGGAATGGTCAAATACCGTCGATGCGTGGATCGCAGGTCAGCGCTATGCACCCACACTGCTCCCCCCAGCACCGCCACTCCTCGACCTCGACCCTAGCCTTTGACCGGCCGATTGCGCCGGTCGCGGACATCCACTTGCTGGGCGCGACCGATAGGCCGTGCCCGGCGATCCGCCAGCCAAGCCTCAACCTCCGCCAGGTTCCAGACTACCGTCCTTGGAGACAATGCGTAGCGACGAGGGAATTCTCCCCGACGCTCCATCTCGAAGATGGTGCTGTCGGCAAGCGGTACCATCTCTTTTAGCTGATGGCGCCGGATCGTGCGTGTATAGTCGTTTGGGCCGTCCTTGGACATTTGCTGTGACTCGGCTTTGGCGCTCGGAGGCCTATTTCGACCGAAGGCGAGCGAACGCCCGATCGGTGCTGATGAAATGATCGAGCATCGGAGCAATGAGGCGCTCGGGCAAAATCGGCTCGCTGAGCCCCGTCTCACGCGCATGAACTTTCGCATATTCGACCAGCCTGGCGTGCAAGGCACCCGGGAGTTCGATACTGAGCTTGACTGGTTTTTCGTCCAGCACCGCTCCCAGTCTGAGCTTGCTCACCGCGCACCTGCCGAAGCCGAGCTATCAATAATGAGGTCGCGGGTCACCATGACGCGAAACGCAAAGCCGGGCCGGACTGTGAGCGTTGGTGGCACGGAGAGCTCGCGTTCGACCACCCGCCGCCCAGCCTCGTTCGTGCTATCCTGAAGGCCCGACCGAAGCGCCCGGACGAGGTCACCGTCCCCACCGACGGCGAGTTCGGTCCCGACGCCGAGAAACGCCGAGACCAACGCCGCGCGCAACATCCGCCCCCAATGGTTGTTCACGCCATCTTCAAGACCGACATAGCCCGAGACATCTGCGCCGAACTGGCGATCAAGACGAATTGATCGCCCGCCCGGGAGTATAAGGCGATCCCAGGCCAGAAGCACACGGCGCTGACCCGCGGCGACCTCGCTGTCATACTCTCCGACGAGCCGCGCACCTTGCGGAATGAGCAGCAGCCGACCGGTCGGACTGTCATAGACATTCTGCGTGACCTGCGCGGTGATCTGGCCGGGAAGGTCGGACCGGATTCCCGTGATCAGAGCAGCCGGGATAACGGTGCCAGCCTGAACCACGGCCGCCGAACTCGGCGCGACGATCCGCTCGGAGCTTTCGAACGCGGGCTGCGGCCCGCCGGCGAGAAAGGCTTTGCGCGCTGCTGCGGGCGTACCTGCCTCCTTGGCCGGTTCTAAGGCTGCCGGCGGGGCATCGAGAATTCCGTGCGCGGCGGCCGCCGCGCTGCCGCCGCCCAGAAACAGGCGGCTTCCCTCGGCGGCCTCGCGTTCCTGCAGAGCGCGCTGCTTCGCCTGGTCCCGCGCGGTTTGGCGCGGATCGGGCGGGGGCGGCCCCATCGCGGGGACGGGGACAGGCTCGCCCGCCCTTTGCGCCGCCACGATCGGCCGCCCGAGGTCCCCTGGCAGCGGCGGTCCGAGCTTGGGGACAGCGCCATAGTCGGCGGGCGCCCCGGTCACGGCTTCGGACCGGTTGGGCGAGGCGACCTCGTAAAGCTCCTGCGCGACCTTTGGATCGGCCGAGCGCAGCGCCCAGAGAAGTGCGCCCCCAATTGCGATCCCGGCGGTGCCACCGAGCACCGCAAGCGTCTTGCGCGACAGGCGCATGACGCGCGGCAGTTCGCCCTCAAGACGAAAGCCGTCAGGGCTTGCAGGCGCAACTACCGCCGCGTCCGGCATGGGTTCGGCGGCCGGCGCCTCCCCTTCGGCGTCTGCGGGCCGGCTCACGGGCGCACCCGCGCGGTCGGCGCGTCGCGAGCGATCCGGACCTTCCTCGCCGCCTTTCCGGTACCCAGGCGAAGCTCGCCGCGATCGAACAACCGGTCGACTATCATGAAGCGGCCGTCGACACGGTAGTTCAGAAGCTCGGCCGCACCCTTCTCGCCGACGGCAAATAGCGGCGGCATTTCGCCGGTGGCGATCGACGGGCCGAACTCGACGAACAACTGGCGGCCGTCGTCGAACGCCCGCACCGGCCGCCACGCGACCTTGTCGCCGCTGATCCGGTACGCGAAGTTGAGCGACGGCAGGTCGATCCCCCCGGCAATCGGCGCGGCCCGGACGCGTTCGGCCTCGGCGGCGCGGAGCGCGATAAGCTCGTCCTGCGGATACCGCCACGAGACAGCGGCCATATAGGTCGCCGGCGTCGCGCGTAGCTCCATGTGATAGGTTCTGCGGCTCGTGTTGATAACGAGGTTCGTCATGATGTCGGGCCGCGTGGGCTTCACGAGGATATGCACGCGCCGCGCGCCGCCTTCACCGCTCAACGTATCACCGATGATCCAGCGCACCGTATCGCCGGCGGCGACCGGCCCCGGGCCCACCAGTTCCTCGCCTTCCTGCAGGGCGATGTCGGTGACTTGTCCCGGTGCTGTATAGACCTGAAACAGCGCGCCCTCGGCCCACGCATATTGCTGGATCGCGTTGATAAAGGTCGCGCGCTCGGGCTGGACGCGCGCCGCATCGTTGGCGCGGCCGACCTGCGCGCGCGGATCGCCGGGTGCTGCGTGGAGCGGCGTCGCCAGCAAGGCTGCGCCCGCAAGCAGTGAAATCCTCATCATTGATTGAGCTCCTTGGAAAGATTGATCGCGGTCACGAAGACGCCCAAAGGATTTTTTCTGAGGGCATCGGGGGTGCGCGGCGGCAAGATCGTGACGGTCACGATTGCCGACCAGCGCGAGGTTTCGATGAGCCCGCCGTCCTGGTAGCGACGCTCGGTCCAGGCGATGCGGAAGCTGTCCTTAGACGCCCGGATCACGCTCGACACATCGACCGCGACCTGGCGCTTGCCGACCTCGGCGAACGGATCGTTGTTGCGCGCATAATCGTTGAGCGCCTGCGCGCCCGATGTGGCCGCGAAATCATAGGCGCTGAGCCAGTTCGCGCGTAGGACCACGGGATCTGCGGGGATCGAGCGGATATGCTCGATGAAGCGCGCGAGGTGGAAGGCGACCTGCGGGTCGGTCGGCGCATAGTCGGCATCGGCAGGCGCGACCGCCCTCGCCTCGCCGAGCGTGTCGACCTCGACCACCCAGGGCGTGATCGTGCCGCGCAGCGACTGCCAGACGAGCGCCGAGGCGAGCCCGCCCGAAAGCGCGAGGCAGCCGAAGAAGGCGAGCCGCCAGTTCTTCGCCTGGATCCGCGCCGAGCCGATGCGATCGTCCCAGATCTGCGCGGCGCGCTGATAGGGCGTCACCGGCTCGGGCGACTTGCCATAATGTTGGTGGGGTCGTCGGAACATGGTCTCAATCCTTCTGGCTGATGTCGGGGGATGAACCTGCGCCATGGCTGTCGCCTTGTTTCAGGGTTTGCGCGCCGATGGTGGCGCCGGAGGAGATTGCCTGGCGCCGCTTCATGGCCGCGGCCCAGGCCGGCTGGCCGGAGGGCTCCGCCCCGGCTGCGGTAGGCGCGGCCTTGCCGGCCTGCCCCTCGGCGAAATTATGGCGAAGCTTGGCCGCTGCCTGCCGCAGCGGCGAGCCGGCACTGCTCGCCGCGTCGCGCGCGACATTGGCCATGCCCGAGCCGAAGGCCCGCATCCCGGACTTGCCTGCAGCGCCGCGGGCATAGGAAGCCGAGGCCGATCCGGCAGCCCGCGAGGCTCCCGCCGCTCCCTTCCCGGCCATCGATGCGGCGGCGCCGGTTGCGAGAGTCGCCCCGGCGGCCCCGGCGGCAATCGTCGCGCCGGCGGCCAAGGTCGTCCCGGCAGCGGCGCCGGCGCCGAGTTGCGGACCACCGGCAACGATGCCGTTGGCAACGCTCGGACCAAAGATGCCGAGACCCAAGAGCGTCAGCGCGCCGAGCGCGATCGCCATCACCTCGCGGATGTCGGGTTCGGTGCCGAGACCGGCTTCCATGAAGCGCTCGAACAGGGTGACGCCAATGCCGGTGATGACCGCGAGCACCAGCAATTTGATGCCTGAGGAGATGACATGGCCGAGCACGCGCTCGGCCATGAAGGCGGTGCGATTGAAGAAGGCGAAGGGCAGCAGGACAAAGCCCGCGAGCGTCACGAGCTTGAATTCGAGAATGGTCACGAAGACCTGCACCGCGAGGATGAAGAAGGCGAGCACCACGATCACCCAGGCGATCAGCAGGATCAGGATCTGGACGAAGTTGGTGAAAAGTCCGACCGGGCCGACGAGATCGGCGGTCGCATCGAGCAACGGCTCGGCGGCATCGAGACCCGTCGCTGCGATCATGCCGGGGCGCATGAAGTCGCCGATCGCCATCGCGCCGCCGCTCGCCTTCAGGCCGAGGCCGGCAAAGCTTTCGAGCAGGATGACCGAAAGCGCCTGAAAATTGCCGATGATGAAGGCGAAGACACCGATATAAAGCGTCTTCTTGATGAGCCGCTGCAGCACATCCTCGTCGGTGCCCCATGCCCAGAAGAGCGCGGCGATCGTCACGTCGATCACGATCAGCGTCGAGGCGAGGAAGCCGACCTCGCCGCCAAGCAGCCCGAAGCCGCTGTCGATATAGGTAGAGAAGACCGACAGGAAATTGTCGATAACGCCGGTGTCGTTCATTACTCGGGCTTTCCAGAACGGAAGAAGTGGCGCCGCTTGGCCTCCCAGGCCGCCTCGCACTCGGGATCGGCTTCGGTCGCGGTTCGGCAGCGGCGCAGCGTGTCGCCATAATCGGGGGGTGCGTCCGCTCCGGAGATCTGGGGAGCGGACGCACGGGGGGCGGGCGGATCGAGCGCGGCGATGAGGGCAAGGGTCAGCGCAAGACCCAGGACGATTGCCGCCATCACCAAGCCGCCCGCCCGGCCCATCTCAATTGCCCTTGCGGAAGCGGCGGAAGCGTTCGCGGCCGTCGGCCTCGGCCGCCGCTGCGCGCGCGGCACCGAGCATCTCGGCGCGGCCCTGTGCCGTCACGACGGCGGCGAGGTCGGCGATCTGCTGCGACTGGATGGCGAGCAGCTGGTTGCCCGCCTGGGCGGCCTGCAGCGCGCCGGTCGCCGACTGGCTGGCGCCAACGATGGTCGAGATCGAGGTGCGGGTGCCGCCCATGTTCGAGACGATGCCGGCCTGCACCTTCATCGCATCCTCGAACGCGCCGACGCTGTCCTTCCAGCGCGCCTCGGCGTTGGCGACCAGCGCCGACGCCGGACCCGAGAAAGCCGTGCCCTTGTAGCGCTGCTCGAAGCCCTTGCGGATGTCGGCGACATCATAGGCAATGCCTTCGGCTTCGCTCAGCAGCTGCTTGGTCTGGTCGATCTGCGCCTGCAGTTCGCCGAGCGTCGATGTCGGCAGGCTCTGGAGATTGCGCGCCTCGTTGAGCAGCGAGGTCGCCTGGTTCTGGAGCTGTTTGATCTGGTTGTTGATCTGCTCGAGCGTGCGCGCGGCGGTCAGGATATTCTGCGAATAGTTGCGCGGATCGTGGACGATGCCGCCGACCTGCGCGATCGCCAGCGCCGCGACCATCGGACCCGCGGCGGATGCCAGCAAGGCGGCGGCAAGGACGCGAGCAAAATTCATCTTCATTGGGGGGACTCCTGGTTGGGGGCGACTGCGGGAGGCAGCCGCTCGGTCGCCCATTCGAGCTTGCGGTGGGAGAGCCAGGCGGCCGCGAAACCCTCGCGGCAGTGCGCGGCGAAAAGCTCGCCAATGCGCGTCTGGTCGGTCTTCGAGGAGGCGGCCGTGAAGGCGAGTGCGATGTCGCCGAGGCCTAGGTCGAACAGGCGGTTGCCGCGGCGCGACTGGCAATAATAGTCGCGCTTGGGCGTTGCCCGGCTCAATATCTCGACCTGCCGGTCGTTGAGCCCGAACCGCTCGTAGATGCGAGCGATCTGCGGCTCGAGCGCGCGCTCGTTCGGCAGGAAGATGCGCGTCGGGCAGCTCTCGATGATCGCGGGTGCGATGCTCGAGGTTTCGATATCGGCGAGACTTTGGGTCGCAAACACCACGCTCGCGTTCTTCTTGCGCAGCGTCTTGAGCCATTCGCGGAGCTGCGCGGCAAAGGCCGGACTGTCGAGAACGAGCCACCCCTCATCGATGATGATAAGCGTCGGCGACCCGTCGAGCCGCCCGGCGATGCGGTGGAAGAGATAGGACAGCACCGCACCCGCCGATGCTGCGCCGACGAGGCCTTCGGTCTCGAACACCTGCACCAGCGCCTCGCCGAGCTTCTCCTCGTCGGCATCGAGTAGCCGGCCCCAGGGACCCCCGACCAGATAGGGAGCCAGCGCTTGCTTGAGCTCGATCGACTGGAGCAGCACCGCGAGGCCCGTCAGCGTCCGTTCGGATACTGGCGCGGTCGCGAGCGAGGTCAGCGCCGACCAGAGATGCTCCTTGGCGGCCGGGTCAATCTCGACGCCTTCGCCGGCGAGCATCGCGGCGAGCCATTCGGCTGCCCAACTGCGCTCAGCGGCCTCGTCGATGCGGGCGAGCGGCTGCAACGCCACGCCGCCTTCGCCGTCGTGCAAGGCGCCGCCGAGATCCTGCCAGTCGCCGCCCATCGCGAGCGCTGCGGCGCGGATCGAACCGCCGAAATCGAAAGCGAAGATTTGCGCACCTGCATAGCGGCGGAACTGCATCGCCATGGTGGCAAGCAGCACCGACTTGCCGGCGCCCGTCGGGCCGACGACGAGGCAATGGCCGACATCGCCGACATGAAGGGAAAGGCGGAACGGGGTCGAACCTTCGGTCTTGCCATACAGCAAGGGGGACTGACCGAAATGCTCGTCCCGTTCCGCCCCCGCCCACACGGCGGATAGGGGGATCATGTGGGCGAGATTGAGCGTCGAAATCGGCGGCTGGCGAACATTGGCATAGACATGCCCCGGGAGACCCCCGAGCCACGCCTCGATCGCGTTCATGCCCTCGATCGTGCAGGTGAAGTCGCGGCCCTGGATGACCTTCTCGACGAGCCGGAGCTTCTCGGCCGCGAGCGCCGGATCGGCGTCCCAGACAGTCACGGTGGCGGTCACATATGCGACGCCGGCATGATCGGCGCCGAGTTCCTGTAGCGCCACGTCGGCGTCGGCCGCCTTGTTCGAGGCGTCGCTGTCCATGAGCACCGACTGCTCGTTGGTCATCACCTCCTTCAGGATGGCCGCGATCGACTTGCGCTTGGCGAACCATTGCCGCCGGATTTTGGTCAGCAGCTTGGTCGCATCGGTTTTGTCGAGCATGATGGCGCGCGTCGACCAGCGATAGGCGAAGGCGAGCCGGTTGAGTTCGTCGAGCAGCCCCGGCCAGGTCGACGACGGAAACCCCGTAATCGTCAGCGTCCGCAGATGCGACGAGCCAAGCCGAGGCTCAAGCCCGCCGACGAGCGGCTGATCGGTCAGCAGCGCGTCGAGATAGACCGGGGTCTCGGGCACGCGAACGCGCTGGCGCTTGGTCGAGACGGTAGAGTGCAGATAGGTCAGCGTCTCGCCGTCCTCCAGCCACTCGGCCTCGGGCATGAAACCCTCGACAAGATGGAGAACGCGGTTCGTCCGGTCGGTAAAGCTTGCGATATGCTCGCGCGGGTCGACGCCCGAGCGCGCCATCCCCTCATAGAGCCACCCTTCCGCGCGCGAGGCATCCTCGGCGGGCGGCATCCACAGGAGGGTCAGGTAATAGCGGCTCTCGAAATGCGCCCCTTCCTCCCGGAACTGCTCGCGGCGCTCCATATCGACCAGCGCCGAGGCCGGATCGGGAAACTCCGACTGCGGATAGTCGCTCGCCGGCAGTCGCTGCGCCTCGACGAACACCGCCCAGCCGGAACCCAGCCGCCGCAGCGCATTGTTGAGCCGCGAGGTCACGGCGACGAGTTCGGCGGGCGTGGCACTGTCGAGATCGGGGCCGCGGAAGCGCGCAGTGCGCTGCAGCGATCCGTCCTTGTTCAGCACCACGCCCTCGCCCACCAGCGCGACCCACGGGAGAAAATCGGCAAGGCAGGCGGATTTCGAACGATATTCGGCGAAGTTCATCATGGCCGCATCCAGACAGGATATTTGAGGTGACGCCGGGCGACGTCGACGAATTGGGGATCGCGGCGCGCCGCCCAGACCGAGAGCGCGTGGCCGATCGCCCAGATGGCGAGGCCCGCGATCCAGAGCCGAAGACCGAGGCCGATCGCCCCGGCGAGCGTGCCGTTGACGATCGCGAGCGACCGCGGCGCGCCGCCGAGCAGGATCGGCTCGGCGAGCGCCCGGTGGACCGGCGCGAAGAAGCCTGAGACCTCGCCCTGCGATTCCATCAGACCAGCGCTCCGCCGCCGAAGGAGAAGAAGGAGAGGAAAAAGCTTGACGCCGCGAAGGCGATCGACAGGCCGAACACGATCTGGACCAGTCGGCGGAAGCCACCCGACGTGTCACCGAAGGCGAGGCTAAGACCCGTCACGATGATGATGATCACCGCGACGATCTTAGCGACGGGGCCCTCGATGCTCTCGAGGATCGATTGCAGCGGCGCCTCCCACGGCATCGACGAGCCGCCAGCGCGGGCCGGTGCGGCGACAGCGAGCGCGACGATGAGCGCGGTCGAACAGAGCATGGCGCGGCGCGCGCCATGCCGGCAGGCATGGATCATCATATATCTCCTTCGGGGTTGATGAGCGGGGCAATGCAGAACTGGCCGGTCGCAGGGTCGAGACCATCGATACGGGCGAGTTCGGAGAGGCGTCGCCCGGCGCCGTCGCGTACCAGCACGGCGACTAGGTCGATCGTCTCGGCGAGCAGCGCACGCGGGACCGTCACCACGGCTTCCTGGATCAGCTGCTCCATTCGGCGCAGCGCGCCGAGAGCGGTCCCCGCATGGATCGTGCCGATGCCGCCGGGGTGACCGGTGCCCCAAGCCTTCAGAAGCTCGAGCGCCTCCGCTCCCCGGACTTCGCCGATCGGGATGCGATCAGGCCGCAAACGAAGCGAGGAGCGGACGAGGTCCGCGAGCGTCGCCACGCCGTCCTTCGTTCGCATCGCGACAAGATTAGGCGCTGCGCATTGAAGCTCGCGCGTGTCTTCGATCAGAACTACGCGATCCGACGTCTTTGCAACTTCGGCGAGCAAGGCGTTGGTGAGCGTGGTTTTTCCGGTGCCGGTACCGCCCGCCACCAGAATATTTTTCCGCTCGGACACTGCACAGCGGAGAATCTCGGCCGAGAGGTCCGACATGATACCGGCGACCGCATAATCGTGAAGGCTGAACACCGCGACGGCGGGCTTCCGGATGGCGAAGGTCGGCGCTGCCACCACCGGCGGCAACAGCCCTTCGAAGCGCTCGCCGGTCTCCGGGAGTTCGGCAGAAACGCGCGGCGATCCCGCGTGGACTGCAGCGCCGACATGATGCGCGACGAGGCGAATAATGCGTTCGCCATCGGTCCCGGCGAGAAGGATGCCGCTGTCGGCGATGCCGATGCCCAGCCGGTCCACCCAAAGCCGGCCATCGGGGTTGAGCATGATCTCGATGACCGAGGGGTCGGCGAGCCATTCGGCAATCGCGCCGCCAAGCGCGGTCCGGAGCATGCGCGCGCCACGCGACTGTGGCCCGTTACCGGTTGATGATCCGCCCATTGGAGTCCCTGTTGATTGGTCCGGGCAACGGCGCCCGGCTCGACGGGGACGAGTAAGAGACGCAGAAATGTCCCGGCTTCAACAAGGATTTAGGTGCGTCAAACGGTCGGAAAGAATGACTAGCCATTGCCTATGCAGACGACGCGGCCTGAAGCCATCTTACCGCGACTCACCCCGATGATGCTTGCGCTCGGTGACTTTGTGACAAGAGTGGGACCATGAATGATTCGGGGTCGCTCCCACCTGACGACGAAGATCGATGGAACCGCCTGACCGAGAAGCAGCGCGCGTGCCTCGACCTGCTCATCGAGCACAAGACCTCGAAAGAGATCGCCCGGCTTCTGGATATTTCGAAGCACACGGTCGATCAGCGCCTGAATCTGGCGCGCGACACGCTAGGCGCGCAGGACCGGAACGAGTCCGCCTTCATTTATCGGCAGATGAAGGAGAGATACGACCGAGTGACATACGACACGGTGGAGGTTCCGGCGACGCCGACCTTGGTGCGATCCGAGTTTCCGGACGGCGGCTCGCCCAACCTCATGGAACTGCACGACAGTTCGGCGTTGCGGGGCGGGTCATCGGGAATTCGCCCGCCGTTCAGAGGTCTTTTCAAGCGTAATCATAACTCGGCAAACCGGCTTTGGATCTATCTCGCCGGGCTTGCTGCCACAGTTTGGATTGTCCTGGGTGGTCTCGGCGTTGCCCAAGCGCTGAACCAGCTGATCCAGAACTGACCTCTCTTCAAATCGGTCCAATTGGCTGAGGCTTTGCGGCTTCGGCGAAGGAGAACCTATGTCTCAGAATATTGCCGCAATGGCGGCCCGGCTGCATCGCGACGTTCCAAATGCCGAAGGAAGTATCGACGACGCGCTGATTGCCGTGGCTTCGCTCACCACCAGCGTCGTTATGGCCCGGCGCGCGATCGGTGCACCGGCGAAGACCGGCCAGGGAACGATCATGCGCTTAGTCGAGGCGCAGATGTCGCTCGTCAAGGTCAGCGGCAGCATTCTTCGTGCGCACAATGAGCTGGCCGAGATCGGCAAGGAAACGGCCGGGTACGATCTGCGCGAATGCCCGTCCGTTGCCGGCACGGAGGTCGTTCCGCTTTCGTCGGCTGCATGAAGCGAATTGACCGAGAGCGATCCGCATGAAAAGTCACGAGAATGCGCATAGCCATTTTCGCCACGATATTGCTGATCGCTCTCCTTTATGCGGCGTGGAAGGGTGGCGGACCGGAGAGGGCGATGGTCGCGATCGCAGTTACCATCGTTGTCTGGGATCGCTTGTTGGTCGCTTTTGGGCTGGTCTCATATCATGCGCTCGATATTGGTTATCTCGCGCAAGACGCATTTGGAGCCCTGGCGACGCTTGCCCTGGCGATGGTCGCATATCGCTTCTGGACGCTCCCAGCCGCCATACTTCATGCCCTACCGCTGCTCGCCCACTTGAGCCGAGCCGTGGACCTCTCCATCAGTCCTGTCGTGTATCTCACGATGCAAGTCGCATCGTCCTGGCTGGTGCCGCCCCTGCTGATCCTTGCAACCTGGCATCACCAGCGTCGCCTGAAGCAGTTCGGCAGCGATCCATCTTGGCACATCTCGTGGAAATCGCAGCCCCGGGACGCGGCGCAGCAGTCGCCAACGCTCTCCTAGACGAATTCCAGTCGCTCGGCCGCCTGTGGGCCCAAGAGCCCGAGGCAATAGCAAGGATCGTCGGCAGCAATTCTCCCGTGGCGTCCCTCATCCTTCACGCTCGCGACGCCGCAATTGCAGCGGCGAGTTCCGACATCCGCGGGATTCGCATCGACCCTTTCGCGGCCGAAGTCAGGCAGTATCTGATACTGTCGATGGGCAGCCTTGCCGACGAGCGCTTCCGCATCCTGTTTCTGGATTCTTCGCAACGCCTGATCGCCGACGAAGAGATGCAGCGCGGCACAATTTCCCAGATCAGCCTCTACCCGAGAACGATCTTTCGCCGTGCGCTCGAAGTGAACGCCGCCGCGATCATCCTCGTGCACAATCATCCCAGCGGCGACCCGAGCCCAAGCGCGGAAGATATCGAAGTGACCAGGCGCCTCGACCAGATAGGCCGTTCGCTCGGGATCGAGGTGCTCGACCATATCATCGTGACCACTGCATGCGCACATCACCTCATCAATCGCGATCCGACAGCCAATCGGGAGGCGGCGGCGCCATTTACGCTCCGGAGCCCTAGCAGCCAGCAGACTTCGGACGGCGAGGACCTGGCGCTCGCCAATGCCCGCGCAATGATGCGGAGACGGCTCCTCCGCCAGCAACTGCTCGGCGCGCCCGAACTCTTCGGGGATCCCGCGTGGGAGATGTTGGTCGACCTCTTCATCCACGAATGCGAACGAAAGCCCATCTCGGTGACCTCGCTATGCGTTACGCCCAGCATCCCCATGAGCAGCGCTATTCGCCTCTGCCAGAAGCTCTGCGACGCGAACCTTACCGAGCGAAAACCTGACCTCTACGATGGTCGCCGCGTCTTCATCGAGCTCAACCCGGAAGTGTCCCATCGCCTCCGCGCCTACTTCCTCGCTGGATCCGACTGAGCGTCTCCGCGGCGCAGTTCGGCCCCCAGTTTCGCGCCGCCGTCCATCCGCTTTGCGAGCGCATCGACAAATCCCTCCCACCGCCGCTTGCCGGTTGCCTGCGCCGCAGCGAGCGCGTTGTCAGGAAGCGGCGTCGTGCTGGTCAACCAGTGCCGCACGAAGAGCGCCAGCGTCTCGTTGGTGAGGTCGGTATGCCATTCGAGCCGTTCGAAGAGCCGGACCAGGCGGTCCAGGCGCCGGATCAGCAAGGCCTCAGCACGGTCCTGATCTTGGGGCAGCAACAAGGCCGTAAGCGCTGCTTCCACGACCTCGGTCTTGGTAGTGCCGCGTTGGCGCGCTCGATCTTCCAAACTTCGCACGAGGCCAGCGTCGAGGCGAAACGTCTGTTTGATATGGGCGCGGCTCACAGGTCGATCCCGTCACCGGGATCGAGCGAGGCATTTCGCGCCGCGCGCGACAGGCGGCGATCGGCAGCCGCGCGGGCGCGGGCTGCGTCGCCCTGTGCGTCGTCGTCGGCATAGTCGAACTCGCCCTGCACCGGACGGCTTGGCGGCGCGACGTCTTCATGTGCCGGAAGCTCTGGTTCCTGCCGGATCCCCCTATTCGCAGTGTCGCTCGCGCTGTCGTTCTGTTCCTTGGCTTCAGGCGCGGGCAATGCGAGGCGAACGGGCGCAGGCTCAGCTCCTTCCCTCCGCGCCCAGTCATGAAGCTTCATTGGTCCGGCCTTCCGATCGGGTGGCGCAATGATCCGCGCACTGAACCGGGCGTCAAGAAAATATCTCGCCTTCCGCGCCCGGATCGGCGCAAGACCCGCGACCATCACGATCTCGTCGTCGGGCGGAAGCTGCATCACCTCGCCGGGTGTGAGTAAGGCGCGGGCCGTCTCGGTACGCGATATCATCAGGTGACCGAGCCAAGGCGAGAGCCGGTGGCCCGCATAATTCTTCATCGCCCTTTGTTCGGTGGCCGTCCCGAGGGCGTCCGATATGCGCTTGGCGGTGCGCTCATCGTTCGTCGCGAAACTGACGCGCACATGGCAATTGTCGAGGATCGCATTGTTCTGGCCATAGGCCTTCTCGATCTGGTTGAGCGACTGGGCAATCAGGAAAGCCTTGATCCCGTACCCCGCCATGAAGGCCAGCGCGCTTTCGAAGAAATCGAGCCGCCCGAGCGCCGGGAACTCATCGAGCATCAACAATAGCCGACGCGGCCGCGCAGCGGGATTGAGTTCCTCGGTGAGGCGCCGCCCGATCTGGTTGAGGATCAGGCGGATCAGCGGCTTGGTCCGACTGATGTCTCCCGGCGGTACGACGAGATAGAGCGAGACCGGGACATCATCCTCCATGAGGTCGGCGATCCTCCATTCGGACGATCCGGTGACGGCCGCGATGACCGGATCGCGGTAGAGGCCGAGAAAGGACATGGCGGTCGAGAGCACGCCCGACCTCTCATTCTCGCTCTTGTTGAGCAGTTCCTGCGCCGCTGCCGCCACCACCGGGTGAACCGATGTGCCGAGGTGCTTCGTCGTCTTCATGCGCCGGAGCGTCGTCTCGATCGGGCGGCGCGGGTCTGAAAGGAAAGCGGCAACCCCAGCGAGCGTCTTGTCCTCCTCCGCATAAAGGACGTGAAGGATCGCGCCGACGAGGAGCGCGTGGCTCGTCTTCTCCCAATGGTTTCTCTTCTCGAGGCTGCCCTCGGGATCGACGAGAACGTCGGCGACATTCTGCACGTCGCGCACCTCCCACTCGCCGCGGCGGACCTCGAAGAGCGGATTATAGGCGGCCGACGCCTTGTTGGTCGGATCGAAGAGCAGCACGCGGCCGTGCCTCGCGCGGAAGCCCGCGGTAAGCTCCCAATTCTCGCCCTTGATGTCATGAACGATGCAGCTGCCGGGCCATGTCAGCAAGGTGGGGATGACGAGGCCGACGCCCTTCCCCGACCGCGTCGGCGCGAAACATAGCAGATGCTCGGCGCCATTGTGTCGCAGATAGCGTTTCCCGAGCCGCCCGATGATCACCCCGTCCTCGCCGAGCATGCCAGCGGAGCGAACCTCGCGTTCGCTAGCCCAGCGCGCCGAGCCATAGGTCTCGGCGCGGCGCCGCTCACGGGCGCGACAGATCGACATGAAGATCGCGACGATGATCGACAGGAAGCCGCCCGAGGCGGCGATCGCGGCGCCACGATAGAAAACCGGCGGCGCATAGGCATCGAAGGCGAACCACCACCAGAAGAAGGCCGGCGGAGGATAGATTGGATAGCCCGATATGCGGAACCAGGGATCGCCGAGCGCTGCCTGATAGCCAAGTTCCCATGCCGTCCACTGCGTCGCGGTCCAAACCGCGCCGAGGACGATCAGGAAGATGACCGTGATTTGTCCCCAAAGGATTCGGTCGTTCATGGGTTTTCTCCTGTCCGGTCAGATGCCGATCCCGCGGCCGCGACCGAGCGACCAGTCGATGCCGCCAGTCGCTGTTGCCGTTCCGCTGATATGCTTGCCGAGATGCGGCTCAAGTGCTGGCCTCCAGGGCACGAGCTGGAAGCCGAGCCCGTCGTCGATCATCGCGAAGCGTCCCGAGGCGAGCTGCACGCGCTCGCGGTAGATGCCGCTCACATGCTCGCCCGGCGCCGACGGCCGATGCTCGAGTCCGGTTCGCGCCGCGATCGCGTCCACCGCTGCGTCCATCTCGCGCCGGCGGAGCATCTCGATCCGTTTCCAGGATGACTGGCGCCCCATGTCGCGCGGCAACAACTCCTCGCGCTCGAGAAAGGCGGTGCGCGCCTTCATCGCATCCCGGACCTCGCGGCCGAACCCTTGGGAGCGCATTGACCGGTCGGGCGCGGCAAGCTGCCGATCGAGCCAAGTCGCGCCGGGGGCCTCGACCTGTTCGCCCAGCGGCAGATCCGAGCGAACCGCCAGCGAGATATGGCGGGCGCCATCGCGTCCGTCCCAGTGCCTCAGCTCGACAATCGCGCCGGGCTTTGCGTCGCCGGTCCATTCAAGATCGGGAAAGCGGATATGATGGGTTCGGCCATCGATCCCGTCGACGATCGCATAGGCAGAACCCGCGAGCTCGTCGTCGAGCCCCCGCGCCACCAGACGGCCGATTATAGGACCCTCGCCCTGCTCTCCGATCGCCAGAGCCGAAGCATCGAATGCGATCCCGCGCGCGGCCATTTCGCGGTGCATGGTCTTGATGATGTCGCCGCGCTCCCCGATGGTGCGAAGCCTTTCCTCGGCCTCCGGATCGAGAAGATATTGGGCGGGTCCGACACGCGAGGCGAGCCCCAGCGCCTCGAGCTTCGCGGCACGCCCCAGCAGATGCCGGTCCGTCCTGGCCTCGCCCCCGGCGACCGGGCGAAGATCGACGATTTCATTCTCGCGCGATCGCCGCGCAAGCTCGGCATCGAGACTGGTCCAGCGTTCGGCCTCGACTTCGCGGCGCAGCGCAGCATCGACCTGAAGCTCGCTCCTCGGGCCAAGCTCCAGGGTCGCGATCTCCGACGCACGGCCGCGGACGCCCTCGGCCATATAGCCCCGGTCGACAACGAGATCAGTGCCATCGGCCGTGGCCCCGCGCACAAGGACATGGATGTGCGGATTGTCGGTATTCCAATGATCGACCGCGACCCAGTCGAGGCGCGTCTCGAGATCGACCTCGAGCTGGCTCATCAGGTCGCGCGTGTAGCCGCGCAGGTCGCCAAGCTCGGCCGCGTCCTCGGGGCTGACGATGAAGCGGAAGTGGTGACGATCGCCGCCGCAGCGCTCAGCGAAGCCGCCGCGATCGGCCTCATCGCCGGCGGCATCGAACATCGAGGCGTCGCGTCCATCGCGGGTCACGCCGTCGCGTTCGAGATAGGCTATGTGGCGTCCGAGCGGGGCGGCACGAAACCCTGCGCCGCGATGCCGGACGATCCGCGCCATCACGGTGACACGGCGCATCGCGGGACCGCGCCGGATGACCGCGAGCGCCCGGCGGCCGCGCCCATGACGTCCGGTCCCGCCGCGCGAAGGCCCCGCGCGCCGGAGCCGCGTCGCGCCCGAACGCGCGGCCGCACGCCGCACCTCCGCCGCAAGCCGCTTGCCGCGACCGGCGGAACCCGCCCCCGCGTCTCTCCCCCTTCCCGGCCTGACCCGGAAATCTTGGTCGTCGTCGCTCATCGGCGGGGTGCCAGACGGCAAGCCGTTGAAAGGAAAGGCGTAAACTGCCCGCTATATGGCACGGCGGGCCGCGTGCCATACGCAAAAGCTGAGACAAACCAACCACATACCGCCAGCGAGCTGGCCGGTCTTTTATCTTGCCCTGCCCCCTTCCCCTTCCAGACGAGCCAGAACACCCGAGCCAACAGGTCCGGGCAAGGCATCGAAACCGAGGCGCGACAGATCATTGGTCGCGGCCGGAAAGC
The DNA here is from genome assembly GCA_005503165.1 of Sphingomonadaceae bacterium 3R27E2-A. Classification (GTDB taxonomy): domain Bacteria; phylum Pseudomonadota; class Alphaproteobacteria; order Sphingomonadales; family Sphingomonadaceae; genus Sphingopyxis. The sequence goes on from SCNT01000034.1 coordinate 29,276, forward strand.
GGAACGAAGAGCGCCGCAGGCGCGCGAGGTGGCGCACGTTCCGCTGCATCGGCGCTGCGCCCGGATTGCAGCGGAGCTGCACCGGGCAGCGCGGCCGCATCGTCGCCGGGGCGTTCGGCGAACAGCGAAGCGCTGCGCCAGGACGGTGCCGTCGGTGTCGGCGCGGGGGCGAGCGAAGCGATGCCCGATGCGCCGATCGCCGGTGCAATCGCGGCAACATAGGCGATGGTCTCTGCGGGAAGTCGGCGCCGACCCACCGCATAGGCGTCGGCGCGGCCCGGTCCCGCATTATAGGCGGCGAGCATGAGCGAGACGTCGCCATATCGGTCCCACATCATGCGCAGATAGGCAGCACCGGCATGGATGTTCGCGCGCGCGTCGAAGGGGTCTGACCCCAGCCCGTATCTTGCAGTCAGCATGGCCCAAGTCCCCGGCATGATCTGCATCAACCCCATTGCCCCCGCGTGCGACACGGCGCGCGATCGACCCCGGCTTTCGACATGCATGACGCGCCATATCCATGCCTCGGGTATGGCGAACCGCTGCGAAGCCTCGCTGACATGGGGCGCATAAGGATGAGCGGCAGGCGCAGCGACAGGCCGCTCGCGCGCTGCCGCCGGAACGGCAGGCAGCGCCGCGAGCGCCAGCAAAGCGGCACCGGCGATGCGCATCGCGCGGAAGCGCGCCGAGCGAGCCAAAGGCCGCATCACTCAGCCTTTCGCCTGCGGTGCCGGGCGCGACCAGAGCAGATGATATTCGTCCTCGTGTCGCGTGGAGCGAATGAGGTTGGCGCGCAGCGGCGACGGCAAGGCCGGGTCGTCGATCTGCAGCGCGATAAAGGAACCGGCGCGTTCGCCGGTGCGGTCCCAGCCCGCTCCGATCTCGACGCCATCGTCGGCCTCGACCAGCAGCACCCGCCAGCCCGGCGCGTTTTCGGCGTCGGACGGCGCAGCCGGAACGATCGCGATCATCGCGTCGAGCAGGAGGGTCCGGATCGATCCCGCATAGCCCTCGCCTGCGGTTTGAAAGCTTCCGATCATCATGATGTCTGTTCCTCGTCCGGCAGGTGGAGGGGATGCCGCGCGCCGTTCCGGCGCCAGCGAAGCGGCGCGCCGGAGGCGTCGCGAGTGAGAATGGGATGCGCGGTGCCGATGACGGCGGATGCTGGGAGCGGCCCGAAATATCGGCCGTCGAGGCTGTCGGGAGACAGGCCGAGGACGAACAGCTCGCCGCGCTCCAGCCGGCGGCAGCCGAGCCAGAGCGGTAGCGCCCGTCCCATGCGGTCGGCCGATCGCGTGCGCGCCGCAGGCGCGCCGTCGATCGTGACGAAGACGCCGCTGCGGCAGACGAGCGCGCCGTGCGTTGCGGCGACGCGCTTCAGAAGCGGCACACCGCGCGGCAGATAGCCGCGCTCCGAAAGCCAGGCGGAGAGCGGCGCGGGCGGCGCAATGGCGACAAGGTCGCCGCGCGCGGGCTTGGCGCCGACGTCGATGGCGTAGAGGCCGACCGGCACGCTCGCGCTTGCGTTCCAGATGAGCCGCGGCTGCGGCGCGAGGATCGCGGCCGCGCCGAACAGCCCGCAAAAGAGCGCGCCGCAGGCGGCGGTCGTGCGGAGCCACCGCCGGTTCATGGCCGGGCCTCGCCGCGGCGGAGCCACGCGGCGTGGCGTTCGGCCGAGTAGGAGCGGAACGGCAGTGCGGCTGCGAGCCGCTGCCCGATGTGGCGCCAATGATCGGGCGACACGTCGCACGCATCGACGCCCGAGGCCTCGATCATGTCGATCTCTCGGCACACCGCCCGGATGGGTTCGAGGTCGGAAAGGCTGAGAAGTATTTCCCCTCCGGGCTGGACACCGGGATGGGTTGCGTAGGGCGCACCGGGTGCGACCGCCCTGAGGATAGCAAGGCTCCAGAACAGGCATCCGAGATCGCCCGCGGTGCAACCGATCAGCCCGAAGGTCGCACCCGGACGGAAGGACGCGATGCGCTTGTGCGGTCCGCCGGACCACTCGGCGGCGACCCGCCCGAAGCGGAGCTGCTGTTCGAGCCGGCCCTCGATCCAGGTCATCTCGACGTCTGTCAGGCCGCTTGCGGGGAGCCGAACGCCGGCAGGCGGAGACACCGCCGCCGGCATGGGCGACGGCAAAGCCGATGCCATTCGCGGGCGCATCAGCGGCGGCCCGGGCGCAGCGGCGAGATGTCGCCGACGCCGGGATCCGAGGTCGATGTCTTGCGTCCGATCGCCGCCCAGGCGTCGAGGTCGGCGATCGCATAAACGACGCGGCCGCCGAGCTTGTGATAGCGCGGCCCCGTCCCGTAGCAGCGATGCTTCTCGAGTGTTGCCGCCGACAGGCTGAGATGAACGGCTGCCTCAGGCGTCCGGAGATAGCGGGCGACGACGGGCGTGGGACGATCGGACAATGGGGCCTCCTGCCAAGGACCGGAACCCGGATCAGGGTTCAGGAACGAGGAGGCGTTCTTGGAAAATCACACGAAGGATTCGGAACGGACAAAGCGAAGGGCGTCGGAATGTCCCGATCAGGCTGCGCCGAGGAGCGCGTTGAATCCGCCGTCGCGCATGGCAACCGCGGCGCGCTGCCAGCGCGCGATGCGGCGGCGTTCGCTCGACGCGTCCCACTCGGCGGCGGAATAGTCGCGCGCGTCGGCGAGCAGTAGCGCCGCCGCCATGTCGCGGGCCGATGCTCCCTCGGTCATGGCGTCGAGAAGGCGGAGCCATTGGACCAGGCGCCAGCGCTCCGTCGCCCCCGGGGCGCTGTCAGGTGCCGGACGAGCGCCACCCGTATCGAGGAGTTCGCGGTGAAGCGCCATGATCATCGACGCGCGGAGGCCGGCCTTCGCATCTGCGGGCGTAAGAAATGCCAGTCGCTCGTTCGCGTAGCAGCGCCGGATCAGCAGACGATAGTGCCGTCCCCCGGCTAGCAGGACGACATGCCAGTCGCGGTACGAGAGCAGCTCGGCGGCAATCTCGGGTCCGTCGACAATCTCGGCGAGGCGCAGCGCCGCAAAGCCCTTGGGCGCCGGACGCGCGATCGTAACGAAGGCGCAGGCCTGCGGCCGCCACAGGGCGGGCGCAGCCGCGGCCGAAAGATCAGGATCGAAGGCGAAAAACCAACCCCCAGCGGCTGGCGAGCCGCCGAAAGAGCCGCACGCGGTCGGCGCCCGGCGCCGCCGCCGCGGCGGCATAGCCGCCGCGATAGGCGGGGCTTCGCCGCAAGAATTCCTGCGCGAAGTCCGCGCGATCATATCGCTCGAATATTTTCGGAAAATATGGCGACTGCCATCCGACTGCCTGATCCATTCGCACCTCCGACCCGTTTGAGGAGAATAAACCGCCGCTTTCGGCCGGATTTGGCCCGCCAACGGCGGCGTGGTTACCGGCGCATACATCATAGGCTTAGCGCAAAAATATCCGAGCTACGCACGCTAAAGCCCTCAAATTGGATATAACATCGCCCGGCCGAGGCCGGGCGATGGGCGCCGCATCAATTGTCGTTGCGGCGGTTCTGGCGGCTCCAGACGAGGTCATATTCGCCCTCGTCGCCCGCGAAGAGCTGCGCGAAGATCGGGGCGACGAAGCTCGGGTCGTCGAGCTTGACCGAAAGATAGGGGCGTTTGTCCTGGCTGGTCTTCGACCAGGCGGCGCCGACTTCGGCGTCGCCGACGAAGACGCGATGGCTCGGGGCGTTGCCGCTTGCGTTCTTCTCCGGGACGATGCGGACCGATTTGGCCTGCACCGAAAGCGTGACGATCTCGCCCTGATATTCGCCCGAGACGAGTTGGAAGCTGCCGATCTTGCTCATGATGATGTCCTTTGCTGCATGTCGAGCCGCACCATCGCGGCCTCGATGCGCATCGACGGCCGGCAAGGGATTGCGCCGCAGCCGCCAGGCCCGCAGCAACGCGGAAGACGGCGGGCAAAGGCTTTCTTGATTCGCGAGGAACGGCGGAACGCCGGGGGAAGAAAGTCGCATGGCCGCCGTTGCGGTCAGCGATCCAGCGTCAGCGTCTTGCCGGCAGATGGCGCAGATCGGGGAGGCCGCGCCGGTTCGGCGATTCAGCGAAACGCAGACCGGAGATTGGCAGTCATCCAACTTTCACGGGCGGCGGGCTGTACTCACACGGCGCCTATCGCCGCTTCATTCGGAGCGCTGTCCTGCCTCGCACCGAGGCCACGCATGGCGGCTGCGGCTGCGACTAACGCGCCGGCGAATCCGAGCGCCTCGAGCATGGCGCCGTCCGCGAGCCCGAGACCGGCAAACCCCCTCGCCGCCTGGTAGCCTGCGAATCCAGCGGGGATGGCAAAGACAAGCATGACGGCGAAGCGATAAAGCGGCGGCAAGACGGCGCAGAGGGCTCGTCCACATCCGACAATCAAGGCGCCGACGACCAGTCCGGCGATGATCGGGACCAGATATCCCAAGTCGCGATCGATCAGGTAGAGCGTCGTGCCGATGCCCGCGTAGAGCGGCAGTGCAACCGCGGCCAGCCGGAACATCAGGATGGCAATATAGACGGCAGCCACGGCGCCGAGGATGATCATAAAAGTCATAAGCGTCCTCCCATTGGACGCGCTCTCCACCACCACCACAGCGCAATCTGCTTGCCCGACATAGCAAGAACGCCCCGAGGGTGGAACCGGAACTGGAACCACCGTGGGGCGAGTTTTCTCGAGATTTCAGCGATTGAACGGATCATATTCGCATACGATGCAGGCGGGATCGCCGTCGAACTCGTCGAGCGGCATGACCGAATATCCAGCCGATGTCTCAATCAGGACGATGATCGTCATCATTGTTCGGGCGAGGTTCCAGCCGAGCGATTGGGCAGTGGAAAGCGGCATTTCGAGGCTCCTGTCCGGGAGCGGGACCATTCCCGCTCGACAGTCGCCCCGCCGGACGGGGACAGGCTGCAGTCACCGCGGCGCAGCCGCGGCCCAAGCTTGCGCAGGGACCCTGCAAGGGTTGACGGAAAAGGCCTGGCCTCGGCCTAGGGATCAGCGGCTTTGAGAGAGGGATGGTCCAGCGGGCGGCGGCCGTTCAGGCCTTCCGTGCCGGTCGGACTTTTCCCTTGCCCCCGCCGACAATTAGCATTTCATAGGTGTTCAGGGGGAATGGAATGGCGAACGCGGCACTCGACTTCAAACTCGCAGACGACGAGTTTGCTTTCTATTTCGACAGCAATTCAGGGGTGGACGCCACTGAGCTCGGGCGGTTTCTGCAGCGCGCGGCGGCGGTTGCACGAGGTCAGGGCGCCGATTTGCGGGTCGTCGGACTACGAGATGGCAGCCTCGCTGTTCTGCTGAAAGCGATCAAAAAGTCGAAGATCGCCAAAAATGCCAAGAAGGAATTCAACAAGGCGCCTATCGCTACCAGCGCCGCGGGTGCCGCCCTCGTCGGCGCAGTCGTCAGTGCTCTCATCGTGGCGACCAGCTGCGACAAACCTACGCCCATGGCAAAATCGGCCGCGGACGTAATCGAGCAAACGAGCGTCACGCAAATCCAGCTGGTGACCGTCAACCAGACGGTGGTGATCATGGACGAAGAAGGCGCGAGGCAGGTGCGCGCGCTGGAAAGGCAGGCCGAGCGTCCCAAGCTTCTGACGGGAGCTGCGGACGTCGCACGCTTGCCTTCGCCAGAGATGCGGCAACTCTCGGCACATATGGAGGAAGGCAGCCTCACCGGATGGCTCGGGAGGTTCAACGGCGAACTGCACTTCAGCCCCGACGGCTATCGTTACTCCGCCCCCGTTGATCTGCGATTTGCAAATGCGGATGACTTCCCGGCGGGGCGTTACAAGGTGAAGGGCGACCTGCTTCTCAAGGCAGGCCGCCCGGACGAGTTCGTCATTCTTCGAGCTGAACCCGAGTGAAGCGGCCCCGCCCGAAGGCGGGGCCCCTAGTTTGTCCGATCAGGTGCCGGGGGCGTTCCAGATCAGCACCTTCTTCGTCGGATCGTCGCCCGGCGCGTTCGCGACGTTGCAGAAGATCTCGCCGAGCTCGGGGGCCGACAGCGACACCGAGATATATTCGGCGCCGGTGGAGCGCGCGGTCTTCACCCAGCCGCCGCCGAGTTCGAAGCCGTTCCGGCGGCTGACGCAGCGGAAGTCGGGCTCGCTGTCCTTCGCCTTGCGCCCGTTCGGGACGAGCGCGATCGGCACGGTGACCATGAGGGTCGCAAGCGTGCCCTCGTAGCTGCCGTCGTCCTTGAGGGTCAGATTTCCGATGGTGGTACCCATGTTCAGTCTCCTTGGTTGCTCGGGACCTGTTCCCGATGGCGCCAGAAGGAGGGGCCGTGAGCCGCCGTCACCGAGCGCCCGCGCGAGGGCGAACCCCCGCCGGGGGTTGACGGCATTAGGCGAGCCGAGACCCGCAATCAGGCAGCCAATGAGGGAGAGGTCCGCCGAGCAAGGAGAAAAATGGGTTTCAGTGGAAATCGTGGCTCCGGATGCGCAGGCCGGGCTCGCGGCTGTCCGGCCCTCCCCCGCTCCGCGCCCCATCGCCCCTTCCCGGCGCAATGGAAAGATCGCTGCGCCCGACCGAGCGCAGCAGCGCATCATGATCGGTGATCCGGTCGCAGATGATGTGAATGACCTCGCCTTCCTTCTGGAGCCGACCGCGCATCGCGATCATCGAGGCCGACATGACCTGGCGCCTGTAGATGTCGAACCGGTCGGGCCAGAGAATGCCGTTGGCGATCCCGGTCTCGTCCTCGATCGTGACGAAGAGCACGCCCTTTGCGGAGCCGGGCCGCTGCCGCACGAGGATCACCCCCGCCACCTCGATATTCCGGCCATCGCGAATATTGGCGAGGTCCGCGCAGCGGACCACGCCCATCGCGTCAAGCTCGTCCCGCAAGAAACTCAAGGGATGCGCGCGCAGCGACAGCTGCAGCGTGCGATAATCCTCCACAACCTCGCGTCCCTCGGTCATCGGCCGGAGCGCCGTCGGCGGTTCGAGCCCCTCGGGCGAGAAGCCCGCCTCGCGGGCGTCCGCTGCCGCGAACAGCGGCAGCGGCGCCTCCCCCAGCCCCCGCACCTTCCAGAGCCCCTGCCGCCGGTCCTCGGACAGGCAGGCAAAGCCGTCGGCCTCGGCGATCCTTTCGATCGCGGCGCGCGGCACGCCGGCGCGCCGCCAGACATCCTCAACGCAATCATAGGGGACATCGCCCCGCGCCCCGACGATCGCGGCGCCATGGACGTTCGCGAGCGAGCGCACCTGGCGAAACCCAAGGCGCACCGCGAGATAGCGTCCACCGGACTCTTCCAAAGTACAGTCCCAATGGCTGTCGTTGATCGAGACGGGACGCACCTCGACACCGTGATTCCGCGCATCGCGCACGATTTGCGCGGGCGCATAGAAGCCCATCGGCTGCGCATTGAGCAACGCCGCGCAGAAGACATCAGGATGATGATGCTTCATCCAGCACGAGGCATAAGCGATCTTCGCGAACGAAGCCGCGTGGCTCTCGGGAAAGCCGTACGAGCCGAATCCTTCGATCTGCTTGAACGTGCGCTCGGCGAAATCCTTGGGATAACCGCGCTCGACCATGCCGCCGACGAGCTTGTCGTAGAAGTGCGACACCCCGCCCGTCAGCTTGAAGGTCGCCATCGCGCGGCGGAGCTGGTCGGCTTCGGCCGGCGTGAAGCCTGCGCCGACGATCGCGACCTTCATCGCCTGTTCCTGGAAGAGCGGCACGCCCAAGGTCTTCTCGAGCACGGCGCGAAGCTCGGGCTTTGGATATTCGGGTTTCTCCTTGCCCTCCCGCCTCCGCAGATAGGGGTGCACCATATCGCCCTGGATCGGGCCGGGACGCACGATCGCGACCTCGATCACGAGGTCGTAAAAGCATTTGGGCTTGATCCGCGGCAGCATCGACATCTGCGCGCGGCTCTCGATCTGGAAGACGCCGAGCGTATCGGCCTTCTGGATCATGCCAAACACGGCAGGATCGTCGTCCTGCAGGTCGGCCATGCCGACCTTAATCCCCTTATGCTCAGCAAGCAGATTGAACGCCCGGTTCATGCAGCCGAGCATCCCGAGGCCGAGCACATCGACCTTCATGAACTTCAGGACGTCGATATCGTCCTTGTCCCATTCGATGATCTGGCGATCCTCCATGCGCGCGGGCTCGATCGGCACAAGATCGTCGAGCCGCTCCTCGGTCAGCACGAAGCCGCCCGGATGCTGGGAGAGATGGCGCGGAGTTCCAATGAGTTGGCGCGCAAGATCGAGACAGAGTCGCAGCCGATGATCATCGGCATTGAGATTGAGCTCGGCGATCCGCTCCTCGGGGATGCCGTCCATGGACCAGCCCCAGACGAGACCGGTCAGCATCTTGGTGAGATCGCGCGGCAAGCCCAGCGCCTTGCCGACCTCGGCGACGGCACCGCGGGTGCGGTAGCGCGTGACCACGGCGGTCAGCGCGGAGCGATGACGGCCGTAGGTCTCGTAAATCCACTGGATGATTTCCTCGCGCCGCTCATGCTCGAAATCGACGTCGATGTCGGGCGGCTCCTTGCGCTCGCCCGACACGAAGCGCTCGAAGAGCAGCTCGTGGCGGATCGGATCGATCGAGGTCACCCCGAGCAGGAAGCAGACGCAGCTATTCGCCGCCGACCCGCGGCCCTGACACAATATGCCGCGGCGCCGGCTTTCGGCGACGATCGAATTTACCGTCAAAAAGTAAGGTGCGTAATCGAGTTGGCCGATCAGTCGCAGCTCGTGATCGATCTGTTTCCGGTAGGCAGGCGGCACGCCGCCCGGAAACATCCGCGCCGCGCCTTCCTCGGTGAGGGCCGCGAGCGCTTCCTGTGCCGTCCGCCCCGCCATGACCTGTTCATAGGGATATTGGTAGCGGATCTCGCCGAGGTCGAAGCGGCATAGCGCCGCGATATCGGCGGTCGCCACGATCGCGTCGGGAAAGAGCGCGAAGCGCCTTTCCATTTCGGCCGGGCTCTTCAGGGCGCGGTCCATGAAGCGCTCGCGCTTGAACCCCAGCGCATCGACCGTCGTCTTCTCGCGGATCGCGGTCAGCACGTCCTGCAGGGGGCGCCGCTCGGGCGTGTGATAGAGGATGTCGCCGCAGGCGACGGCTCTAACCCCGGCCTCCCTCGCCAAATCGTCGAGCGCGCGCAGCCGCGCGAAATCGCCGGGCCGCCGGCGCAGCGCGAGCGCCAGAAAAGCGCGCGAGCCGAAGGCAGCGCGCAGCTCGGCAAGATCGCGCCGGGTCCTGCCATCGGCCGCGTCCGGCACTAGGATCGCGACGAGGCCTTGCGAACTGGCGGCGATATCGGGCCAGTCGAGCCAGCATTGGCCCTTGCCGCCTCGCGCCTTGCCCAGCGACAGCAGCCGGGTGAGCCGCGACCAGGCCGCCCGGTCGGTTGGGTAGAGGAGAAGCGAGCGGCCATCGCGAAGATCGACGCGCGTCCCGGCGATCAGCCGGACGCCGGTCGCCTCCTGTCCCGAAAGCCCGCGCACCATGCCGGCGACGCTGCCCCGGTCGCAAAGCCCGAGGGCCGTATGGCCGAGGTGCGCGGCGGCCGCAAACAGCTCTTCCGGCGAGGACGCCCCCCGCAGGAAGGAGAAATGGCTAGTGGCGTAGAGCTCGACATAGGTCGTCGCGGGCGTCGTCATCCGAAGACGCCGTGCATGTACCAGCTCAAATCACCGGTGTTGCCGGTGATCGCGTCGCCGCGGCGGAAGAGCCAGAAGCGCTCGCCGCTTTCCGCCTCGACTCGGAAATAGTCGCGCACCGCCCACATCTCGCCGGGGCGGCGCCACCATTCGCCATGGATGCGCTCGGGCCCGTCGCCCGCGACCACCGCATAGCTCCGCCCGCGCCACGCGAAGCGGCGCGGCGGATGATCGGGAAGCAGCGCGACCACGCCCGACAGCGCCTCGGGGCGATCGAGCATCCGGACGGGCCGCGGCCAGTTCGGCCAGCCGGCAGGCTTGGCCAAAGGCCCCGCCCGCCCGATCGCGCGCTCGGGGACATCGCTCTCGATCGCCCGCAGCCGGAACAGCGCGTCCGCGCCGGCTCGGCCGGCGAGCTGGTCGACGAGCGGTGCAAGGTCCGGCGCGCGCGCCTCGCTATCGAACGGAACGCCAAGCGCCACTGGAGCGAGGCGCTCGACCGCAGGCGCCGCGAGCGTCATCGCCTCGATCCCGAGTCCCGGCTCGATACGATCGATCCGCAGCCGGAACAGGCGCAGGAGATGCGTAGCATCGCGCGTCGCCCGCGCCGTGCCGACACTCACGACCTGCTTCGCCGCATCGACCCGCTCGCAGGTCAGTACAGCCGACCGCAGCCCGAGCCCATCGCGTTCGAGCATCGCCACAAGATCGGTCAGCAGGTCGGCGATCACCAGCTCGATCGCCTCGGCCGTCCCGATCGGCTCGAGAAGCCCGCGCTCCGCGCGTGGCACATCGAATGGAACCACCGGAACGATCGGCTCGGGCACAAACCCCCGCGCCTGGTCGAGCCGCTCAACTGCGGCGCGCCCGAGGCGCCGCGCGAGCGGTCCCCGCGGCATCGGATAGAGATCGGCAACCCGCTCGATTCCGAAGCGCGCCGCGGCGGCGAGCGCCTCGGGCGTCAGCCGGAGTGCCGCCAGCGGCAAAGGAGCCAGCGCCTCCCCCTCCCTCCCTTCCGGCAAGACCCGCACGTCGCGGCCGCCATAGCGCGCGAGTGCGTGCGCGGCGCCGGGAGTCCCGGCGATCGCGACACGCGCGCTGAACCCAAGGCGCTTCAGGAAACCAAGCAGACGCGCCGCGAAACGCTCTTCGCCGCCGAACAAATGGCTCGCGCCCGTCAAATCGAGCCATAGGCCGTCGCGGCCCGACACCGCGGCGGTCGGCGTCCAGTGGCGCGCCGCGTGCAAGGCGAGCCGCGCAAGCCATGCGACGTCGGCCGCCGGATCGGCATCGAGCACATCGAGATCTGAGACGAGCGCCCGCGCATGCGCGGCGGCCATGCCGACTGACAGGCCGAGATCGAAGGCGAGCGGACAGGCCGCGGTGACGACCTCGCGTTGGCCGGCGCGCGCGATCACGATGGTCGGACGTGCACCCCAGAGCGGCGGCACCGGCATGACGGAACCGCCGCCGACGCCATCGTCCGAACGCACATTGCGAAAAACCGGCGCAGCCGCTTCGCTGCGCCGACCCAGCTCGCGCATTGTCGGGCGTTGATGCGCCGGAAGTGTGTCGCTCGCAGCGAGCGGCGCTCCCTTGTCCTGCGCCCAGCGCGCGCCGGGACGCCAGCCGCCACCACGCGGCACCGAGCAGGTGCCGGGATTGTCGTCGACGGGTTCGGCGATGCGCGGGGCGGCCCGCGCCCGGTCAGGCGGCGCGTTCGATCGCGTCGGATGCCGTTCCGCCATCCGCAGCCGCTCGATGGCGAGCTGCGGAAGGAAGAGCGAGGCGACCCTGGTCATCGCACGCCTCCAGTTCGAGGGAGAAAGGCGGCCCGCTGCGTTGGCGGACGAGCTCGACATTCCATCGCCCCCGCCCGACGCCGGGCGTCGCAAGGCGCCCTGACGGCAAGGTGGCGATGCGCCATCGGGTCATCGCGAGCGAGGGATCGGCGAGCGGACATTGGCCGTAGCGCCGGTACCGACGATACAGCAGCATCGGCGTCTTGCCTTCGGAGGCCGCGAGCTGAAGGCGCCGCGTCGCGGTCTGGTCGGCGGCCTTCACCTCGGCGACGACGCAAGCGAGCGCACCGTCACGCAGCGCATCCTCGCACATCATCAGGAGATCGCGGTCGTCCTTGCCTTGGGCGTAAAGGATCGCGCCCGGGCCAAGTCCTGCCTGTTCGAGCGCCGGCGCATAAAGATCGAAGCGCGTCAGCGCCCAGAGCACCGAGACACCGGGCGCCGCCGCGAAGCGCGCGGCAATCCCGGCCACGAACAGCGTTGCAGCGGCGTCATCGCTCCAGCTCGCCGACGCGCCGGCGACCTCATGGAGGCCGGCGCCGTCGAGCCCACCGCCCGCGAGGCTATGATCGAGCGGGCCGATCCCGAACGGCAGCACCGGTCCGCGCGCGGCGGCGACGCGCGCGACCGCCTCGCGAAGCGTCGCGAGCTGTTCGGCAGAAGGCCGGGACGAGAGAGAGGGCGCTACAGTCATGGGGCAACATCGCTTCAAATGTTCCCTTTATGTTCTCGCGAGTCGGGCCGTTCGTCAAGCGCGCTGCGCAAAGCCGCCGGAAAGCGCCGTTCAGACTGCGTCCAACCTCAGCTTCTTGAGCGTGCGCGAGTCGCGTTCGCCGCCGAACCAGCGATCGAGCGCCGCCGCGAACAGCCGTTCGCCGCTCACCGATTCGAACAAGGTGAGCGAGGACCGGAGCTTCGTCGCGTCGGTCTCCCCGAAGACGGCGACGGGATCGCTACCAGTCAGATCCTGCAGCGCGCCGACGCATTCGCGGTAGCGGAGCCCGAGCAAAGGATGATCGAGATACGCCCGCGCCTCCTCGGCACCCGCCAGCCCGTAGAGCTGCGCCATCGCGCTGCGTCCGAGGCCGGCAAGCTGGGGAAAGACGAACCACATCCAGTGCGTCCGCTTGCGCCCGCGCCGGATCTCATCGAGTGCGCGTGGATAGATTTGCTCCTGCGCATGCACGAAGATGTCGAGCCTTTCGGCGTCGGTAATGGTCATAGCGCCAGCGCTCCCTGGGCCGGCGGCTTGCCATAGACCTGTGCGACCTCGAGCATGCCGGCTGGCAGCCATTGCAGAATATCCTCGGCGGGGGTCCGCGGGTCGAGCCAGGCCGCCCATTTATCGCGCGGCAGCGGAATGATCTGGCGGTGATGATAGGGTGCGATGTCGGGGCCGGCGTCCATCGTCAACAGGCTGAAGGCCTCACCGACATGCGCATCGCGCCAGATGCCCGCCATGCAGAACCAGCGATGATCCTTCATCGTGAAGAGCCATTTATCGAGGCGCTTCTGCGACGGATCGGCGGGGTCGGTGAACTCGTAGAAGCCGTCGCAAAGCACGAGGCAACGCTGCGTCCCGAGATCGCGGCCCTCGGAGCGGACATTATAGACCGGCTTGCCGCCCTGCCCCGGCCAGCTCCACCGCCGGTTGACCAGCTCGCCGATGGCGTCGCCATCGCTCGCCTTCACGATCGGCGCCATATCGGTGATTCGCACATCCTCGCGCGCCGGCACGTTCGGCGCGCCCTCGGGCATTTTGATCTTGATCTGGAGGTCGTCGAAGTCTTCCATGATCGAAGCAACGTCGACTTCCAGCTTGTAATCGTTACACATTATCGTGCAGCCCCTGATGCTTGCGACTCAAAGTCGTTCCCATTATGTTCCAACCATGAGCACGGCGCCAACCCCTTTCGATCCCGATGCCCCGGACGGCGGCCGCCGTGCGCTCATAAGACGCAATCCCGAGGATGAAAGCGAGATAGAAATGGTCGAGGCGGTCTGGGGAAGCGACCCGCGCTTTTCCGACGGCGTCAACTACCGCTTTGTCCGCTCGGAAGGACGCGCCTTCCCGAAGCGCCGCTGCCTGATCCCCGCGTCCGAGTTCCGCATGGGTACCGGCGACCACCGCTACCGGGTAACACTCGACAGCGGCAATTTCTTCTACCTCGCGGGCGTATGGGATCCCCCGCTCGCCGACTGGCCCCTCTCCTACCGGATCCTCACAATTCCCGCGGGCGCCGATGTAATCCCCTATCAGCAGCGTCATGGCGTCATCATCCATCGCCGCGACGTGATGCACTGGCTCGACGGCACGCTCCCTAACGAAGTCCTGTTCGAAGAGCCGGCCCGGCACACGCTTTTCGTCGAGCCGCTGCGATCGCAGGCCGAACTTCCGCTTTAGCCAGCAATGCCGCCCGGCCCCGCAGGGCCAAAGGATGCGCTCTTGGCGAGCCCGCAGCGGCGCGGCGTGCGCGCGGACGGGAGGGTAGGTCTTGGCGCAGCCAGGACCGTGGCAGCGCGGCAGCGCTGTCCACCCGGCCCGGACGCGCGCGCCCGCGCCGCAAGGACAGCGAGCCCAAGTGCGCTCGCGCGGCCAGAACAATGCCGCGACCCCTGGCCGGAGCCTGCGAGGCCAGAGCGCGCTCATCAGGTGCCGCGCTCGACACGCCGCCGCGCGGCCGTCCCGCCGGTCCTGCCGGCGGGACGTACCGGCTCAGCCGTTGAGGCGATCCTTGACCGCCTTGGCGGCACCGAAGCCGAGCTTCTTCTTGGCAGCGATCTGCATCGTCGCGCCGGTCTGTGGGTTGCGGCCTTCGCGCGCAGCCGAGGTCGAGACCTTGAACTTGCCGAAGCCGCTGACCGACACTTCCTCACCCTTGGCGGCAGCGTCCGTGATGGCCGCGAACACCGCATCGACGGCCTTCTTGCCGTCGGCCTTGCTCACTCCAAGCGAGGCAGCGACGCTGTCCGACAGTTCGGCGTGGTTCATCAATATTCTCCCTATACGGCCGGAAGGATCCCGGCCGGACGGGCGCTATAGCGGCGCAAAAGCGGCTGCGCCATCGGCACATTGTCCCAGCCAAGAGAACGAGTTGAACTCGCACAGCGGTTGCGCCACTAGCGAGCCATGCTGACCTATCGCCCGATCGCCGCCGCCCTGCTCGTCGCCTGCTCCGTCACCCCTGCCGCTGCGCAGCCGCCGACGAGCGCAGCCCGGCCGCTCAAGCTCGCGAGCTGGAACCTCGAGTTCCTCGCCGAGCAGAACGGCGTCGGCTGCAACCCGCGCGGTGACAGCGATTATGCTGCCATGCGCCGGATCGCGAACGGCCTCGATGCCGATGTGATCGCCTTCCAGGAGGTGGAGAACGAAGCCGCGGCCGCGCGCGTATTCGACCCGGGGAAATTCACGATCATCATGGAGAGCCGTCCCGGCGCACCGAGCAGCACCTGCGGCGGGAAGTTTCCGGAGCAGAAGGTCACCCGGCAAGCTGTCGGGTTCGCCGTCAAAAAGGGCATCGCCTTCGATCGCCATGCCGACGTCACCTCGCTGATGCTCGGCAACGCGCAGCTCCGCTCGGGCATCGACATCACGCTCCGACCTGCGGGCAATCCCCCTATCCGCCTCCTCGGCGTGCATCTGAAATCGGGCTGTTTTGCGGGATCGGAGGCAAAGGCCTGCCCAGTTCTGCTCGAACAATGGCCCGCGCTCGAGACGTGGATCGACGCTGCTGCAGCGGGGCCTGACCGCTTCGCCATCCTCGGCGACTGGAACCGCCGCCTCGGCCTCGCCGGCGATCCGCTCTGGAGCGACATCGACGACAGTCAGCCCGCCAATGCGGACCTCCAGCTCGCCGACAATGGCATCAGCCCCAAGTGCGACCCCCGCTACGACAGCTTCATCGACCATATCGTGCTCGACAAGCGCGCTGGAAACAACCTGGCCGCATTCGTGGAGACGACCTACGCGCCCGGCGAGAAGCATTATTCGGACCATTGCCCGATCTCGGTCACCCTAGCCGAGTAGCAAATGCGGGATCCCTAGTCGGCAATCCCCAAGGCGGCTCGCACGACCTTGAGCGCCTTCTCGAGCTCCTCGGACCGATATCCGCCCTCTTCGGCACCGCGATCGAAGAGACCGGCGTCGTCATCGATCGCGATCAGGATATGCAGCGCGGCATAAAGCTCGGATGCGCTCGGTGTCGCTACCATATCAGCCCGCCTGCCGGGCGGTGGCTTCGAGCTGGGCAATCCGCTCGCGGCAGATCGTCTGGACGATCGCCGACAGGGCCGCAACACGCTCGCCGAGCCACGCCAGCTCCTCCTCGGTGATGCGGTAATGTTTAGAGTAGCGGGCCTTCACATAGGCCTCCTTCAGCTTCTCGAAGCGCGCGCGATCGGCCTTCGCCTCGCGCGGCCAGGCCTCGATCAGCCGGTCGTCGATGCGCTCAGCCTGCGTGCGGAGATGGGCGAGGTTGTGAACGTGCGGCGAGTAGAACCGGCACACCAGAAGGACAGAGTGATAGAATCGCTCAGTGGCCTGATGCAGCTCGAAAGCCGCCTTCTTCAACCGACCGCGATCGAGATTTGACTGGAAATCATCCTGAAATTCCGAGGCGCTGGGAAACCAGTCATCGAAATATTCTTGTGCCATTTCCAGAGCCGCATGCGGCGACTTTGGCTGCGGTTCGGGCAAGTCATCGTCGAGCTGCTGATAAAGGGCGATGCCGTCACCGGCGATATCCATGAAAAAGTAGCGGCCTTCAGCTAGGCCCGAATTCACCTCGTCGACACTGTGAACGATGAAATTTACCGGCGTCCGGATCGCCTTCGTCACGCCAAACTCGCGGATCAGGCGGTCGTCGAGCTTCGACCAATATTCGACCCGGTCGGTCAACCGCTTGTCGTTGACGATGATGAGAAGGTCATAATCCGACTGATAGCCCTTGGCCGTATGCGGCTCGTCGACCCAGCCGCCGCGGGCGTAGCTTCCGTAAAGGATGATCTTCGAAATGCGCCCTTTGCGCTTCCAGTCCTGCGTCGCGAGCGCCAAGGCATCGTCGAATTCCTCGAAGATGATCTCGACGACGCGTTCAAGCTCGCGCTGCTTCTGGGGTGGGAGATGATCGATACCGCTACGCATGTGCGGACACCCTAACAAGGTGGCGACACCCTTGCACCCCGATATTGATCCGGAACGCGAGGATGCCGCCGAGTGACGGCCGAGCGGGTCGCATGCTCGGCCGACAGGTTATTGCTGAGAGATGTACCCCCATCGGCGCGGTCCCCCGACGGCGCCGACGCGGTCCGGTTAGAGCGACAGATGCCGTAAGGGAAACAAGCGATTGCATGAGCGATGCAAGCGCAGCTTCACAGTTTATACCATAACGTCGCGTCAACTCAGTCGACCGCGTTCCAGATGATGGCAAAGTTGCTCTCGTCATCGCTGCCAGCTGCGCGGCCGAGGTTCGCGTAGAGGCGGCGCGGGCCAAACTCGGGCGCCTCGATCGTGATCGACACGTAGGGTTTGCCGGAGCCGGCGCCGATGCGGATCCAGCCCGCGCCGATCTCAACTCCGTCGGACCAGAGGCGGTAGTCGGGCTGAATTTCAGACCCCTTCGCCCGGTTGGGGCGGATTTCGATGGGTGCCCTGATCGACAGAGTCGTCAGCTGGCCGACGAAGCCCTTTTCGATGCTGCCATTCACCATGCCAATCGCTGCCATTGCGTTGCTCCTGCTTCGCGCGCAGGCCGATCCCGCCGCGGCAGAAGCGAGAGGGCGGCGGTACCAGCGGCGGATGCACCCGCAGGGTCGCAGCGAAGCGAAGAACAGGAGCAGCGCTCCTGTTGCATCCGAAGCGCCGCCGTCCAAAGCGTTTTCGCGGCGGGTCGGATCGCCCTGAAAGCAGAGCGTTCAAAGGATCGCAATTCGATTGGCGTCATGTTGATCGACTGCCCAGGGAGGCCCCTGCGTCCTGTGATAAATGCGTCGGCTCGTGAAAGATCTTGCGCTGCTTGCGAACAAGGCTGCACAATCACCCGGATGTCGAAAGCTCGCGACAACCACTATGTGCCGGAATGGTATCAGCGCGGCTTCATCGAGCCCGACCGAGACAAGCTCAAGTACCTTGATCTGAAGCCGCCAGCGCACACGCGACGCGATGGAAGTAAAGTCTTCGGAAAATCCTTGTTCGATTCTGCGCCGTCGCAATGCTTCGTCCAAACGGACTTATACACCACCGCCTTTGGCTTCGAGATCAATGATGAAATCGAACGCCGGCTTTTCGGCGCGATCGACAATAAGGGCGCCCCCGCTGTTCGAGCATTCGCTGACTCAGCGGTCGAGGGGTGGATGCGCCACTTCGAGGACCTGTTCGAATTTATCGACGCACAGAAGCTCAGGACACCGAAGGGTCTGGAATGGCTTCGTCGCCACTATCCGTCTCTCGACCAGAACCAGCTGATGTTCGAGATGCAAGGCGTGCGGATGATGCACTGTACAATGTGGGCGGAGGGCGTCCGCGAGATCGTGTCGGCGGAGGATGCCGGCACCAAGTTCCTAATCAGCGACCACCCGGTCACCGTCTTCAATCACTCGGTCGCGCCCGAACATAAAACATGCGCCTATCCGAACGATCCTCCGATCGCCTGGAAGGCAAGTCAGACGATATATCCGCTGGATCGCAATTTTTGCATGATCCTCACAAACCTTGAATATGCGAAGAATCCCGACCTTCCCGACCCCTGCAGCAAACGGACCAACGCCCGAAACTTTCGGCAGTCGCTCATCCGTACGGACGCCTTCATCCATGGACGCAAGCTGACCGACGGACAGGTCTGTGAGATCAATTACATCCTGAAGGCGCGAGCGAACCGTTATATAGCGGCGGGCCAAGAGGAGTGGCTCTATCCGGAGAGGTATGTCACCGGCGAATGGGCGAGCATGGGCGCCACGCTCTTGCCGCCCAATGACGAGCTTTGGCGATTTGGCGGCGAGACCTACGTCGGGTACAAGGACGGTAGCGTCGGCTATCAGGACGAGTTCGGTCGAACCGAACCCCGTGCGCCATTTCTGGCGAAAGACGCGAATTCTGCGCGACTGCGCCCGCGTGACGACTGCGGCTGTGGTTCGGGTAAAGCGTGGGCCGTGTGCTGCTCTAAAATACCCGCCTCGCTACGCCCATCCTGGAGCGAACTCAGCATTCGCGAGAGAAACGTCATGCACGCTCGTGCGATCGGGAAAATATTGGGAATTGCCGAGGGCAAGAATTGGGAAGAGGTCCGCCGCGAGCTGACCGACGAAAAGATCGCCGAGATTCACAAAGTATTCCGGGTTCTATGGCCTCCGGATACCGACCTGATCTCTCTGCTTCCGAAGCCCGATGGCCGGCTCCGTGCACTCTACACCGGCATAATCGATCCGCGAATGGTCATCGAATATGCGCTTGGCAGCGCCAACTACTTCGGTGAAATCCTCATCCAGAGTCCGTTTCACCATCCCGCGGGCATCAACGAGAAATTCGACCCCACAAAGCATCCTGCACAGTACCGCCAAGAGACGGTCAAAAATGTCGCGCTACTGCTCGATATGATGCCGCTCATTGACGCCGGGATTGTCAATTTTTTCCCTGACGTGACCCCCTGGTTTCCACCAGCGGGGATTAGAGCCCAGCAGCTTTGTTGCGCATGAGCGCAGTGTAAGCAATGGCCTGTGCAGCGGAGCCCGAAGGGCGTAGCTGCA
>SCNT01000035.1 GCA_005503165.1 Sphingomonadaceae bacterium 3R27E2-A
GTTTGGGGTTGGATTGCCCCCGGCAATCCAAGTCCGGTCCGGGGGACCGGACGACCCCAAACTGTCCCCCTCCCCATCGCTGCGCGACAGGGAGGATTATTATGTCCGCTCCCCACTCCAAAGCCGTCACCTCCACTCCCCGCCGCCCAGCCCAAAAACGAAAAAGGCCGGGCGGAGCATCCTCCACCCGGCCTTTCGCTATTCACGCGGCGCGAAGCTTATTTCTTGGCAGCAGCCTTCTTGGCCGGTGCCTTCTTGGCAGCCGGCTTTTCCCCGGCTTCGGCCTTGGGCGCCGCGGCCTTTTTCGCCGGTGCCTTCTTGGCAGGCACTTCCTCGGCCTTGGCCTCTTCCTTCACCGCATCCTTCTTGGCGGCCGGCTTCTTCGCGGCCGCCTTTTTGGCGGGCTTGTGGTCGTGGCCATGGTCGTGGCCGCAGCCGGGACCGTGGACATGGCCGTCGTCGTCCGCCTCGATCGCGGCTTCGATCTCTTCGCGCGTCACTTCGCGGTCGCTGATCTCGGCCTTTTCGAACAGGAAGTCGACGACCTTATCCTCATAGAGCGGCGCGCGGAGCTGGGCCGCGGCGAGCGGGTCCTGCTGCACATATTCCATGAAGCGCTGGCGGTCTTCGGGGCGATATTGCTGCGCGGCCTGCGCGACCAGGCGCTGCATTTCCTGCTGCGACACCTGCACGCCATGCGCCTGGCCGATTTCCGACAGGAGCAGGCCCAGGCGGACGCGGCGAACGGCGATCGCGCGATATTCGTCCTTGTCCTTTTCGAGCTCGGCCTTCGCCGCCTCGACGTCTTCCTCGTGGCTCGCCTCATGCTCGAGCTGCTGCCAGATCTGGCCGAACTCGGCCTCGACCATCGTCGGCGGCACGTCGAAATCATGCGCGGCGGCGAGCTGGTCGAGCAGCTTGCGCTTCATATGGGTGCGGGTCAGGCCATTATGTTCCTGCTCGACCTGGTCCTTCATGATCTCCTTGAGCTTGTCGAGGCTCTCGAGACCCAGCGATTTCGCGAATTCGTCGTCGATCTTCGACGCCGCGGGGACCTTCACTTCCTTCACCGTGACGGCGAAGTCGGCGGGCTTGCCCTTCAAATTCTCGACCGGATAATCCTCGGGAAAAGTGACCTTCAGCACCTTTTCGTCGCCGGTCTTGACGCCCACGAGCTGGTCCTCGAAGCCGGGGATGAGCTGGCCCGAGCCGATCTCGACCGCCATGTCCTCGCCGGTGCCGCCGTCGAAGGCGACGCCGTCGACGCTGCCGGCGAAGTCGATGATGACCTGGTCCCCCTGGGCGGCCTTCTTCGTCTTCGGCGCTTCCTCGAAGCGCTTCATCTGCGCGGCGAATTCCTCGATCTTGGCCATCACCGCCTTGTCGTCGGCGGGAACGGTCAGCCGCTCGAGCTTCAGGCCTTCGATCGACGGCGCCTCGATGTCGGGCAGCACTTCCAGCGCCACAGTGACGTCGGCATCCTTGCCGGCTTCATATTCGTCGCCCAGCGTGACGGCGGGCTGCAGAGCGGGGCGCAGCTTTTCCTTGGCGATCAGGTCGCGGACGCCCGCCTCGATCGCCTTGTTGAGCGCGTCGGCCGACAGCGCGGCGCCGTGCATCTTGCGGATCAGGTTCGGCGGCACCTTGCCGGGGCGAAAGCCGGGCATGCGCACGGTCGGCGCGATGCTCTTCACCTCGTCATCGACGCGGGCATCGATGTCCTTGGCGGTGATGGTAACGCGATATTCGCGCTTCAGGCCTTCGTTCAGCGTTTCGACGGTCTTCATTGCCTTGGTCTTATCCTTGCTCAAAATCTCTCGGTTTCCCGGCCTTGCGCGCTTGCGAAACTGGTGCGGGCGAAGGGACTCGAACCCCCACATCTTGCGATACTGGTACCTAAAACCAGCGCGTCTACCAATTCCGCCACGCCCGCATGGGAAGCTTCGGCCGGGTGCACGGATGCGCGCGCAAAGCCGCGCACGCCCGTGCGGGCCGCGCGGGGCTATAGCAGACGCGCGGCCAAGGGCAAGGGGAGGAACGCCCCGAAAGTGCGCGATCCGCGCCGACTTGCGGAACGCCGGCGCACCCTCGCCCGTTGATCGGGCGAGGAGAAATCGCATGACCTTCAAGTCCAGCCTTCACGTCCATGCCGCGGACCCGCTGCCCAAGCCCAAGCCCGACGTGATCGACCCCGTCGCGCCGCCCGAACAGCCGGTGCAGCCGACCCCGCTCGAGGATCCCGCCGGCCAGCCGCTCGAGATCCCCGGCGCGCCCGGCGGCGGCGACATCGACCAGCCCGGTCGCGGCCCGAGCGAAGTGCCGCCGCAGCAAAGCTAGGGCTCTTCCCGTCGTCCTCGCCGGCGATCAGCGTCCGCGGCGCCCCAAAACAGGAGAGTAGCGCATGGTGCGCTAGCCCGCGCGGCCCCTTGTCACTCGCTCCCCGCCGCCTCGGCCCCCGGCTGCCCCGCCGGCCCTTCCTCGGCCACTACCGGCGTTGGAACGGCCGCCTTAAGATCGACGATCTTGTCGCGATCATAGGCGAGCACGCCCGCGACGGGCGGCATGCGCCCCACCGTGATGCCGTAAAAATTGTCGAGCTTGCCATGCGCGCGGAAATCGGCCTGCTCATTGGGATAGGTTTTGAGCGTCTCAGGCAAGCCATAGGCCAGCGCGCCCCATTGCTCGCTCCCCGCAACCGGGCGATATAGCCCCGCCTCGGAGCCCTCGACCTTCTCGGGCCGGGCCGGGAAATCGGGGTCGGTCCCCGAACCGACGAGCAGGAAATTGCCCGTGTCGGTGATCGTCCCGGCCTTCACCTCAAACGCGACCGTCCCCATGCAATAGCACATGCCCGCGAGTGCGCCGTTGGGCCCCAGGAAAATTGGGCCATAATAGGCGTAGCGACCGGGCTTCACCTTCGTCAAATAGCTGTACGCCTCGGGATTCTTGCCCTTGGCAAAGACGAATTGGGGCCCGAAGCTGACCGGATTGCGCAGTTCGATAGGCCCGATCGCGAAATTCTCGGGCGTCGGCTCGATCGGCCGTTCGGGGATGCGGCGCCCCTGCGTCTCCGCATATTCCTTGCTGGCCTCCCAGCCCTTCAGCTTGCCCGGATATTTCTTCTGCACCTTGGCGAGTTCGATCGCCCATTCCCGTTCATATTCGCCGATCGTCGCGGCGTCGGGCAGGCGCAGCAGCATGCCCATTTGGCGGACCGGGCCGCTGACATAGATATAGCCGCTATCGGGCTCGATCTTGGCCTTGCCCGACAGCAGGTTCTTTTCCTCGATCGCCTCGGCCCGCACCGCGGCGGGAACGGCGGCAGCGGCCATCGCAAGCGCGCCCATCAACATCCGGATCATCGCGGCAGCACCTCCCCCTTCGGCTTGGGCCCGGAGGCCACCCGCGCCTGTTTCATCAGATAGGCGTCGCGCTTTTCGTCCTTCACGCGGCCGAAACCCTCTTCGAAGTGAAAGGCCTGCCAGCGCTCCTTTTCCATGCCGTAGCGGTCATATCCCTTGAACCCCATGCAATTGCGCATGTTGATCCGCCGCACGCGCCGCCGTTCGGCCGAGCCGAAGATCGCATCGGCGATCGCCGAGCCGATCACGCTGCCCGCGGCTCCCGCCAGCCCATATTGCTGAATATAATAACTCGACATGGCGCTGTCGCCGCCCAGATAATAGTTGATCCCGCTCGACACCGCGTCGCATTCGCTGAGGTCGTTGAACGCCGTATCGAAATCGGTGCCATCGCGGTGGAAATAGAAATATTTGTCATAGGTTTCGACATCGGCGGGCGTCGCCTCGAACGCCGTGTCGGGCATTTCGACCGCGGCCACCTCCGCAGCGCTGAAGGTGCGCATCGGCGCCGGCGGCTTGATCGCCTGCGCGTGCGCCGCCGTCGCCGTCATGCAGAACGCGGCGGCCACCATGGCGGCCGGCAGGTAAATCTTCGGCATTCCGTCCCCCTGATAGATTGGGGCCGGGACATGGATCATTCCCCGCGCCCCGGTCGTCGATGTCAGAACTGGCGCCCTATCGCTGGTCGGGCTGCGGCGGGTCGCGCCGGATGAAACCGAGCAACGTATAGCCCAGCACCGCGAGCCCCGCGAGCAACCCCAGGAGCGGCAGCAGATAGCCCGCCGGCTTCGCCCCGTCGGCGATAACCACATAATCGTCGGCCAGTTCGGACCCGAAGGATTTCTTGACGGCGTCGGTGTCGCCGCTGTCCGAATTGATCCCGAACTCGATCATCCCCTCGACCGGGCGTTCCTTGGTATAGGCGGGATTGCCCTTGATCTTCGCCTCGGCCTTGGCCGGGTCGGGCTCCTGCAGCAGCCCCATCAGCAGTCCCGCTTCGGCGGGATTCTCGCGGTGCACCAGCACCTGGATCTTGCCATTGCCCGGCGTCGCCGTGCGCACGGGGCTATAGATATCGGCGCCCGCCGAGCCCGACTCGCCGCTGGTGATCACGCCGCCGTCGATCAGGAACCAGCGCGCGTCGGTGATCCGGTACCAGCCGACCCCCGGTTTCTGCGACATCAATTGGGCGACGGTGATGTCGACGCGCTTGCCGGCGTTGATGCTTTCATAGAGGCCCTGCCCGCCCCACCAGCTCAGCGCCCCGCCCGCGACCAGGCCGATCAGTCCCAATTTGATCATGATTACCCCCCTTGTCTGCCGCGCCCGCGACGGATCGTCCCCCGAATGCGGCGGCCCGCTATCCGCGAATCCCCCATTTACAGCGACATGCAACGCGCGAAGGGATTCGGCAAGGCGAAAGCCGGCACCAGCCACCGCGCGGGCAGCCCCCGGCGCAGCGACCGCCTGTCAGCCGATACCGATGCGGGCGAAGCCGGTGATCGTCCGCCTGCCCCGGGCCCCCGCCGCCATGTCGACGCCTGCGGTGCGGCCGCATGGCCCTGCGGCGGATCGCGGGGCGCGCGTCAGCCGAGCGCCTTCTTGAGCAGCTCGTTGACGACCTGCGGGTTCGCCTTGCCCTGCATCGCCTTCATCGTCTGCCCGACGAAGAAGCCGAAGAGCGCTTCCTTGCCGCCCTTATACTGCGCGACCTTGTCTTCATTCGCCGCAAGAACCTTGGCGATCTCGGCCTCGATCGCGCCGGTGTCGCTGGTCTGCTTGAGGCCTTCGCGATCGACGATCGCCGCGGCGCCGTCGCCCGTTTCGAGCATCTTCTCGAACACCGCCTTGGCGATCGTCCCCGAAATCGTGCCGTCGGCGACGAGACCGAGCAATTCGGCCGCCTGCGCCGGGCTGACCGGCGAATCCGAAATGTCGCGGCCCAGCCGGTTCAAGGCGCCGAACAGCTCGCTCGTCACCCAGTTCGCCGCCGCGACGGGCTTCGCGCCCGCCTCCAGCAGCGCGTCGAACCAGCGCGCCGCCTCGACCTCGGCGGTCAGCACGTCGGCGTTATACGCCGAAATCCCTGCGGCCAGATAGCGCGCGCGCTTGGCGTCGGGCAGTTCGGGCAGGCTCTCACGGCATTCCGCCAGAAACGCATCGTCGAGTTCGAGCGGCAGCAGGTCGGGATCGGGGAAGTAGCGATAGTCGTGCGCATCTTCCTTCGACCGCATCGAGCGCGTCTCGTTGCGGTCGGGATCGTAGAGGCGCGTTTCCTGCACCACCGTGCCGCCGCTTTCGATCAGCGCGACCTGGCGCTTCGCCTCGCCCTCGATCACCGCCATCACGAAGCGCACCGAATTGACGTTCTTCGTCTCGGTGCGCGTCCCGAACTCATCGCCGGGCCTCCGCACGCTGACGTTGACGTCGGCGCGCATCGAGCCTTCTTCCATATTGCCGTCGCACGAACCGACATAGCGCAGGATCGAACGCAGCTTGCGCACATAGGCCCCGGCCTCGGCGGGCGAGCGCATGTCGGGGCGCGAGACGATCTCCATCAGCGCTACCCCTGAACGATTCAGGTCGACATAGGACATCGTCGGATGCTGGTCGTGCATCAGCTTGCCGGCGTCCTGCTCGACATGGATACGCTCGATCCCGATCACCTTGTCGGCCGGGATGCCGGCCTTTTCGTCGGCGGCGATCGTCAGCGAACCTTCGCCGACAAGTGGATGATAAAGCTGCGAAATCTGGTAGCCCTGCGGCAGATCGGCGTAGAAATAATTCTTGCGGTCGAAGCGCGACCATGTGTTGATCTGCGCCTCGATCGCCATGCCCGTGCGCACCGCCTGGCGGATGCACTCGCGGTTCGGCACCGGCAGCATGCCGGGCATCGCCGCATCCACCAGCGACACCTGCGTGTTCGGCTCCGCCCCGAACGCCGTCGCGGCGCCCGAGAACAGCTTGGCGTTGGAGGTGATCTGCGCGTGGACCTCAAGGCCGATCACGACCTCCCACTCGCCGGTTTCGCCCTTGATGCGATAATCGCTCATCTTACCACCACTTTTCGGCGCGCGCGTTGAAGCCCGCCCGCTCTTCAATTGCCAGCCCGGCGTTCAGCACGCCCTGCTCGTCGAACGCCTTGCCAATGATCTGCAAGCCCAGCGGCAGCCCTTCGCGGTTCAGCGCCGCGGGGACCGACATCGCGGGCAGCCCCGCGAGGCTCGCGGGGACCGCGAACACGTCGTTCAGATACATCGCCAGCGGATCGGCCATCTTCTCGCCCAGCCCGAACGCCGCCGACGGCGCGGTCGGCGCGAGGATCACGTCGCACGATGCAAAAGCCTGTTCGAAATCGCGCGCGATCAGCGTCCGCACCTTCTGCGCCTGCGTGTAATAGGCATCGTAGAAGCCCGCCGACAGCACATAAGTGCCGATCATGATGCGGCGCTTGACCTCGGGCCCGAAGCCGTCGGCGCGCGTCGCGGCGTACATGTCCTGCAGCCCCGCCCCCTCGGGCAGGTCGCGCAAACCATAGCGCACGCCGTCATAGCGCGCGAGGTTCGACGAGGCCTCGGCGGGCGCGATGATATAATAGGCGGGCAGCGCATATTTGGTGTGCGGCAGGCTGATCTCGACGACCTCGGCCCCCGCGTCCTTCAGCATCGCGATGCCCGCATCCCACATCGCGTCGATGTCGGGATCGATGCCCTCCAATCGATATTCCCTGGGAATACCGACCGTCTTGCCCTTCAAATTGCTCGACAAAGCCGCTTCCCAATTGGGCACCGCCATATCGAGGCTGGTCGCATCCTTCGGATCGAAGCCCGCCATATTCTCGAGCATGATCGCGCAGTCCTTGACGTCGCGCGCCATCGGCCCCGCCTGGTCGAGCGAACTCGCAAACGCCACGATGCCCCAGCGCGAGCAGCGGCCATAGGTCGGCTTGATCCCCGAAATGCCGGTGAAGGCCGCGGGCTGGCGGATCGAGCCGCCGGTGTCGGTCCCCGTCGCCGCGGGGCACAGCCGCGCCGCGATCGCCGACGACGAGCCGCCCGACGAGCCGCCCGGCGCGAGCGCGGCATTGCCGCCGTCGTTGCGCTTCCAGGGCGAGATCACATTGCCGAAATAGCTCGTCTCGTTCGACGAACCCATCGCGAACTGGTCGAGGTTGAGCTTGCCGAGCATCCCCGCGCCCGCGTCCCACAGCTTCGCCGACACCGTCGATTCATAGCGCGGCACGAAGCCTTCGAGCATATGGCTCGCCGCGGTCGTCTGCACGCCGTAGGTGCAGAACAGGTCCTTCATCCCAATCGGGACGCCCGACAGCGGCTTCAGCGTCCCCGCCGAACGGTCGGCGTCGGCCTGTTTCGCCGCGGCGAGCGCATGCTCGGGCGTCTCGACGATGAACGCGTTGAGCGCCTTCGCGCCCGCGACATTGGCGTTGAACGCCTCGGCGACCTCGACGGCGCTGAAATCGCCCGCGCGGTGCCCGTCGCGGATCTGCGCTACCGTTAGATTTGTTAAATCAGTCATCTCGTTTCTCACCGTTCCCCGTCGAAAGCGGGGGCGCAGAGCGTCAAAGCGCCCATTTTTTCGTCTCTGGATCCCGGATCGGTCGCGGCTGCGCCGCTGTCCGGGATGATCGAATGATGTCCCATCATTCGATCACCTTCGGCACGCCGAAGAAGCCATGCTGCGCGGCGGGCGCATTGGCGAGGACGTCGTCGCGGCGGTTGCCGCCCGTCAGCGGGTCGGCGTCGATCACATCGTCGCGCAGCCGCAGCGTGTTGGGGATCACCGCGGTCATCGGCTCGACCCCGGTCACATCGACCTCGCCGAGTTGCTCGACCCAGCCGAGGATGCCGTTCAATTCGCCTTCCATCGCGGCGGCTTCCGCATCGCTGATCGCGATGCGCGCCAGCGACGCGATTTTCCTAACCGTTGCCTGATCGATTGCCATTCATCTTGCCTTTGCGGGAGAAGCTGGGCCGCTAGCATCCTCCCCCGCGCGCTTCAACCATCCTGATCCTCCCTGTGACGAAGTCATGGGGGAGTCGCAGACGGCGCATAGCGCCAGCGGGACCGCTCGCGAAGCGAGTGGTGGAGGGGCCAGCGACGCCGCGTCAAAACCCCTCCGTCAGCGCTTCGCGCTGCCACCTCCCCATGGCCTCCGGCCACAGGGAGGATTTCAGCTATTCGAAATCCTCGCCCACCGGCTTGCCATCGACGAACACCTGCCGCCGCTGGACCGGCCGCACCTCGATGGTCGCTTTCTCGACCTCGTCGACCGTCGGCCCCTGTGCGACCGCGCCGGGCGAGAAGCCCTGATAATCCTCCTCCCAGGCGCGGGTCTTCGCATCGCGCGCGAAGAGCACGACATTATTGCCCTTGCCGATCACGACCATCTGGTCGGGGGCCAGCACATAGGCCGCGCACGGCGCCGCTCGGCACTGCCCGCGCGCGTCGATCGCCTGATAGGCATCGTCGGACAGTAGCTGTCCCGTGGGCAGCACACGCACCTTGTCGCGGATCGGCTTGGCGCCAAAGCTTACCTCCGCGGCATCGACCGGCTCGCCCGCGATGTTCAGGTCCCAGCGGTTCTTCGTCGCCAGCGCCCATTTGGCGAGGTCGGCCTTCGCCTTGTCGGGCGATTTGGCGATGTCGGCCAGCGCCGCGCGCCCGCTCGGCCCGAAATCGAACGCCATCGCTGCCCAGTCGAATTTCTCGACCTTCACCGCGCCGGATTTCAGCCGCGCCAGTTGGTCGCGCGTCGAGATCGCGCCGAAATCCATCACCGGCAGCGCGAGGAGCAAGGCGAGCAGCATCAACCCGATCGCCAGTTTCTGCTGGAGCGGCCGCAGCAGATCGTCGAAATCGAGCCGCCCGCGCACCACCGCCCACAACCCCGCCGCGCCATAGGCGAGCGCGACCATCGCCGCGACAGCGCCCCACAGCCGCTCGGGCGTCCAGCCGTACTGGATCACGCGCAGGTGCATCGAATAAAAGGCGATCACCGCGAGCGGCAGCACCGCCGCTACCAGCACCGCCGCCGCGCCGTGGAGCAGGCGGTTGCCCGACCTTTCCTCGCGCCCGTTGCCGATCACCGCATTGGCGAGCAGCACCGCAAAGGCCGCCGCCGCCATCATCAGCGCCGCGGTCGAAAAGCCCGAATCCCACAGCGGCGTCAGCCCCGTGCCGAGCAGCGACAGCAGGAACAGCACGACCGCGACCGCCAGCACCGGCGCGAGCACCGCGAGCACGATCATCACCAGTTTCTGCAGCGTCGCGACCAGCTTGTCGCGCTCGCGCAGCAGGCCCACGGCACCGCCGAACGCCGAACCCGCGAGCATCCACGGGAACCAGCCGGTCTCGAACATCTCCATGACCAGCTTGATTCCGATGAGCTCGAACATCGACCCGATCAGCAGCACGAGCAGGAAGCTCAGCCCGGTGAAGGCCAGCCCCGCCGCGCCGATCACAGCGTCGGTCCAGGCGTGGCTGTGCAGCCGCTCGTACGGCATCGTCCACAATTTCCAGAAACGCCAGTCGGGCGCGACGTCGCGCCGCGTCTGGAACAAGGGCGTCGCGATCAGCACCGCGAGCAGCCCCGACCAGAAGGGCCATTCGAACATCGACGCATTGAAATTATAGCCCGCCGAGGTCCACACGATCAGCGCGATCACCGCGCCCCAGCCCAGCGCGAACCCCAGCGCCCAATGCCAGCGCCGGTGCTCGACCCCGAGCACGAAGACGAGCGTCGCCACCGTGACGAACGCCGCGAAGGCATTGCGCCCCGGATCGAGGTCCGGCGCGTACCGCCAGTCGAGCGTCAGGTGAAAGACGAGCCCCGCGGCGGCGCAGATCGCCGCCATGATCCACGGGCGGAGCGGCCAGGGTGCGTCGCTTTCGTCGAGGCGTGACGAGGACGGGGGCGACTCGGGGGCGTGCGGGCTTGCGGGCGCGTCGATCATGTCCCACATCTGGGCTTGTTTAAGCGGTGCGCGCAAGCCAGATAGCGCACCGCCCTCGCCCGCCCGCATGGAGCCCGCATTGGCCCGCAAATTTCTCTACCTCATCGCCGTCATCATCTTCCTCATCCTCGGCATCGGCCTCGCCTATCAGCTGGCGCCGGGCTGGTTTGCGCGTACCGCGCTTGTCCCCAGCACCGAATTCGTCGAGCAGACCGCGGCGGCGCCCAATACCTATGACGATCCCAAGATGTGGTTCGCGCGCCCGGGGCTCGAGAACGACCCGTCCGACTGGCGCCCGCCCGAGGCCGGCGGCGAAGCCCCCGCCCCCGACAGCGCCGGGGCGGCGACCGACAAGCTGATCCCGCCGGCCAACGCCGCGACCGAGGCCGCCGCGCCCGGCGGGGCCGAAGCCGCGCCGAGGGGCGACGCCGCGATCTTCTTCGTCCACCCGACCAGCTATTACAGCCGCTCGAGCTGGAACGCCCCGCTCGACGACCGCGACGCGAACCACCGCGCAACCCTGTTCATGCAGGGCATGGCGAGCGCGTTCGGCGATGCCGGCGAGGTCTGGGCGCCGCGCTACCGGCAGGCGACGCTCGGTGCCTTCCTCGCCGAGGACCGCGTCACCGCGGGCAAGGCGATCGACGCCGCCTATCGCGACGTCGAACAGGCCTTCGAGGCCTTCCTCGAGGCCATCCCGAAGGACAAGCCGATCATCCTCGCGGGCCACAGCCAGGGCGCGCTGCACCTCACCACCTTGCTCAAGAACCGCATCGCGGGCACCCCGCTCGCGAAGCGCATCGTCGCGGCCTATGTCATCGGCTGGCCCGTCAGCCGCGACACCGACATCGCCGGGCTCGGCCTGCCCGCATGCGAGACTCCCGAGCAGAAGGGCTGTATCCTCAGCTGGGCGAGCTTCGCCGAACCCGCCGACCCGCAGATGGTGCTCGACGCCTATGACGGCACCGTCGGCTTCGACGGCCGCCCGCGCCGCGACACGCGCATGCTGTGCACCAATCCGATCACCGGCATCCCCGACACCGCGGCGAAGCGCAGCGACAACCTCGGCACGCTGAAGCCCGTCGACGGATTCAAGGGGGGCTCGCTGATCGCAGGCAGGATCGGCGCGAAATGCGACGACACGCGCGGGCTGCTGATGATCGGCGACGCGGACATCGCGAAACATTATGCGCCGAGCTACGTGCTGCCGGGCAATAATTACCATGTCTTCGACATCACCCTCTTCTGGGCGAACGTCCGCGCCGACGTGCTGCGCCGCCTCGCGACCTACGAGGGCAAGCCCTCGCCCGTCCCGCCCGCGGCCGCGCCGCTGCCGGTGCCGGCTTCTGCCACGACGTCCAAAAACGCCACGCCGACCGGGAAGGCCAAGTCCTGATTCCGTTCGTGTCGAGCGAAGTCGAGACACGCCGAACCGTCGCGCGTCCCAGGCGTGTCTCGACTTCGCTCGACACGAACGGCTAGGGAGGGCAGATCATGATCACCACTGCCGCCCTCGATTTCGCCGCCGCGCTGCCGAGCGGCGGCCGCCTGATGGGCCTCGACGTCGGCACCAAGACGATCGGCGTCGCCTTCTGCGATGCGAACTGGAGCTTCGCGACCCCCGACAAGACGATCGTCCGCAAGAAATTCTCGGTCGACCTCGAAACGCTCAAGGCACTCATCGCCCAGCACCGCATCGCCGGCCTGGTCGTCGGCCTGCCGCTCAACATGGACGGCAGCGACAGCCCGCGCACCCAGTCGACCCGCGCCTTCGCGCGCAACCTGCTGCCGCTCGGGCTGCCGATCCTGCTCTGGGACGAACGCTGGTCGACCGCCGCGGTCGAGCGCGCGATGATCGACGCCGACGTCAGCCGCGCGAAGCGCGCCGAACGCATCGACAGCGCCGCCGCCGCCTTCATCCTGCAGGGCGCGATCGACGCGCTCACGCGATAATCCCTGCCGCGCAGCGATGGGGAGGGGGACCGCGCCCGAAGGGCGTGGTGGAGGGGCGCAACCTCGCACCAAAGCCCCTCCGTCAGCGCTCCGCGCTGCCACCTCCCCATGGCTTCGCCACAGGGAGGAAGGGAGGATCTGCTTGCCCTCTGCGCGCTTCCTGCGTAGAGGCTCGGCTTTAATGACAAGCTTTACCACCCGACCCGCCAGCGACTATCCGCCCGGCGGCGATGCCTTTCGCCATCGCCACCTGATCGGCATCGCCCAGCTGACCCCATGGGAGATCAGCTACGTCCTCGACGCCGCCGAAGAATGGGTCGAACTCAACCGCAGCGGGGCCGCGAAGCACGACGACCGGCTCGCGGGGCTGACGATCATCAACGCCTTTTTCGAAAATTCGACGCGCACGCTCCTCTCCTTCGAGATCGCGGGCAAGCGCCTCGGCGCCGACGTCGTCAACATGCACGCCGCGCAGTCGAGCGTGAAGAAGGGCGAGACGCTGATCGACACCGCGATGACGCTGAACGCCATGCGCGCCGACGCGATGGTGATCCGCCATGCCAGCTCGGGCGCGGTCCAGCTGATCGCCGACAAGGTCGACTGCCCCGTGCTCAACGCGGGCGACGGCCGCCACGAGCATCCGACGCAGGCGCTGCTCGACGCGCTCACCATCCGCCGGCGGCTGGGCAAGGTCGAGGGTCTGACCATCGCGATCTGCGGCGACGTCCTCCACAGCCGCGTTGCGCGCTCGAACATCCTTGCGCTCACCCTGCTCGGCAACGAGGTGCGCATCGTCGCGCCGCCGACGCTCACGCCCCCGGCGATGGAGCGCATGCACGTCACGACCTTCGCCGACATGGACGAGGGCATCAAGGATGCCGACGTCGTGATGATGCTCCGCCTCCAGAACGAGCGCATGGACGGCGCCTATCTGCCCTCGGCGCGCGAATATCACGCGCTCTACGGCCTCACCCCCAAACGCCTCGAAAAGGCGAAGCCCGGCGCGATCGTCATGCACCCCGGCCCGATGAATCGCGGCGTCGAGATCGACTCCAGCGTCGCCGACGATCCCACGCGCTCGACGATCACCGAGCAGGTCGAAATGGGGGTCGCGGTGCGCATGGCGTGCCTCGACATTTTGACGCGCCGCAAGCGGGGAGTGCCGGGATGGAACTGAGCCCGCTGCTGATCACGAACGCGCGCCTGCTCGGCGGCGACACCGTCAGCCTGCGCGTCGAGGATGGCCGCATCGCCGCGCTGAACCCGCCCGAAACTCCCGGTTATGCTGAAACCATCGACGCCGGGGGCCAGTGGCTCGCGCCCGGCATCATCGACCTCGGCGTTTTCGCGACCGACAAGCCCGCGTTCCACTTCGGCGGGATCACGCGCGCCGCGCTGATGCCCGACAGCGGCCCGCTCGACGGCGCCGGGCTGGTCGAACGCGCCGCGAAGGGCGGCAAGCCCGACCTCTGGGTCCATCCGCTCGCCGCGGCGACCAAGGGCCTCGAGGGCAAGGAACTCGCCGAAATCGGCCTGATGAAGCAGGCGGGCGCGCGCGCCGTCGCGACCGGCCGCGGCCGCATCGCCGACGCCGGCGTGATGCGCCGCGTGCTGAGCTACGCCTCTGCGCTCGGCCTCACCGTCATCGCGCATGCCGAGGACGAGGGACTGACGCAGGGCGCGGTCGCGACCGACGGCGAGATGGCGACGCGCCTCGGCCTCGCTTCGGCCCCCGCGATCGCCGAGGCGATGGCGATTTCTCGCGACCTTTGCCTCGTCGAGGAAACCGGCGCGCCGATCCATTTCCGCCAGGTCACCACCGCGCGCGGGCTCGACCTGATCCGCGCGGCGAAGGCGAAGCGCCTGCCCGTTACCTGCGGCATCACCCCGGCGCATCTCTTCCTCTCGGACACCGCGATCGGCGATTTCCGCACCTTCGCGCGCCTGTCGCCGCCGCTGCGCAGCGAGGACGACCGCCACGCGTGCCTGGCCGCGATCGCCGACGGCACGATCGATATCCTCGCCTCGGGCCACGATCCGCGCGGGCCGGAGGACAAGCGCCTTCCCTTCGCCGAGGCTTTGCCCGGCATGGCGGGCGCCGAGACCCTGCTTGCGATGGGGCTGCAACTGGTGCGCGACGGCCATGTCACGCCCGCGCGCCTCTTCGACCTGCTCGCCGCCAATCCGGCGAAGCTGCTCGGCGTCGCCGCGGGGCGGATCGCGCCGGGGCTCGAGGCCGACCTGATTCTGGTCGACGAAGGCACGCCCTGGCAGGTCGATACCAAGAAGATGGCCGCCTGGGCCGGGAACACGCCCTTCGACGGCATGCCTGTACAGGGCCGCGCGACGATGATGTGGAAGGGCGGGCTGCGGATTCGTTAGAGTTTTAGCGGACCTTCTTAATCCTCCCTGCGGCGAAGCCGTGGGGAGGGGGACCGCCGAAGGCGGTGGAGGGGCCGACGACATAAGCTTCGGTTCGAGACCGCCGCCCCTCCACCATGCTTCGCATGGTCCCCCTCCCCATCGCTGCGCGACAGGGAGGATTGCCATGTCAGCTAGCGCGAAGTCCGGCGTGCCATCTTCCTAGCCGATCCCCTCGACCAGCGCCCCCAGCATCCCGAACATC
Source organism: Sphingomonadaceae bacterium 3R27E2-A (assembly GCA_005503165.1). Lineage (GTDB taxonomy): Bacteria > Pseudomonadota > Alphaproteobacteria > Sphingomonadales > Sphingomonadaceae > Sphingopyxis. The sequence continues at coordinate 14,916 of SCNT01000035.1, forward strand.
CGGTCGATCTCGGCCTTCTCGACGATCAGCGGCGGCGACAGCGCGATGATGTCGCCCGTCGCGCGCACCAGCAGGCCGGCATCGAAGCAGGCATGGAACAGCTCGGTCGCGCGCGCGGTCGGCGCGCCCGGCCGCGGTTCGAGCTCGATCCCCGCGACCAGCCCGATCGTACGGATATCGACGATATGCCGCCGCCCTTTCAGGCTGTGCGCCGCCTCGCCCCAATAAGCCGCGAGGTCCGCGGCGCGGTCGAACAGCCCCTCGCGCGCATAGAGGTCGAGCGTCGCGAGGCCCGCCGCGCTCGCCAGCGGATGCCCCGAATAGGTATAGCCGTGGAACAGCTCGATCCCGCCCGGAACGCTTTCGATGACGGCATCGTGCAGCCCGCGCTTCACCGCCACCGCGCCCATCGGCACCGCGGCGTTGGTCAGCCCCTTGGCCAGCGTGATGATGTCGGGGGTCACCCCCCACGCCTCGGCCGCCGTCGCCGCGCCGACGCGGCCGAAGGCGGTGATCACCTCGTCGAAGATCAGCAAGATGCCGTGCCGGTCGCAGATCTCGCGCAGCCGCTGGAGATAGCCCGCGGGCGGGATCAGCACCCCGGTCGAGCCCGCCATCGGCTCGACGATCACCGCCGCGATCGTCTCCGCGCCGTGGAGATCGACCAGCCGCTGCAGATCGTCGGCAAGCTCGGCGCCATGTGGCGGGAAGCCGCGCGCGAAGGCGTTGCCCGCCACCCCATGCGTGTGCCGGATATGGTCGGTGCCCGCGAGGCCGGGACCGAAGGCGCGGCGGTTGCCCACGATCCCGCCGACCGCGATCCCGCCGAAGCCCGTGCCATGATAGCCGCGCTCGCGCCCGATCAGCCGCGTACGGCCCCCCTGCCCGCGTGCGCGCTGCACCGCCAGCGCGATTTTCAGCGCGCTATCGACCGATTCGCTGCCGCTGTTGGTGAAGAATATCCGGTCGAGCCCCTCGGGCATGATCGCCGCGACGCGGCTCGCGAGTTCGAAAACCAGGGGATGGCCGAGCTGGAAAGTCGGCGCAAAGTCGAGCGTTCTTGCCGCCTTCGCAATCGCTTCGGCGATCTCCGGGCGGCAATGGCCGGCGTTGCAGCACCACAGCCCGGCGGTCCCGTCGAGGATCTCGCGCCCGTCGGCGCTGCGGTAATACATGCCGCTCGCCGACACGAGCTGGCGCGGGTTCGCCTTGTAGGCCTTGTTCGCGGTGAAGGGCATCCAGAAGGCCGCCAGCGGATCATTCTCGCCCTGCATGTCGCGCTCCTAATGCCCCGTTCCTACGGGCAGGGGTTGAAATTAATGCGCCGCCTTCTTGCCCGGCAGCAGGTGCAGCGCGCCCACGATCAGCCCGCCGAGCAGCAGCCCGAAGAGGCCCGCGCCGCCCGCGTTGATCAGCCATTCCCAGACGCCGGCGCCGGGCAGCCCGCCCGCGACGGCGTGCGCGAAATCGTGCAGGCCGTGGCCGAGCCCGCCGATATGATATTCGTCGAGCCCGTGGAGCACGATCTGCCCGCCGACCCACAGCATCGCCGCGGTGCCGATGAAGGCGAGCGCCGCGAGCAGCTTCGGCATGAAGGCGACCAGCCCGCGCCCGATCGCGCGGCCTGCGGCGGCCTTGCCCCGGCTCATGTGCAGCCCGATGTCGTCCATCTTCACGATCAGCCCGACGACGCCGTAAACCGCGACGGTGATCGCCAGCGCGACGACGGCGAGCGTCGCGGCGCGCATGCCCAGCGGCTCGTCGAGCACTTCGTTGAGCGCGATCACCATGATTTCGGCCGAAAGGATGAAGTCGGTGCGGATCGCGCCCTTCACCATCATTTCTTCATGATCCTTGTCGGCGACGAGCGCGGCGTCCTCAGCGAGCGAGGTCTTGTCCTTCTGCAGCGAGTGCAGCACCTTTTCGGCGCCCTCGAAGCAGAGATAGGCGCCGCCGACCATCAGCAGCGGCGTGATCGCCCATTGCGCGAGCGTCGAGAGCGCCAGCAGCACCGGCAGGATCAGCACGATCTTGTTGAAGATCGACCCCTTGGCGATGCGCCAGATGATCGGCAGTTCGCGGTCGGGGGTAAAGCCCGTCAGGTAACGCGGGGTCACCGCGGTATCGTCGACGACGACGCCGGCCGCCTTCACCCCCGCCTTCGACGCCGCAGCGCCGATATCGTCGATGCTCGCCGCCGCCACCTTGGCGATGGTCGCCACATCGTCGAGCAGCGCGAAAAGTCCTGAAGGCATGTGCTTGTGATCCCGGTTGCGATTTGGTCCGCTGTATCGGGGCTAAGCGCGCCGCGAAAGAGGATGTTGCATGGCGTCAGGGATAAAGGCGCGCATAGGCCGCCGCGGCGCCGAACAGTCCGGGCTGCGGATGCGTGATCAGCTTGACCGGCAATGCGCTCATGAAGCCCTCGAAGCGCCCCTTTTCGACGAAGCGTTCAGGAAAGCCCGATTTGACCAGGCTGTCCTTGATGCGAAGGCCCAGCCCGCCGGCGATCACCACCCCGCTCGCGCCCTGCGCCAGCGCGAGGTCGCCCGCCACGCTGCCGAGCGAGAGGCAGAAGCGGTCGACCGCCGCGGCGGCGAGGCTGTCGGCGCCGCTGGTCCCGTTGGCCCAGATCGTGCGGTCGTCGAGCGGGGTCACCGCGCGTCCCTCCATCGCCGCGAGCGTCTCGTAGATGTCGACGATCCCGGGTCCCGAGACGATGCGCTCGATCGACACGCGGCGGTGACGCTTGCGCAGCCGCGCGAGGATCGCATCCTCGATGCTGTCGAGCGGCGCGAAGTCGATATGCCCGCCCTCGGTCGCCTGGACGCGATAGTCGGTCCCGTCGCGCCAGATATGCGCGACGCCCAGCCCGGTCCCCGGCCCGATCACGCTGATCGTGCCGCTCTCGGGCAGCGCCGCATCGGGTCCGCAGAGCGTCTCGAAATAGGAAGCGTCGGCCTGCGCCACGGCATGCCCGACCGCCTCGAAATCATTGACCAGCACCCAGCGGTCGACGCCCAGTTTCTCGCCGACCAGCGCGGGCCTGATGATCCATGGATTGTTCGTGAAGCGAATGATCTCGCCGCGCGTCGGCCCCGCGATCGCGATCGCCACCCCGCGCGGCAGGCTGCCGCCCTGTCGCTGCGCAAAATCCTCCCATGCCGTCTGGAAGCTCGCATGATCCTTGGTGTGCAGCGTCACCGCGTCGCCGAGCGCGGTGCAGCGGCCGCCGGCCACCTCGGCGATCGCGAAGCGCGCATGCGTGCCGCCGATGTCGACGGTGACGATCTTCTCGCTCATATCTCTCCCTTGCGCGCCCGCGCTGTCCCTGACGCCAGACTGGCCGAGCGCCTCGCGGCTGGCAACCAGGCATAGCTATGCGCGGGCTTGCGGGGCGCGCCGAGTTGCGCTATTTGCGACTCATTCGCAATAAGGAGAAGCGCGCATGGCCACCGCCCCGCAGCCCCCGACGCACGAATGGACCGGCGCGAGCGGCGACAATTGGGTCCTCCACCAGCAAAGGCTCGACCTGATGCTCGACGCCTTCGGAGATGCCGCGATCGACGCCGCCGCCATCGCGCCGGGCGAGCATGTCCTCGACATCGGCTGCGGCGCGGGCGCGACGAGCTTCGCGCTCGCGGCCAGGGCCGGTCCCGGTGGCCATGTGCTCGGGGTCGACATCTCGCCGCAGCTCATCGCGCGCGCCGAGGCCGGCACCCCCGCCGGGTCGCCGGTCGCCTTCCGTCTCGCCGACGCCGCGACCGCGGCGCTGCCGCCCGCGACCTTCGACCTGCTCTTCTCGCGCTTTGGCGTCATGTTCTTCGACGACCCCGTCGCGGCCTTCGCGCATATGCGCGCGGCGCTGAAGCCCGGCGGCCGCGTCGCCTTCGCCTGCTGGCGGACGCCGGCCGAGAACGACTGGGTGCGCCTGCCGATGACGGCGATCCGCGACCGCGTCGCGCCGCCCGCGACCGATCCGCTCGCCCCCGGCCCCTTTGCCTTCGCCGACCCCGCGCGGATCGGTGCGATCCTGACGGCGGCGGGTTTCGCCGATATCGGGGTCGCGCCCTTCGACGCAACCATCCCCTACGGCGAGGGCGCGACGCGCGACGCGGCGATCGACGATGCGCTGAACCTTGCGCTCGCGGTCGGCCCGTTGTCGCGCGCACTGGCGGGGCAGGACGACGATATACGCGCCGAGGCCGCCGCGGCGGTGCGCGCCGCCTTCGCCCGGCAGCCGGGCGAGACCTCGATCCTGATCGGCGGCGCGGCGTGGATCGTGACCGCCCGCGCCGGCTAATGAGGCGCGCGGATCGGCACAATCGACCATCGCCGATCGGCATAATGACACTACTGTTAACGCGCCGCGAATCGCCCTATAGAGGCGGCGATCGCGGGAGCGGCCACGGACGTCTGCCTGGGGGGTATAACAGGCCCCGCGATCAACAACCGCGAGACGTTTCGGACGTATTGCCTGGGGTATTCATCCACTTGCATCGGGCCTCGCGGCCAAAACGGGTATCGCGGAGGCGACCCCGCCACCCCCTGCGCACGAGTCGCTCGCGGCCGGAAACCGGCCTGAAATCGGGTCGTGGAGGGAAATGGCGCACCCGGAACGATTCGAACGTCCGACCCCCAGATTCGTAGTCTGGTGCTCTATCCAGCTGAGCTACGGGTGCGTGGAGACGCGCCTTTAAGGGGGAGCGCGCGGGGGCGCAACCCCCTATTTCTCATTTGTGACGGGGGCGCAGGACGACTGCCGCCGCGCCGCGTCGAGCCCGCCGATTTCCGCAGGATCCTTGAGCAGCAGGCGGATCAGCGCAATACCGCGGTCGTGGTCCGTGCGCACGACCTCGGCCCCCGCGGGCACCGTCTGCCCGTCGCGCGCGACGACGATTCGATAGGGCTTGCCCCCCGCCTCGACGTCGTTGCGCACGAAGATCACGTCGGTCGCCGCGTCGAAGACGCTGAGCGAGCTGTAGCGCCCCGCGACCGGGGTCACCTCGATCGCCACCGGCCCCGCCGACAGGTCATAGGGGCAGCTCGAATAGGCGAGGTCGGGGCTCGGCCGCACCACCGGCTGGCGCTGCGGGCTCGCGAGATTGCCATGCGACATCGTGTTGACGCCCCCCTGCCCCAGCCGATCCATCGCGACGTTCATCAGCCCATAGGGGATGTACAGCACCGCCGCCCAGGCGGTCGCCGCGGCGACGAGCAGGCCGAAGAGGATCGGGCCCAGCCAGCGGCGCATCTCAGCAGCCCTCCTTGACGAGCCGCGGCAGCACCGCCTTCGCCGGGTCGGCGCGGAACGCCTTGCCGGGATTGTACATGCGCAGGGTCAGCTGGAAGGGCTGGCCCTTGATGCCCGGCAGCCACGCGCCCGCGGGCCTGTCGGGGGAGATGGTGACGCGCCACTCGCCCTTCGCGTCGAGCGCGACATTGGCGCCGTTGACCGACCAGGTGCGCGCGGCGTTATCGACCAGATAGCCCTGGTCGTCATAGACGGTGACGCTCCACCAGCGCGCGTCGAGCGGCGTCCCCGACAGGCTGTAGCGGCAATCGCCGTCGAGCGGCGCGCCCGCCGCGTCGGTCTTCGCCATCCAGTAGACGGTTTCCCTCGCGGGCAGCGCGAGCAATCCCGAGCGCGCGACCATCGCGCGCGTCAGCGGATCGGTCGCCTTGGTCCCGTAACCGAGCGAGGTCGTCCACGGGCCGTTCCTGATCGCACCGTCGCCGAGCCCGCCCTTGGTCAGCGCCCACGCGCCGCCGAGCCCCACCGCCAATCCGCCCGCCAGGGCGATTGCATAGCGGTGCCAGCTCTTCATGACCTACCCCCGTTTCAACGCCGCCTGGGCTGCCGCCAGTCGTGCGATCGGCACACGGTAGGGCGAGGCGCTGACATAGTCGAGGCCCGTTTTCTCGCAGAAATGGATGCTGGGCGCGTCGCCGCCATGCTCGCCGCAAATGCCGAGCTTGACGTTCGGACGCGTCCCCCGCCCGCGATCGGCCGCGATCTCGATCAGCTGCCCCACGCCTTCGACGTCGAGGCTGACGAACGGGTCGGTCAGGAAAATGCCCTTGTCGACATATTGCGTCAGGAAGCGCCCCGCATCGTCGCGGCTGATCCCGATCGTCGTCTGCGTGAGGTCGTTGGTGCCGAAGCTGAAGAATTCGGCGCTCTCGGCGATCTCGCCCGCCATCAGCGCGGCGCGCGGCAATTCGATCATCGTGCCGACGAGATAGGCGATCTCGCGGCCCTTTTCGGCGAACACCGCCTTCGCCTGCGCATCGACGACCGCCTTCATCAGGTCGAACTCGCGGCGGGTCGCGACGAGCGGGATCATCACCTCGGGGATCGGCGCGGCGCCAGTTTCGGCGGCGACGTCGCACGCCGCCTCGAAAATCGCGCGCGCCTGCATCTCGTAGATTTCGGGATAGGTGACGCCCAGGCGGCAGCCGCGGTGGCCGAGCATTGGGTTGAACTCATGGAGTTCGTTGGCGCGCGCCTTCAGCGCCTCGATCCCCACCCCCGCGGCCGCGGCGACGTCGGCGAAATCCTCCTCGCGCGTCGGCAGGAATTCGTGCAGCGGCGGGTCGAGCAGGCGGATCGTCACCGGCAGCCCCGCCATCACCTGGAAGATCGCGGCAAAGTCACCGCGCTGTTCGGGCAGCAGCTTGGCGAGCGCCGCGCGGCGGCCGTCCTCGCTGTCCGCCAGGATCATCTCGCGCACCGCGGTGATGCGCGCGGCGTCGAAGAACATATGTTCGGTGCGGCAGAGCCCGATGCCCTCGGCGCCGAAATCGCGCGCGACCTGGGCGTCCTGCGGCGTCTCCGCATTGGTGCGCACCTTCATCCGGCGCACCTTGTCGGCCCAGCCCATCAGCGTGCCGAAATCGCCGACCAGTTCGGGCAGCAGCGTCGGAACCTCGCCCGCCATCACCTCGCCGGTCGACCCGTCGAGCGTCAGGATATCGCCCTCGCGCAGCTCGCGACCGCCGACGCGCAGCACGCGGGCGTTGCCGTCGATGCTGAGCCCGCCCGCGCCCGAGACGCAGGGGCGCCCCATGCCGCGCGCGACCACCGCCGCATGGCTGGTCATCCCGCCGCGCGCCGTGAGGATGCCCTTGGCGGCGTGCATGCCGTGGATGTCTTCCGGCGACGTCTCGACGCGGACGAGGATCACCGCCTCGCCCATGCCCGCGGCCTTCTCCGCGCTGTCGGCGTCGAACATGATCTTGCCCGATGCTGCGCCGGGACTGGCGGGCAGCCCCTTGGTCAGCACGTCGCGCGGCGCCTTGGGATCGAGCGTGGGGTGGAGCAGCTGGTCGAGCGCGCCCGGATCGACGCGGCCGACGGCTTCTTCCTCGGAAATCAGCCCCTCGGCCGCCATGTCGACCGCGATCTTGAGCGCCGCCTTGGCGGTGCGCTTGCCGCTGCGCGTCTGCAGCATCCAGAGCGTCCCGCGTTCGACGGTGAACTCGATGTCCTGCATATCGCGATAATGCGTCTCGAGCGTGTCGAAGACGCGGCCGAGCTCGCCGAAGGTCTCGGGCATCGCCTCCTCCATCGACAGCGGCTTGGCGCCCGCCCGCTCACGCGCGGCCCGGGTCAGGTACTGCGGCGTGCGGATGCCCGCGACGACGTCCTCGCCCTGCGCATTGATCAGCCATTCGCCGTACCAGGCGCGCTCGCCGGTCGCGGGATCGCGCGTGAAGGCGACGCCGGTCGCCGAGGTGTCGCCCATATTGCCGAACACCATCGCCTGCACATTGACCGCGGTGCCCCATTCGGCGGGGATCGAGTTCAGGCGGCGGTATACTTTCGCGCGGTCGCTTTCCCAGCTTGCGAAGACGGCGCCGACCGCGCCCCACAATTGGTCGTTCGGCTCCTGCGGGAACGGCGCGCCGGTCTCGCGCGCGACGATCGCCTGATATTCCTTGACCAGCGCCTGCCAATCCTCGGCCGACATTTCGGTGTCGAGGTAGAAGCCCTTGTCCTCCTTGGCGATTTCCAGCGCTTCCTCGAACTCGGCATGGTCGAGGCCCATGACGACGTCGGCGTACATCTGGACGAAGCGGCGATAGCTGTCCCACGCGAAGCGCGGATCGCCCGAGGCTTCGGCCAGCCCGACGACGGTCCGGTCGTTGAGCCCGAGGTTGAGGACGGTGTCCATCATCCCCGGCATCGACACGCGCGCGCCCGAACGGACCGAGACGAGCAGCGGGTCGGCGGCATCGCCGAAGCGCTTGCCGGTGATGCCCTCGATATGCGCAATGCCGCTCGCGACCGCTTCGACCAGGCCCGCGGGAAACTGCTCGCCATTGGCGTAATATTGGGTGCAGACGTCGGTGGTGATCGTAAAGCCCGGGGGCACCGGCAGGCCGATCGAGGCCATTTCGGCGAGGTTCGACCCCTTGCCGCCCAGCAATTCCTTCGACCGCTCGCTGGTTGTCGCGTCGCCGCCGAACAAATGCACCATCGTCGTCATGTCATGCTCCTGCTGCCCCGGGGAGGAGGTTGGCGGGGGAATAGTGGCGCGACCGTCCCAGGTCGATTCAGTTTTACTTCGTCCGTTTCAAGCGCCCAACCCTCCGTTCGTGTCGGGCGAAGTCGAGACACATTATCGTCCACGCTCGACTTCCGGGTGTCTCGACTTCCGGCAAAGCCGGAAGTCTATCCTGAGCGCCTGCAAGGCAGTCGAAGGGCTCGACACGAACGGTATTGAAAGGTCGGCGCTACCCCTCGATCTTCGAGAAATCGGCGACCCCGTGCACCGCCCCCGTAAAGCGCGCGAGCAGCCCGAGCCGATAGGCGCGCACCGCTTCGTCGGGATCGTTGACCATCACCCCCTCGAAAAAGGCGTCGATCGGCGCGCGCAGCGACGCGAGCGCGGCCATGGCGTCGGTGAAGCGCTCGTCGGCGACCGCAGCGGCGGCCGCGGGCTCGGCAGCATCGAGCGCGGCGAGGAGGGCGGCGTCATGCTCTGTCATGTTCCCCGGCGAAAGCCGGGGCCCAGTGCTGCCATCCACAGACGGCTCCGCTTCTCCGCTCTGGGCCCCGGCTTCCGCCGGGGAACTGCCCTGCCCCGCCTGCTTCAGGATATTCGCCGCGCGCTTGTAGCCCGCGAGCAGGTTCGCGCCGTCCTCGGTCGCCATGAACGCCTGCAACGCTTTCACGCGCGCGAGCAGCCGGACGAGATCATCCTCGCCCCCGAGCGCGAACACCGCGTCGATCAGGTCGTGGCGAACGCCGGCCTCGCGTTGCTGGACCTTGAGGCGGTCGGCAAGGAAATCCAAAATCTCCGGGAAGCAAGCTCTTCCACGTTCCTCGAAAAGGATATCCCTATTGGGCCTCACCTTCTCAACATATTCCAAAGCCTCGTCATAGGGCAGGGATTCAAGCTCAGTCAGGAGCTTATCGAAGTCAGGACCGAAGCCGGGATACTGCCGAGCGATCCCCTTCATTCTTTCAACAACGAACACGCCAAATGCACGCGTGAGCTTGAACCTTATGTTGGATTTGTTCAGGAGCTGAATGATACCCAATCCAGCTCGTCTGATAGCATACGGATCTTTCGAGCCAGTCGGCTTCTCATTCACAATGAAGAATGCCGCTAACGTATCCAACTTGTCCGCCAACGCCACAGCCACCGTCACCGGCGCGGTCGGCACATCATCGCCCTGCCCGACCGGCTTGTAATGGTCGCGGATCGCGTCGGCGACGGCGTCGGGCAGGCCTTCGGCGCGGGCGTAATAGCCGCCCATCAGGCCCTGCAATTCGGGGAATTCGCCGACCATTTCGGTGACGAGGTCGGCCTTGGCGAGGCGGGCTGCGAGTTCGGCCTGGTCGGCCAACTCCTTGTTCCCCGGCGAAAGCCGGGGTCCAGTTGCACGGTCGCCATGGGCCCCGGCTTTCGCCGGGGAGCACGAAGTGACGATACCCTCCTCGACCAGCCAGCGCGCCAGCTTCGCCACCCGCTCGACCTTGTCGGCGACGGTGCCGAGCTTCTCGTGGAAGGTGATGTTCGCCAGCTTTTCGGCATGCTGCGCGAGCGTCTTTTTCTGGTCCTGTTCCCAGAAGAAGCGCGCGTCCGACAGCCGCGCCGCCAGCACCTTGCGGTTGCCCGCGACGATCTCGGCGCCGCCGTCCTTCGCGTCGATGTTCGCGGTGCACACGAAGCCGTTCGCCAGCTTCCCGTCCGCCCCGTTCACGACGAAATATTTCTGGTTCACGCGCGCCGTCAGCTGGATGACCTCGGGCGGCACCTCGAGAAACGCATCGTCAAAGAGGCCGAGCAGCGGCACCGGCCATTCTGTCAGGCCGGCATTCTCGACCACCAGCCCCTCGTCGTCGACCAGCGTCAGCCCGGCGTCGGCCGCGGCCTTGGCGGCGCCGTCGCGGATGATCGCCTGCCGCTCCGCATGGTCGACGATGACGTGGCACGCGCGGAGTTTCTCGGCATAGTCCGAAGCCGAGCCGATCGTGATCTCGCCCGGGCAATGGAAACGATGCCCGCGCGTCGCGAAACCGCTGGCGATGCCGCCGATCTCGCACGGCACCAGTTCCTCGCCGAAGATCGCGACGATGCCCGACAGCGGGCGCACCCAGCGCAGGCTCTCGCTGCTCGCGCTTTCCCTGCCCCAGCGCATCGACTTGGGCCATGAAAAGCCGCGGACGATCGCGGGGATCGCCTCGGCGAGCACGTCTTTGGTGGCGCGCCCCGGCTTGTCGATCACCGCGAACCAGACGCCGTCGCGGTCCTCGAGCTGGTCCTGCGTCAGGCCGGTCTTGCGCAGGAAGCCTTCGAGCGCCTGCGGCGGCGCGCTGCTGCGCGGGCCCTTGAGTTCTTCGCTGACCGCGGCGGTCGCCTCGGGCAGGTCGCGCGCGATCAACGCCAGCCGCCGCGGCGTCGACCAGATGGTGAGGTCGCCCGCCTCGATCCCCGCCGCGCTCAGCTGCGCGCGGAACAATTTTTCGAGCTCGATGCGCGCGCCCGCCTGCATCCGCGCCGGAATTTCCTCGCTGCGCAGCTCGAGAAGAAAGTCGGTCACAGCACCCACCCCGGATAGTTTTGGGTCCAGCGTTCCGACTGGCTGTCGATCCACGCCTTGCAGCTGCCTTTCGCGAGGTCGCGGACGCGCGCCATGTAGTTGGCGCGTTCCTGCACGCTGATCACGCCGCGCGCCTGCAAGAGGTTGAACAAATGGCTCGCCTCGATCGCCTGGTCATAGGCGGCGAGCGGCACGCCCGCTTCGATCGCGCGCTGGCACTCGGCCTCGGCGGCCTTGAACCCCGCAAACAAGGAGTCGGTGTCGGCGACCTCGAAATTCCATTTCGAGAACTGCCGCTCATTCTCCAGAAACACGTCGCCATAGCTCACCGCCGCGACATCGCCGACCGCGTCCGAAAAGCGCAGGTCGTACACATTGTCGACATTCTGGATATACATGGCGAGGCGTTCGAGCCCGTAGGTCAGCTCGCCCGCGACGGGCTTGCAGTCGAAGCCGCCCATCTGCTGGAAATAGGTGAACTGGGTGACTTCCATTCCGTCGCACCAGACTTCCCAGCCCAGCCCCCACGCGCCGAGCGTCGGCGATTCCCAGTCGTCCTCGACGAAGCGGATGTCGTGGAGCAGCGGGTCGATCCCGATCGCGGCGAGCGAGCCCAGATACTGCTCCTGCAGGTCGGCGGGCGACGGCTTCAGGATGACCTGATACTGGTAATAATGCTGCAGCCGGTTCGGGTTCTCGCCATAGCGGCCGTCGGTCGGCCGGCGGCTCGGCTGGACATAGGCGACGTTCCACGGCTCGGGCCCCAGGCTGCGCAAGGTCGTCGCGGGGTGAAAGGTTCCCGCCCCCACGCGCATGTCATAGGGCTGCAGGATCGCGCAGCCGCGCGCGCTCCAATAGGCGTGCAGCGTCAGGATCATGTCCTGGAAACTCAGGGGTTGCTTGGCGTCCGCCTCGGCCACGGCCGGTCATCCTTCGGGAGGTGCAAAAAATCGCCGCCGCATTGGCCCAGCGGGGCGTCACGGTCAAGGCTCCGCGCCCCGCCCAGCGCACCGAAATCCCGAGCCTTTGTCAGGTCAGCAAAACTTTTTGTAAGGTGTTGTTGACATAGTCAGCGAATCGCGACATATAGTCATGTAAACCTGACATCTGGTCAGGGTCGCATGACGGACGCGATGAACAACAAACTCAAGGTGCTGCGCGCGATGCGGAACTGGAGCCAGGCCGAACTGGCCGACCGGCTCGACGTTTCGCGGCAGGCGGTCAACGCGATCGAAACCGGGAAATACGACCCGTCGCTGCCGCTCGCCTTCAAGCTCGCGCGGCTGTTCGAGATGAAGATCGAGGAGATTTTCGACGATGGCGAAGGACATGACCATGGCAAGTGAGCCGAAAGAGCCCCGCGCACCCAACATGATCATGCCCGTGGTCATCGGCCTCTGTACCGCGATGCTCGCGGGCGGCATCGCCGGTTACAATCAGGCCGCGATCCACTCGGGCGACCCCGCGCTCGCGCCCTGGGTCGGGCCGGTCGTCGCGATCGCCTTCGGCGTCGCCGCGATCACCCTCTACATCCGCCGCCACGCCGAACATTTCCGCCGCTGGTCGCCGCGCAAGCGCCTGTACTGGGCCAGCATCTTCGGCGCGGGCCTGCTCGGCATGGTCTCGGCGATCACGCTCCAGGCGAGCGGCGGCGACCTTGCCAGCAACACCGCGCTCTCGCCGGCGGTCGCCATCGCGCTGTCGGCGCTGTGGGTGGTCGGGCTGGCGATCTCGCTCGTCGTCTATCACCGCAGCGTCGACGATCACGAGCGCGAGGCCTATCATCTCGGCGCCTTGTGGGGCTTCTACGCCTTCGTCTTCCCCTGCCCCGTCTGGTGGGTCCTCCACCGCGCCGGGCTGGCGCCGCCGGTCGACGCGATGATGCTCTTCGCCGCCAGCCTGGTCGTCAACGCGCTCGTCTATTTCTGGTTCAAATTCCGCTGACTCCGCGCTCCCCCTCCAAACCGAAAGTACCCCTCCCATGAAACGCCTGTTCAAGACCCTCGCCGCGACCTGCGCGATCATCCCCTTTGCGCAATGCGCCCTGCTGCCCGGCACCAATGCCGCGCGCGCCGCCGAACCCGGGGCCGCGGCAGCGCCCGCCGTCGACGCCGACCCCGCCCTCTGGGTGGTCAGGGACGACGACACCACCATCTATCTCTTCGGCACCGTCCATTTCCTGAAACCCGGACTGACCTGGTTTGACGAGGCGGTGAAGAGCGCCTTCGACGGCTCGGACGAGCTGATGCTCGAGATGCTGATGCCCGACGATCCCGCCGCGGTGAAGGCGGTGACCGACAGGATGGCGATCGACCCCGCAGGCCGCACCCTCGCCAGCCGGATGAGCAAAGAGGCGCACGACGCCTATGCCGCCTCGATGGTCTCGGTCGGGCTGCCGCCCGAAGCCTTCGAGACATACGAACCCTGGTTCGTCGCGGTCAACCTGTCGGTGCTGCCGCTGCTGATCAAGGGCTACAACCCCCAGCTCGGCCCCGAGATGGTGCTGACCGGCGCCGCCAAGGCCGGAGGCAAGCCGATCGGCGCGTTCGAGACGGTCGAGGAACAGTACGGCTTCTTCGACAATCTGTCCGACACGTCGCAACTCGCCTATCTGGGCACTGTCGTGCGCGACATGGACAAGGTCGTGCCCACCCTCGACACGCTGGTCGATCAATGGGTCAAGGGCGACCCCGCCGCGCTCGCCGCGACGATGAACGAGAGCATGACCGAGACCCCCGAGCTCGCGAAGATCCTGCTCTACGACCGCAACGCGCGCTGGGCGGACCGGCTCAAGGCGCGCATGGACAAGCCCGGCACGGTCTTCGTCGCGGTCGGCGCGGGGCATCTTGCGGGCGACAAGAGCGTCCAGGCCTATCTGACCGAGCGCGGCCTGACCGTGCAGCGGGTCGACTATTGACCGCCGCGGCACCGCCCTTCGCCCGCTGGGGTCGCCGCGCCGCGGCGGCCCTTTCGGTCTGCCTGCTCGCGGCATGCGGTAGCCCCGGGCCCACCGAGCGCGAGGTGGCGAAACCCGCTATGTGGCTGGTCGAGGACGACGACACCCGGCTCTACCTGCTCGGCACGATGCATGCGCTGCCCGCCGCGACCGACTGGGACGATGGCAGGGTCGGCGACGCGGTCGCCGCCGCCGACGAGCTGGTGCTCGAACTCTCACCCGCCGAACTCGCCAAGGTCGGCGACGTCTTCCGGCGCCTCGCCCCGCGCACCGCGCCGCTCCCGGTCGAGCGCCGCCTTCCCGCCGACGCGCTCGCGGCCTATCGCGCGCTCGAGGCGAGCGGCCCCGGCCAGCCTTTCGGCGGCGACGCGCTCGACGACTGGGCGGTGATGGTGCTGATGGGCCAGCGCGTCGCGCAGAATGCCGCGCTCTCTCCCGCGAACGGCGTCGAAACCATGCTCACCGCGAGGTTCGACGACGCCGGCAAGCCGGTGAGCGGCCTCGAAAGCGCCGAAGGGCAGCTCATGGCTTTCGAGACGCTCGACGCCGCGACCCAGCGCGCTCTCCTCACCAGCGCCGCCGCGGGCGCGGGCGACGCGGTGGCCGAAGTCGGCGCGCTCACCGCGGCCTGGTCGCGCGGCGACATCGCGGCGCTCGAAAAGATGGTCAACGAGGACATCGACGCGGTTCCCGCCGCCCGCGACGCCCTCCTCACCAAACGCAACCGCGCCTGGAGTGCGTGGGCCATGGCGCGGATGGACCGCCCCGGCACGGTGCTGGTCGCGGTCGGCACCGGCCACCTGATCGGTCGCGACGGACTGCCGACGCTGCTGGAGGCCCAGGGGCTGAAGGTCACGCGGGTGCAGTGAGCGAAGGCGGTTTTGAGATGGTTTCCAGGCCATCCTCTATTTCCGCTCGTGCCGAGCGAAGTCGAGACACGCATGGGAAGCGCGAGCCTTCGCGTGTCTCGACTTCGCTCGACACGAACGGGTTTATAGGGCGGCGCTTTGTCGCGTGGCCCCCTACCCCCGCAGGATATTCTCCATCTTCTTGCCCCTGGCCAGCTCGTCGACCAGCTTGTCGAGATATCGTATCTCGCGCATCAGCGGGTCCTCGACATTTTCGACGCGGATGCCGCAAATCACCCCGGTGATCAGTTCGCGCGCGGGATTGAGCTTCGGCGCCTGCGCAAAGAAATCCTCGAAATTCGTCCCCTCCGCCAACGCGCTCTCCAGCCCCTTCTGGTCATAGCCCGTCAGCCAGCGGAAAATCTCGTCGACCTCGGCCTTGGTCCGCCCCTTCTTCTCGGCCTTGGCGACATAATGCGGGTACACGCTCGCAACGCTCGTCGCATAGATGCGGTGCTTGGTCATGGCGGGAGCTTCTACGCCAAAAGCGCCCGTCGGTCATCCCGACTTGATCCCTGCCCGGCATTCTGGCCACCGCATTGGGTGTGAGCGGACGTAATAATCCTCCCTGTCGCGCAGCGATGGGGAGGGGGACCGCCGCGAAGCGGTGGTGGAGGGGCGGCGGCCTGAAACCGACGCTCAAGGCATCGGCCCCTCCACCGCCCTTCGGGCGGTCCCCCTCCCCACGGCTGCGCCGCAGGGAGGATCAGGAAGGACCTTTTCCGCCCGAAACCCGACCTACCCCATCACCCACGCCCGCCGCGGATAGCCCTGCGCCCACAAGAGCGCGGTCAGATCATGATGCCGGATCACCGCCGCCGCCGCCTCGCCCGCCGAGGCGTGCGGATAGAAACCCACGCCCAGCCCCGCCGCGGTGATCATCGGGATGTCGTTCGCGCCGTCGCCGACCGCCAGCGTCTCGGCGAGCGGCAACCCGTGCCTTGCCGCCTCGGCCTTCAGCGTCTCGAGCTTGGTCTGGCTGTCGACGATCGGCTCGGCGACCCGGCCGGACAGCTTGCCGCCGGCAATCTCGAGCGTGTTGGCGACGACCTTGTCGAAACCGATCGCTTCGCCCACCGGGTCGGCAAAGGCGGTGAAGCCCCCCGACACCAGCACCGAATAAGCGCCGTGCGCCTTCATCGTCTGCACCAGCGTGCGCGCGCCGCGCGTCAGCTTGACGCGCTCGATCCGGCATTCGGCCAGCGTCGCCTCGGCCATGCCGCCGAGCGCCGCGACGCGCTCGACCAGCGCCGCGCGGAAATCGAGTTCGCCGCGCATCGCGCGCTGCGTGATCGCCGCGATCTCGGGCTTGATCCCCGCATAATCGGCGAGTTCGTCGATGCATTCCACCGTGATCATCGTCGAATCCATGTCGGCGACGATCAGCCTCTTGGTGCGGTCGCCCAGCGGCTGCACCACCACGTCGAGCGCGCCATGGTCCATCTTCGCCAGTTCGGCGCGCGCGCTGACCAGGCTGCCCTGAAAGACGATGTCCGCGGCGTCATGCTCGTCGAGCCAGTGCGGCGCGCCGACGTCGTGCCCCGTCGCATCGAGCCGGTCGATCGCCTCGCGAACCACCTCGTCGGTCAGCTTCCCGGCTGCTATCAGCGTGGCTACGAACATGGCGTCTCCTTCTTTCTCTACGCGCGCGGGTCGATTGCCCGTCGCGCTTATCGCCGGACCCACCGCGAGCGGCAAGAGCGCTTTGGCGGTCGCGCTCGCCCAATTGGCGGGCGATGCGGTCGTCGTCAACGCCGACGCCAGCCAGGTCTATGCCGACCTCAGGGTCCTGTCGGCGCGCCCGTCCGAAGCGGAGATGGCGGGCGTCCCCCACCGACTCTTCGGCCATGTCGACGCCGCGCAGGCCCATAACGCCGCGCGCTGGTCCGACGAGGCGCGCGGGGTCATCAAGGACGCGCACGCCGCGGACAAGGTTCCGATCCTGGCCGGCGGCACCGGCCTTTACCTGCGCACCCTGCTGTACGGCATCGCCCCCGTCCCCGAAATCGACCCCGCCGTCCGCGAAGCCGTCCGCGCGCTGCCCGTCTCCGAAGCCCATGCCGCGCTGACCGCCGCCGATCCCGGCGCCGCCCAGCGCCTGAACCCCGCTGACACCACCCGCGTCGCACGCGCGCTCGAGGTCGTGCGGTCGACCGGCCGCACCCTCGCCGACTGGCAGCAGGCGCGCGAGGGCGGCATCGCGGAGGGCATCGCGCTGGCGCCGCTGATCCTCCTTCCCCCGCGCGACTGGCTCCGCGCCCGCTGCGACGCGCGCCTGGTGCAGATGTTCGAGCAGGGCGCCATCGCCGAGGTCGAAGCCCTGCTCGCCCGCGACCTTGACCCCGATCTCCCCGCGATGCGCGCCATCGGCGTCCCCCAGATCGCGGCGTATCTCCGCGGCGAAATCCCCCGCGCCGAAGCGCTACGTCGGGCGCAGGCCGCCACGCGCCAATATGCCAAGCGCCAATTTACGTGGTTCCGCCACCAGCCGCCCCCCGACTGGCCGCGCTACACTGAATCACTAAACATCGATTCTATCAACAAATTGGCAATAATATTACATGAATTGCTGTTGACAGGATAGAATCATGCACCTATTGCCCGCCGACCCGCTGCGGCGCACAAGGCGCGCGCCAACCGGCGTGGCAGGATGAGGAAAGGAGTTTCGTCGTGACGGAAATGAGTGGTGCCGACATGGTGGTTCAGGCGCTGGTCGACCTCGGGGTCGACACGGTGTTCGGCTATCCGGGCGGCGCGGTGCTTCCGATCTATGACGCGCTCTTCAACCATCCGACGATCAAGCATGTCCTCGTCCGCCACGAACAGGCGGCGACCCACGCCGCCGAGGGCTACTCGCGCTCGACCGGCAAGCCCGGCGTCGTGCTCGTCACCTCCGGCCCCGGGGCGACCAACGCGGTCACCGGCATCACCGACGCTTTGCTCGATTCGATCCCGATGATCGTGCTCACCGGCCAGGTGCCGACGAACCTGATCGGCACCGACGCCTTCCAGGAATGCGACACCGTCGGCATCACGCGCCACTGCACCAAGCATAATTATCTCGTCATGGACCCCGACCGGCTCGGCGCGATCATGCATGAGGCCTTCTACATTGCGACGCACGGCCGCCCCGGCCCGGTGGTGATCGACATCCCCAAGAATGTTCAGGTCGCGACGGGCAAATACCGCGTGCCCGAAAAGATCGAGCATCAAAGCTACCGCCCGCAGGTCGAGCCCGACGCCGACGCGATCGCCGCCGCGATCGACATGATCGCCGCGGCCGAGCGCCCGATCTTCTACACCGGCGGCGGCGTGATCAACGCCGGCCCCGACGCGAGTGCTGCTTTGCGCCAGCTGGTCAGCCTCACCGGCGCGCCGGTGACCTCGACGCTGATGGGGCTCGGCGCCTTCCCCTCGGACGATCCGAAGTGGCTCGGCATGCTCGGCATGCACGGCACTTACGAGTCGAACATGGCGATGAACCGCGCCGACCTGATCATCGCGGTCGGCGCGCGCTTCGACGACCGCGTGACCGGCCGCCTCGACGCCTTTTCGCCGGACTCGAAGAAGATCCACATCGACATCGACCGCTCGTCGATCAACAAGATCGTTCCCGTCGACCTCGCGATCGTCGGCGATGCCGGCCGCGCGCTCGACGCGCTGACTGCGGCCTGGCAGGACAAAGGCCACAAGCCGCGCGACCTCGGCGAATGGTGGCGCCGCATCGACGGCTGGCGCGCGACACGCTGCCTCGACTTCCCCGAAAAGAAGGACGCCGCGGCCGACATCATGCCGCAGCGCGCGGTGAAGGCGTTGTTCGACGCCACCCGCGGCCGCGACCCGATCATCACGACCGAGGTCGGCCAGCACCAGATGTGGGCGGCGCAGCATTTCGGCTTCTCGGCCCCCAACCGCTGGCTCACCAGCGGCGGCCTCGGCACCATGGGCTACGGCTTCCCCGCCGCGGTCGGCGCGCAGATCGCGCACCCCGGCCGTCTCGTCATCTGCATCGCGGGCGAGGCCTCGCTCCAGATGAACATCCAGGAAATGGGCACGGTCAGCCAGTACCGCCTGCCGGTGAAGATCTTCATCCTCAACAACGAGTGGATGGGCATGGTCCGCCAGTGGCAGGAACTGACCTACGAGAGCCGCTATTCGAACAGCTATTCGGACAGCCTCCCCGATTTCGTGAAGCTCGCCGCGGCCTACGGCTGGACGGGCCTCCGCATCGACACGCTCGGCGAGCTCGAGGCGGGCATCCAGGCGATGATCGACACGCCGGGCCCGGTGATCGTCGACTGCCGCGTCGCCAAGCTCGCCAACTGCTTCCCTATGATCCCCTCGGGCGCGGCGCACACCGACATGATCCTCCAGCCGAACGACATCACCGGCACGATGGACGACGAAGCCAAGGCACTGGTCTAAGCCCATGAAAATAAAAACCGAAGCGGGCGAGCGCCATGTGCTCGCCGTCACCGTCGACAACGAGGCGGGCATCCTCGCCAAGATCACCGGGCTCTTCTCGGCGCGCGGCTATAATATCGAGAGCCTGACCGTCGCCGACATCAGCGCCGACCATGCGCTGTCGCGGATCACCATCGTCACCTCGGGCCCGCCCGCGGTGATCGACCAGATCATCGCGCAGCTCGACCGGCTCGTCCCCGTGCACCAGGTCACCGACCTCACCGACCACGGCGCGCATGTCGAACGCGAGATCGCGCTCGTCAAGGTCGCGGGCACCGGCGACAAGCGCATCGAGGCGCTGCGCATGGCCGACGTCTTCCGCGCCAAGGTCGTCGATACGACGCTGACGAGCTTCATCTTCGAAATCACCGGGACGAGCGACAAGGTCGACCGCTTCATCGCGCTGATGCGCGAATGCGGTCTGGTCGAGGTCGGCCGCACCGGCGTCGTCGCCATCGGCCGCGGGGCGGAGGCGCTTTAGTTTCACTTTCGTGTTCCCCCGCGAAGGCGGGGGTCCAGTCAACGTCAAATGGGTCCCCGCCTTCGCGGGGACACACTATGGGGAAGAATGACATGCAGGTTTATTACGATCGCGACGCCGACCAGGATCTGATCAAGGGCAAGAAGGTCGCCGTCGTCGGCTACGGCAGCCAGGGCCACGCCCATGCGCAGAACATGCGCGACAGCGGCGTGAAGGAGGTCGCGATCGCGCTCCGCCCCGGCTCGGCCACCGCGAAGAAAGCCGAAGCCGCGGGCTTCAAGGTCCTGTCCAACAAGGAAGCCGCCGAATGGGCCGACGTGATCATGATCGCCGCCCCCGACGAGCATCAGGCCAAGATCTACGCCGACGACATCGGCCCGAACATGAAGCCCGGCGCGGCGCTCGCCTTCGCGCACGGCCTCAACATCCACTTCGGCCTGATCGAGGCGCGTCCCGACATCGACGTCTTCATGGTCGCGCCCAAGGGGCCCGGCCACACCGTGCGCAGCGAATATCAGAAGGGCGGCGGCGTCCCCTGCCTGATCGCGGTCGCGCAGGAAGCACAGGGTGCGGCGGCATCGGGCAACGGCTATGCCAAGGCGCTCGCCCTCTCCTACGCGAGCGCCGTCGGCGGCGGGCGCAGCGGCATCATCGAAACCACCTTCAAGGAAGAGTGCGAAACCGATCTCTTCGGCGAACAGGCGGTGCTCTGCGGCGGCATCACCCACCTGATCCAGGCGGGGTTCGAGACTTTGGTCGAGGCCGGCTACGCCCCCGAAATGGCCTATTTCGAGTGCCTCCACGAAACCAAGCTGATCGTCGATCTCCTCTATGAGGGCGGCATCGCGAACATGCGCTACTCGATCTCGAACACCGCCGAGTACGGCGACATCAAGACCGGCCCGCGCATCATCACCGAAGAGACCAAGAAGGAAATGAAGCGCGTCCTCGCCGACATCCAGTCGGGCCGCTTCGTCAAGGATTTCGTCCTCGACAACCAGGCCGGGCAGCCCGAACTCAAGGCCAGCCGCAAGGCCGCCGCCGCGCACCCGATCGAACAGACCGGCGCGCAGTTGCGCGCGATGATGCCCTGGATCGCCAAGAACCAGCTCGTCGACAAGTCGAAGAACTGACGCTTCTTATCCTCCCTGCGGCGAAGCCGTGGGGAGGTGGCAGTGCGAAGCGCTGACGGAGGGGCGATGACGCAACGTCGCGGCCCCTCCACCATCGCCTGCGGCGACGGTCCCCCTCCCCATGGCTTCGCCACAGGGAGGATCCAACGCCCTTCCGCATCCGCAGCCGAAGCGCTAGGACCGGAGCATGTCCTCCGACCTCGCCTTCGCCTGCCGATGCGGCAGCGTTTCCGGAACCCTGCTCGACGTCGGCCCCGGCCAGGGCGATCATGTCATATGCCATTGCACCGACTGCCAGGACCTGACGCGCCACCTCGGCCACGCGGATGTGCTCGACGCGCACGGCGGCAGCGCGCTCTACCAGTCGCGCTGCGCGCGCCTCCGCCTCGACACCGGCCGCGAGCAGCTCGCCTGCCTGCACATGACCGACAAGCCGACGCTCCGCTGGTACGCGTCCTGCTGCGGCATGCCGCTGTTCAACACCTACGCCAACGGCAAGCTCCCCTATATCACGACCCAGCTCGCCGCCTGCGATCCGGCGAAGCGCGCGGACCTCGTCGGTCCGCCGCTCGGGCATCTGTTCACGGCGGACGGCACCGGCGACACCAGCGCGCTCCCGGAGATGAGCATGGGCAAGCTCATGCGCCGCTTCTTCCCGCGCATGATCAAGGACTTGATCTCGGGCGACCGCCGCCGCTGCCCGCTCTTCGACCCCCGGACGCTCCAGCCGATCGCCCCGCCGCACCGCCTGACCGCCGAAGAACGGCAGGCCTTGCGGAACGCCTAACCCGCCGTTCAACAAACTTCGTCACTCCCGCGTCAGCGGAAATCCGTCATTTTCCTTCTTCGTGCCTTTGTGCCTTTGTGCGTGTCAAAAAAATCTCGCACGAAGGCACAAAGGCACGAAGAGAAGATACTGGGACCGGGATGCCCGCCTTCACGATGAAGACCGAAGAGAGAAGACCATGGTGACCTCCCCCTTCGCCGCACATCACGCCGACCTCGCCGACCTCGCCGCCGAAAGCCGCCGCCGGGCGCTCAGCCCGCGCGCCGGCGTCGATTTCGCCTCGAACGACTATCTCGGCCTTGCCGGCTCCTACCTGCTCAATGAAGCCCTCGCCGAGGGGCTGCGCCGCGGCATCCCCGCGGGCTCGGGCGGCTCGCGCCTGCTGCGCGGCAATCACGACGAGCATGAGGCGCTCGAGGCGCACGCCGCGCGCCATTACGGCAGCGAGGCCGCGCTTTTCTTCCCCACCGGCTTCGCCGCCAACGCTGCGCTCTTCGCCACGCTGCCGCAGCGCGGCGACCTCGTCGTCCACGACGCGCTCATCCACGCCAGCGCGCACGACGGCATGAGGCTCGGCCGCGCCGAGCGCGCCTCGGCGCTGCACAACGACCCGCAGGCCTTCGACGACGCGATCGCCGCCTGGCGCGCGCGCGGCGGCAAGGGCACGGCGTGGATCGCGGTCGAGAGCCTCTATTCGATGGACGGCGACCGCGCCCCGCTCGCCGCGCTCGCCAAGGTCGCCGACCGCCACGACGCGGTGCTCGTGGTCGACGAGGCGCACGCCACCGGCGTTTACGGCCCCGTGGGACAGGGGCTCGCGCACCGCCTCGCGGGCCGCGCCAACCTCATCACCCTCCACACCTGCGGCAAGGCGCTCGGCTGCGAAGGCGCCCTGCTGTGCGGCCCGGCGATCGTCCGCGACTTCCTGATCAACCGCGGCCGCCCTTTCATCTTCTCGACCGCCCCCTCGCCGCTGATGGCGTGGCTGGTCCGCCAGGCGCTCGAGATCGTCGCGGGCGCGCCCGAGCGCGCCGCGCACCTCCACGCGCTCGTCGCGCACGCCGAGGCGCGCCTCGCCGCGCTCGGCCTGCCCGCGAGCCGCAGCCAGATCCTCCCCGTCGTCATCGGCGACAACAGGCGCACGATGCGCATCGCCGGCGCGCTGCAGGAAGCGGGCTTCGACATCCGCGGCATCCGCCCGCCGACCGTGCCGCACGGCACCGCGCGGCTGCGCATCGCGATCACGCTCAATGTCACCGAGGCCGACATCGACCGCATGACCGACACGCTCGCCGGCGCCATGGCCGCGGCATGACGCGCTTCGTCGTCACCGGCACCGACACCGGCATCGGCAAGACGGTCTTCTCGGCCGCTCTCGCGGGCGCGACGGGTGCGCCCTACTGGAAGCCGATTCAATCCGGTCTGGAAGAAGAAACCGACAGCGAATTTGTCACGAAATTCCTCCCTGCGCGAAGCGTGGGGAGGGGGACCGCCGCCGCAGGCGGTGGTGGAGGGGCGAAAACCTCGCGCAAAAGCCCCTCCGTCAGTCCTTCGGACTGCCACCTCCCCATTGCTGCGCAACAGGGAGGATCTGTTCTTCCAGAAGCGTATAGGTTGAAAACCCCCGCCTCGCCGCATCGCGCCGCCGAGATCGACGGCGTCACCATCGACCCCGACGCGCTGACGCCGCCGCTGGGCGACCTCATCGTCGAAGGCGCCGGCGGCGCGCTCGTCCCCGTCACGCGCAGCCTGCTCTACGCCGATCTCTTCGCGCGCTGGCAGATCCCGGTGATTATCTGCGCCCGCACCACGCTCGGCACGATCAACCATAGCCTGCTGACGATCGAAGCGCTGCGAAGCCGCGGCGTCCCCGTCCACGGCCTCGCCTTCCTCGGCGACGCGGCCCCCGACAGCGAGACGATCATTGCTCAGCTGAGCGGCGTCCGCCGGCTGGGCCGCCTGCCCGTCGTCGATCCGCTGACCCCCGAAAATCTGGCCGCCGCCTTCGCTGACAGTTTCGACCTGGCGGACTTCCGCTAGCCTTCGTGTTCCCCGGCGAAAGCCGGGGCCCGGTACCACGCTTCCATGGGCCCCGGCTTTCGCCGGGGAACACAACGGACGAGAAGAAATGACGGAAACCTCCCCCATCTGGCACCCCTTCACCCAGCACGGGCTCGGCGACGCCATCCCGCTGATCGCCCGCGGCGAAGGCGCGCGGCTCTACGACGCCGAGGGCAAATACTGGATCGACGCGATCTCGAGCTGGTGGGTCACCACCCACGGCCACGCGCACCCGCGCATCATGGCCGCGATCCGCGACCAGTCCGAAAGGCTCGACCAGCTGATCTTCGCCGGCTGGACCCACGAACCCGCGGAGACGCTCGCCGCCGAACTCATCCGCATCACCCCCGCCCCGCTGACCCGCGTCTTCTTCTCGGACTCGGGCTCGACCAGCGTCGAGGTCGCGCTAAAGATGGCGCTCGGCTACTGGTATAACATCGGCGAAGCGCGCAGCCGCATCCTCGTCCTCGAGCACAGCTATCACGGCGACACGATCGGCACGATGTCGGTCGGCGAGCGCGGCGTCTACAACCGCGCCTGGCAGCCCCTGCTCTTCGGCGTCGGCACCATCCCCTTCCCGCACGAGGGGCAGGAACAGGCGACGCTCGACGCGCTCGAAGCCGCCTGCGCAGCCCAAAAAGATGATAGCGCGCCCGCAGCTTTCATCGTCGAACCCCTCATCCTCGGCGCCGGCGGCATGCTGATCTATCCCGCGTGGGTGCTCGCCGAAATGCGCAGCATCTGCGCGCGCCACAATGTCCTCTTCATCGCCGACGAAGTGATGACCGGCTGGGGCCGCACCGGCACGCGCTTCGCCTGCGACCAGGCCGGCGTCATCCCCGACATCGTCTGCCTCTCCAAAGGCCTCACGGGCGGCAGCCTGCCGCTCGCGGTCACCCTCTGCATCGAGCCCATTTTCGAGGCGCATTATTCGACCGACCGCGCCAAAACCTTCTATCATTCGTCGAGCTACACTGCGAACCCGATCGCCTGCGCCGCCGCGGCCGCGAACCTCGCCATCTGGCGCGACGAACCCGTCCAGCAACGCATCGACGCCCTCGCCGACGCGCAGGCCGCGCACCTGTCGCTGCTCGGCCACGACCCGCGCGTCGCCAACCCGCGCCGCCTCGGCACCATCGCCGCGCTCGACATCGTCGTGCCCGACGCGGGCTATCTCTCGAACCTCGCCCCGCGCCTGATCGCCTTCCACCGCGACCGCGGCGTCCTGCTCCGCCCGCTCGGCAACACGCTCTACGTCATGCCGCCCTATTGCATCGCGCCCGATGACCTCGCGCAGGTCTGGGACGCCATCGCCGCCTCGCTGGACATTGCCGCAAGCGCCTGATCGCACGAGGATTTGACGCCTTCCGCCGATCATGGAATATCGGCCTATCTTCATTGTCGGGGGGCAATCATGGACCAGGCCGAGGGCGCGATCGCGCCGCCGATCAGGCAACCGCATATCGTCCGGACAGAGGCCTTCATCACCGGCCTTGTCACCTCGGTGCTGCTGCTGATGGTCGCGCCGGCGCTGCTCGTGGCCGCGCTCCTCCTGCTCTTCGGCGAGGTCGAATGGGGCGAGGCCGGCGTGCCCGCGCTCATCCTCGGAGTCATGCTCGCCGCAACGATCTTCTTCTTCCGCATCACCATGAAGCTCCGGCGCGAAACCTACGCGGTGCTGCAAAAGGACCGCGACCGTTTCGCGCGCGAGGTCGCGGCGTGTCTGGAGGCGGGCGGAACCCCGCCGCCCTACAGCCTTTACCTTCGCCCTTTCTTTACCGACGGTCATCTCACCGCCGACGAGGGTTTTGCCCGCACGCTCAGCTTCGACGTCAACGAGATCGCCGACTTCGGGCTGAAACGCGACCTGGAGGCGGCGGCGGCGCGCGCGCTCGAAGGCCATGCGCCGCTGCTGTCGCTGGGGCGTCCGAACGACCGGCTGGGTGCGGGGCGCATCGAAACCGACGACGAGAATTGGCGCGCGCTGTTCGATCTGCTGATCAGCCACGCAGAGCGCGTGATCATGGTGCCGATCGGCCAGCCCGCGACCATGGAGGAGGTGCGCCGCATCGCGGCGACGCCCGAACTGCTCGCAAAGACGATCTTCGTTCGCCCGGCGAACCGGCGAAACCGCGATTTCAATTTTGCCCCCGATCCTGCAGTCAAGTCGATCGGCGCCATGTGGGACTGGACGCGGACGCAGGTCGATGATGTGCTGCCGACGTTCCCCGCCTTTCGCGGCGGCGCGCGGCTGGTGACCTTCCCCGACGGCGAGGAGGCGCTGGAATATCGCGGCAACGGCGTCTGCACGGTTCAGCAGCCTTCGGCCATCCGGCACTTTCTGACCGCCGGCGAGGCAAAGTTTGCCGACCTGCTGGTCGCGGCGAGCCTCTGGGCGACGATGGCGATCGTCGGAATGGGCGCGATCGAGATCGGCATCCTCGACCGATACCCGGCCGACGAGAAGGAGGTCGCCAAAATGGCCGGGGTGCAGTTCCTGCAAATCGCGCTCGGCATCCCGTTGCTCGGCATCGCGCTTTACAAGCTCGTGACCGAGGACCTGCCGCGCCGCATCGGGCTTCCGATCACGCTTTCGCTCTTCGGCGTCTTCGCCCTGTCGATCGCATCGGCGGCGATGATCGATCCGAAGATGGATTATGCCGCGCTGCTGGGCGTCAACAACCGGCTGTCGATCGTCGGCTATTTCGGCAACTATTTCGTCATCTATATCGCCGCCGTCTATCTGACCGGCCGTGCGGTCGACTGGCGCCACCTCGTGCTGCTGTTCGCCGTGGCGCTCGTTTCGGTCGCGCTCGCGCCGCAAAATCTCATCGACTGGGAAAGCGGGACCGTGCCGGACTGGGTCCGGCCTTTCTCGCTCGCCAAATCGACCCTGTTCCAGGCGTTGCCGATGGCGCTGCCGCTGCTGGCGGCGCTGCCGCCGCGCCGCTGGGCGGTGCCGATCGCCGGCGCCCTGGCGATGAGCGGACTGTCGCTGCTGATCTGGAACCAGATTATTTTCCCATGGCAGACCGGGGTTCTGGAAGAACGGCTTGGCGCCTATCGCGGCTTCGACCTCGTCGAGGAATATGGCTGGGCCTGGTCGCAGCTCTGGCGGCAGCTCGCGGGCTCGGCCTTCGCCGCCCTGCCTTTCATCGTCTGGCCGTTCGTGGCGCGGCGCCTCACCGGCATCGGGCGCCGACGGCGTTGGGCGGAGGCGCTCGAACCGCTAGCCGGTTGAGCGGTCCGGGCGCCGGGCCGCTCACCCCCCGAACCTGGCGTCGTCGGGAATCACCGCCCAATTCTTCTCCGCCGCGGCGATGTACCCCGCGCGGTCCTCGTCCCACTTCGCCTTCACCTCCTGGTTGAAGTTGAGGTACAGCTTGCCGCCGACCACGGCATAGGCGAGCGGATCGCCCGGCGCGAGGTAGCCGCGCGACATCGCCCACGAACAATGCCCGCCATATTGCGGCGCGAACGCCTCGGGTTCGGCCTCGAAGCGCGCGGCGTTCGCGGCGTTCGCAAAATGATACACCGCGCCGTCATGCTCGACCGCGAAATTCGCGTCGCCCTTCACCGGCACCCCGTCGCCGTCGAAATAGCTCACCGCGTCATAACCGCTGACCGCGACATTGCCGCCCTCGACCCCCACATAGACGGGCTTGGCATAAGCGTGCGGGATGAACACCGCGACCGACAGCGGGGCGAGCAGCGCCGCGAGCAGCGCGAACAGGGCTTGGTTCTTCACGAAAAATCTCCATCTCGGCACTGTCCGGGCCCATGCCGCGGCGCGCGTCGCCATGGGTTCGCCGCCCGGCGCCCGAAAGTTACGCGACCGCCGCGGCAATTCGGCCTATGTTCATCTTCGCCGCCTAAGCGTGCACAGCGGGACGGGGGTTTGTTTGAGGGAATGACGCCGCGATGACCAAGCCGACCCGCCTCCTGCTCCCGCTGCTCGCCGCGCTGGCTTTCGCGGCGCCCGCCGCGGCGCAGGTCGAGGATCTGGCGCAATCGTCGCAGCCGCCCGGGAAATTCTCCTTCCTCATCGCCTATGGCGAAGACGCCTGCCCCCAGGCTGAGGGCGACGAGATCGTCGTCTGTGCGCAGGAGCCCGAGGCCGATCGCTACCGCGTCCCCAGGGAATTGCGCGCGGAACTGCGCGAAGAGGATGTCGGCGGCGGCGGCAGCTGGGCGTCGACGGTCGAGGCGCACGACGACATCGCCCGCCTCGGCCGCCCGAACAGCTGCTCGGCGGTGGGCAGCTACGGCTTCACCGGCTGCACCAGCGCGATGCTGCGCCAATGGTTCGCCGAGCGCCGCTCGACCCGCTGACGAAACGCAGCGTTTCCGTTCCGCCGGTCGTCGGCCATTGACGCGCGCCCCGCCCGCGCCCTAGCCTGCCGCTCCCCATCTTCGTGGAGTTCCCCCGTCATGAACAAGCTCTTCCGCACCAGCCTCCCCCTCGCCGCGATCGCCGCGGTGATCGCCGTCCCCGTCATCGCGCAGAACAGCGGCCCGCCGGGCGCCCCCGACAAGAGCCGCGTCGCCGCCGGCACCTACGCCGCGGACCCCGGCCACACGATGGTCGTGTGGGAAGTCGATCATTTCGGCTTCAGCAAATATTCGGGCCTCTTCGGCGACGTCGCCGGTACGCTGACCCTCGACCCCGCCAACCCCGCCGCGTCGAAGGTCGAGGTGACGATCCCCGTCGCCAGGGTCACCACCGCCAGCGCCGGCCTAACCGGCCACCTGCTGCGCGCGGGCAAGGACGGCGGCAAGCCCGACTTCTTCGGCGCCGCCCCCGCCGACGCCAAATTCGTCTCGACCAGCGTCGTCCTGGGCGACGAGGGCGACGAGGCGAAGGTCACCGGCAACCTGACCCTGAACGGCGTCACCAGGCCGGTGACGCTCGACGTCGATTTCCACGGCGCGGGCACCAACCCCTACAACAAGAAGGCGACCGTCGGCTTCAACGCCGAGGCGACGATCAAGCGCAGCGACTTCGGCATCGCCTACGGCATCCCCGCGGTCAGCGACACGGTCGAGCTCGAAATCCACGCCGCCTTCGAAAAGCAGTAGGCGCGCGCCAATCTGTCACACGCTGCGGCTAGGAATCGGGGCGCGGACCCTTGCGGTCCCGCCCCTTTCCTTTGCCCGCAGGAGTGCGCGAGATGAGCGAATTGGTACGCGAAATCGTCGAGATCACCGCCTTCGTCACCGGCGACGACGAGCAGGAGCAGCTGACCGTCGAGGCCGAGGGCCTCGCCCCCACCGCCGGCTGGACCAATGTCCGGCTCGAGGCGCATGTCTATATCGACGCGCCCGAGGACGGCTTCCAGGACTTCGACCTCGTCGGCGACCGCCCGTCGGAGGCCGCCGCCGACGCGTTCACCCCGGTCGAGGCCGCGTGGGAGGGTCCGCTCGAAGACTGGGTCCTCGGCGTCCGCGTCCATGCCATCGACAATATGATCGAGGAGGAATTGTTCGAATATGAGGACGAGGACGAGGAGGACGAAGCCGCCTGAGGCCGGCTCCGCCGCCCATCCTTCGCTCCGCCGCGATCGCCGCGGGTTCATCGCCGGTGCAGCTTGATGCGCCTAGCGTCCTTCGATCAAGGGAGGACCGTCATGCGCATCATCCTGCTCGCCGCCGCTTTGCTGCCCGCCGCCCCGGCCTTTGCCCAGGCGCCCGCAACGCCGAACCCCCAGATCGACTATCCCGGTTTCCAGGCGCTCACCGCCGCGGTCGCGCCGGAGCGCGCGGGGCGGCTCCTGTCGTTCGACGCGTTCAAGGCCGCCGCCGCCAGCCCCGGCGCCCTCCTCCTCGACGCCCGCTCGAGGGACGCCTTCGCGCGCGGCCATATCGCGGGCGCGGTCAACCTGCCGCTCACCGACTTCACCGCGGAGAGCCTCGCCGCGGTGATCGGCGCCAACCCCGACCGGCCGATCCTCATCTACTGCAACAATAATTTCTCGAACCACAAGAGCCCCGTGCCGCTCAAATCGGCCCCGCTCGCGCTCAATATCCAGACCTTCATCAACCTCGTCGGCTATGGCTATGCCAATGTCCACGAGCTCGCCGACGTCGTCGATTTCGACGATCCGAAAGTCGAGTGGGTGACGGGCTAGCCTTTATCTCCCTCGTCATTGCGAGCGAAGCGAAGCAATCTCCAGCCGCCGGCCTCGCGCGCGGTCGATGGCCGGAGATTGCTTCGTCGCCTTCGGCTCCTCGCAATGACGGAAGCGTGGCGATCGCGCAATTTTATCATTCCCCCCTTGCGCGCCGCGACATTTTGCATCATTGGGCGGGCCATGCGCGAAAGCGGCCTTCTTCTTCTGCGACTTACACGCCCTTGGGCGTGACACTGGCTGCGCGCTAGTCGCGGCCACCCGCCCAAGGGTCCGATCGACACACAGCGCAACCACCGGAAGAAGTACCCCACCATGACCATGCTCCGCGATCCGTCCGCGAAATATTCGGCCTTCCCGCAGGTTCCCCTGGCGAACCGCGAATGGCCCTCGCGCGTCACCACCCGGGCGCCGATCTGGCTCTCCACCGACCTGCGCGACGGCAACCAGTCGCTGATCGACCCGATGGATGCCGAGAAAAAGACCCGCTTCTTCGACCTGCTCGTGAAGGCGGGCTTCAAGGAGATCGAGGTCGGCTTCCCCGCCAGCGGCGCGACCGACTTCGACTATATCCAGACCCTCGTCCGCTCGGGCCGCATCCCCGACGACGTCACCCCGCAGGTGCTGACGCAAAGCCGCGCCGACCTCATCCGCACCAGCTTCGACAGCCTCGCGGGCGCCAGGACCGCGATCGTCCACGTCTACAACGCGGTCGCCCCGGCCTGGCGCAAGATCGTCTTCGGCATGGACAAGGCCGCCATCAAGGCGATCGCGATCGACGGCGCCAAGCAGCTGCGCGACAACGCCGCGCGCCTTCCGCAAACGAACTGGCGCTTCCAGTACAGCCCCGAATGCTTCTCGACCACCGAGCTCGATTTCAGCCTCGAATGCTGCGAGGCGGTGATGGAGATCCTGCAGCCCACCGCCGACAACCCGATCATCCTCAACCTCCCCGCGACGGTCGAGGCGGCGACGCCCAATATCTACGCCGACCAGATCGAATATTTCGGCAAGAATTTGCCGAACCGCGACCGCGCGATCCTGTCCTTACACACCCACAACGACCGCGGCACCGGCGTCGCCGCGGCCGAATTGGGCCTGCTCGCGGGCGCCGACCGCGTCGAGGGCTGCCTGTTCGGCAATGGCGAGCGCACCGGCAACACCTGCCTCGTCACCATCGCGCTCAACCTCTACACGCAGGGCGTCGACCCCGAGCTCGACTTCTCGAACATCGACGAGGTCATCGCGACGGTCGAATATTGCAACCAGCTCCCCGTCCACCCGCGCCATCCCTATGGCGGCGAGCTCGTCTACACCGCCTTTTCGGGCAGCCACCAGGACGCGATCAAGAAAGGCTTCGCCGCGCGGGCGCGCCAGAACGACGAACGCTGGGAAGTCCCCTACCTGCCCATCGACCCCGCCGACCTCGGCCGCAGCTACGAAGCGGTGATCCGCGTCAACAGCCAGTCGGGCAAGGGCGGCGTCGCGTGGGTGCTCGAACAGGACAAGGGCCTCAAGCTCCCCAAGAAGATGCAGGCAAGCTTCAGCCACATCGTCCAGGCGCTCGCCGACGAAACGAGCCGCGAACTCGGCGCCGAGGACATCTGGCAGGCGTTCGAGGGCCAGTATCTGGCGACCGCGGGCAAGCGCTTCCAGCTCGTCGACTGGCACGAAACCCATTCGGGCACCGACCGCATCTTCGCCGGCAAGCTCACCATCGACGGCACCGAGCGCAGCGTCAGCGGCCGCGGCAACGGCCTGATGTCGAGCGTCATCGCCGCCTTGAGCGAAAGCGGCGGCCCGGTGATGGACATCGTCGATTACAGCGAGCACGCGATCGGCCAGGGCAGCAATGTGCAGGCCGCGGCCTATGTGGAGTGCAGGACGGCGGACGGGAAGAGCCTCTTCGGCTGCGGGCTGGATACGGACGTGGCTACGGCGAGTGTGCGGGCAATCCTGTCGGCGGCGAATGGGGCGTAAAAATCCTCCCTGTGGCCGAAGGCCATGGGGAGGTGGCAGCGCGGAGCGCTGACGGAGGGGCCGACGCCTTCAAAAGGCAGCGCAACGCCGCGGCCCCTCCACCGCTTCGCGGTCCCCCTCCCCATCGCTACGCGACAGGGAGGATTGGTCCACTCAAATCCTCCCCGTGCCGAAGGCATGGGGAGGGGGACCGCCCGCAGGGTGGTGGAGGGGCCTTTGCGCAACCTACGACCCGCGACGCGACGTCACCACAGCAACCAACCCCGCCACAACCCCATCAACATCCCGCAAAACATCCGCAGCCGCCACCCGAACCACAACAAACCCCTGCCCGCGCAGCCAGTCATCGCGCACCGCATCCCGCTCCACCCGGCCATCATGCGCCAACCCATCCACCTCGACGATCACCTGAGCATCCGGCGCATAAAAATCCGCCACATAGGCCCCCACCGGATGCTGCCGCCGAAACTTCACCCCGCCCGGCCGCCCCCGCAACCGCTGCCACAGCAAGACTTCGGGCGGCGACATAACCCGGCGCAACCCCCGCGCCTGCTTGACCGTCGCCCGAGAAGTCTGCCGCACCATGCCCTCCTACAAATCCTCCCTGTGGCCGAAGGCCATGGGGAGGTGGCAGCGCGAAGCGCTGACGGAGGGGCCAACGCCCTCAAAAGAC
>SCNT01000036.1:0-32500 GCA_005503165.1 Sphingomonadaceae bacterium 3R27E2-A
AGAGACAGCGGTTCAACCGCCGCTAAAGGCGGAGAGCCCCCTCGATCCTCAGCGCCGACTTCGCGAAGCTGGGCGAGGAAGTGCGCGCGATCGAGAGTGCGGGGGCCGACTGGGTGCATATCGACGTGATGGACGGCCATTATGTGCCGAACCTGACGATCGGGCCGATGGTGGTGAAGGCGCTGCGCCCGCTCTCCACGCTGCCCTTCGACGTGCATCTGATGATCAGCCCCGTCGACCATTTCCTCGACGCCTTCGCCGCGGCGGGCGCCGACATCATCACCGTCCACCCCGAGGCGGGGCCGCACATCCACCGCAGCGTCCAGCACATCAAGTCGCTCGGCAAGCAGGCGGGCGTCTCGCTCAACCCCGCGACCCCCGCGAAGATGCTCGATTATCTGATTGACGACATCGACCTGGTGCTGATCATGAGCGTCAACCCCGGCTTCGGCGGGCAGAGCTTCATTTCGAGCCAGCTCAGGAAGATCGAGGCGGTTCGCAAGATGATCGACAAGTCGGGCCGCGACATCAGGCTCGAAGTCGACGGCGGCATCGACGCGGGCACCGCGCGCCAAGCGATTGCGGCGGGCGCCGACGTGCTTGTCGCGGGGACCGCGACCTTCAAGGGCGGACCCGACGCTTACGCCGACAATATCCGGCGGCTGCGCGGCGACGCCTGAGGCATGGCGGTGCGCCCCGTGACCACAGCGCCCGACGCCCCCGATATCGGCACCGACTTCGACGACACGATCGAGCCGGGCAAGCGCCTGATCCGCCTGCCCGCCGAAAAGGGCCTGTCGCTCGGCGACCGCATCGCCAACCATATCACGCGGCTGACGTGGCGCACGCCGCTCCACGCCTTCCGGCTCAAGGGGCGTTTCCCGCTCAAGCTGCTCGGCGTGCCCGACGATCCGGTGCCGGGCGACACGCGCGCGGGCACCGCGATCCGCGCCGGCCATTTCCTCCATCGCGGGCTCAAGCTGCCGCTCGGCGAATGCGATTTCGCGGATCTGCATGTCGCGCCCGCCTTCGCCGATTATCTCCACAGCTTCGCCTGGCTGCGCGACCTCGCGGCGACGGGCAGCCGCGCCGACGGCGCGCCGATCGCCGAGGCGATGGTGCGCAGCTGGCTCGCGGCGCATGGCGAGACGGTGAGCGAGCCCGCGTGGCGCGCCGACAATGCCGGCTGGCGCATCCTCTATTGGGCGTTCCACGCGCCGCTGATCCTCTCGTCGAGCGACCTCATCTATCGCTCGGCGGTGCTCAACCATCTCGCGCGCGCGGCGCGCCACCTCGACCGCGTCGCCGACAAGACGCGGCCGGGCGTCGGCCAGCTCGTGGCCTGGACCGGCATCGTCGCCGCGTCGCTGCTGATGCCCGGCGGCGAGCCGCGGCAGGTGTTCGGCGAGGCGGGGCTGCGCAAGGTGCTCGAGACGAGCTTCTACGCCGATGGCGGCAATATCGCGCGCTCGCCGCAGGCGCAGCTCGACGCGATCATGGCGCTGGCGATGCTCGCGCGGATCTATGACATGCGCCGCATGGAGGTCCCGCCTTTCGTGCAGGAGGTGCTGACGCGCGCGGTGCCCGCGCTGCTCGGGCTCGTCCATGCCGACGGTGGCATGGGGAACTGGCAGGGCAGCGGCGCGACCTCGGCCGACCATATTCGCGCGATCGTCACCGCGAGCGGGGTGCGCACGCGTCCGCTCAAGCAGGCGCGCGACTGGGGATACCAGCGGCTGGTCGCGAACAAGGTCGTGCTGCTCGCCGACGCCGCGCCGCCGCCGATCGCCCGCGTGACCGAGGCGGGCTGCGCCTCCACCCTCGCCTTCGAGCTCAGCGACGGCGCCGACCGGATCATCGTCAATTGCGGCGGCGCGGCGCTCTCCGGCGCGACGATCCCCGAGGAGCTCGCGCGCGGGCTGCGCACCACCGCGGCGCATTCGACGCTGACCATCGCCGACAGCAATTCGACCGCGATCCTCGCCAGCGGCGCGCTCGGCAAGGGCGTCACCGAGGTCGAGCTCGACCGCCATGAAACCCCGCAGGGCAGCCGGCTCGAGATGAGTCACGACGGCTATGCGCGCCGCCACGGGCTGATCCACCGCCGCTTGCTGATCCTCTCGCCCAACGGGCGCGAACTGCGCGGCGAGGACCAGCTGCTCCCGGCGCCGCGCAGCCGGCGCAAGGGCGACAAGAATTTCGTACTGCGCTTCCACCTCGGACCCTCGCTCTCGGCCAGCATGACCGCTGACAAGTTGGGCGCGCTGCTGCGCATCCAGGGCGGCCCGCTATGGCAGTTCCGCACCAGCGAGGGTACGCTTGCGGTCGAGGAAAGCCTGTGGGTCGACGGAGACGGCCGCCCGCACCCGTGCGAGCAACTCGTCGTCACCGGCACCGCGCCGGCGGGCGGCGCGAGCATCGGCTGGATCTTCAAGCATATCGGGTAGGATGAGCCTCCCTGTGGCGAAGCCATGGGGAGGGGCACCGCTCGCGACGCGAATGTTGGAGAGGCCGGGCAATCGCCCCGCCCATCGCTGCGCGACAGGGAGGATAAGATACGGCCGGCGCCCAAGGGACTGGGCGCCGGCCCCCGGAACCGCTTAGAAGGCGTAGCGCGCCATGAGCTGGAACACCGGGCCCGCCTTTTCGCTTTCGAGCTCATATTCGTCGAAGCTGCGATCCAGCTGGTCCTCGACCGTCGTAAACTTGTTGAACGTCTCGCGCTTCGCGCCGTTCAGCAGGTTCGAGCCGACCGCGCGGATCGTGAAGCTCTTGCCGAAACGCTTTTCGACGAAGATTTCGAGGTCGGCGCCATAGGTGGTGAACACCTCCTCGCCGATCACGCGGTCGAACGCGCCGCCCTGCTTGCGATAGGTCGCACCGAACGCCGCGCCGAAGGACTTGACGTCTTGGATGAACCCGACGTTGTAGACATAGTCCGACTGGCCATTGAAGCGGCGTTCGCCGAACTGATCTGTGATCTCGCTGTCGAGAAACGAGACGTTACCGAAAATGCCGGTGTCGGGCAGGCCCATAAAGCCGAGGTCGGTCGAAAGGTCGAACTCGATGCCATAGACCTTTCCGTCGCCGATGTTCTGCGGCTGGAAGACGAAGGTACCGTCGCCTTCCGAGCCTTCGTCGCCGGTGTTGGTGAGCTCGATCAGGTCGCTGACCTTGCGATAAAAGACATTGACCCCCGCAATGCCCGAACGGCCGATGCGCTGTTCATAGCCGAGGTCGAAGCCCCAGGCGGTCTCGGGGTCGAGCAGCGGATTGCCGAGCAGGTCATTGTCGCCATATTCGGCCTCGAGAAGCGCGGGCGACAGGAAGTTGAACTCCGGACGGCGGCTGGTGCGCGCGACCGAACCGGTGATGCGGCCGCCGCTGCCGACGTCGAACTTGAACGATGCCGAGGGCAGCAGCTCTTCATAATCGTTGGTGAAGCGCACGCCCGGCGGGGTCAGGTCGTCGATCGTGAGGTCGGTCGTCTCGTAGCGGATGCCGGCTTCCCACGCGAAATCGTCCATCTTGCCTTCGAGGACGACGAAGCCGTCGAGCCGCTTTTCCTCGATGCTGTTCAGCCCGCCGGTCGCCGGGACGAAGGCGCCGAAGGTGCGGACGAATTCGGTCGGGTTGCGGCTGAACTGGTCATAGCCCTGACGATCCGCGGAGGTCAGGTTGTAGCGGTCGCGCGGCGCCTCGGTGATCGCAGTCGACCGATCCTTGTCCTGCCAGAAGCCGCCGAAGATCAGCTTGGTGTCTTCGCCCAGCTCGAACTCGTGCTCCAGCTTGACGGACAATTCCTTGTCGGTGATCGCGCTCAGCGTCTGATCGCCGGTGAAGCGCGGCGCCGCGCGGTCGAACTCGACCTCATATTCGGTTTCGAACCGGTCCTCGTCGAACTCGGAAAGGCCGACCTTGATGCTCGTTTCGCCAAGCGACCAGCGATGCGCGAGCTTCGCGTTGACGCTGTAATTGTCCTGGTTGATCTTGGCGACATTGGCGTTGTCGACGGTCAGATTGCCCGGGGGCGTCGCACGGACCGGGCCGTTGATCGCGGTCGCGTCATTATATTCGAAGCTGCGCTCGGTCTCGGTGCGGTCGGTGTGAACATAAAAGCCGTTGATCGAAAAATCTGTCGTGGCGCCCTTGATGTCGTAGGTCGCGTTGAACGAATAATCCTTGCCGTCCCGGGTGTCGGTCTGGTCCTCGCGATTATCGAAATCGTCGATTGCGAAATTCGGGTTGTTCTCCGGCGAATCGCCGTAGCGGAGCGAGAATTTCTTCTTCGGATTGTGCCGCCCCTGGAAATTGGCGCCGATCAGGAAGCGGCCCGGGCCGAGCGCCCCGCCGAAAACGCCGCCGACGCTGGGCTCCAGTTCCTGATCGTCGAAATAGAGGCCGCCCGCGCGCAAATAGCCGCCGTCGAGTTCGTAACCGTCGCGCAGCTTGATGTTGAGCGTGCCCGCGACTGCGTCGCCGGTGCGGCGCGCCGACGACGAGCGGACGATCTCGACGCGGTCGATCAGTTCGGCGGGGATGCGGTCGAGGAAGAAGCTGCGGTCGGCGTTGGAGCCGGGCACTTTTTCGCCGTTGATCAGGATCTGGGTATAGCCCGGCGGCAGGCCGCGCAGCCGCGCGCCGTCGCTTTCGATAACGTCCGACAGGAAGGTCACCGACGGCACGCGCTTCAGCGCGTCGCCTGCCGTCAGCGGCTCGAAGCGCTGGAAGAATTCGCTGTCATAGGTGAGCACGGGCTCGGCGACGTCGTCGCTGCGGTTGCGATAGCCGATCGTGCCGAGCACGACGATGTCCTGCGCGCTGGTGATCGTGCCGTCGCCGCTTTCGTCGACGGGCAGCGGCGCGTCCTGCGCGACGGCGGGGGCGGAGAGCAGAGCGGCGGCGAGTGCGAGCGCGGCGGCGGAATGCAGGCTGAAACGTCGAATCATTTTGGTCGGGCCCCCTTTGTGGTTGCCGGGCCTCTAGGGGTGGTCTGTGACAGTTTGCGGCGACGGGAATGACGCTTCGATGACAGTCAAGTTACGGAAATATTGTGGGATTGACGTCGCGGTGCTTTGCTGAAAGGGCGCGCGGCCAATCGCGAAGGGCGCGAACGAAACGGGGAAGATCGCCATGGTCGCACGGGGCATGAACAAGCTGTTGATTTCGCTGGCGCTTGGCGCCGCGGCGACGGCCTCGGCGCTCGCACGGGCGGGCGAGCCCGCGACCACCGGCTTCCCCCTCGTCACGCAGACCGAGGACGGGCAGCCCATCCCGCGCTCGGCGGGGCTGCCCTATGCGCCGCGGAATCTCGCCGACCGCATCGTGCTGACCGCGGGCGCCGACCCCGCGCGCGAAATGGCGGTCGCATTCCGCACCGAGACCGCGCAGGCGACGGCGGAGGCCGAGATCGCGCTGTCGGTCGACGGCCCGACGCTCGACGAAAAGGCGAAGCGCGTCACCGGCACCTCGATGCCCGTCGACAGCAGCTACGGCCGCGCGCTCTATCATCAGGTGCATTTCGAGGGGCTGACCCCCGACACCGTCTACAACTACCGCGTCAAGGGCGCCGCGGGCTGGAGCGAATGGTATCAGTTCCGCACCGCCGCCGCGGCCGACAAGCCTTTCCGCTTCCTCTATCTTGGCGACATCCAGAACGGCATCCTGACCTATGCCAGCCGGGTGATCCGACAGGCGTTTCACGCGAACGGCGACATCCGTCTCGTCGTCCACGCCGGCGACCTCGTCGGCCAACGCGACGACCTCGACCATGACGACGAATGGGGCGAGTGGAACCAGGCCGGCGGCTACAACTACGCGATCGTTCCGCAGCTGCCCGCGACCGGCAATCACGAATATGTCGATGACATCAAGCCCGACGGCACCGAAAGCCGCCGCCTCGGTCCCTATTGGCCCGCGCAGTTCGCGCTGCCGAAGAACGGCGTGAAGCCGGTCGAGGCGACGACCTATTATGTCGATTATCAGGGGGTGCGCTTCATCATCCTCGACGGCACCGCCGCAA
This sequence comes from Sphingomonadaceae bacterium 3R27E2-A, assembly GCA_005503165.1. Lineage (GTDB taxonomy): Bacteria > Pseudomonadota > Alphaproteobacteria > Sphingomonadales > Sphingomonadaceae > Sphingopyxis. Next base: position 6,023 of record SCNT01000036.1, read on the forward strand.
TCGACCTGGGCTCGATGCAGGCGCAGACCGACTGGCTCGACAAGACGCTCGCGTCGTCGAAGGCGAACTGGAACGTCGTGCTCTTCCACCAGCCGGTCTTCACCTGCGCGCGCCCGAACGACACACCCGAGATCAAGGCCGCGTGGAAGCCGGTGTTCGAAAAGCGCAAGGTCGACCTGGTGCTGCAGGGCCACGACCATTGCTACAGCCGGCTGACCGCCGAAGCGGGGCGCGAGGCGAGCGCCAAGGCGCGTGCCGACGGCATGGTACAGGGGCCGGTCTATCTGGTTTCGGTGACGGGATCGAAGATGTACCGCCTCAACGACCGCACGCCGTGGCAGCCCGACAAGGTCGCCGAGGCGACCGAACTCTACCAGATCGTCGACGTCGAGCCCAAGCGCATCAAGTTCCGCACCTTCACCGCCTCGGGCAGGCTCTACGACGGTTTCGACCTCACACGCACCGGCCGGGGCAACCGCCTGTCCGAACTCGCCGAACCGACGCTTGCCACGCGGCGTTGTTCGGGCGAGGTCGGGCCCGACGGCGGGGCCTGCGTCGCATCGGGGAAATGACATGACCAGGACCGTAAAACTCTTCGCCGGCCTCGGCATCGCCACCGCGCTCGCCGGCTGCGCGGCGAAGGAGCCCGTCTTCTTCGGCCTGCCGCCGGTCCCGGTGACCGCGAGCGGCGAGACCGATCCGGTCGGCACCGGCCGCGCCGACGCGGCCGACGATCCGGCGATCTGGGTCGATCCCGCCAATCCGAACCGCGCGCTGATCGTCGCCACCGACAAGAAGGCGGGCATCCACGTCTATGACCTCGCCGGCAAGGACATCGCCTTCATCAAGGGCGGGCTGGTCAACAATGTCGACGTCGCGGGCAATATCGTCGCCGCGAGCGACCGCAACGACGGCGTCAACGCGCATATCGCGCTCTTCCGCCTCGACCCCGACAAGCCCTCCTTGACGTCGCTCGGCCGTGCCGCGGCGGGCACCGGCGAGGCCTATGGCTTCTGCCTCAAGAAGACCGCCCCCGGCGAGCCGCTGGTCGCGGCGCTGATCATCAAGGACGGCACGGTGCGCGTCGGCCCGCTGACGATGGGCGGCGCGGCGCCGACCTTCACGACCGATTGGGAAGCCAAGGTGCCGACGCAGGCCGAGGGCTGCGTCTTCGACGGCGACACGCTCTACGTCGGCGAGGAAGACGCCGGCATCTGGCGGCTGACGCGCGACAGTGCCAGCCTCGTCGCGCCGGTCGATAACCAGCGCCTCGTTGCCGACGTCGAGGGGCTCGCGACGATCGGCCACAAGGGCCAGCGCTACCTGCTCGCCTCGTCGCAGGGCGACAATGCCTATGCGGTCTTCAAGCTCCCGAGCATGGACTATGTCGGCCGCTTCGCGGTGACCGCCGGTTCGTTCGGCGCGACGAGCGAGACCGACGGCATCGAGGCGGTCGCGGGCAATTTCGGCGCGGCCTATCCCGACGGCATCTTCCTCGCGCAGGACGGCGACAACGCGCCCAAGGCGCAGAATTTCAAGCTCGTCCGCTGGGACCGGATCGCGGCGGCGCTGGGGCTCTGATATCCGTCGCCCTCGCGAAGGCGAGGGCCGCTATCGGTTTGCGCAGCGCGGCTGAGCAATGCGGCGAGCGGCGCCCGTCTTCGCGGGGGCGACGACGCTTGCCCTGACGTCCCTTCGCGCCTAGGGGGGCCGCGTCTTTCCCATCCCTGTAAAGGCCGCCCCTTCCCATGACCGACCTGATTCCCGTCCGCCGCGCCCTCTTGTCCGTCAGCGACAAGGCGGGGCTGACCGAGCTTGCCGCCGCGCTCGTCAACCATGGCGTCGAGCTGGTCTCGACCGGCGGCACCGCCAAGGCGCTGCGCGAGGCCGGCCATAATGTCCTGGACGTCTCCGACCTTACCGGCTTCCCCGAGATGATGGACGGCCGCGTGAAGACGCTCCATCCGACGGTCCACGGCGGCATCCTCGCGGTGCGCGACGACGCCGCGCATGTCGCGTCGATGGACGAACACGGCATCGGCGCGATCGACCTCGTCGTCGTCAACCTCTACCCCTTCCTCCAGACCGTGATGAGCGGCGCCGACCGCGATACGATCATCGAGAATATCGACATCGGCGGCCCCGCGATGGTGCGCTCGTCGGCGAAGAACCACGCCTTCGTCGGCATCGTGACCGAACCCGAGGATTATTCGGCGCTGATCGAGGAAATGGACGCGAACAACGGCGCCACCACGCTCGCACTCCGCAAGCGCCTCGCCGCAACCGCCTTCGCGCACACCGCGACCTACGACAGCATGATCGCGCAATGGTTCGCCTTCGCCGACCAGGGAAAATTTTTCCCCGACACGCTGCCGCTGACCGCCAAGCTCTCCACCGAACTGCGCTATGGCGAGAATCCCCACCAGAAGGCGGCGCTCTACCTGCCCGCCGGTCCCGCCGGCCGGGGTATCGCACAGGCCGAACAGGTGCAGGGCAAGGAACTCAGCTATAACAATATCAACGACGCCGACGCCGCGCTCGAGCTCGTCGCCGAATTCCGCGAGGCGGGCCCGACCTGCGTCATCGTCAAGCACGCCAACCCCTGCGGCGTCGCGAGCGGCGCGACGATCGCCGAAGCCTATGACGCCGCACTGAAGTGTGATGACGTGTCGGCTTTCGGCGGCATCATCGCAGTCAACCGGCCGCTCGACGGCGCGACGGCAGAGCTGATCAGCGGGATCTTCACCGAAGTCGTCTGCGCCCCCGACGCCGACGCCGACGCGCGCGCGGTGTTCGCGAAGAAGAAGAATCTGCGCCTGCTGCTCACCGGCGAGCTGCCCGATCCGGCGCGCGGCGGGATCATGATGAAGACGATCGCCGGCGGCTGGCTCGCGCAGAGCCGCGACAATGGCCGTATCGGGGTCGGCGACCTCAAGGTCGTCACCGGCCGCGAACCGACCGAAGAGGAATTGACCGACGCGCTCTTCGCCTGGACCGTCGCCAAACATGTGAAGTCGAACGCGATCGTCTATGCCAAGGGCGGTTCGACCGCGGGTATCGGCGCGGGACAGATGAACCGCCGCGACAGCGCGCGCATTGCCGCGGTCAAGGCGCGCGAGGCCGCCGAGACGCACGGCTGGGCAGAGCCGCGCACCGTCGGCAGCGCGGTCGCGAGCGACGCCTTCTTCCCCTTTGCCGACGGCCTGCTGGCGGCGGTCGAGGCGGGCGCGACCTGCGTCATCCAGCCGGGCGGCTCGATCCGCGACGACGAGGTGATCGCCGCCGCGAACGAAGCCGGGCTCGCGATGGTCTTCACCGGCATGCGGCATTTCCGGCACTGAGCGAGGGGCGCACCGATGGCCATCCAGATCGACCCGACAGCGCGCCCCACCGCGCGCAGCATCCTTGCCCGGCTTTACAACTGGACGATCGCCAAGGCGTCGCACCGCCATGCCCAATGGTGGCTGTTCGCCATCGCCTTCGTCGAATCGAGCTTCTTCCCCATCCCGCCGCATCCGGTGCTGGGGCTGATGTGCCTCGCCGATCCCAGGCGCGCAGTGCGCTATGCCGCGATCTGCACCGTCGGGTCGGTGCTCGGCGGACTGTTCGGCTATGCGATCGGCTATTTCCTATACGAGGGCATCGGTTTGTGGCTGCTCGGACTGCTCGGTCTCGTCGACGAATTCCCTGTCGCGGTCTGTATCCTCAACCAATATGATGCCGAGGCGATCATCATCGCGGGCGCCACGCCGATCCCCTTCAAACTGATGACGCTGACCGCGGGCTTCACGGCGATGAACCTTGGCACATTCATCGCCGCCAGCATCGTCGGGCGCGGCATGATCTTCATGGCGGTCGGCATCCTGTTCCGCGTCTTCGGCGCGCCGATCAAGGCGTTCATCGAGAAATATCTCGGCATGGTGACGACCGCCTTCGTCGCGCTGGTGATCGGCGGTTTCGTCGTCATCGGGCTGTTGTCGGGCGACGGCGACAAGGGAGCCGACGCGTGCAGCCGCGCGACGTGGGAAAGCATCGGGCTCGATCGGAGATAAGCGTTCGCCCCTCCCGCAGGCGGGAGGGGCAGCGAGACTTGGGAGGTTGCTCCCTAGTCGCAGCGGGGTGGGCAATTGCAACGACGGATGCTCGCTTTGCTCGCGCCCACCCCCAACCCCTCCCGCCTGCGGGAGGGAAGAAAATGCCTAGTCGTTCGCCATCATATGCAGCCAGTCCGCGTGCCGCGGCGCCTTCTTGGTCTGGCTCCATTCCTCGAGCATCAGCGGCGCGACGCGGCGCAATTCGGCATATTGCTCGTCGGTGCCGATGTCGCACGCCAGCTCGACGCGGTGGCCGTTGGGGTCGAAGAAATAGATCGACTTGAAGATGCCGTGGTGCGTCGGCCCGAGCACGTCGACGCCTTCGCCCTCCAGATGCGCCTTCGCCGCGATGAGCTCGTCGAAGCTGCCGACCTTGAAAGCCAGATGTTGGACCCACGCCGGCGTATTCTCGTCGCGCCCCATGACTGGCTGGTTGGGCAGCTCGAAGAAAGCGAGGATGTTGCCGTTCCCCGCGTCGAGGAAGACATGCATGTACGGATCATATTCGCCCGTCGACGGCACATGATCCTCGGCGAAGGCGGTCGTATAGGTCATGCCGAGCATGCGCTCGTACCACTCGACCGTCTCTTTCGCGTCCTTGCAGCGATAGGCGGCGTGGTGGACGCCGCCCAATTTGATCGGGGTCGTCATTCGGCGGGTTCCTCGACTTTCAAGGCGCCGCGGCGGATCTGGTCCATTTCCATCGACTTGAACAAAGCGGTAAAATTGCCCTCGCCGAAACCCTCGTCCTTCTTGCGCTGGATGAATTCGAAAAAGACCGGGCCGATCACGGTCTGGCCGAAAATCTGGAGCAGCAGCCGCGGGTCGCCGTCCTCGGTTGAGCCGTCGAGCAATATACCGCGCGACTGCAGTGCCTCGACCGGCTCCCCGTGCCCCGGCAGGCGCTCGTCGAGCATTTCGTAATAGGTCGCCGGCGGCGATGGCGCGAAGGGGTTACCCAGCGCCTCCAGCTTATCCCAGGCGGCGTAAAGATCGTCGCAGCTGAAGGCGATATGCTGGATGCCCTCGCCATTATAGGCGCGCAGATATTCCTCGATCTGGCCCTTGCCGCCCGCGCCTTCCTCGTTGAGCGGGATACGGATCTTGCCGTCGGGGGCGGTCATCGCCTTTGAGGTCAGCCCGGTATATTCGCCCTTGATGTCGAAATAGCGGATCTCGCGGAACCCCGCGATGCGCTCGTAGAACGCCGCCCAATGCGCCATGCGACCGCCATAGACATTGTGCGTCAGATGATCGATCAGCTGCATGCCCGCGCCGACCGGATGGCGGTCGACGCCTTCCTCATAGACGAAGTCGATGTCGTAGATCGAAAGGTCGTCGCCGTAACGGTCGATCAGGTAGATGATCGAGCCGCCGATGCCGCGGATCGCGGGGAGGCGGAGCTCCATCGGCCCCGGGGTGACCTCGACCGGCTCGGCGCCGCGTTCGACCGCCTCTTCATAAGCCTTGGCGGCGTCGCGCACGCGCCAGCCCATGCCGCAGGCCGAGGGGCCGTGCTCGGCGGCGAAATAAGCCGCGGGCGACCTGGGTTCATAATTGGCGATCAGGTTGATCCCGCCCTGGCGCCACAATTGCACGTCCTTCGAGCGGTGGCGCGCGATCCGCGTAAAACCCATGGCTTCGAACACCGGCTCGAGAACGCCCTTTTCGGGCGCCGAAAATTCGACGAACTCGAAACCGTCGAGGCCCAGCGGATTGTCGAACAGGTCGGCCATGATCATCTTCCCAATTGGTTTCAATTGAAACTATTATCGCGATCCGAGGCGCCGGAGTCAAGCGCGCGGACTCGGCCGCGGTACACAGGATAGCATGGCGCGTCCCTATGGCTAAAATCACTGCAGCAACATGCGGCGCCGCTATGATAGAAGGATCGAAGAAAAAAGGGGGCGGGGCATGCCGCAAACATCGTCGCTGCGTTTCTGGCTCGCGCTCGGCTGGATGGCGCTCGTCGCGGGTTGGGCGTGGTGGGAATATAGCGATTACAGCGGCCTCTACCGCTGGCTCGCCGAATGGCAGATCGCCAAATGGGGCAGCTACGAGCAGGTCTGGACCGCGCTCGTCCCCGCCTTCCTCCTCGCCATCCCGTCCTTCCGCGTGCTGCGCGAGCGCGAACTCCTCAATCAGGCCTCGCTGATCGCCGGCGACGATCCGGTGCCCATCCTCAGCCGCGTGCGCACCGGCATGCTCGTCTGCGGCGCGATCCTGACGCTCGTCGCGGGCGGAGCCTATCTCTGGTCCCAGCAACTGCCCGACCCGTCGGACCCGCCGGTGACGGTCGATCTCGCGAAGCTCGGCAGTGCCGCGCCGCCGACCGGTTCGGCGATCTTCGCGGGGGCGGTGCCCGATACCGACCCCGCGCTGCAACGCGACGAGGCCTTTCGCTCGCGCTCGGCCGATATCGACCACCAGATCATTTATGTCCCGGTGGTGGCCGAGGGCGCGGCAAAGGATGCGCCGGTGCGTTTCTTCATCGATCGCGCAAGCTACGCCTTTGCGGACAGCGGCGAGGCGCCGCGCACCAACATCTTCCTCGCCGGCCATATGCAGGGCGTGCTCGTCGAAAACGGCCTGCCCGCCGAGGTCGTCGCGGCGTTCGAAAAACAGGGGGTGACGATCGCCTCGCCGCATTATCTGATGACGACCAACTCGGTCGGCGGGCGGCAGACCTACTACATCATCGCCGCGCTCGGCGGCTTCATCGCCGCGATCCTGTTCCTGATGGCGGCGATCCAGAGCTTGTCGATCGCCCGGGCGCGCCGCCGCGCCGCCTAGGCGGTTTCGCGCTCGAGCGCTTCCAGCGCCTCGCCCGCCTCGACCCAGCGCGCCTCGGCGGTCTCCTGCGCTGCGACGATCTTGCCGCGCCGCTGCCACAATTCGCTCATCGTCAGCCCGGCATATTCGTTCGACGCCCCCGCCGGATCGAACATCGCGCGGTCGATCGCGGTCAGCACGACCTGATATTTGGCGAGATCGGCCTCGGCATCTGAAACCGCCTTTTTCGCCTTCGCCACGGCCTCGCGCGCCGCGGCGCCGGCCTTGCGATCGCCCTTGCGGTCGGCCTTTGACGGCGCGCGTTCCTTATCGGAGGACTTGCCCAGGATGAAAGCGACATAATCGTCCACGCTGCCGTCGAAATCGCGCGCGGTGCCGTTATCGACGAGCACCAGCCGGTCGGCGGTGAGCTCGAGCATATGACGGTCGTGGCTGACCAGGATCACCGCACCATCGAAGCCGTTGAGCGCCTGCACCAGCGCCTCGCGTGCGTCGACGTCGAGGTGGTTGGTCGGCTCGTCGAGGATCAGCAGATGCGGCGCCTCGCGCGTGATCAACGCCAGCGCCAGCCGCGCGCGCTCGCCGCCCGACAATTTGCCGACCTCGGTGGTCGCCTTATTGCCTGAGAAGCCGAAGCGCCCGAGCTGCGCGCGCACCGCACCCGGCGTTTTGCCCGCCATCACGCGCGTCATATGGCCGAGCGGGGTGTCGGCGCCGTCGAGTTCCTCGACCTGGTACTGGGTGAAATAGCCGACGCGCATCTTGCCCGTCGCCGCCATCGCGCCATCCATCGGGGTCAGCTGCGCCGCCAGCAGCCGCGCGAGCGTGGTCTTGCCGTTGCCGTTGCGCCCCAGCAGCGCGATACGGTCGTCGGGGTCGATGCGCAGGTTGAGCCGCGACAGGATCGGCTGGCCCGGCGTGTAGCCGACGCTCGCGAAGTCGAGCGTGATCAGCGGCGGACGCAGTTCGTCGGGGCTCGGAAAATCGAACGCCAGGCTCGGATCCTCGGCAAGCGCCGCGATCGGCTGCATCTTCGCGAGCTGCTTGGCGCGCGACTGCGCCTGTTTCGCGGTCGAGGCGCGTGCGCTGTTGCGCGCGACATAGTCCTGCAGCTTGGCGCGCTGCGCGTCTTGCGCCGCCTTGGCGGCGGCGAGCTGCGCCGCGCGTTCGGCGCGCTGGCGCTCGAAATCGTCGTAACCGCCCGGATAGAGCGTCACCTTACCGCCCTCGAGGTGCAGGATATGGTCGACGACATTGTTGAGCAGATCGCGCTCGTGGCTGATCACGACGAGCTGCCCAGGGTAGGATTTGAGGAAGCTCTCGAGCCACATCGTCGCTTCGAGGTCGAGGTGGTTCGACGGTTCGTCGAGCAGCAGCAGGTCGGGATTGGAAAAGAGCAATGCCGCCAGCGCGACGCGCATCTTCCACCCGCCCGAATAGCTGTCGAGCGGGCGCCCCTGCATTTCCTCGTCGAAACCCAATCCGATCAGGATGCGCGCGGCGCGCGCGGGCGCGGTATAAGCGTCGATCGCGATCAGCCGCTCGTGGATATCGCCGAGCCGGTCGGGGTCGGTGACGGTTTCGGACTGCTGCAGCAGTTCGGCGCGCTCGGTGTCGGCGGCGAGCACGGTGTCGAACGGCGTCGCGGTGCCGCTGGGGGCTTCCTGCGCGATATAGCCGATGCGCGTCTTGCGCGGCATTTCGATGCCGCCCTCGTCGGCTTCGAGGCTGCCGATCATCACTTTCATCAGCGTCGACTTGCCCGCGCCGTTGCGCCCGATCAGCGCCGTCCGGCTCTTGCCGGGCAGGCTCGCGCTCGCGCGGTCGAGGATGGTGCGCCCGCCGAGGCGCACGGTAAGGCCGTTGATCGTCAGCATGGCGGGCGCCCCTAGCATGGCGGGCAGCGAAGCCCAAGGGGAATGGGTGCGATCGGCGGGCCGTCCTTGATTCCGGTTTGTGTCGGGACACTTGTCCCTCTGCTGCACCTACCCCGCCTGCAGCGTATCGCTTGCCACCTTCTGCAGCGCCTCGGCCTGCGCATCCGACAGCCCCAGCTCATCGGCGCCCTTTTCCTTCGGCCCCAGCACAGTCGGGTCGAGCCCGGTGATCGCGCCGAAGGTCACGAGCGCCGAGAGATAATAGCCCGCGACGCTGCCGTGATAATGGTCGTACGCCCACAGATCGAGCTGGCCATAGGTCATGCCGTCATAGGGATTGGCATCGGCGACCCCCGTCGCCATCGCGCGGTTCCACGCCTGCCCCACGGGGATGATGCCCTTGACCGCGGGATTGGCGGCACGAGCGCGGTCGGCGGCGGCGCGCAGGTTCTCTGCCATCGCGCCCACCGGCTTGCCGTACCACGGGCCCTTCGGTCGATAGGTCTGGTCGGCGCGGCTCCACGTCGCGGCGAGGCGGATATCGACCGCGGGGTTCCGCGCGGTGAAGAGCTTCGCCAGCCGCGTGACATTCACCAGATAATCGGCCGGATCGCCCGGCTTCTCACGGCTGAGCGTGCTATATTCCTGCAGCACGACGATGTCCCACGGCCGGTCGAACAGCTGGCGCCGCTCGTCATAATGGAAACCAAGCGACTTGCCGCCCTGCGTCTCGAGACTGACGTCATAATCGAGCCCCGCCTGCTCGGCGAACAACTTGAACAGCGCGGGTACGCCGCCGTAACCGGCTTGGTTGAGGTCGGTGACGCTGCCCGCGCGCCAGTTGCGCGCCGCCGAATGCGCGCCTTGGGTGAAACTGTTGCCGATGAACAATATTCGCAGCGCCGCGGTCTTTTTCTCGGCGGCGGGGGTCGCCGCGCCGGCGGCGGTCGGCGCGGGCGCGCTCTCCTTTGCCGCTGCCGCCGGCGCGGCGGCGAGCGCGGCGGAGCCGATGATCGACCAGATGCCGTGCCCGTACTTCATGGATCAGAACTCCGTGGTGACCGAGGTATACCAGTAACGCCCATAGGGGCTGTAGAGCGACCCCAGATAGCCTTCGGACGTGAGCGGCGGTTTCTTGTCGGCGATATTGCGCACCCCCACGCGCCAGCGCATGGTACCGCCGAGCCCCGCCGCGTCGCGAATGCGCACCTGCGCATAAAGGTTCGCGGTGAATTGCGACTTCACGCGCCACGGATTGCCGTTGAGGTCGACGAAGCCCGTTTCGTCGACCGCGCCGGTGTAGCGGCCGAAGGCGCCGATCTGGAACTGCCCGAGCGACCAGGTCAGCGACGCGGTGCCGCGCCATTTCGGTCGCCCGTCGGCCTCGATCAGATTCTGGGTTTCGGGTAGCGGCGTCGCGGGGTTGATGTCGCCATTGGCGCGTGCCTCGACCAGCGCATCGACCGCGGGCCCCGGCGGACGCGAGAATTTGAGCAGCCGTGTCGCGTTGACCGCCAGGTCGAACTTGCCGATCCCGGTCTTCGGCGACTGCCAGTAGAGCCCGAAGTCGAGCCCGCGCACGGTCTGCGGCTGCAGGTTGATGAACTGGTCGCGCACCGTCACGATCCGCCCGACCGGGGCGATGCCGGTACCGGCGAATGCGGCAATATCGTCGGCATTGGCGGCGTCGCGGACGACATTGGGGTTCGACGATCCCTGCAGGCGCAGAAGGTAATCGAGCGCGACCGCGGTATTGTTGCCGAGGATGCCGACGATGCCCTTTTGCCGGATCGACCAATAGTCGACGGTGAAGGTCAGCCGCCCGAGGTCGTCGGACAGGAAGCGCGGTTCGAACACCGCGCCGAGATTGTAGTTGGTCGATTTCTCGGGCTTCAGGTCGGGGTTGCCCGACACGCGGCGCGAATAACCGACATTGTTGCCGCAGGCGTTGAAATTGGCGATGCGCCCGGCGCGCAGGTCGACCTCGCAGCGCAGGAAATCCTGGCTGGTCGCGAGGCGGGCATATTCGACCGCATTGACCTGTTCGAGGTTCGGCGCGCGGAAACCCTGCGAGAAGGAACCGCGGAGGCGCAGCCCGTCGACGACGTCCCACGCGGCGGCGACCTTCGGCCGCGCGACGCTGCCGAAATCGCTGTAATGTTCGTAGCGCCCCGCGAGCTGGACGTCGAAGCGGCGCATCAGCGGCACGCCCATCGCCTCCGAGACGATCGGCACGGCGAGCTCGGCATAAGCCGCCGCGACGGTGCGCCGGCCATAGGTGTCGGGATTGTCGCTGACCGCCGCGGCGTCGCTGATCGTCACCGCGCCGGAGACGGCATCGACGAAGGGGCTGGAGCCGTCGACCGCGGCATCGCGGTCGTCGCGCTGCGTCTCGCGCCGCACTTCGACGCCGAACGCCATGCCGACCTCGCCACCGGGCAGCGTGAACAGGTCGGGGCGCGAGGCGCGGAAGTCGCCCATCGTCAGCGTCGTCTTCGAACGGCGCTTGAGGTCGAAGGTGATCGCGTCGATCGCCGCCTGCGAACTCGGCGTGCAGTCGCCGAAGCTCAGGCTGTCGATGCAGCCGCCGTTGAACGGATTATAGGCGTCGGGGGTGGCGAGCGCGAGGCTCTGCTGCAGCGCCGAGCTGCGCACCGCGACGCTGCTGTCGGTCGCCGAAGCTTCGGAATAGACGAAGGCGCTGTCCCATTTGAAACCCGCCGCCTCGCCGCGCACGCCGATCAGGCCGCGAATCTGCTCGCCGCTGACGTTGACGACCTGCGGCCCGGTATCGACATAGCGATAGGTGGTGAGCAGCACCGGCAGGCCCGCGTCGGGCACGTTGGTCAGCCCCGGCAGGCGGTTCGGGCTCCCGACCGGGCCGAACGGATTGTAATAATTGGTCGCCGGGATCCAGATCTGGTTGAGGTTGATCACCGGCGGCTGGATGCGCACCGTGTCCGAGCGGTAGTAGCCGAACTCGCCGAACAAGGTGAGATTGTCGGTCAGATCGTAATGGCCGTTGGCGAAGGCGTTGTAGCGCTTGACGCTGGGCATCACCGTGGTGCCGACCGCGGTGTCGTAGCGCAGGTCGCGGAAGGCGTTGTTCGTCGCGAGCGCGGTGTTGACGAGGCAAAGGTCGGCGGTGAGCGCGAGCGTGCAGCCGCCGAGCCGCGCCGGGCGGACGGTGAAGGCCCCCGCGGCGGTGGTGAGGTTGGTGGCGCCGCGGCGCGGACGCCCGCCGGTCACCGGGACCATCAGCGCCGGCCAGGCGCCGCGCGTCGCGCGCGCGTCGGGGACCTGCGACCCGGCGAAATCGGGGTTGTCGGCGAAGAAGGGCCGCAGATTGGCCGAAGCGGTGAAATCCTGGTCCTCGGCGCGCAGCGCGCTGCGGTCGGTATATTCGAACGAGACGGTGATATTGCCGCGCTCGAAGCTCTTGCCGGCCAGGATATTGCCCTGGAATTCGGTGAGATGCGTCCCCTCGGCGCCGCCATATTGCGCCTGGAGCCGCAGGCCGTCGTAATCGTCCTTGAGCACCGTGTTGACCACCCCGGCGACCGCGTCCGACCCATAAAGCGCCGCAGCACCGTCGAGCAGCACCTCGAGCCGCTCGAGCCCCGTCGTCGGGATCGCGTTCGAATTGTAGCTCAGCACCGGCACCGTGCCGGTGTCCGACAGCCCCTGGCTCGCGGGGTGGGTGACGACGCGGCGGCCGTTCAGCAGCACCAGCGTGTTGCCGACGCCGAGCGAGCGGAGGTTGACCGATCCCACGTCGCCGCGCGCGGCGTTGCTGGTCTGCGCATTGTTGCCGGGGTTGAAGCTGACGTCGCCCATCTGCGGGATGTTGCGAATGAGCTCGTCCCCGCTGACCGCGCCGATGGCGTCGATCCGGTCCTGGCCCACGACGACGACGGGCAGCGCCTCGGTGACGCGCGCGCCCTCGATGCGCGTGCCGACGACGACGATCTCGGGCTGGGCGGCGCCATCCTCGGTCTGGCCCTCTTCGGCGGCGTCCGCCTGCGCAGCGGTCTCGCGATCCTGCGCCAGCGCCGGCGCCGAAACGAACAGGCCGATCGCCGTGCCCGCCAGCAGCATGGCCGAATGTGAACCCCTCATTGTCCTTCTCCCTTTGCGTGGGCCTTTGGCCCTTAATCCATGTCCTGTTCGAGCGGCGGCGCGGCGATCTTTGTCGGCGGCTCGCCGTCGAGCGCCGCGCGCAGCCGGTCGCGGTCGAGCGCATTGTCCCAGCGCGCGACGACCACCGTCGCAACCGCGTTACCGATGAAATTGGTGAGGCTGCGGCACTCGCTCATGAAGCGGTCGATGCCGAGGATCAGCGCCATGCCCGCGACCGGCACCGACGGCACGATCGACAAGGTCGCGGCGAGCGTGATGAAGCCCGCGCCGGTGACCCCGGCCGCACCCTTCGAGCTGATCATCGCGACGAGCAGCAGCGCGACCTGGTCGCCGAGCGACAGGTCGACGTTGCACGCCTGCGCGATGAACAGCGCGGCCAGCGTCATATAGATGTTGGTGCCGTCGAGGTTGAAGCTGTAGCCCGTGGGAACGACCAGCCCGACCACCGACTTCTCGCAGCCCGCGCGCTCCATCTTCTCCATCAGGCTGGGGAGCGCGCTTTCCGACGAGGAGGTGCCGAGCACGAGCAGCAGCTCGGCCTTGAGATAGCGGATCAGCTTGAAGATCGAGAAACCCGCGAGCCACGCCGCCACGCCGAGCACGACGACGACGAAGATCAGCGAGGTGAGGTAAAAGGTCGCGACCAGCCCCGCGAGATTGGCGAGCGATTCGATGCCATATTTGCCGATGGTGAATGCCATCGCCCCGAAGGCACCCACCGGCGCGGCGCGCATCAGCACCCCGACCAGCCGGAACACCACCAGCCCAACGCGCTCGAAGAGGTCGCGCACCGGCGCCGCGGGCTCGCCGACCATCGACAGCGCGATGCCAAAGAGGATCGACACGAACAGCACCTGGAGCAGCGAGTCGCCGGCCAGCGCCGAGACCATCGTCGTCGGGATGATCGCCATCAGGAATTCGACGATGCTGCTGTGCTGCGCCTTCTCGACATAGCCGGTGACCCCCGACGTATCGAGCGCCCTGGGGTCGACGTTCATACCCGCGCCCGGCTGGACCGTATTGGCGACGATCAGCCCGACGATCAGCGCCAGCGTCGAGAAGAAGAGGAAATAGGCGAAGGCCTTGCCCGCGACGCGCCCGACCGACCGGAGCTCGGTCATCCCCGCGATGCCGGTGACGAGGGTCAGGAAGATCACCGGCGCGATGATCATCTTGACGAGCTTGATGAAGGCGTCGCCGAGCGGTTTCAGCGCCTCGCCGGTCTCGGGCCAGACATGGCCGATGATCACGCCGAGCAGGATCGCGGCGAGCACCTGGACATAGAGCTGCGCATAGAGGGGCTTCGGCCCCGCCGGTGCTTGTCCGCTTCCCTCGAATGCAATGGCGGCCACTTAGACTTCCTCCCGAGCGCGGCCTTTCGCCGCTGCTTCCCAGATTTTAGGTCCGGCACCATTGCCGGGCCAAGCGCCGATGAATGCGGATTTAAATATCTGTTTTACAAAGACAGTTTGAAGAACCGGATACGCTTTTAGCAGATTTTGTGCGATTTTCCGCATGCAATATTCGAAACTTGTGCGATAATCCGCACATGATCGAAGCGGGTGATTCGCGCCCCATGGGGCATCGGCTGGACCGGCGGCGGCTGATCCTGGCCTGCGTCGTCGGCGCGCTGATCTTGCTCGCCGCCGCGCTCGGCCTGTCGGGCTGGGCGGCGCAGAGCGCCGACGCCGCGGCCGAAGGCGACGCGCGGCAGAACGCGCGCGCACACGCCAGCCTGCTCGAAAGCGAGCTGCAGAAATTCCGCCTGCTGCCGCGCGTGCTGACCGAATTTCCCGACGTGCGCGCGGGGCTGGCCGACAAGAGCGACGCCGCGTCGCGGCGGCTCGACCGCGAACTCGAACAGCTCGCGGCGCGCACCGACGCGGCGGTGATCTATGTGATCGACGCCGATGGCCGGACGATCGCCGCGAGCAACTGGCGCGCGGCGACCAGCTTCGTCGGCCAGGATTATCGTTTCCGCCCCTATTTCCGCGGCGCGATGGCCAAGGGCGAGGCCGAGCTGTTTGCGCTCGGCACCGTCAGTGGCCGCCCCGGCCTCTTCCTCGCACGCCGCGTCGATGCCGGCGGGCGTGCGCTCGGGGTGATCGTGGTCAAGGTCGAGTTCGACAAGCTCGAGGCCAAATGGGCCGACTCGCCCGCGACGACGCTCGTCACCGACGGTGCGGGGATCGTCGTCATGACCAGCCGCCCCGACTGGCGCTTCCGCTCCTTCGGGCCGATTTCGGCGGCGACGCAGAAAAGGCTGCAGGCGACGCGCAGCTATGGCGACGCCGCGCTGGCGCCGCTGGCGGTGGGCGACGGCTATGCCCGCGCGAGCGAGTCCGTCTCGCTCTCCGGCAGCCGGCTGCGCATTCTCCAGCCGACTGCGTCTGCACGCAGCAGCGCCAACGCCACCGCGCGCGTGATCTTCCTGATCCTGCTGATCCTCGTAGGCGCGGCGATCGTCATGCTGTTGCGCATCGTCGAGCGGCAGGCGCTGCGCCAGGCAGCGCATGAAGCGCTGGAACATGAGGTCGCCGCGCGCACGCAGGAACTGCGCGAGGCCAATACCGGCCTCCAGCAGGCATCGGAGCGCCAGGCCGAGGCCGACCGCCGCTACCGCGCCGCGCGCGAGGAGCTGGCGCAGGCGAGCCGCCTCGGCTCGATCGGCCAGATCACCGCGGGGGTCGCGCACGAGATCAACCAGCCGGTCGCCGCGATCCGCAGCTTCGCCGAAAATGCCCTTGCCTATCTCGACCGCGGACAGCGCGAAAAGGCGCGCGGCAACCTCGCCCATATCGTCGAACTGACCGCGCGCGTCGGCGCGATCACCGGCGAGCTCAGGAATTTCGCGCGGCGTGCCCCCGCGCCGCTCGGCCCGGTGCCGCTGCAATCGGCGATCGACGGCACCCTGCTGCTGATCGGCGACCGGCTGCGCGCCACGGGCATCGCGCTCGACGTCACCGTCGAAAATCCGGCCGCGAGCGTCCATGCCGACCGCGTCCGGCTCGAACAGGTGCTGGTCAACCTGCTGCAAAATGCCGCCGACGCCGTGCAGGGCACGGCCGAACCTCGCGTCGAATTGCGCGCGCATGGCGACGGCCCGATCCTGATCGACGTCGCCGACAACGGCCCCGGCGTCCCCGCCGAGCTGGTGCCACAACTCTTCACCCCCTTCGTCACCGGCCGCCCCGACGGGCTCGGCCTCGGCCTCGCGATCGCGAGCGACATCATGGCCGAGTTCGGCGGATCGCTGACGCTCATCGCCTCGCCGCTCGGCGGCGCGGGTTTCCGGTTGAGCCTGCGGCCGGCATGAGCTTCTTCACCGACAGCCAGACGATCTTCTTCGTCGACGACGATGCGAGCCTGCGCGCCGCGAACGTCCAGACGCTCGACCTCGCGGGGCTGGCCGTCGAGGCCTTTGCCGACGCCGCGAGCGTGCTGCCGCATATCGCGCGCGATTTCCCCGGGATCGTCGTCACCGACATCCGCATGCCGGGCATGGACGGGCTCGAGCTGCGCGCCGCGATCCATGCCATCGACCCCGACATCCCCGTGGTGCTGATCACCGGCCACGCCGATGTGACGATGGCGGTGCGCGCGCTGCACGACGGCGCGTTCGATTTCCTCGCCAAGCCCTTCGCCGCCGACCATCTCGTCGGCGTCGTGCGCCGCGCGCTCGCGCACCGCGCGCTGGTCCTCGACAACCGCCGGCTCAGCGCCGCGGCGGCGGCGATCGACAGCCCCTTGATCGGCGAGAGCCCCGCTATGGAGCGGCTGCGCGCGACGATCGCGCAGCTCGCGCAAGCCGACATCGACGTGCTCGTCGAAGGCGAGACGGGGACCGGCAAGGAACTGGTCGCGCATATGCTCCACCGCCAGAGCCGGCGCAGCGCCGCCTCGCTCGTCGCGGTGAATTGCGCCGCGCTGCCGCACGAACTCGCCGAGGCCGAGCTGTTCGGCAGCGACCTGATCGACCGCACCAGCGGCAAGCTCGGCCAGGCGGGGCGCATCCGCAGCGCGCATCGCGGCACGCTCTTCCTCGACGAGATCGACACGATGCACCCCGTAGTGCAGGCGAAGCTGCTGCGCGTGATCGAGGAGCGCGAGGTCCAGCCGGTCGGCGCCTCCGCGCCCGATCCCGTCGATCTCCGCGTCGTCGCGGCGACCAAGACCGACCTCATGGACGCGGTGCGCGCGGGCGATTTCCGCGAGGATCTCTATTACCGCCTCCACGTCGTGAAGCTGCGCATCCCGCCGCTGCGCGAGCGCCGCTCGGACATCCCGCAGACCTTTGCCTATTTCCTCGACGAGGCGGCGGCAAAGATGGGCGCCGAGGGTTTCCGCATCGACGATGCGGTGCGCCGCCACCTCGTCGAGCACGACTGGCCGGGCAACGTCCGCGAGCTCAAGAATTTCGCCTACAGCGTCGTGCTCGACCTGCCGTCGGACCCCGGACGCGGCGCGCTCGCCCCCGACATGAGCCTCGCCGAGCGCATGGCGCGCTTCGAGGCGACCATCCTGCGAGACACGCTCGCCGCATCAAAGGGCGACATTCCCGCGGCGATGGCGCTGCTCGGCGTACCGCGCAAGACGCTCTACGACAAGCTCGCGCGCCACGCGATCAATCCGAAAGATTTCCGCTGACCCCATAACCATGGCCTATGCCCGGGCCAATCAATGGGGGCTTTGCCTCCGGGGCCGGTGCGATATTCTGGCATACAAAGAGGCGGATACCGGCAACATAACGGGCGCGGCCGCAATCGACATCGAAGGCCGGCGCGCGAGACCGGCCGACCAAGGGCGATCCGACCGCCGCCGCATTTCGATTCAACCCAGGGAAGGGGTCGCAATGATGAACAGGGGTTTTCGTTTCACCTGCCTGATGGGCGGCATTTCGCTCATCGCCAGCGCCGGCGCCGCGATGGCGCAGGAGGCAGCGCCGCCGCAGGACGAGACGCAGTCAGGCGAGGACATCGTCGTCATCGGGTCGCAGATCAAGGACGCCGACGTCGCGGGCTCGCTGCCCGTCACCGTGCTCGGCGAGCAGGATATCGACGCGATCGCGGCGACCAGCGGCGACGAATTGTTCCGCGCGATCCCGCAGGCGGGCGACGTCGCCTTCAACGAGAGCCGCGACGCCGGCGGGATCAACGACGCCCGCGGCGATGTCGCGTCGATCAACCTGCGCGCGCTCGGCACCGGCAATACGCTTGTGCTCTTGAACGGCCGCCGCATGGTGCTCCACCCGGGCACGCAGGCCGAGAATCTCGTGCCGGTGCAGAGCGTCAACACCAACGCCATCCCCGTGCTCGGGGTACGCCGCGTCGAGGTGCTGCTGGACGGCGCCGCCGCCATCTATGGCTCGGACGCCGTCGCGGGGGTGATCAACACGGTGCTCAAGGACAATTTCAAGGGCCTGCGCGTCAGCGGCGAATACAGCATGACCGACGACAGCGACCAGCAGGAATATGAGCTGTCGTTCGAGGCGGGGCACAGCTTCAACGACGGCAAGACCAACATTTCGCTGTTCGGATCGTTCAACCACCGCGACCCGCTGTTCGCGCGCGAGCGCAAGAATTCGCGCTCGGCGGATCTCCGCCCGCTCGTCGTCGGCACCCCGTTCGAGGGCGACAGCGATTTCGACAATACGTCGGTCGACAGCATCTGGGGCGAGTTCCAGCGGCTGACGAACAGCTTCGCGCGCTCGACCACTGCGGCGCAGATCAACGGTGTCACTCTGACCACCAGCGGCATCTTCCACATCCAGCCCGACACCAACGACGGCTGCATCGCGCCGACCCAATATGCCGGCACCTGCTGGGACAACAGCTCGCTGTCGACCGCCTCGACCGACAATAATCTGAAATACGACATCAACGACCCGCGCACCGTGCTCGGGCGCAACAACCGCCTGAACCTGTTCGGTTTCCTCAACCACGAATTCGATTCGGGGCTCGAATTCTATGCCGAGGCGGGCTGGTACCACGCCAAGTTCCGCTCGATCCGCGAGCAGGAAACCAACCTCGCCAGCCAGCGGCTGATCATCCCCGCCAATGGTTACTGGAACCCCTTCGGTCCTGTCGGCAGCCCGAACCGCATCCCCGGCCTGACCGGCGTCGCGACCAGCGGCGTGCCGATCGAGCTGATCGATTATCGTCCCGTCGATGCGGGCCCGCTGGTGGTCGACGTCAAAAACGATACGACGCGCTTTCTCGCAGGGTTCCGCGGCGAATTGCTCGGCTTCGACTTCGATAGCGCGGCGCTCTATTCGAAGGCGAAGACCAGCGACAGCATGCGCACCGTATCGCTGACCCTGTTCCAGGAGGCGCTGTCGCGCACCGACGCCAGCGCCTACAACCCGTTCAACGGCGGCGACCCGGCCAACCCGGGGACGCTGGATTCGACCCCCAATCCGCAGAGCGTGATCGACAGCTTCATGGTCGATATCGGCCGCACCAGTTCGACCGAACTCTATCTCGCCGATTTCAAGGTCAGCAAGAACGACCTCTTCACTCTGCCCGGCGGCCGCGTAGGGCTCGCCGCGGGGGTCGAATTCCGCCACGAGACCTTCAGGGACGACCGCGACGACCGGCTCGACGGCACGATCTTCTTCACCGCGCTCGACGGCTCGTCGAACGGCAGCGACACGCTCGGCGCCAGCCCGACCCCCGACAGCCGGGGGTCGCGCGACGTCTTCTCGGGCTATCTCGAATTCGCGGTGCCGCTCGTCGCGCCCGAGATGGACGTGCCGCTGATCCACTCGCTCGACCTGCAACTCGCGGGCCGCGCCGAATCCTATCAGGGCTTCGGTTCGGTCGCGAAACCCAAGGTCGCGCTCTCCTGGTATCCGGTGCCCAATTTGCAGCTGCGCGGGTCCTGGTCGCAGAGCTTTCGCGCGCCGAACCTGCCGCAGCTGTTCGAGAACGGCATCCAGCGCTCGAACACGCGCACCGACTGGATCCGCTGCGAGGCCGATGCGCGCGCCGGCCGCATCGCCAATTTCGACGCCTGCACGCGCAGCCAGGGCATCGTCAGCAACCGTTCGGGCAGCCGCGACCTCGAGCCCGAGACCGCCGAGAATCTTTCGCTCGGCGCCACCTTCCAGCTCAACCTGGGCTCTGCGGGGCGGCTGACCCTCACCACCGACTATTGGGAAATCCGCCAGAAGAACGTCATCGGCCTGTTCGGCGATTCGAACGCGCTGATCCTCGACTATCTGCTGCGGCTGCAGGGCTCGTCGAACCCCAATGTCGAGCGCGCCGACCCGACCCCCGAGCAGGTCGCGCTGTTCGACGGCACCGGCCTGGCGCCCGTCGGCGACGTGATCCAGGTGATCGACAATTACACCAACCTCAGCCCGCGCAACGTCCGCGGCATCGATTTCGGCCTTTATTACAACGTCCGCGACACCGGGCTCGGCGATTTCAGCCTGCGCGTGAACGCCGCCCGACTGCTCGAATTCTTCCAGGTACCGGGCGCGCTGCAGCAGAGCCTGCTCGACGCGCAGGCGTCGGGCGAGATCGATCCGACGATCAACGTCACCGGCGCTGCCGACCTGATCGAGGAGAACGGCCGTCCGAAATGGCGCGGGTCGGCGAGCCTTAGCTGGCGCTACAAGGGCTGGGGCGCAGGCTGGTTCGCGTCGTACGTCGGCCCGGTCAGTGACACCTCGGCCTCGCTCGCCGACGGCACGCGCTTCCGCGTCGACGACTTCCTGTCGCACAGCGTCTATGTCCAATATGAAGCCGAAGAAGGCCTGCTCGAGGACACGCGCTTCCGCGTCGGGGTTCGCAATCTTTTCAACGAGCTGGCGCCGCTCGCCGATCAGACCTATGGGTATATAGGGGATCTGTACAGCAACCGCGGCCGTCAGTTCTACGCCTCGATCAGCAAGCGTTTCTGACGTCCGACCGGAAGAGAGGACAGCATGACCGACGCCGCGCCGACACCCGCCGCCACCGACCCGGCCGCCAAAGAGG
This sequence comes from Sphingomonadaceae bacterium 3R27E2-A, assembly GCA_005503165.1. Classification (GTDB taxonomy): domain Bacteria; phylum Pseudomonadota; class Alphaproteobacteria; order Sphingomonadales; family Sphingomonadaceae; genus Sphingopyxis. The sequence goes on from SCNT01000036.1 coordinate 26,909, forward strand.
CCGGGCCGCCGCCGCAGCGCGGCCCCATCGGGCGCGCCTTCGGCGTCTGGTTCGGGATCGCGCTGTGGAAACGCATCCTCGCAGCGCTCGTCGTCGGCGCGGTCGTTGGCCTCGCCTGGGGCGAAGGCGCAACCGCGATCGGCTGGATCGGCGAGCTTTTCGTGCGGCTGATCCGCATGCTCGTCGTCCCGCTCGTCTTCCTGACCATCGCCTCGGGGGTCGCGGCGCTCGCCGACCCGAAGCGGCTCGGCAGCATCGGAGTGAAGACGCTCGCCATGTATGTCTTCACCACCGCGCTCGCGGTGACGACGGGGCTGATCGCGGCGACCTTGATCGGTCCCGGCGAGGGCGCGACCTTCGCCGACGCCGTCCCGCGCGCGGTCGCCGAGCCCAAGGATCCGGCGCGGATGTTCATCGAGATCATCCCTGACAATCCGATCGGCGCGATGGCGAGCGGCGCCACGCTGTCGGTGATCTTCTTCGCGATCCTCGTGGGCGCCGGCGTCATCGCGGCGGGCAAGGAGGGCGAGCCGGTGCGCCGCCTGCTCGCCAGCGGCTCCGAAATCATGCTGCGCATCGTCGGTTTCGTGATGGAAACCGCGCCCTTCGGCGTCTTCGCCCTCATCGCCGTCGTCATGGGGACCAGCGGCCCGGCGAGCTTCCTCGCGGTGCTCAAGCTTGCGCTTTGCGTGCTCGCGGGCGCGACCTTCGTCACGCTCGTGATCCATGGGCTGATCGTCGTGCGGCTGCTCGCCTGGCTACCGCCCTTGCCCTTCTTCCGCGGTATCGCCGATGCGATCATGGTCGGTTTCTCGACCTCCTCGTCGAGCGCGACTTTGCCCGTCGCGATCCGCGTCGCCGAGCGAAATCTCGGCGTCTCCTCGCCCGTCGCTTCGACCGTGCTGCCTTTGGGGGCGACGATCGGCATGGACGGCGCCGCCATGTATGTCGCAATGCTGACCCTCTTCGCGGCCCAGGCCTTCGGGCTGCAACTGACCCTCGCCGACTATCTGGTGATCGCGGGGACGACGACGATCGTCGCCATGGGGGTCGCGCCGGTGCCCTCGGGGTCGCTTTTCGTGCTCGCAGCGGTGCTGCACGCGATCGGCATCACGCCGGCGCAGACCGCGATCGTCGTCGGCTTCATCCTGCCCTTCGACCGCATCCTCGACATGATCCGCACCGTGCCCAACGTCACCTGCGACCTCGCGATCGCGACCGCGGTGGCGCGCTGGGAGGGCGAGATGGACGTCGACGAATATCGTTCCGCCAAGGATATATGAGGCCCCTCCAGCATGATGTCCCGCGCATGATCTTTCGCCGCGTCGTCACCGCGACGCTGTCGCTCGCGCTGCTGCTGCCCGCGCCGCTCGTGGCGCAGAGCCGCAACCTGCTCGAATATCCGTCGATCCATTCGCCCGCGGTCGGCACGCGCGGCATGGTGGTCAGTCAGAATGCCATCGCCAGCGAAGTCGGAGCACAGGTCCTGCGCGACGGCGGCAATGCGGTCGACGCGGCGATCGCGATCGGCTTCGCGCTCGCGGTGACCCTGCCGCGCGCCGGCAATCTCGGCGGCGACGGCTTCATGACCGTCTATGACGCGAAGTCGGGGCAGGTCCACACGCTCGATTTCCGCGGCGTCGCCCCCGCCGCCGCGACCCCGGCAATGTTCGTCGACGCCAAGGGCAAGGAGCGCCCCGAGGCGAGCTATGGCTATCTCGCTCCCTCGGTCCCCGGCACCGTCGCCGGGCTCGACATGGCGCACCGGAAATGGGGCAAGCTGCCGTGGGAGCGGCTCGTCGCACCGGCCATCAAACTCGCGGGCGATGGCGTGAAGCTGACCGCCGACGAGGCTTTCGTCTTCAGCTGGGGCAAGGAGCGGCTGTCGAAAAGCAAGAGCGGGCAGGCGACTTTCTATAAACCGGACGGGACGCTCTACGCCAAGGACGAGGTGCTGAAACAGCCCGACCTCGCCTGGACGCTCGGCGAGATTTCGAAGCACCGCGCCGACGGCTTCTACAAGGGCGCGGTCGCCACGCGGATCGCCGCGGACATGAAGGCGCATGGCGGGCTGATCACAGAGGCCGACCTGGCGGCCTATCAAGCGATCGAGCGCGCACCGCTCGTCGGCAGCTATCGCGGCCACACCATCTACACCATGCCCCCGGCGAGCGCGGGCGGCGCGACCTTGCTCAACATATTGAACCAGCTCGAACATTTCGACCTCAAGGCGATGGGGCCGAACAGCGCGGCGTCGCTGCACGTCATGGCCGAGGCGATGAAGCTCGGTTATGCCGACCGCTACCGCGCGCTCGGCGACCCCGGCTTCGTCACTGCGCCGGTCAGGGGCTTCACCTCGAAAGACTATGCCGCCGAGCGCGTGAAGCTGATCGACCCCAAGAGAACCAAGCCGATGCGCGACATGCCCGCCGGCGATCCGCTGGCCTATGAAAGCCCCTCGACGACGCATTTCTCGGTCGCCGACAAGGAAGGCAATGTCGTCTCGACCACCTATACGCTCGGATCGGACTTCGGATCGGGGGTGATGGCGGCGGGCACGGGGGTGCTGCTCAACAACCAGATGAACAACTACAGCCACGAACAGGCATGGAAAGCGCAGCGCGACGGCACGCCGCCGCCATTGAACGCCCTCGCGCCGGGCAAACGCATGCTTTCGACGATGATGCCGACGATCGTGATGAAAGACGGCAAGCCCTGGCTGGTCACCGGCACCCCCGGCGGCAGCACGATCATCACCTCGGTCGTGCAGGTCGTCGTCAACACCGTCGACCACGGCCTCAACGTCGCCGAAGCCACCCACCAGCCGCGCATCTATCAGGGCCATGTCGACACGCTGCGCGTCGAGCCCAACTTCAACCCTGACACCGTCGCCGCGCTGAAGGCGATGGGTCATCCGGTTACCAGCGACGAGACGATGGGCAGCGCGCAGTCGATCATGATCGAGAACGGCCTGTTCCTCGGCGCCGCCGACCCGCGCCGCCCCGGCGCGCTGGCGGTCGAACCGTGATCCCGGCCGCGGCGATCGCGCCGCCGCTCGCCTTTTGCGCCGATATCCTGCAGGAGCGCTGACATGTCCGACCTCGCCCCCTTCCACTTCGCTTTTCCGGTCGACGACCTCGCCGCGGCGCGGCACTTCTACGGCACCGTGCTCGGCTGCCCCGAGGGCCGCAGCGACAGCGACTGGATCGACTTCAACCTCTATGGCCACCAGATCGTCGCGCACTGCGTCGGCGACAGGCGCGGCGCAGTCGCGGGGCACAATCCCGTCGACGGCCACGCGGTGCCGGTGCCGCATTTCGGCGTCGTCCTGCCGCCCGCCGAATGGCGCGCGCTCGCCGAGCGGCTGCAGGGCCATGGCGTCGAGTTTGTGATCGAGCCGCACACGCGCTTTCCCGGCCAGCCGGGCGAACAGTCGACGATGTTCTTCCACGACCCGTCGGGCAATGCGCTGGAATTCAAGGCGTTTGCCGACTTGGGCCAGCTCTTCGCCAAATAAAGGCGATCAGCGATAAGGCGGGCGGTGCAGCCCCTTCGGGCTTTGCGTGAAGATTTCGGCGCCGCTTTCGGTGATGCCGATCGAATGTTCGAACTGCGCCGACAGCGAGCGGTCGCGCGTCACCGCGGTCCAGTCGTCGTCGAGGATCTTCACCCCGGGCTTGCCGATGTTGATCATCGGCTCGATCGTGAAGATCATGCCGGGGCGCAGCTCGGGCCCGGTGCCCGGGCGGCCATAATGATGCACATCGGGCTCGTCGTGATAGACAAGGCCGACGCCGTGGCCGACGAAATCGCGCACCACCGAGTAGCGGTGCTTTTCGGCGTGGCGCTGGATTGCATGGCCGATGTCGCCCAGACGATTGCCCGGCACCGCGGCCTCGATGCCGAGCATCAGGCACTCATAGGTGACGTCGACCAGCCTTTTCGCCTTGATCGGCACCTCGCCGACGAGGAACATCCGGCTGGTGTCGCCGTGCCAGCCGTCGACCACCGCGGTCAGGTCGATGTTGAGAATATCGCCTTCGCTCAAGAGCTTGGTGCCGGGGATCCCGTGGCACACGACATGGTTGACCGAGATGCAGCTCGCGTGGCGATAGCCGTTGTAGCCGATGTTGATCGGCACCGCGCCCGCGGCGACGATCGCCTCGCGCGCAAAATCGTCGAGTTCGCCGGTGCTGACCCCGGCCTTGACCAGCGGCACCAGTGCGTCGAGCGTCTCGGCTGCGACGCGGCCGGCGCGGCGCATGCCGTCGAAGGCTTCGGGCCCGTACAATTTGATCGCGCCGGTGCGCGCGCGCGGCGTGGCGGGAGTGACGTCGACATAGGGGTTCATGGGCGAGAGATAGGTCCTTTGAGCGGGCTTTTCCAGCGATGCGGGCCGCGCGGCGCTCGACCGCCCCGTACCGGACACAAAAAAGCCCGCCGAGAGGCGGGCTTGATGTTGGTTGCGGGAGTAGGATTTGAACCTACGACCTTCAGGTTATGAGCCTGACGAGCTACCGGGCTGCTCCATCCCGCGCCACCAATGTCGATGCGACATGCACATCGCTAAACAGCAAAAGGCCGGCATCGCTGCCGGCCTCTAACTTTGTGAATGGGTTTCCGTTTCGACCTTACGCCGGCTGCAATGCCTGGCGACGTCCTACTCTTCCAACGCTTAAGCGGTAGTACCATCGGCGCTGTCAGGTTTCACGGCCGAGTTCGAGATGGGATCGGGTGGGTCACTGACGCCATGGTCACCAAGCAATGAAGCCGGCGTAGGGTCAAAAGGGTTTCAATCGATGTCCGTGCAATACTGTCTGTTCATCATCCGCATTCACGGACAATCTTTAGGCTTTTGGCCAGTCAGGACTGTCGTTGATGGCGGGACTCTTAAGTGCGAATAGAGCAATTAGTATCGGTTAGCTCCACGCGTTACCGCGCTTCTACATCCGATCTATCAACGTGGTGGTCTTCCACGGCTCTGTGAAATCTTATCTTGAGGGAGGCTTCCCGCTTAGATGCTTTCAGCGGTTATCCCGTCCATACATAGCTACCCTGCTGCGCGGCTGGCGCCACGACAGGTACACCAGAGGTATGTTCAACCCGGTCCTCTCGTACTAGGGTCAACTCCTCTCAAATTTCGACGCCCACGGCAGATAGGGACCAAACTGTCTCACGACGTTCTGAACCCAGCTCACGTACCACTTTAATTGGCGAACAGCCAAACCCTTGGGACCTGCTCCAGCCCCAGGATGTGATGAGCCGACATCGAGGTGCCAAACGATTCCGTCGATATGAGCTCTTGGGAATCATCAGCCTGTTATCCCCGGCGTACCTTTTATCCGTTGAGCGATGGCCCTTCCACTCGGGACCACCGGATCACTATGACCGACTTTCGTCTCTGCTCGACTCGTCAGTCTCGCAGTCAGGCAGGCTTATGCCATTGCACTCTAACAGACGGTTTCCAACCGTCCTGAGCCTACCATCGCGCGCCTCCGTTACTCTTTAGGAGGCGACCGCCCCAGTCAAACTACCCGCCACAGAGGGTCCCTGATCCAGTTTCATGGATCGAGGTTAGACATCAGAAAACAA
>SCNT01000036.1:37500-45284 GCA_005503165.1 Sphingomonadaceae bacterium 3R27E2-A
CGCTCGCTGCCGCTTATTATGGCCAGCCCCTGGTCGCGGACCTGCTGCGCGTGCAGGCGCTGATCTTCCTCGCGACGCCCTTCATCGCGCTGCCCGAGGTGATGATGAGCCGCGCGCTCGATTTCCGGCGGCAGGCGATCGTCAACCTCGCCGCCGCGCTCGCGGGCGCCGGGACCGCGCTCGCCTGCGCGCTCGCGGGCTATGGGGTGTGGACGCTCGTCTATGCGCCGATGGCGCTGTTCTGGACGCGTGCGATCGGGCTCACTCTGCTCGCGCGGCTGCTGGTGTGGCCCAGCTTCAACTTTAAGGGCTGCGGCCAGATCATCGGATTCGGCTCGGCCGTCCTCTTCAGCCAGTTCTTCTGGCTGGTGCAGAGCCAGGCGGACATCTTCATCGCCGGCGGCCGATTCGAGCCGCACGCCCTCGGCCTCTATGCCGAGGCCTTGTTCCTCGCGCAGATCTTCATGGCGAAGTTCGTGCCGCCGCTGAACGAGGTCGCCTTTCCCGCTTACTCGCGAATCAAGGACGACATGGCGGCGGTACGCTGGAACTTCCTCAAGACCGTTCGGCTGCTGATGCTCGTCGCCGCGCCCTTCTATTGCGGGCTCGCGGTGACCGCGGCGCCGATGATCGAGACGCTGTTCGGGGCGAAGTGGCTCGGCATGGCGCCCTATATCCAGCTCATCTCGCTCGCGCTGATGCTGATGACGGTGCAGATTCTCTTCGCGCCGGTCACCAACGCGCTCGGCAAACCCTCGATCTCGATGTTCGCCGCGATGGGCGGCGCGATCGTCTTTCCGGTCGCTTTCCTGATCGGCGCCGAATGGGGGCTGATCGGCATGGCCTGGGCGTGGCTGGTTGCCGCGCCGCTCTTGCTGCTGATCACCGCGCGGCTGTCGGCGCCGCTGATCGGCGTGTCCTTATGGGATGTCGGCCGCGCGATGCTGCCGGGCGTTGCGCCGGCCCTGGTGATGGCGCTCGGCGTCGGATTCGCGGGCCAGTTGCTTGCGGCGCTCGGCTGGGCGCCGCCGATTCGCCTCGCGTTGCTCATCGGTCTCGGCGTCGCGCTCTACGGCGCTTTGCTCTGGCTGCTCGAACGCGAAGCGATCGCCGAGGTGCTGCGACTCGTCTTGAAGCGAGAGATCCCCGGTTCGGCGTAGCGGGAGCGGCATCCCGCGGAAGCGGGAAATCTACGACGCGATATAGTCGCGCATCGCCGCGGCCTCGGCCTCGATATGGTCGATGCGATATTTGACGAGGTCGCCGATCGAGACGAATCCGACCAGCGCGCCATCGTCGACGACGGGCAGGTGCCGGATGCGCTTCTGCGTCATCAGCGACAGCGCGCCGATCACCACCATGTGCGAATCGCAGGTCACCGGCGATTTGGTCATCACGTCGTCAAGCGTGCGGTCGAGCGCCTCGGGCCCGTAAGAGGAGAGGAGCCGCACCAGGTCGCGTTCGGAAAAGATGCCGACGACGGCATTGCCCTCGACCACCGGCACGGCGCCGATACGGTGCTGCGCGAGCAGGTCGACGACGCTGCGCACATTATCGTCCTTGCGCGCCGAAATCACTGCGCCCCTGCGTCCATGGAGAATTGCTCCGATCGTCATGCCTTGCCGCTCCCCATCGATTCCTTTTGAAGAAAACAATCTATCACGATTCGCGCACGGGGTGAAACATCCTGCCGCAACCTATTGCCGCTTGGCCTCGCGCTTCGGCTGGTCCATGACGCGCGCCATGGTCAAGCGCTCGCCCCTCGAAAATCGCGACACCTCGCGAATCGCGTGGGGCCGCTACCGGGCGCTGATGCTCGGTATGAGCATCGTGTCGATCGTCGCGGTGATCCTGGCGCTGCTGTTCCTGCATTTCTCGCTGCCGCACGGGCTGACCCTGCACATGATCATCGCCACCACCGCCGGCGTCGGCCTGTCGGTGATGCTCGGCGCGGCGCTGATGGGGCTCGTCTTCCTGTCGAGCGGCAGCGGGCACGACGATGCGATCGAGGACCCCTTCGAGGACGACCCGGATATGAAGAATGAGCGATAGCAATCCCGACTGCCCGCGCGACCCGATATTGCGCGTCGTGCCGCGCCCCGCCGACATCAATGCCAACGGCCATATCTTCGGCGGCTGGGTGCTGAGCCAGATGGACATCGCGGGCGGCATCGTCGCCGGGCGCGTCGCGCAGGGGCCCGTCGCCACGGTCGCGATCGAAACGATGGAGTTTATCGCGCCGATCCTGCTGCGCGACATCATCTCGATCTATGCGCATCTCGAGCGCCGCGGGCGCACGTCGATGGCGATCCGGCTCGAGGTCGTCGCGACGCGCGACGGCGGGCGGTCCGAGGAGCGCGTGACCGAGGGCGTCTTCACCTTCGTCGCGCTCGACGAGAATCACCGGCCGAGGGCGCTGCCCCCCGCCTAATAGTCGTCGGGACCTTCCCAATCGTCCTGGTTGTCGGCGCCGAGCCGCTCGACCGCGCGCACGCGATATTCGATCGTGCGCTCGCTCTCGGCGGGGACGGTCACCGACCAGATGCGCTTGCCGTTGCGCATCTTCACCGGCTTGCTGATCCGGTCGACCACATATTCCGCGTCATTGGCGAAGCCGATCTCGACCGGCTCGGCGGTCTCGCTGTCGTTGGTCACGGTCAGCCGGTAGCGCGTCCAGCCCTCGCCCGAATCGAGTTCCTCCTGATCGGCGTCGACCCAGATGTCTTCGGCATCCTCGAGCTGGAGGTCGACGAGTTCGCCGACCGCCTTGTCCTTCACCCTGGTCTCGCCGACGAGCATCGGCTCGCCGGCGCGGCGCTGGAACAAGGTCACCTGGCCGCCGGGGAGCGGCTCGGCGAGCGGCCCGCCCCTTTTATTGTCGAGGCGCAGCACCCGCCCGTCCTGCCACTCGAAATTCTCGCCGCGCACCTCGAAGATGTGGAGCAACTGCGCCGCGACTGCGGACTTTTCCAGAAAGGCGATCTGCTTGCGGCTCTGCGCGCCGAGCGTCGTCGGCTGCGGCACGCGGTACAGTTTATAGTCGCCGATATCCTCGCGCGGCGCGATTCGCGATCCGGTGACGACGATTTCGCTCTCCTCGTCGCCGCCCCCGCCGCCGTAGAAACCGATCTCGTAACCGTCGGCATATTCGATCTGCCCCTCGGGCAGCCGATCGGGGGTGAACAGCCGCGGATTATACGAGCCGCCGCCGCTTCCGCCCTGCGGCCAGCAGCTGAACCAGATTTCGATATTCTCGGGGTTCCACGGATCGTTCCTCTTCTCTTCCTCGATTCGCTCCTGCCTTGCCCAATTGCTCTCCTCATCGTCGACCGGAGCCTGCGCAAAAAAGGCTATTCGCCCGGCGATCACCGCCATATCGGCGCCGACGAAGCTGGTCGAATCGCCGCTCGCGACGGTGAGCCAGGCGAAGAGATCGACCGCATCGGCATCGGCGCCGATCTCGCCGACATAGTTCGACTGCCAGTCGAAGTTGGTCGCCAGATAAGTGAGCTCGAGCGTGGTGCGCCCGCCGGGCTGGTCGCCGAGCGTCATTGACAGCGTCGGGGTCGAGGTCAGCCCTGCGGGTACCGCGTCGTAGAGCATGGTTTCGGCGAGGCCCGAACATTGCACCGCCTCGAACCCGCCCTTGCGCTCGACGATCAGCTCCTCGGGGCCCGAGCGGATGCGGATGCGTTCGTAGCCGACCTTGCCCGTCGCCCTGTCGGTCGTGCGCAGCACCACCTGCTGCCCGGTGAAGGCGTCGACCAGCCCGCGCTGCGACAAGAGGCGGCGGTCGAAATTCTTCTCGCGCGGGCGGCCACCGCCGCGCAGCAGCGCCGATTCGGGGATGATGCTGCTCGATACGCCCTCGAAGCGCACCGTCACCGGCCCCGGCGGCAGGTCGAGGGTGCGCGTTTCGCGAATCAGCGCGAAGCCGCCGAGTTGCACGCCGGGCTCGGGAAGCGGCGTGTCGGTGTCGCGCGCCGGATCGCGGTAGAGGCTGATCGCCACCTTTTCGGGCTTGGCCGAGCCGACCACCGGCCAATTCTGCGCGCACGCCGGCGCCGCCGCGAACGCCGCGAGCGCCAGCAGAGCTGCCGCGATCCGGCTCCACATCGCTCAGTTCAGCGTGTCATATTGGACGGTCAGCTCGGTGCGCCCGTTGGCGGGGATCGTCACCAGCCATTTGCGGCTCTCCCACGCCTGGTCGCCCTTCTCGGCGGCGAAGCTCTCGAAGGGCACGCGCGTGTCGTTGCTCCAGCTGTTGAGCCCCGCCTGCGTGAATTCGACCGTCACCGGCTGCGGCCGCGCGTTGGTGAAGATGTAGCGCATGTGGGTGCGCCAGAAATTGCGCTTCACGTCGGTCTCGGTGACCGTCACGACTCCGTTCTTGCGCACGCGCGTCGACGAACTGCGCGTCCAGTCCTCCTCGGTCAGCTTCTCGCGCTTCTCGAGGATCGGCTGATATTTGACGTCGAACGCCTTGCCCGTCGCGAGCGAGAGGTTCGACCCCGCGCTGGTATGGCCGATGTAGCTCTCGCCCACGAACTGTGCCGCGCCGCGCGCGTCCTTGACATAGAGCCGCACCGACCCCGCGGGCATCGCGTCGCCGACGCCGCCCTTGCCGGTCGAGAAACGATAGGTCGACATCACGCTTTGCGCTTCCTCGATCGTCGAGAAGCGGTCGTGCGACGCCGCGTAACCGCGCTGCGCGGGGACCGCCATGACGTCGAGGAAGGCGATCTGCTTCTGCTGCGCGCTCGCAATCGTCGTGCGCTCGGCGATGGGATAGGCGAACATGTCGGCAAGCGCCTCGGCCTTGGCGGTCTCGGTGCCTGCGCTGCTCAGCGCTGCGGGCTCGCCGTCGCCGCTGCGCGATCCGCGCCGCACCCCGATCTGGTTGCTCGCGACGAGCAGCAGCTTGGCATTGGCGAAGCCGGTGCCGCTGTTGTTCTTGAGCGTGACCCAGCCCTGCAGGTCGATCGCCTTCGCGGCCTCGTCGTAGAGCGCGACATAATCGGCGCGCCAGCTGATCCCCTCGGATAGATAGCGCAGCGTCAGCGGGCGGGCCCCCGCGGTCTTCGAATCGACTGTGACCGAGAGCGTCGGGCGCGCGCGCAAATTGGCCGGGATGCCGTCGAAGATCACACGCACGGGGAGATTGTCGTCGCGCAATATCTCGATCCGTCCGCCGACGTCGAGCACCACCCCGCCGTTGACCGCGAGCACTTTCGCGCGCTCACGCGTCTCGGCGCCCGTCGCCGGGTTGGTGCGGACCAGCGTGATCTCCTGCCCCACCGCCTTCGCCATCATCGCGGTCGGCGAAAGCAGGTCGAAGTCGAAATTCTGCTCGAGGATGTCGAGCCCCGTCCCGACCAGACTCACCGTTTCGGGCCGGATGCGGCTCGATACGTCGGGGAATTCGACGCGCGATTCGCCGACGGGCAAGGTCGTCGGCCGCACGTCGGTGACCAGCGCGAGTTCGCCGGTATAGATCGTCACCGCGACGTCGCCCTGCCCCGCAGTGCTCACCGTCGGTTGCGCCGCGCCCGGCACGGTCAGCGCCGCGGCGAGCAGCACGCCCCATGCTTTCGATGCCATCGCCCGTCTCCCTCTCATTCCTCTTCGCGCGCGCGGAAGCGCCGCACCAGGCGATCATTCGCGGGCACCTGAACCCGCCAAACCCAATAAGCGCCGCGCCGCTCCCAGTCCGTAGGCGGCGGATCGAGCGGATAGGACATCAGCAGTTCGACATCGGCCGCCTCAGCGCCGTCGTTGCTGATCGTCACCTCCCACTCGCGAGCCCCCTTGCGCGGCGCGGGTTGCTCGACCGAGCGGACCCAGACCCCCGTGCTGTCGCCGAGGTTCAGGTCGACGCGCTCGTCGATCGCCTTGTCGCCGATGACGCTCTCGCCGACGAGCAGCCGCTCGCCGCCCGCCGCCTCGAAGATCGTCACCTTCCCAGCGGGCATTGGCACGCCCAACCCGTCGGCGGCGCCGTTCCGGATTCGCATCATTGTCGCGGCGGGTGCGATATGATCGGCGGGGCCGCCGTCTAGATAGGCGCCATAGAGCGGGGCGAAGCGCACCGCGTCCTTCGTCACCAGCGCCACCTGCTTCTGCTGCTTCGCCGCGACGTCGGTGCGAAAGGGCAGGCGGTAGAATTTGAGGTCGCCGAGATCTTCGCCCTGCGCGAGATAGTCGGCGCTGACCGCCGAAACCGCCAGCGGCGTATCCTGCATGATCTCCGCGCGGCGGCGCGCCATCACCGTGATTTCGCCGCCGACATAGCCGCCCTGCGAGCCGCGAATCGGGATCACCGGCGGCAGCTGCCACAAGGGATGCGTGCTGGTGATATCCATCGGCCAGCATTGCAGCACCAGCGGCGCGGCATCGGCCTCGGGCGCGCCGTCGCTCTCCTGCTTTTCGAGCTTCCCCGCGATGACGTTCAATTGCGCGCGGGGAAACCCCGTCACCCCGCCGTTCGCCAATGTGATCCAACCGGTCATCGCCAGCGTCGAAGTGTCGGGCACGCGATCGGCGACATAGTTGGCCGACCAGTCGAACCCCTCGGCCAGATAGAGCAGCTGGATTGTCACCCGCCGTGGTCGGTCGCTTTCGACCAGCACCGACAAGGTGGGCTTGGCCGACAAATCCTTGGGCACCCCGCCATAGGTCATGCGCTCGGGCAGTCCCGAACAGCCGAGCGCCTCATAACCCTCAGCGGTCTTGAGCAGCACGCCGCCGTTCGGACCCGCCTGGATGATCGCATCCTGCCGCCACGCCTTGCCCGTTCCGGGGTCGGTGCGCTGGAGCGTGACGCGGCGCTTGAGATACGCGTCGACCAGCCCCGCTGGGGACAGCAATCTTGCATCGCGATTCTTTTCGATCACCCCGTCGGGCAGGCCGCTGACCACTGCGGTCTCGGGCAGCAGCCCCTCGGCGACGCCCTCGAAGCGCAGCATTGCTATCCCCGCGGGGAGGTCGACCGTGCGTGTCTCGGCGATGAAGGCGAAACCCTCGGGCCAGTCGGGGTCGACCCCGCCCGACGAGCGATAGGGCGCGCGATAGACGGTGACCGCGACATCGCCCGGCGCCTGCGACTGGACGACCGGATGAGGGGTCTGCGCGACTGCGGCCGCCGGGGCCAAAGCCAGCAGCAGGGCAGCAAGGCGACCCGCCGCGCGCATGGCTCAGCCGCTCTTCAGCTTCTGGCGGAACGTCTGGACCAGACTGTCGTTCGCGGGGACGCGCACGCGCCACACCCAACTCGCCCCGCGCCGTTCCCACGTCGTCGGCTCCGGGTCGATCGCGAAGGGAATCAGCATCTCGACCTCGGCGTCGAAGGGCCGCGCGTTGGTGAGCGTCACCTGCCAGTCCTGATAGCTGCCCGACGGATCGCGTGGCTGGACCACCACGCGATATTGCACCGCCGGGCTTTGCCCAATGTCGTAATCGACGCGCTCGCCGACCGCCTTGTCGCCGATCGGCGCCTCGCCCGCGAGCAGGCGCCGGCCGCCCACCGTCTCGAACACCGCCGCGGTCCCCGCGGGCAAGGCTAACCCGAGCCCGTCCTCGCTGCGGTTCTGGAGGCGCAGGCGCGTCACGAGCGGCTGCGGCGCATTATTGTACGATTGATAGAGCGTACCCGCATAAAGCTGCTCGACCCCGACCTTGTCCTTGATCAGCAGCGCGACCTGCTTCTGCCCCTTCGCCGACACGTCGACGCGGAAGGGGATGCGATAGAATTTGAGGTCGCCCAGATCCTCGGCAGGCGGCGGGGG
>SCNT01000037.1 GCA_005503165.1 Sphingomonadaceae bacterium 3R27E2-A
CCCCCACGCCGACCCCGCCGAGCTTCGCGGTCAATTTCACCTCGGTAGCGGCGAACCAGAACGACATGGTCACCGTCCCCGCGGGCTACACGGTCGATGTGCTGCTCAAGGCCGGCGATTCGGTCGAGAGCGGCACGCCCTATGCGGGCAGCTTCCCCGCCAGCCCCGCGGTCGCCGAGAAATGGGCCGGCGGCAACCATGACGGCATGGAATATTTCGCTTTCCCGGGCGTCGACGCCAACAACCGCGGTCTGCTTGCGATCAACCACGAATATCCCGATTTCAACATCCTGATGGCGGGAAGCTACAACCCCGCGACCGCCACCGCCGACCAGAAGGCGATCGCTTTGTCGGCAGTCGGCATCGGCGTCGTCGAGATCGCCAAGGGCAGCGACGGAAAATGGGCGGTCCAGCCGGGTTCGACCTACAACCGCCGCTACACGGGCAACACCAGCTATCGTGCTGGCGGTCCCGCCGCGGGCCTCCTGTCGGGCAGCATCAAGGGCATGCTCAACAATTGCGCCAGCGGCCGCACCCCATGGGACACCTACCTCACCTGCGAAGAGACGACCGACAATTATCTCGACCCGACGCAGCCCGCGCGGGATTATGGCTGGGTGGTCGAGATCGACCCGCTGCGCGAACTCGCCGCGCCGACCAAGCGCACCGCGATGGGCCGCTTCAGCCATGAGAATGTCGCGTTCATGACGAACCCCGACCGCCGCGTCGCCTTCTACATGGGTGACGACAGCACCCCGGGCTGCGTCTATAAATTCGTGGCCGACCGTGCCTACAGCACCAGCAACCGCGCCGCGAACACCGATCTGCTCGATTACGGCACACTGTATGTCGCGCGCTTCAACGGCGACGGCACGGGCGAGTGGCGCGCGCTGGTCGTCGGGCAGAACGGCCTGACCGCCGGCGCATCGGACCCCGGCAACGTCAGCCAGAGCACGACCCCGCCGGCGCCGACGATCGTCGACTTCAACAGCCAGGCCGACGTGCTGATCAACACCGCCTCGGCAGCGCGCGTCGCCGGCGGCACGGTGATGGACCGCCCCGAGTGGGTCACGGTCGCCCCCGACGACAAGTCGATCTTCGTCACGCTGACCAACAACAGCGGCCGCCGCGTCACCGACCCGATGAACCCGCGCGTCACCAATTTGCACGGGCATATCGTCAAATTCCGCGAGGAAGGAGATTCGCCGCTGGCGACCAAGTTCAGCTGGGAAATCTTCCTGCTCGCAGGCGACCCCTCGCTGGCGTCGGGGGGCAGCAACCTGACCGGCAACATCAACGGCGACACTTTCTCGAGCCCCGATGGCCTGCGCATCGACCCGCAGGGCCGCATGTGGGTGCAGACCGACCACAGCGTTCCGGGCAATTCGGGCGTTGCGGGCAAGACGATAGACCAGGCCTTCGGCCATAATGCGATGTTCTTCGTCGACCAGGCCACCAAGCAGTCGAAGCGCTTCCTGGTCGGGCCGCTCGGCTGCGAGATCACCGGCCTCGCCTATACGCCGGACCTGCGCACCTTCTTCGTCAACATCCAGCATCCCACGGGTAATTGGCCGGTCGCGGGCGAGCAGCCGCGCTCGTCGACGATCGTGGTGCGCCGCACCGACAACCAGCCGGTCGGCAACTGATCAGCGCGCCGCCCGCCGGTCCCCCTCGGGACAGGCGGGCGGCGTTACTGCGCCCGCTTCGGCGGCGGCGGGGGTGAGCCGTCGGGGGTGGGCGAAAACATGATCACGCACATGGTGCGATGGACCTTGTGCGACCCGCAGGCGATGCCGGCATAACGATGCCCCGGCCGCAGCAGGCTGTTGCGATGCCCGCGGTCCGGGACCCCGTCGTCGATCAGCAATTGATGGATCACCCCCGCCGGGCTGTGGTGGCCATAGGTGATGACCTCGCTGACATAAGGACCGCCGCCCCGCGCGGTCGCGCGCTCGCCCGGGCCGCGGCCGCCGGTGTAGTGGCCGACGGCGCCCGAGCGCGACTGCGCCGCGACATGGTCGGCCGCCGCGCGTTCGAGCACGGGGCCGCGTTCGAGCGCCCCGAGCGGCTTCGCCGGGCGGAGGTCGCGGATCGCCTCGTCGACCGCCGCGACACCCTCACAAGTCAAGATGTCGATCTCGTCGCGGTCGTGTCCGCGCAGCAGCCGGCCCTCGAAGCGCGGGCGATAGGCGCGCAGGACATCGGCATAGCCCGCGGGATTGCCGCGGAAGCGGTTCAGTTCGGCGAAGACACCGGCTTCGAAATCGTCGGGCGCGAGCGCGGCGGCGGCCACGGCGCCGCCCGCCATCAACCCCGCCGCTGCGACCCATCGGAAATATTTCGTCATCGCGGACGCAATAGAGGTCCAACACTGAATCCTTTGCAACCATTATCGCGCCAAGGCTGGCGCGCCGCGCCACTTGTCGCTAGGGGCGCGGGCAAACACCGGCGCGACGCCGGAACGCTCACGGAGTTTTTATGGGTTTCAAATGCGGCATCGTCGGGCTGCCCAATGTCGGCAAGTCCACCCTGTTCAACGCGCTGACCGAGACCGCGGCGGCGCAGGCGGCGAATTATCCCTTCTGCACGATCGAGCCGAATATCGGCAATGTCGCGGTGCCCGACAACCGGCTGGAGAAGCTCGCGGCGATCGCGAGCAGCAAGAAGATCATCGCGACGCAGCTCGCCTTCGTCGACATCGCGGGCCTCGTACGCGGCGCGTCGAAGGGCGAGGGCCTGGGCAACCAGTTCCTCGGCAATATCCGCGAGGTCGATGCAATCGTCCACGTCCTGCGCTGTTTCGAGGATGACGACATCCAGCATGTCGAGAACAAGGTTGACCCCGTCGCCGACGCCGAGACGGTCGAGACCGAATTGCTGCTCGCCGACCTCGAAAGCCTCGAAAAGCGCGTTCCCGCATTCGCGAAAAAGGCGGCGCAGGGCGACAAGGAGGCCAAGATTGCCGCGTCGGTGCTAGGACAGGCGCTCGACCTGCTGCGCGATGGCAAGCCCGCGCGGCTGGTCGATCCCAAGGACGCCGAGGAAGCCCGCGTGCTGCGCACCGCGCAGCTGCTGACCTCGAAACCCGTGCTTTATGTCTGCAACGTCGATGAGGGCAGCGCGGCGGGCGGCAACGCCTTTTCCGAAAAAGTCTTCGCCAAGGCTGCGGCCGAGGACGCGCAGGCGGTGGTCGTGTCGGCGGCGATCGAGAGCGAGCTGGTCACGATGGACATGGCCGATCGCATGGAGTTCCTCGAAGAGATGGGGCTGCACGAAACCGGCCTCGCGCGCGTCATCCGCGCGGGGTACGAGCTGCTCCACCTGATCACCTTCTTCACCGTCGGCCCGCAGGAAGCGCGCGCCTGGACCGTCCATCAGGGCGCGACCGCGCCCGAAGCCGCTGGCGAGATTCACAGCGATTTCCAGAAGGGTTTCATCCGCGCCGAGACCATCGCCTATGACGATTATGTCGCGCTCGGCGGCGAAGCCAAGGCGCGCGAAGCGGGCAAGCTGCGCGCCGAGGGCAAGGCCTATGTCGTGCACGACGGCGACGTGATGCACTTCCTGCACAGCTGAGCAACAGTCGCGAGATACGGCAAAGTTCAGTAAAGTTCAGCCTTGTGCGGCGCCGATTTGTACTTTGCGATATGATGAGGAGCTGCGGCGCAGCTCGCGTTTCTACCGATAAAATGAAAGAGCAGAACGAAGGCTGGCGCAGCCAGATAATGTAGGACAGACTTTTTTGAAGGCGATGTCCGCTTTGCGGCGGGGAGCGGACGTCCGACCTATCCCCTTCCCCGGCGCAGGCCGGGGCCCAGGATGCGAGGACCGTGCTTGCCATCTGGACCCCGGCTTGCGCCAGGGAACGACAAGGTTCGCCCGTTTGCAGACACTCGAGCAAAGCCGCCGTGCCCCAACCCGTTCATTTCCTCCCGAACAATTTTTCAACATCGTCCATCGCAAGCTTTATCCAGGTCGGGCGGCCGTGGTTGCACTGGCCCGAGTGCGGGGTCACTTCCATCTGGCGGAGCAGCGCGTTCATCTCGGTGACGCTGAGCGTCCGTCCGGCGCGCACCGAGCCGTGGCACGCCATCGTCGCGGCGACGAGTTCGAGCTTTTCGTTGAGGCCGAGTGCGGCGTCGTAGCCCGCGAGGTCGTCGGCGATGTCGGTGACCAGCCTGATGCAGTCGATGGTGCCGAGCATCGCCGGGGTTGCGCGCACCATCACCGCGGCGGGGCCGAAGCGTTCGAGTTCGACCCCGAGCGCGGCGAGCTGCGGCGCGGCGGCTTCGAGCCGGTCGCATGTGGGTTCGTCGAGCTCGACGACCTCGGGGAGCAGCAGGCCTTGCGACGGCACCGCCCTCCCCGCCATGCCGGCGCGGAGTTGCTCGAGCACCAGCCGCTCGTGCGCAGCGTGCTGGTCGACGATGACGAGCCCGTCCTCGGCCTCGGCGACGATATAGGTGCGTGCGATCTGGCCCCTGGCGATGCCGAGTGGATGCTCCTCCGCTTGCGGCGGCGGGGCGACGGCGACTTCGGCGCGCCCCGCGAGCGGCGCGGGCGAAGCGAAGGGGACGAGCCGGTCGTAGACGCGCGCGACGTCGGGCGATGGCGGCGCAATGTCGGCGCCGAACAGATGCACCGCGGGTTCGGTGCGCGGCGCGGCGCCGAAGAGGAAGCCCGTCGCCGGCGCGGGCGCCGCGGGCTCCTGCTGCCATGCCGCGAGCGCCGCCTCGGCGGGGCGCTGGACGCTGCGGAAGCCATGTTCGTCGAGCGCACGGCGGAGGCCGCCGACGATCATCCCGCGCACGAGCTGCGGGTCGCGGAAGCGCACCTCGGTCTTGGCGGGGTGGACGTTCACGTCGACCTCGCTCGCGGGCACGTCGAGGAACAGCGCGACGACGGGGTGGCGATCGCGCGCGAGCAAATCGGCATAGGCGCCGCGCAGCGCGCCGACGAGCAGCCGGTCCTTCACCGGGCGGCCGTTGACGAAGAGATATTGGTGGTCGGAGACGCCGCGATTATAGGTCGGCAGGCTGATCACCCCGCCCAGATGCAGCTCGCCGCGCCCCAGATCGACCCCGATGCTGTTCGACGCGAGGTCGCGGCTGGTGAGCGCCGCGACGCGCGCGAGCCGGTCCTGCCCGCCCTGGACGTCGAGCACGCGGCGCCCGTCGTGCTCCATCGAAAAACCGACCTCCGGATTGGCCATGGCGAGGCGCTTCACGACGTCAAGGCAGGCGGCATATTCGCTGCGCCCGCTGCGCAGGAATTTGCGCCGCGCGGGGATGCGCGCGAAGAGGTCCTCGACCAGCACGCGCGTGCCCTTGGCGAGCGCCGCGGGTCCCTCGGCGACGAGCGCGCCATTGTCGACGACCCGCTTCCAGCCGTCGGCGCCCGGCATCCGGCTCTCGATCGTCAGCCGCGCGACGCTGGCAATCGAGGGCAAGGCCTCGCCGCGAAAACCGAGCGTGGTCACCTGTTCGATCGCGTCGTCGGGCAGCTTCGAGGTGGCATGGCGTTCGAGCGCCAGCGCCATGTCGGCAGGGGTCATTCCCGACCCGTCGTCCTCGACCTCGATTCGCGCGATACCGCCTTCGGCGATTCGCACCGAAATGCGCGTCGAACCCGCGTCTATGGCGTTTTCAACCAGTTCCTTGAGCGCCGCAGCCGGTCTTTCGACCACTTCACCGGCTGCGATCCGATTTACGAGCGTTTCGGGCAGGCGGCGTATTGACATAATCCCTTCCCTAGCGCAGTCGGACGCAATTCGCGACCCACCCGCACAGCCTGATCATTTTGTCCAGCCAGCCCCCCTTGGACAGGCCGGAATCTCCCCCTGATTGGTCCTGCCCCCGGACGGGAACGCGTCGGCAAACTCGGCGACGGGGCGCTCCGTTCGCAAGGCAGACAGGAATGACGATCGATGTCCTTTTTCTCGCGGTGGTTTAAATTCAATTCCCAAGACATGGCGATCGACCTCGGCACCGCCAATACGGTGGTTTATGTCCGCGGCAAGGGCATCGTGCTCAACGAACCGTCGGTCGTCGCGATGGAGACGCTGAACGGCCATCGCCGGGTGAAGGCCGTCGGCGACGACGCGAAGCTGATGATGGGCAAGACCCCCGACAGCATCGAGGCGATCCGCCCCCTGCGCGACGGCGTCATCGCCGACATCGACATCGCCGAAGAGATGATCAAGCACTTCATCACCAAGGTGCACGGCGGCAAGCCCAACGCGTTCCGCAGCCCCGAGATCGTGATCTGCGTCCCCTCGGGCTCGACCAGCGTGGAGCGCCGCGCGATCCGCGACGCCGCGTCGAACGCCGGTGCCAGCGAAGTGTGGCTGATCGAGGAACCGATGGCCGCCGCGATCGGCGCCGACATGCCGGTGACCGAACCGATCGGGTCGATGGTCGTCGACATCGGCGGCGGCACGACCGAAGTCGCGGTGCTCAGCTTGCGCGGTCTCGCCTACACCACTTCGGTACGCGCCGGCGGCGACAAGATGGACGAGGCGATCGTGTCCTACGTCCGCCGCCACCATAATCTGCTGATCGGCGAAACCACCGCCGAGCGGATCAAGAAGGATTTCGGCATCGCGCGCATCCCCGCCGACGGCGTCGGGCTGACGATCCACATCAAGGGCCGCGACCTGGTCAACGGCGTGCCCAAGGAAATCTCGATCAATCAGGCGCAGATCGCCGAGGCGCTGTCCGAACCGATCGGCACAATCGTCGAGGGCGTGCGCATCGCGCTCGAGAACACCGCGCCCGAGCTCGCCGCCGACATCGTCGACCAGGGCATCGTGCTCACCGGCGGCGGCGCGCTGATCGCCGAGCTCGACGAATTGCTCAGGGACGCGACCGGACTGCCGGTGACGGTGGCCGAAGACCCGCTGACCTGCGTCGCGATCGGCACCGGGCGCGCGATGGAAGACCCCGCCTTCCGCGGCGTGCTCCAGCAAGCCTGATCGAAGGGTAACGAATCCCCATGGTCCGCCCGGCAGCTCGGCGTCCGGGGCAATCCCGAAAGGCCCAGACGAGCCTGTTCGTCGCCTATGTCATCGCGGTGACCGGGGCGGTCGCGGGCCTGTTGCTGGCGATCCTGTCGGTTGCCGACCCCGTGGGTTTCGCGGCGCTGCGCGTCGCGAGCCATGAGGTCACCGCCCCCGTCGCGCGCGGCACCCGCTCGGTCATCGGCTCGATCTCGGGCATCGACGATGCGGTCTCGGCCTATGTGAGCGCGGGATCGCAGAACAGCCGGCTGCGCGCCGAACTCGCCGACGCGCGGCGGCAATTGGTGGCGACGAGCGCGCTGCAGGAAGAGAACCGCCAGCTGAAAACGCTGCTCAAGCTGCAGGAAGCCGACAAGACGGGGGTCGCCAACGGCTATCTGCTCACCTCGACCTCGACCAGCAGCAAGCGCATCGCCTTGCTCAGCATCGGGCGTAACCTGGGCGTTGCGGCGGGACAACCAGTGCGCGGCGCCGACGGGCTGATCGGCCGCGTGCTGTCGAGCGGGCCGTCGGTGTCGCAGGTGCTGCTGCTCACCGACGTCGACAATATCGTGCCGATCCGCCGCGCGCGCGATGGCCTTCCCGCGCTCGCCTATGGCCGCGGCAACGGCGACCTCGACATCCGCACGCTCAACATCGCAAACAACCCGTTCAAGCCCGGCGACATCCTGGTCACCTCGGGCACCGGCGGGCTGTATCCGCCCAATGTCCCGGTCGCGATCGTCGTGCGGCGGACCAGCGAGGGCGCGCTCGCACGGCCGCTCGCCGATCCGGCCAAGGTCGACGCGGTGTCGGTGCTGCGCCCCTATACGCCCGACAACATCGAGGCGCAGACGGTTCCCCGGCCGGCGACGCCCGCCCCGGCTGCGGTGCCGGTGCCCAAGACCGCGCCATGAACCGCGCCGCCGCGCCCCTGCAGCGCGAGCCTGCGTCGCGCTGGCGCATGCAGGCGGTGCCCGTCGCGACGGTGATGTTCGCCTCGGCGCTGCCGCTGATGCTGCCGATGGTCGCGAGTTCGCCGGTGCTGCCGCCGCTCGGGCTCTTGCTCTTCCTCTGCTGGCAACTGCTGCGGCTCGAGATGTGGCCGGTGTGGATCGGGCTGCCGCTGGGCCTGTGGGACGATCTGTTCAGCGGCGCGCCGATCGGCACCGCGGTCGGGCTGTGGACGCTCGCGACGATCGCGATCCATTATTTCTCGCAGCGCGTCTATTGGCGCGGTTTCGTCCACGACTGGGGCGTGGCAGCGCTGCTGGTCGCCGTGATCCAGGCGCTCGCCGCGCTCATCGCGCATCCCGATGCGCATATGGGCCGCGTGCTCGGCCTTGTGGCGCCGCAGATCGTCATCTCGGCACTGCTCGTCCCTCTCTTCCTTCGCCTGACCGGCAAGTTTGACAATTTCCGCCTGAAACGCCGATAGACTGGTTCCAACGCCTCATCATGTTCCGCAAGAAGAGTCCGCCGATCACCGAAGCCTGGAGGGGCATGACCTTCACGCGCCGCGCGATGCTGGTCGGCGGCGGGCAGATGGTCATCGGCGGTGCGCTCGCGGCGCGCATGGCCTATATATCGATCATCGACAACGACCATTATGTCCTTGAATCGGAAAGCAATCGTGTCAATCTGACACTGGTTCCGCCGCGGCGCGGCTGGATCGTCGACCGGCGCGGCAAGGCGCTGGCGAACAACCGCGTCAGCCTGCGCATCGACCTGATCCCCGACCGGCTGCATGACAAGGAGCTGGTGCTGGGACAGCTCCGCACGCTGCTGCGGCTCGACGGCGACGCGATGGAGCGCATCAACCGCGATCTCAAGGCCGCATCGGGCTTCCAGCCGGTCGCGGTCGCCGAGGATCTGTCCGAGGCCGATTACGCGTCGATCCTGGTCCGCCTGCCCGACCTGCCCGGCGTCGCGCCGCAGCGCGGCTTTGCGCGCAACTATCCGACCGGCGCCGCGGTGGGCCACCTCATCGGCTATGTCGGCGCGCCGACCGCCGAGGAATATCAGGCGGCGAACAAAGATCCGCTCTACATCACGCCCGGTTTTCGCGTGGGCAAGGACGGGCTGGAGAAATATTTCCAGCCGATGCTTCGCGGCGAACCCGGCGCCAAGCGCGTCGAGGTCACCGCGCGCGGCAAGGTGGTGCGCGAACTCGACACGACCGAGGACAAGCAAGGCAAGACCGTCCACCTGACGATCGACGCCGACCTGCAGGAATATGTCGCGCGGCGCATGGGGCGCGAATCGGGCGCCGCGGTGGTCATCGACTGCGACAACGGCGACATCCTCTCCTTCGTCTCGATGCCCAGCTTCGACCCGAACAGCTTTTCGGACGGGATCAGCAGTTCGGAATATAGCTGGCTGCGCGCCGACGATCACCAGCCGCTGATCAACAAGGCGACGCGCGGCCTCTATCCCCCCGGATCGACGCTGAAGCCGATGGCGGCGATCGCCGCGGTCGAGCATGGCGTCGACCCCAGCGAACGTCATACCTGCATCGGCGGTTACCGCCTCGGCAGCCGTTTCTTCCGCTGTCTCGGCACGCACGGGAGCGTCGACATGGCGACCGCGATCATGAAGAGCTGCAACAGCTATTTCTACTGGCTCGCGCACCGCCTGGGCTATGACGCCTTCGCGCCGACCGCGAAAATGCTGGGGCTCGGCGAGGAATTCCAGCTCGCGGGCAGCAACCAGCGTTACGGCACCATCCCCGACAGCGCGTGGAAGATGCGCAAATATGATCAGGCCTGGTCGGCGTCGGATTCGCTGAACGCGATCATCGGCCAGGGTTATGTCAGCGTGAATCCGCTCCAGCTCGCGGTGATGGCCGCGCGCATCGCGTCGGGGCGCAAGCTCTACCCGCGGCTCGTCAACCGCCAGTTCCGCAACGACCCCCTGCCTTATTCGGCCGACGCCTTCGCGGTCGCGCGCCACGGCATGGACCTGGTCGTCAACGGCCCGGGGGGCACTGCGGGGCGCAGCCGCCTGCCGCTCGACGGCATTGCCATGGCGGGCAAGACGGGCACCGCGCAGGTACGCGGGCTCAACACCGGCAACGGCAAGAGCGGATCGTGGCGGTTTCGCGACCATGGCCTGTTCGTCTGCTTCGCGCCGGTCGACAAACCCAAATATGCCGCGGGCATCGTGATCGAGCACGGCATGGGCGGCAGCCGCGCCGCGGCGCCGGTGGCCAAGGATTTCATGACCTTCCTCTACGACCGCGAGAAAGCGATGGAGGCGCTCGAAAGTTTCGAGGCCGGCTGGGGCGGCACGATCAAGGAGCGGATGGACCGCGATTATGCGGCGTGGAAGACCGGCGCATCGAGCGACCCCGACCCGGATATCCCGCAGTGATCCCCGTCCCAGCCGCCGTCCAGCGCTTCCCATGGAAGCTGATCGCCATCCTCTCGAGTATCGCCGGTTTCGGGCTGCTGGTCCTCTATTCGGCGGCGGGAGGCAGCTGGTCGCCCTGGGCGCTGCAACAGGGCGTGCGCTTCCTCGTCTTCCTGACCGTGGCGCTCGTCATCGGGCGCTTCAACCTCAAGATTTTCGAGGATTTCGCCTATATTGGCTATATCGGCGTCCTGGTCCTTCTGTTCGCAGTCGAACTGCTCGGCTTCGTCGGCGGGGGCAGCCAGCGCTGGCTGAACCTGGGCTTCATGAACCTGCAGCCGTCCGAACTGATGAAGGTGGCGGTCGTGATCGCGCTCGCGCGTTTCTACGCCCAACTGCCGCCGGGCAGCACGCGGACGTGGACCGCGCTCTGGCCCGCTCTGGTGATGATCGGCCTCCCCGCGGCGCTGGTGATGCTCCAGCCCGACCTCGGCACCGCGCTCGCGATCTGCATCGGCGGGGTGATCGTGATGTTCTGCGCCGGCCTGCCCTTCTGGTGGTTCGGCAGCACCGCCGCCGCGGGCGTCGCCGCGTTGCCGATCCTCTTCTCGTTCCTGCACGATTATCAGCAGAAGCGCGTGCTGATCTTCCTCGACCCCGAAAGCGACCCCTTGGGCGCGGGCTATCATATCAGCCAGTCGAAGATCGCGATCGGGTCGGGCGGCATCGGCGGCAAGGGTTTCCTCAACGGGTCGCAGAGCCACCTCGACTATCTGCCCGAGGGGCATACCGACTTCATTTTCGCGACCATGGCCGAGGAATGGGGGCTGATCGGCGGGCTTGTTCTGCTCGGGCTCTTCTTCCTGCTGCTGCGCTGGTCGACCCGCGTCGCGCTCAATGCGCGCACGCGCTTCGGCCAGCTCGCCGCCGCGGGGCTGACGATGACGATCTTCTTCTACATCGCGATCAACCTGATGATGGTCATGGGGCTAGCCCCGGTTGTCGGCATCCCGCTGCCGCTTTTCTCCTACGGCGGGTCGTCGATGCTGACGATCATGACCTGCGTCGGCATCGTGCTGGCGATCGAGAATGACACGAAAAAGGCCGGCGGACGGTTCCGTTAAAAAATAATCGGTAAAAAGACGCACGGGCCATTGCCATCCCCGCACGGCCATGATAGCGGGCCGCTCGCTTCGCAGCAAAGGGGTTTGCCCCACGCTTCGAAACGCGCCGGAAACGGCAGTGGACGCATAGCTCAGTTGGTAGAGCAGCTGACTCTTAATCAGCGGGTCCTAGGTTCGAGCCCTAGTGCGTCCACCATTTTCCTGCTGAAAATTGACAGCTATTGTCGGGCTCTTGCTCGATCGCTGCAAACGACGTGCCGTTGATCGGCGCGATGGGAATTCAAACCCCCATCATTCCCGCCGTCGTCGCGCCGTCGATCACATAATCGCTGCCCGAAATGAATGCCGCCTCGTCAGAGGCGAGGAAGGCGACCAGCGCGGCGATCTCGTCCGGTTGCGCCATGCGTTTCATCGGCGCCATACCCTCGAACGCCGCGCGCGCCGCCGCGGGATCGGGTGCGCGGTCGATCACCCCGCGGATCATGTCGGTTTCGACGACGCCCGGCAGGATCGCATTGACGCGCACACGATAGCCCTTTCCCGCGCAGTGAATCGCGGCCGATTTGACCAGCGCGACAAGCGCGGCCTTCGTCACCGAATAGGCGGCAAAATTGCCCATCGCGCGATGCGCGTTCATCGACGAATTGACGATGATCGACCCCGTCGGTCCTCGCGGGTTCATGGCCATCGCGCGGATCGCGTGCTGAACGGTCAGCATCGCCCCGGTCTGGTTGACCGCGACGACATGGTTCCAGGCATCGATGTGGATATCCTCGACGCTGGCATCGCCCGCTTCGGTCCCAGCGTTGGCAAAGGCGATGTCGAGGCGGCCATATTCAGCCTCGATCTCCGCCATCAGCGCCTCCCACGCCGATGCGTCTTCGACGCGGTGGGCGCGAAAGGTTGCGCCCGTGTCCCTCTCGACCGCTGCCGCCGCATCGGGGTTGGACCCGGTGAACACGACCTTGGCGCCTTCGCGGACCAGGCGGTCGACCGTGACGGCGCCGATCCCGCTTGTCCCTCCCGTGACCAAAGCGACCTTATCGCGCAGTCTGTGCAGCATCGCGCCTCTCCTCTCCCCGGCTTCTTGCCAGTTTCACACGCGACGGGAACCTATCAATTGAACAAGGTGACGTGCCTGCGCACCGTCTGCATGTTAAGCGCAGGACAGGAGAGGATCGACGATGAGCGATAGCGAACATCCGCCCCGCATTGATTGCGTGCTGATCTGTGGCGGGGTCTGGCACGACATGGATTTTGCGCGGCTCGAACTGCTGAAATTACTGGCCGAGGACCAGCGGGTACGCACCCGGGTGTTTGAAAACTACGACAATATCGACGCGATAGAGGCGGCCGATATTCTCATCACCTATACCTGCGACGTGATGCCGTCGCTTCCCGCTCAGGAGGCGCTGAAGCGCTGGCTGGCCAAAGGCGGGCGCTGGTATGCGCTGCACGGCACCAATTCGATCCTGCGTCTGCTCGATAGCGGGGTGTGGGATGCACCGCGATGGGCGCCGCTGATGATGGACCTCCTCGGATCGCAATTCGTCAGTCACCCCGCGATCGAGCCCTACACCGTCCGCGTCGTCGATCCCGACCATGTCCTTACCAAAGGCATCGAGCCGTTCGAGACAACCGACGAGCTTTATCACCTCGAAACGCACGGCGACCTGCATGTGCTGATGGACACCGAGTGCACCGGCCCCGGCACCGGCTTTGTCGAGGCCGAGGATGCCCCCGGTACCTGGCCGGTCTTCTACATCAAGCAGCATGGCGCGGGCGCGGTGCTGTACCTCACGCTCGGCCATTGCCGGGGGCATTACGACCTGCAGCCGATGATGGACTGGTGGCCGACAATCGACCGCTGCGCGTGGGACCTGCCAGTCTTCTACGACCTGCTGCGCAGGGGAATGGGCTGGCTGAAAGAGCGGGAGACCCCTTAGGCGACGGCACGCAACCTTCGCCGGTCCTCGCGGATCAGCCTCGCCGCGCGCAGCGCCAGCGCCATGGCCGGCGCATTGGTGTTGCCGGTGACCGGCGAGGGCATGACCGAACAATCGACGACCCGCAGCCCGCCGACGCCGTTGACGCGGAGCCGCGCGTCGGTGACCGCGCGATTGTCGCTGCCCATGCGGCAGGTGCCCACGCCATGCAGGCCACATGTGGCGAGGCGACGGAAAGCGGCGAGGATTTCGGCGTCGCTCTGGACCGCCGCGCCGGGCAAAAGTTCGCGTTCGACCAGCCCGACCAGCGCCGGCTGCGCCATATAGCGACGCATCGCGTGCACGGCGGCGATCGCGCTGCGCTCGTCCTCGCGCGTCGAAAGCCAGTTGGGCTTGATGTCGGCGGCTGCATCGCTGCCGGGGCCGGTGATCGCGATGCTTCCCTCGCTCGTCAGGCGCAGGAGCTGGCCATAGATGGTCATTCCCGGCTTGCGGTCGATGCTGCTGAGCGGCACCGGATGCTTGTCGTCGCCGTGCGCGAAGGTGTAGCCGCCAAGGTAAAGCTGGAGGTCGGGCCGCGCATCGCGGCTCGTCAGGTTGAGGAAAGCGCCGACTTCGAAGGGCCCCGTCGCCATGATGCCGCCGCGCGTCAGCACATATCGAGCCATCGCGCGCGCCAGCCCTACGCCATAAAAGCTGCGGCTGCTGCCGACAGCGCGCGAAAGGCGATGCGGCATCGAAAAGCCCAGATGTTCGCGCATCCGCCCGCCGACGTCCGGCGCGTCGACCAAGGGTTCGACCCCGACTGTCCGCAGCACATCCGCGGGCCCGATGCCCGATCGCTGGAGCAGCAGCGGGCTCTCCAGCGTCCCGCCGGACACGACCACCTCGCCGTGGCAGTCGAAGCGCCGCGGCTGGCCCGCGACCTTCGCCGCGACCCCGGTGACGCGGCCGTTCTCGACGACGAGCCGCTCGGCCATCGCATGCGTCACGACATGCAGGTTCGGGCGCCTTTTCGCCCGCGCGAGGAAGGTCGTCGCCGCGCTTTCCCGCCGCCCGCGGCGGACATTGTGCGCATAGAAGCCGACGCGGTCGAGCGTCGTTCCGTTGAGGTCGTCGACGGACTTCAGCCCCATCTCGACGCCGGCCTGCACCATCGTCTCGGCGAGCGGATAGCTGTGGATTTTCGGCGCGACGCCGACCGGCCCGCCCGCGCCGCGCATCGCGCTGGCGCCAAGGCCATGGTCCTCGAGGCTGCGGAACGCTTCGGTCATGGCATCACCGTTCCAGCCGGTGCCGCCGAGCTTTTCCCATTCGTCGTAATCGGCGGGCTCGCCGCGGCTCCAGATCATGCCGTTGATCGCCGACGATCCGCCCAGCCCCTTGCCGCGGATCCACACCTCACCCGGTGTGCCGCCGTCGCCGCGCGGCTGCGACACGCCGTAAGCCCAGATATGATCGGGGTTGGTCACGAGCTTGGCGACGCCTTTTGGAATGGCGACCCAGCGGCTGTCATTGCGCCCGCCAGCCTCGAGCAGCAGGACCCGCACCTGTGGGTCCGCGCTGAGTTGCTCGGCAAGAACGCAGCCCGCCGATCCTGCGCCGACGATGACATAATCCCAACCTGCCGACATGCCGCCTCTCCTTTCCCCGCCCGATCCTGGAACCGGGGGCGTGCTCGTCGCACCTAGCGCATTAAATAGTCCCGTCGCCCATCGTGACGCATGATAGTGCCCCGAACAAAAAGGGAGGACAGGATGGCACAGGCTAGCGGGCGGATCGCCGGCAAGACGGCATTTGTCACCGGCGGCGCGTCGGGACTGGGCCTCGATATCGTACGCCGCTTCGTCGCCGAGGGCGCCAGCGTCGTCATCGCCGATATCGACGCCGGCGCGGGAGAGGCGCTTGCCGCCGACCTCGGACAGCGCTTCGTCCGGCTCGACGTGTCCCGGGAGGAGCAATGGCTCGCTGCGCTCGGCACGTGCGAAAATATTGACATTCTTGTCAACAATGCCGGCATCACGACGCACGGCTCGATCGAGGAATTGACGCTCGAAGCCTTTCGCCATGAATTTTCGGTGGACGTCGACGGCGTCTTCCTCGGCTGCAAGCATGTCATCCCGAAGATGAAGGATCGCGGCGGGTCGGTGATCAACATGTCGTCGATGTGCGGCGTACGCGCTCAGGCCGATCTTGCCGCCTATAATGCTGCCAAGGCGGCGGTGACGCACCTCACCAAATCGGTGGCGCTGCATTATGCGCGCAAAGGATATGGCATGCGCTGTAATTCGGTGCATCCCGGCGCGATCCACACCCCGATCCTGGAAAAAGTGATGGCACAGGTCGCCGACGGCCGGGCCCTCTACGAAAGCTGGGTTGCGACGCACCCGTTGGGCCGTCTTGGCAGGCCCGAGGAAATATCCGCGATCGTCCTCTATCTCGCGTCGGATGAATCGGCCTTTGCGACCGGCGCCGAATTCCGCATCGACGGCGGCAGTTCGCTGTGACGACGGGCCGCCTCGACGGCCGCGTCGCCCTCGTCACCGGCGCCGGGTCGGGTATCGGCCGCGCGATCGCACGACGGCTGGCCGTGGACGGCGCACGCGTGCTGACCGTCGATCGCGCCGGCGATGTCGATCGCGTCGCCGATGTCACCGAGGCGGGGATAAATGCGCGGCTGGTGGCAGAGGCCGGGTCCCGATTTGGCGGCCTCGACATCATCGTGGCCTGCGCCGGGATTACCGGTATGCAAACACTCGACGGGCATAGCGACGAATTCTTCGACACGATGATGGCGGTAAACGTCACCGCTGTGTTCCGCTTGATACGCGACGCGCTGCCGCTGCTCAAGCAGTCGTCGCACGGCCGCATCATCCTGATCGGATCGGTGATGTCGAGTTTCGGCGAAGCGGGGATGGCCGCATACGCCGCGTCGAAACATGCGGTGCTCGGGTTGACCAAGTCGGTCGCGGCCGAAGTCGGGGCGTCCGGCATAACCGTCAATTGCATCCAGCCCGGCGCGATCGACACGCCGATGACCGCGCCCGCCTTTACCGCGATGCCCGCGTTCAAACAGCGCTGGATCGAAAAAGCGGCGCTCGGTCGCCTGGGCCAACCCGAGGACGTCGCCGATGTCGCTGCCTTTCTGGCGTCCGACGATGCCCGCTTCATGTCGGGACATGGTGTTTTCGTCGATGGTGGAGCGACACAACGCCAATAAATTCAAGGCGATGGTTGCCGTTACGGCCCGCCTGATATTTTTGATGATTGTTCAATCCGGGCATAAAGCGGACCTTGCCTTCCAACGTGACCGGCGAGCCTATGCGCCAGCACGAGAGGGAGGAAATCCGATGTCCACACATGCTCGACTGCTGCCCGCCGCCTCTGTCACGGTCTCGCTTGTCGCGCTGGCGATCGCCACGCCCGCGCTGGCGCAGGATGCACCTGCGGACGACAATGCGGGCGCCTTGCGTGAAATCGTCGTCACTGCCCAGAAGCGTGAAGAGAGTGCCCAATCGGTGCCGGTCGCGATTACCGCTCTGGACGCGGAGGCGTTGGACACCGGCATGGTGCAGGACATCCGAGATGTCGCTGGACGTGTTCCCAGCCTGGTGATCGACAGCGTGTCGGCCGGGCCAAGCGCGGCGGCAATCTCCATTCGCGGTATATCGTTCGAGGACATCGAAAAAAGTTTCGATCCGACGGTCGGCGTCGTCGTCGACGGCGTATTTATCGGCACAAACACCGGCCAGCTGCTCGACAGTTTCGACCTCGAAAGCCTGCAGGTTTTGCGCGGTCCGCAAGGGACATTGTTCGGTCGCAACACGATCGGCGGCGTGATCGAGGTGAAGCGCAGCAAGCCGACCGATGAGTTCGGGGCGAAGGGTCGCTTTTCCTATGCCCGGTTTGATACCAAGAGCGCGCGTCTGGTCGTGAACAGCGGCAAGCTGGGCGACTTCATCGCGCTCAAGGCGTTCGGCTATTATGACAAGACCGACGGCTTCGTCCGCAACGCCATCACCGGCGGACGTGACGGAAAATATGAAACGCTGAGCGGCGGCGTGACCGCATTGATCGAGCCCAGCGACAGTTTTTCGGCGGAGATCACCTACGAGCACAGCCGCGAACGCGGCGAGACCGTCTCGATTCCGACATCGTCGAGCCTCGACCTGATCTGCCTGGCCGCCGGCGCCCCCGGCTTTTCGCCGGTCGCCGAATGCAACCGGTTCGGACTTCCAGATCGCGGCATGGGCGCGACCTATCAATTGGCGCCGCACGACGTTTCGAACGACACCGATGCGCTGACCGGGAATATCACCTGGTCGCTCGGCGATAACCTCACGCTTTATTCGGTTACCGGCTATCGCACCAACGACGAGAATGTCGCGCAAGATTTCGATGGCAGTTCGGCAGATTTTTTCGCCACGCGGCGTATCCAGCAGTTCGAACAGTTCAGCCAGGAACTGCGCATGGTCGCGGAGCTGAACGACACGGTCAATCTGCTGGTCGGCGGATATTACTACACCAGCAACTATCAGCTCGATCAATTTACGCGGCTGGGACCGGTGCCTTCGCAAAGCCCGACGGGAGCAACGCTCCGGGCTTACACCGACAACAAGTCGACGTCCTATGCGGGGTTTGCCGACGCGCAGTTCACGCTGACCGACCGGTTCAAACTGTCGGTCGGCGGCCGCTACACCCGCGACAAAAAGGAAGCGTTCAACAATTACGGCCAGGTGGTCGGCCTCGTCGAGCTGAGCCTGCCGGCGTTCGACGGGAGGGGCTGTGTCGGCGCCGTCGGGGTCTTTGGTCCGGGACCTCTGGCCGGGCTGCCACGGTTCGCGGCCGCCAACAACTGCGCAGGCGAAAAGTCGTTCGGAAAATTCACCTGGCGCGCCAATGCGACCTACGAAATCGGCGACAACAAGATCATTTACGGCTCCTATTCGACCGGTTTCCGGTCGGGCGGCTTCAATGGACGCGCAGCGTCGCCCACGTCGCTCGGTCCCTATTTCCCCGAGACCGTCGACGCGTTCGAGGTGGGTCTTAAGGCCGACTGGCTGGATCGCACCCTGCGCACGAACGTTGCGCTGTTTCACACCAAATATGACAACAAGCAGGAAGAGGTCGTGCAGCCCTCGCCGCCGGGGTCCGCCCAGCCGCAGGAAACGGTTGTCGGCAACGCCGCCTCGGCAACGATCACCGGCGCCGAGCTGGAACTCGTGATGCAGCCCAGCGACGAACTGAATTTCACGGCCTCGGCAAGCTATCTCGACGCGGAATACGGCACCTTCCTGAAAGATCTGAACGGGGACAATGTCGGCGACGACGTGTCGACGCTGACCCTGCGCCGGGCGCCGAAATTCCAGATTTCGACCGGCGTAAATTATTCGAAGGAAATCGGGTCGGGGCGTTTCGACGCCAACCTCCTCCTCCGCTTCCAGAGCAAGACCGCCACCTGCATCGTGGCCAATCGGCCGGTGGTTGTCGGCGCGGTGACGAATGATTTCCGCTGTTTCACCAAGGATCGCGAGAATCTGTCGGGACAGGTTTCCTACACGTTCTTCACCGGCAGCGGGGAAGTCAGCGTTGCCGTCTTCGGCCGCAATCTGACCAATGTCCGCGACATAGGCAGCACGCTGCCGGTGGCGGGACTGTTCACCTTTTCCAGCGCGATCGAGCCTCGCACTTATGGCGTCGAGTTGGGCTTCAAATTCTGAAACCCGCGGGTCATGGGTCGATGGCCGAAGCATGTTGCGATCACCGCCGACGATCCGGTCGGTGTCTCTTATCGCAAGGGACCCGGGCCGCTCAATCCGACGCGCGTTCGGCGCCGCCCGAGAAAGGAAAAGGACGTCCGTGAAGGTGCCAGCGTTTCAGCGGATCGCGGACGTCGCGCGGATCAACGCCCGCGACCGGCCCAGCCGCATCCTCTTCCATTTCGAGGGACGCGCTACGAGCTATGCCGACTTCGATACGAACAGCGGCCGAACCGCGAACGCGCTGATTGCACTGGGGCTGAAGCCCGATGATCGCGTTGCGTATCTCGGCAAGAATTCGGACTTCTATTTCGAATTGCTGATGGGCGTCGCCAAGGCCGGCGGTGTGATGACCCCGGTCAACTGGCGTCTCGCAGTCCCTGAGATCGCGTGGATCATCGAGAATTGCGGCGCGCGAATCCTGTTCGTCGGCCCTGAATTCACCGAGCTGGTCGCTGCTAACCGCAGCGCCATGCATGGCGTCGATCATGTCATCGCGACCGAAAGCGCGGCAAGCGGCTTTCCCGATTATCGCGCCTGGCGCGACAGCTTTGCCGACA
This sequence comes from Sphingomonadaceae bacterium 3R27E2-A, assembly GCA_005503165.1. Taxonomy (GTDB): domain Bacteria; phylum Pseudomonadota; class Alphaproteobacteria; order Sphingomonadales; family Sphingomonadaceae; genus Sphingopyxis. The sequence continues at coordinate 19,738 of SCNT01000037.1, forward strand.
CCGATCCCGGAATTGCGCGCGACGAGCAGGACGCGGTGATCCAGATGTACACTTCTGGCACCACCGGCAAGCCGAAGGGGGCGGTGCTGACCAACGGGTCGGTGCTACGCTCGCAACTCGACCGCGATCCAGCGCTGCTGGCCGACTGGGAACGCTGGGACCAAGACGATGTCGGGCTGGTCGCCATGCCCTGTTTCCACATTGGCGGCACCGGGTACGGCATTACCGTGATGACCAACGGCGCGACCGGCGTCATCACGCGCGAGTTCGACCCCAGCGCGGTGCTCGACCTGATCGCAGCCCATAACATTTCGAAAATTTTCATGGTTCCTGCCGCGATGCAGATCATCGTGGGGCAACCGCGGGCGCGCGAGGTCGATTTCTCGCGCCTGCGTCACATCGCCTATGGCGCCTCGCCGATCCCGCTCGACCTGCTGCGCCAGTGCATCGACGTCTTCCAGTGCGGCTTCGTCCAGATGTACGGGATGACCGAGACGTCGGGCACGATCGCCGCGCTGCCGCCCGAGGATCATGATCCGGCGGGCAACGAACGGATGCGATCGGTCGGCAAGCCCTTGCGCGGGGTCGAGATGCGGGTGATCGATCCCGACGGCCATCCTCTGCCCCCGCGCGAAATCGGCGAGATCGCGATCCGCGCTCAGGCCAATATGCGCGAATATTGGCGTCGGCCGGAAGCGACGGCGGCGACGATCGACCGCGAGGGCTGGCTCCGCACCGGCGACGCCGGCTACACCGACGAGGACGGCTATTTTTACCTTCACGACCGGGTAAAGGACATGATCATCTCGGGCGGCGAGAATGTTTATCCGGCCGAGGTCGAAAACGCGATCTACGGCCATCCGGCGGTTGCCGATGTCGCGGTTGTGGGGGTCCCCGACGCAAAGTGGGGAGAGGCGGTGAAGGCGTGCGTCGTGCTGCGCGAGGGCCAGGCCGCCGAAGCCGCCGACATCATCGGTTGGGCGCGCGAACGGATTGCCGGGTATAAGTGCCCGAAATCGGTCGATTTCATCGCCGCGCTGCCGCGCAATCCGTCGGGCAAGATCCTGCGCCGCGAGCTGCGCGCACCCTATTGGGAAGGCCGCGAGCGGCAGATAGGCTGAAAACCTCCCCATGGCGAAGCCACGGGGAGAGGGACCGTTCGCGATGCGACTGGTGGAGGGGGCAGCGACACTGGCGCTGTCGCCCCTCGGTCAGCGCTTCGCGCGGCCACCTCGCCATCGCTGCGTCACAGGGGTGATCTTCAGGCCTGCAATTTCGCCGTCGCCGCGCCCACCGCTGCCGCGATGTCGCCCTCCTGCGGGTTGCCCCGTAGCGCCAGTCCGCCGTTCGGCTGCAGATTTTCGCCGGTCATGAACGCCTCGTCGCTCGCCAGCCACAGGCAGGCGTTCGCAACATCCTGCGCTGTATTGAGGCGCCCCAGCGGATAGCGCGGCAGGAAGGCATCGACGAGTCCCAGGGTCGCGAACGCGCCCCTGGTCATCGGCGATTCGGTGAATGCCGGCGATACCGTGTTCGCACGAATGCCGTTGGCGCCGAAATCATTGGCGACGCAGCGGATCAGCGCTTCGGCCCCTGCCTTGGTCCCGATATAGGCGGCATGGTGATTCACCGGCGAATGGGTGGTCGCCGACGAAATGTTGATAATCGACCCGCCGCTCGGATCGTTCGCTAGCATCGCGCCGACAAAAGCCTGAAGGAAATGGTGCACGCCGGTGAATTGCAGCGCGACGATCGCGGCCAGTTCCTCTTCGGTCACGTCGAGCAAGGGCTTCAGAAGCCCCCACCCGCTGGCGTTCATCGCGATGTCGACCCCGCCCATCTGTACTTTCGCGGCGTCGGCGAGCGCGAAGACCGACGTCTTGTCGGTGATGTCGCAAAGCGCGGCATGGCCGCCGATCTCGGCAGCCAGCGTTTCGAGCGGTTCTGCCGTGCGCCCCGCAACCATCACGGTCGCCCCCTCGCGCGCGAACAGCCGCGCCGTCACCTGCGCCATATTTCCCGTCGATGCCGCGCCGATGATGACGGCGCGCTTGCCGGCCAGCCTGCCCATGTCGACCTCCTTCACAGTTTCAGAAGTTGCTTGCCGCGGTTCTGGCCGCTGAACAGGCGTTTGAGCGTATCAGGGGCATTCTCGAACCCGTGCTGCACATCCTCGCGGTAGTTGAGCCGGCCATCGAGCACGAAGCCCTCCAATCGCTTGCGAATTTCGGGAAACTCCCCTGCCCAGTCGAGCACGATGAAGCCCGCCATCGAGCCGCGCCGGAACACCAGGTTGAAATAATTCTGCGGGCCCGCAGGCAGCGTCCCCATCTCGTACCGACTGATCCCGCCGCAGATCGCGATCCGCGCGCCGGTTGCGATCTCGCCGAGCATATCGTTCAAAATCGCGCCGCCTACATTGTCGAAAATAACATCGGCGCCGCGCGGACAATGCTCCCTGATCTGCCTGCGCAGGTTACCGGCCTTGTAATCGATCGCCGCATCATAACCCGCTTCCTCGACGAGCCAGCGGCATTTGTCTTCACCGCCCGCAATGCCGACCGCGCGGCACCCCGCTATCTTCGCGAGCTGGCCGACGACCGACCCCGTGGCTCCCGCCGCGCCCGAGACGAGTACCGTATCGCCTGCGACCGGCCGCCCGACCTTGAACAGCCCGCACCAGGCCGTCACCCCCGTCGTGCCGAGCACCGACAGCATCGCGGTCGGCGGCAGTGCCGTATCGATCCTGGTGAGACCCACGCCGTCCGATCGATGCCATTCTGTCCAACCGGTCGATCCCGTCACCAAGTCGCCGACGGCGAAACCCGGATGGCGGCTCTCGACCACTTCGCTGATCCCGCTGCCGCGCATGATGTCGCCGATCGCCATCGGCGCCACATAGTCGGCGATATTCTCCATCCAGCCCTTCTGCGCCGGGTCGAACCCCAGATAGAGCGTCTTGAGCAGGATTTCGCCGTCACCCGGTGCGCCGATGTCGATCTCCACGAGCTGGAAATCGCCATCCTCGATCCCGCGCCCGCGCGGATGTCCGTTCAGCAGCCACTGGCGCGATGTCGGCATCGATACTCTCCCGTTTGTCGGCGCGAAATTGCGCCGGCACGGCCGGAGCAACCACCGCCAAAAGTGCCAGTCGCGCGGCGCGCGCGGGGGCGTAGGGTGCGATCAGGGAGAGATAGGATGCCCGAGGTTCGCCGCAGTTTCTGCCGCTTCTGCCATGCCAATTGCGCGATGCTCGTCACCATCGACGCAGGGCGCGTCACCAAGGTCCAGGGCGACCCAGACGATCCGGTGTTCGCCGGCTACACCTGTATCAAGGGCCGCCAGCTGCCCGAAGCGCACCATGGCCCGCAACGCCTGACGGTTTCGCAAAAACGTGTCGAGGGCGTCTTTCGGGATATCGCCATGGAGACCGCGCTCGACGAGATCGGCGCGAAGCTCGCGGCGATCATAGCCGAACATGGCCCGCACGCGGTCGCCATCTACGCGGGCACCTATGCGTTCCAAAACAGCGCCGGAGTCGGCAGCGCGACGGCCTTCGCGCAGGGGCTGGGCACGCGCAACATCTACACCTCGGTGACGCTCGACCAGCCGGCGAAAGTCTATACGACGACGCGCTACGGCAATTGGATGGGCGGGATGCACAGCTTCTCCGAAGCCGATGTCGCCTTCTTTATCGGCAACAACCCGATCGTCTCGCATTACGGCCCGCCGGGCGGGCTCCCACCCTTCTCGCCCTCGCGCAGGCTGCGCGATGCGCTGGACAAGGGACTGAAGCTGATCGTCGCCGATCCGCGCGAGAGCGATGTCGCCGCGCTCGCGCATATCCACCTGCCCGTCCGCCCGGGCGAAGACCCGGCGATGCTTGCGGGGATCATCAACGTCATCCTGAGTGAAGGCCTCTACGACAAGGCGTTCGTCCAGCGCTATGTCAACGGCCTCGACGAATTGCAGCGTGCCGTCGCTGGCTTCAGCCCCGACGTCGCCGCCGCACGCGCCGGGGTCGAGGAAAGCCAGCTCGTCGCCGCGGCGCGAATGTTCGCGAGCGGCACCAAGGGCGTCGTTTCCACCGGCACCGGACCCGAAATGGCAGGCAACGGCACGCTCACCCAATATCTCGTCTCGTCGATCAACATCCTCTGCGGGCGTTTCTGCCGCGAGGGCGAGAAAAGCTCGATACCGCGCGTTTTCACCCCCGTCACCCCGCGCCGCGCGCAGGTCGCACCCCCGATGGCGCTCTTTGGCGAGGGTTTCCCCGCCTCGCGCATCCGCGGCCTCACCCATCTCGGCATGGAGATGCCTTGCAACGTGCTCGCCGACGAGATGCTGACGCCTGGCGAAGGCCAGGTGCGCGCGCTGATCGTGATCGGCGGCAATCCGGTGGTCGCCTTTCCCGATCAGGACAAGATGACGCGCGCGATCGACGGGCTCGACCTGCTCGTGTCGATCGACGTCAACGCCGAGTCCGCGACCGCGAAGCGCGCCGACTATATCCTCGCGCCCAAGATGTGCCTCGAGCGCGAGGACATCAGCAACCTTTCCGAATGGTGGTACGAAATCCCCTACGCCCGCTATACCGAAGCGATAATCGCCGCACCCGGCGACCTGATCGAGGAGTGGGAGATGCTCTGGGAACTCGCACACCGTCTCGGCACCGGCCTGCCGCTTGCGGGCGGGGCGTGTCCGATGGACGTGCGCCCGACCAAGGAGGCGTTCCTCGACCTGATGGTTGCGGGCTGCTCGGTCGCACCGAGCGTCGTGCGAGCGGATACCGTCGACGGCAAGGCGGTCATCTATGGGGATCTGCATCCGGTCGTCGAACCCGGCGATCCCGATGCGCCGGGCCGTTTCGACCTCACCGCAGGGGCCATGCCCGACCAACTGATCGCCTACGGCAACGCCGAGCAGCCGACGCACGATTTCCCGTGGCGCATGGTCTCGCGCCGCAGCAGGCACCGCTTCAACTCGACAGGGCAGAATCTGCCCGCGCTGCGCGCTAAGCGCACGACCAATCCCGCCTTCCTGCATCCCGACGATCTGGCGCGCATTCCCTGCAATGACGGCGACACCGTCCGCATCCGGTCGGCGGTCGGCGAAGTCGTCGCGGTGGCGCGCGCAGCGGAGAATATGCGCCCCGGCGTCGTGTCGATGGCACATGCCTTCGGTGGGCCCGATATCGGGCCCGACAAGGTGCATGAACATGGCGCCTCGACCAACCGCCTGGTCAGCGAGAGCGCCCACTACGACCCCATCACCGGCCAGTCGCTGCAAAGCGCGATCCCGGTCTCCATCGTTCCGGCTTGAGGAGCCCCTATGCCCGACAACCGCCGTTTCCTGCTCGTCCGTCGTCCCAAGGGGGAACCGGTGCCGGACGATTTTTCGCTGGTGACCGAGCCGACGCCCGAGCTCGCCGATGGCGAGTTCCTGATCCGCAACCATTATGCCTCGCTCGATCCCGCCATTCGCGGCTGGATGGACGATGCGCCCAGCTATATGCCGCCGATCCCCCTTGGCGACCCGGTGCGCGCCTCGACCATCGGCATCGTGGAGGCGAGCAAGGCCGAGGGCTTTGCGCCCGGCCAATGGGTGATGGGGCTCAACGGCATCGAGGATTATTCGGTCGGCGCCGTCGGCGGCTTCACGCAGCCGATCGATGCGGGCGCCGTGCCCAGCGTCACCAACTATCTGTCGGTGCTCGGCGCCGTCGGGATGACCGCCTATTTCGGCTATGTCGAAGTTTGCGAGCCCAAGGACGGCGACGTGGTGCTGGTGACGGGCGCCGCGGGTGCCGTCGGTTCGCTCGTCGGGCAGATTGCGAAGATCAATGGCGCGAGCAAGGTCATCGGCATCGCGGGCGGTCCCGGGAAATGCGCGCGGCTGACCGATCGCTATGGCTTCGACGCTGCGATCGACTATCGCGGCAAGGATGTCCAAGCGTTGACCGACGCGATCCGCGCCGAGGCACCCGAAGGGATCGATATCATCTTTGAAAATGTCGGCGGCGAAATTCTGGACGCGGGGCTGATGAACCTGCGCCATGGCGCTCGGATCGGTCTGTGCGGGCTGATCAGCGAATATAATTCGATCGAGAAGGTCGGAGCGCGCAACATCTGGCAACTCATTGTCCACCGCGCTTCGATGCGCGGACTGCTCGTCGCCGATTATATCGCCCGCTTTGCCGAGGGCGGCGCGGAAATGGCGGCGTGGCTGCAAGCGGGCAAGCTCATGGCCGACGAGCATATCGACGAGGGGATCGAAAACAGCTTCGATGCCTTCATGCGGCTGTTCGCGGGCAGCAATCAGGGCAAAATGATCCTGAAAATCGGATGACGCACGATCGCCATCTTCTGGTCCTGTCGGGTGGCCATCCCTATGAGGCCAAGCCCTTTGCCGGGCTGCTGGCGAGCTTCGGCGGCTGGACGGTTACGCACCTGATCCACCCTGAGGCCGAAACCGCGGTTGCGCAAGGCGCCGCGAGCGAGGCTGACGTAATTCTTTTCTACGACATGCCGGGCTATGACTTCGGCGGCGGCACAGTCACATCGCGCCCGCCGTCGCTGGCCTATCGCGTCGCGATCACCGACCATTTCGAACGCGGCGGCGGCGCGGTCGCGATGCACCATGCCATCGCGGGTTGGGCCGAGTGGCCCGAATGGGCCGACATGCTCGGCGGACGCTTCCTATACCAACCCGGCACCGCGGACGGCGAATACCATCTCGATTCCGGTTATCGCCATGATGTCCGATACGATGCGGTCGTCCTCGATCCCGACCATCCGCTGACCGCAGGCCTGCCGCCACGCTTTCCGCTGTGCGACGAGCTGTATCTCGCGCCGGTCTGGGGCGCGGCAACCCCGCTGCTCCGCGCTGATCACACCTTCGTCCGCGACAATTTCTATTCGGCGGCGGAAGCGGTCGCAGGGCGTCTGTTCAGCAACGGCGGCTGGGATCACCGCCCGGAAAGCAACCTGATCGCGTGGGAAAAGCCCGTCGGCGCGGGCCGCCTCGTTTATTTTCAACCCGGCGACGGTCCGGCGGCCTATGCCGATCCGAATGTGCGCCGATTCCTGGCCAACGCGCTCGCGCATGTCGCGCCGGTTCCGGCAAGCGCCTAACGAAAACGTGCATCGCGCCGCGGGGCCGGCTGCATGTAATTGGGGGCATAACCATAAGTTTGAGGGAAGAGGCGCGTGAACACCATCGCCGCAAGCAGCTTTTTCGAACCGCAGGTCATCGCGGATCCGTTCGACTATTATCGTGCCTGGCTGCCCGAAAGCCCCGTCGTACAATTGTCCGAGGGCATGTTCCTCGTTCTGTCGTACGAGCATTGCGCGCAGGCGACCGGCGACGTCGAAACATTTTCGAACAATTTTCAAGGCACATTGTCGGGCGCGATGGCGGAGGATAGCGACGTGGCTGCCATTCTTGCCGAGGGCTGGCCGCAGGTCGATACGCTGCTGACCGCCGATCCGCCTACGCACACGCGTTTTCGCAAGCTCGTCAATCTTGCCTTCTCGATGAAGCGCGTCGCGGCAATCGAGGAAGATATGCGCGGGGTCGTGATCGACCTCATCGAAAAAATGGCTGAGAAAGGCCACGCCGACTTCGTTCGCGATTTCGCTATCCCGCTGCCTGTCGCGATGATCGCGAGGCAGATCGGCATGACGGAGGGTGATCTGGACAAGGTGAAGTGCTGGTCCGACGCCTTTGTCGACCGGCTTGGGAGGATGATCCCCAAGGAACGCGAGCTCGAATGCGCGCGCGAGGTCGTCGAATTCCAGCATTTCGTCAAAGCCAAGATCGACCACCGCCGCGCGGCGCAGACCGACGATCTGCTCTCCGATCTCGTCCGTGCCGAGGTCGAGGGCGAGCGCCCGCTCGAAGACGCCGAAATCCTCTCGATCATGCAGCAGCTGATGGTGGCGGGGAACGAGACGACGACCTCGGCGCTGGCCGGCGGCCTGCTCCAGCTGATCGAAAACCCCGATCAGATGAGCAAGGCGGTATCGGCAGTCGACGACGGCAATGAGCGCGCGATAGTCAACCTCGTCGAAGAAGTGTTGCGCACCGAGAGTCCGACCGCGGGGATGTGGCGCATGGTGCGCAAGGACACCGAACTCGGGGGGCTAAAAATCTCCAAAGGGGCGATGGTCCAGCTGCGCTATGCCGCAGCCAATCGCGACCCCGCCAAGTATACGGACCCCGATCGCTTCGACATCGAACGCGCCAATGCGCGCAGTCACCTGGCCTTTGGCAAAGGCATCCACATGTGCGTCGGCAATATGTTGAGCCGCAAGGAGATGGCGGTGGCCTATACCGAATTGCTGAAGCGCCTGACCGATTTCCGCGTCGCTGTCGGGCATGTGCCCAGCTGGCCGCCGAACATGCTATTGCGTGGGCTGACAACCCTCCCGATCACCTTTCGGCGCCGCGCATGAATTTCGATCTCGACGAAGACCAGCAGCTCACGCGCGACATGATCGGCCGTTTTCTGGGACCGGTCGACATCGCAGCGCGGCATGCGATGCGAAAGGCCGAGCACGGCTATCCGCGCATCCGCTGGCAGCAGATCGCCGATCTCGGTCTCCTCGCACTCGCCGCGCCCGAAGCCATGGGCGGCATCGGCGGGACGATGGTCGATCTCGCGCTCGTTGCGGAAGCGCTCGGGAAGGACATCGCAATCGATCCCTGGCCTGAAAACGGCGTTCTCCCGATCCGGCTCGCCGCGACGGCCGGAGATACGGCACTGGTCGCCGATCTCGTCACCGGCGTGCAGTTCGCTGCCGTCGCCTTTGCCGAGCCGGCGCGCCGTTACGAAACCGAGGCCGTCAGTGCCAAGGCCGAAAGCGGTCATGTGACCGGGACCAAGACCTTTGTCCTCGGCGCCCCTCTCGCCGACACGCTGCTCGTCACGGTCACTGGCAACAAGCTTGCCAAGATCGCGAAAGGCGCTGCGGGAGTCATCAGGCAGGATTATTCCGTAATCGACGGATCGAATGCAGCGACGATCGATCTGCACCGCGCCCCCGCCGACCTGTTCGACTTGCCCGAAGCAAAATTCGAGCGCGTGATCGGGGACATTCGCCTGCTCGCCGCCGCCGAAATGCTTGGGCTGGGGCAAAGGATGTTCGACGACACGCTCGCCTATGCCGGCGAGCGCCAGCAATTCGGCGCCGCGATAGGCAGCTTTCAGGCGCTCCAGCACCGGCTGGTCGAATGCTATGCTGCGCTCGAACAGGCGCGTTCGATGGTGCTGCGCACCGCGATGCTCGATCCGACGACCGACGATGCGACCTGGTCGCGGATCGCAGCGGGCGCCAAAGCCTTCGTCGGCGAGGCCGCGACACGGATCGGCCTCGAGGCGGTGCAGATGCACGGGGGCATGGGCCAGACCGACGAACTCGCGATCGGCCATGCGCTGAAGCGGGTAATGCTGCTCGACAAGCTGTTCGGCGATCAGGATCATTGCCTGCGCCGCTTTGCGAGGGCCGCGTGAGCGCGCTCGCCCCCATCGCGCCTGGCCTGTGGACCGACGAGGCCGAACCGCGCCCGATCGGCGCGCGGCGCGCCGACGGGGAAATCGTCTTTCCGGTTCCGGGCGGTGACGCCGCCGCGCTGGTCGAACCCGTCGCGCTGTCGCGCAAGGGCACGCTCTGGTCATGGACGACACAGGGCTTCGAGCCCAAGGAGCCGTACAGCGGTCCGCAGCCCTTCCAGCCGTTCCTCATCGGCTATGTCGAACTGCCCGCCGAGGTGATCGTCGAAACGCGCATCGTCGACGCCACCGCTGCCGACCTCGTCATCGGAATGCCGATGGAATTCACCATAGTTCCCTTCGACGACAGCCGCGCGACCTATGCCTTCCGCCCGGAGCGCCAGCCATGAACGACGACGTCTATATCATCGGCGCGGGCATTCATCCGTTCGGCCGCACCGACGGCCGCTCGGGGCGCGACCAAGGCGTGTTCGCTGTGCGCCAGGCGCTCGCCGACGCCGGTATCGAATGGCCCGATGTGGAATTCGCCTATGGCGGGTCGGCCGCCGCGGGATCGGCGGACATCATGGTCAACGAACTCGGCCTGACGAGCGTGCCCTTCATCAACGTCGCCAACGGCTGCGCGACCGGCGGCAGCGCGCTGACCGCAGCGCGCAACGCGATCGCAGCGGGCGCCTGCGACATCGCGCTCGCGGTCGGGTTCGACAAGCATCCGCGCGGCGCCTTCAACGCCAAGCCGTCCGATTATGGCCTGCCAGAATGGTATGGCGAGACGGGCATGATGCTGACGACGCAATTTTTCGCGCTGAAAATCCAGCGCTATATGGCGCTCCACGGGATCAGCCGCCGGACGCTGGGCCTCGTCGCCGAAAAGGCGTTTCGCAACGGCACACTCTGCGATCACGCCTGGCGGCGCTCTCCGGTCGATCTCGACGCCATCCTGAACGCGCCGATGATCAACGATCCGCTGACCAAATATATGTTCTGCTCGCCCGCGGAGGGCGCAGTCGCGCTGCTCCTCGCGAGCAGCAAGAAAGTCCGCGAACTCGGTGCCGATGCGGTGCGCATAGCCAGCGTCGCCTTCCGCACCCGCCCCGAGGGATCGTTCGAGGTCTTCGCGCCGTCGATCAGCGTCAATGGCGGCGGCAAACCGACCGAGATCGCCAGCAAGGCCGCTTTCGAAATGGCCGGCATCGGCCCCGAAGATGTCTCGGTCGCGCAATTGCAGGACACCGAGAGCGGGGCCGAGATCATGCACATGGCCGAAAACGGCTTCTGCGCCGACGGCGAGCAGGAACAATGGCTTGCCGAAGGTTGGAGCGAGATCGGCGGCAAGCTGCCGATCAACACCGACGGCGGCTGCCTGGCGTGCGGCGAGCCGATCGGGGCCTCGGGGCTGCGGCAGGTTTATGAAAATACGGTGCAACTGCGCGGCCGCGGCGGCGAGCGGCAGGTGCCGAACGGCCCCAAGGTCGGCTATTCCCATGTCTATGGTGCGCCCGGCCTGTCGGCAGTGGCGATCCTCGAACGTTAGTGGATTTATGGATTTAGACCTTACCAAGGACGAACTGGAATTTCGCGAGGAGGTCCGCGACTTCCTCCGCACGTCCCTGCCGGATTACGTCCGCAATGGCGCCAAGCGCACGCCGGGCGTCTTCGTCGAGCCCGACATCGGCCTCGTCTGGCACCGCATCCTCAACGACAAGGGCTGGGTCGCCTATCACTGGCCCGAGGATTGCGGCGGTACCGGCTGGACCCCGATGCAGCGCTACATCTTTGAAAAGGAATGCGCGATCGCGGGCGCGCCCGCGCTGTCGGTGCTCGGCCTTCGCCTCGTCGGCCCGGTCATTTGCGCCTTCGGCACCCAGCAGCAGAAGGACCGCTTCCTCCCCGCGATCCGCGCCGGCACCGATTATTGGTGCCAGGGCTATAGCGAACCGCAAAGCGGGTCCGACCTCGCCTCGCTCCGCACCCGCGCCCGCCGCGACGGCGACGAATATATCGTCGACGGGTCGAAGATCTGGACCACCCACGCCCATCATGCGAACTGGATCTTCTGCCTCGTCCGCACCGACGGCGAGGTGAAAAAGCAGGCGGGGATCAGTTTCCTGCTGATCCCGATGGACCAGCCGGGCGTCACCGTCACCCCGATCATCACCATGGCGGGCGACCACGAGGTCAACCAGGTCTTTCTCGACGGCGCCCGTACCTCGGTCGACAACCGCATCGGCGAAGAGGGCCAGGGCTGGACGATTGCCAAATTCCTGCTCGAGAATGAGCGCGGCGGATCGTTCCATGCGCCCCGGCTGATCCGGGCGATCGATCATCTCGAGGAACTCGCGGGCATCGCGCCCAGCGGCCATAACGGATCGCTCGCCGGGGATATCCAGATCGCGACACGCATCGCGCGGCTGCGGCTCGAGGCCGAAGCGCTCGAGACCACCGAACTGCGCATCCTCGCCGATATCGCCAAGGGTCGCCCCGCCGGTCCGCAGACGTCGCTCGTCAAACTGATCTCGTCGGAGATTCACCAGCGGATCGACGGGCTCGCCATGGGCCTGCACGGCTATGACGGACTGCAATTGCCGACGGTGCGCCCGCTTTACGGCAATGGAGCGCCGCCGCCGATCGGCGACGAAGACGCGCAGGTTGCCGCCGCGCGCTATCTCAACAGCCGTGCCTGGACCGTATTCGGCGGTTCGAGCGAAGTTCAGAAAAACATCATAGCAAAGACGGTGCTCCGCTTATGACACATGCATTGCGACTTGCCGGCCAGTGTGAAATAGTCCCGCCTGTGGGAGAGAGAGCAGTCAGGCTGCCGGACGACGGGTACGCCCCGCCGATGAACACCAGGGCGCTCGTCGAAGCAGTGACGGTCCGCTGCGTGGAAGATATCCACGACGCGGCGGTCGCGCTGCGCGATTTTGCCGCCGCCCACGGTCTGCGCGCTGCGCTCTGCGACGATATCGCGTCCAAGGAGACGATGGTCGACGCCGACGGCACGGTGCTCGCCGCCGACCTTTTCGGCTGGCTGGGCGACGGCGAGCGCTGGTGGGAGGATCACAGGCTCGCGCTCCACTCCCCGCTGCCGCGCTCGTGCCGCTACGAGAGCGAGGCCTTCTGGTGCAACGGCGAGGGGTTCCGCACTGCAGTGCCGAACCCCTATCTCGCCGATATCGATCTCTCGCGCTACTTCGCCGCCAACCAGCGCTATCAGGCGGCGATCGTCGTGCCGGTCCATCTTCCCTTCGGCCAGATCTCGGCGAACAGCTATCACCCGATGGATCCTGAGATCACCGAGCTTAGCGACCTGTTCGCGGCGATCGGGCACATACTCGGCGCGGCGACGCGGCGCTTCATCGCGGGCTATGCCTCCGCAATGCGCACCAAGCGACGCATCCCGTCGGACTGCGAGCTGTCGAAGCGCGAAGTCGAATGTTTGCGCTGGGCCGCGATCGGCAAGACCGACCGCGAGATCGGCATGATCATCTCGCTGAGCCACGCGACGGTGCGCTATCACGTCCACCGCGCGGGCGAAAAACTGAACTCGGTCAACCGCGCGCAGACGATCTTCAAGGCCGGGCAGCTCGGCTACCTTGGCGCCAACAGCTAGCCGCCGAGCGACCGCAGCGGCTCGCTCCCGTCCCACCCCCGCGCCGCATCGCGCATCATCCCGAAAAGCTCGCGCGTGCCGGCCTGGGGTTCGAGCAACTCGACAAGCGTCCCCGGCCCGGTGCCGGGATCGGCGTAGATGACGCCGCCGGTGTCGCCGACCGGCGCCTCGAAGACGATCTTTGCGCCGACCTCGCCGCAGCGCGCACGCGCCTCGGCGATCGAGCCGACCAGCACGCACACATGGTGCAGCCCCTCGCCCACCGCATATTCGCCGCGATAGAGCGACTTCGCTTCATTCTCGGGCCGGATCAATTCGATCTGCATGTCTCCCCAGTAGCCGAGCGCCATCGTGAACACCGGATCGCTCGCTTCGCCGCGATAGCGTCCGCCGGGGAGCGAGACATTGGGCAGCAGGAAGAAGGGTCCCGCCCCCATCACTTCGGTCCAATGCTTGACTGCGGCGTCGAAATCGGACGGCACGAATGCGAGCTGCATGATATCGCCGAGCGATGCGAGCGTTGCGGGTGCTGCCATGTCTCTCCCCTCAAAAGCGATAGCGCACAAGCGCCTTCCTTTGTGCGATAAGCCCTTCGCGACCCGGAGTCATACTGGGCAAAATGTGAGGAGAGCCAATGGCCGAGTCCGATCCCCATATCGCCCAGAAGGAATGGCCTGCCGTCCGCAAACGCAATGCGCGCGCCGGACTGCGCAAGCTGGTGTCGATCATTGCCGAGAACCGCACCGACATGGCCGAGGCGCCGCTGCCGCTGCACAAATCCATCTACACCGGCGAAGCGCGCAACGCCGCCGAGATGGAACGCATCTTCCGCAACGAGCCGATCGTCGCCGGGCTCTCGGGCGACATTCCAAAGACCGGTGACACGCTCGTCTTCGACTCGGCGGGCCCGTCGATCCTCGTCACGCGCGGCAAGGATGGCGCCGCGCGCGCCTTCCTCAACATGTGCACGCACCGCGGTGCCAAACTGGTCGAGGAGAAGGAACCGTGGAGCGGCCCGCGGCCGCGGCTCGTCTGCCCCTTCCACGCATGGACCTTCGACCCGGCAGGCGAACTCGTCGGCCAGCCGGGCAAGGAGGGCTTTGCAAATTGCGAAATCGGCGCCCGCAACCTGATCGAACTGCCCTGCGACGAACATCTCGGCCTGATCTTCGTGCGCGCCAATCCCGACGGCGAACCCATCGACGCTGCGGCGCATCTCGGCGACTTCGGCCCCGTGCTCGCGCAGCTCGAACTGGACCGCGCCGAGCCCGTCAAAAAGGGCGTCCTCACGGCCGATTCCAACTGGAAATTTGCGCTCGACACCTATGGCGAGGGCTATCATTTCAAGATGCTCCACAACACCACGATCGGGCAGACGCATTACAGCGACCGCAACGTCTATGAGCCGATCGGCCGCCACCACCGGGTAAGTTTTCCCGACCTGTCGATCGGCAAGCTCGTCGGTCTCGACGAGAGCGAATGGCCCGACACCGAATATGGCGGGGTCCATTTCCTGTTCCCCAACACGGTGATTTTCTTTGGCGCGGTGACCCCCGGTGTATATTTCACCCAGGTTTTCCGGCTCTTTCCCGATGGCCCGGGCAAGATGTTCTGCCAGTTTGCCGTCTATGCGCCGTTCGGGGTCGAGAGCGACGAGCATCGCGACATGTGCGTGATGGCCTATGATGCCACCGCCACCGTGGTGCAGACCGAGGATTATCGCGTCGCGAGCAACGGTTATGCGAATCTGCTGACCGCGCCTGATGATTTCCGCGTCGTGCTCGGCGCGAACGAGCCGGCGCTGCACGGTGTCCACCGCGCGATCGCGGCTGCCTGCGGCATGCCGCTCGACCAGCTCGCCTGAATCCGGAGCCCAAGATGAACGACCTCAGTCCGCCCCCGCCTTCCGATCGCGAGGACCGCTGCCCTGGGACCAGTTACACCGACATGTTGAAGGCCGACACCCGGCGCGTGCCCGATTATCTGTTCGCCGAATCGACGCAGGAACTGGGCGACGCACCGATCCCCATCGAGCGCTATGTCAGCGAGGATTGGGCCAGCCTCGAGCGCCAGAAGATGTGGCCGAACATCTGGCAATATGCCGCGCGGGAGGAGGATATGCCCGAACCCGGCGACACCGTCGTCTATGACATCAACGAAAAAAGCATCCTGCTCGTCCGGCAGAAGGACCATTCGGTCAAGGCCTTCTACAATGTCTGTCTCCACCGCGGCCGCAAGCTGCGCATCGAAAGCGGCCCCGCAGTGCATTTGCGCTGCCCCTTTCACGGCTTTTCCTGGCATCACGACGGCCGCTTCAAGGAAGCGCCGTGTGCGTGGGATTTCAGGCATCTCGAAGCCAAGGATATGGCGCTGCCCGAGCTGAAGGTCGACCGCTGGCAGGGCTTCATCCTCGTCACCGAAAATCACGACTTGCCGTCATTCCGCGACTGGATTGGCCCCGGGGTCGAACATTATGACAATTGGCGGCTGGACGAATGCCACACCGGCGCCTGGGTCGGCCGCGTCATCCCGGCTAACTGGAAGGCCGTCGCCGAGGCCTTCATGGAGGCCTGGCACAGCATCGTCACCCATCCGCAGATTCTGGGCTTCACCGCCGACGCGAACACGCGCTACGATCTGTACGGCGATTTCCTCAACCGCGCGATTACTCCGGCAGGCGCGATGTCCCCGCACATCAAGGGCAAGGACCAGTTTTATGTCCTGAAGTCGCTGGAGGATTTCATCGGCGCAGGCGACAGCCGGGCGCGGCGCGCAAATGGCGACCCGACCGATCTCAAGGGCTTCGACGCCGACGATCCGATGCTCGCCCGCAAGGTGCTGGCCCAGGCGAACCGCGACGCCTTTTCCGCGATGAACGGGCATGATTATTCGGATGCCACGGACAGCGAGATGCTGGACAATTTCACTTATAATGTCTTTCCCAACTGGGCGCCATGGGGCGGGCTGGTCCCGAACATTGTCTATCGCTGGCGCCCGTGGGGCGACGCCGACCATTGCCTGATGGAAGTACGGATATTGATGCGCACGCCCAAGGGCGAGAAGGCACCCAAATCGGCGCCGATGCACCTGATCGCCGACGACCAGCCCTTCGCCAGCGCCAGCCATTTGATCGGCGCCGCGCTCGCAGGCGTGTTCGACCAGGACATGGAAAATCTGCCCTATGTTCAGGAGGGGATGAAATCCTCGCCCAACGGGGTGATCGAACTCGGCCATTATCAGGAAAGCCGCATCCGCCATTTCCACCATACGCTGGGCAAATATATCGACGGGCAGCTGCCCTAAGCCACCGTCATTGCGAGCGTAGCGAAGCAATCTCCAGCTGTCGGCTTTGGGTGCCGATAGTTGGAGATTGCTTCGTCGCTGCGCTCCTCGCAATGACGGCGTGCGCTAGGCGGGAACCGCCACCGGCGACCAGTCCTGGCGCTCCGCCCATTCCGCAAAAGGAGTCGGCGTCACCCCCAGCAGCCGCGCAGCGGGCACCGCGTCGAGCGCGACGGGCGACACAGGCTGGTCGTTGTACCAGCGATAGAATTTCGCCATCCCGTCATAGATGCTCGCGGGTTGCACCGCGCGCGAACCGGTGACGAGTTCGCTCATCCGCGCGGCGAATTCGTCGGGCGACAGGCTTTGGAAGCGCACCGGCCGCCCCGCTGCGATCGACAGCCGCTCGGCGACCGCCGCGCCCACCAGCGCCTCGGGCCCGCCCACCGCGATCCGGTCGGCGATCAGATCCTCGTGGAGCAAGGCAGACACCATATAGGCCGCGACATCCTCGAGGCAGACCCAGCTGATCTTCAGCGTCTCGGCCGCCGGATAAGCGAAGACGCCGCTGTTCACGATTGCCGGGCGCGACCAGATGCGGGTGATATTGTCCATGAAGACCATCGGCTCGATGATCACATAGGGCACGCCGCTCTCATGGATCGCCCGCTCGATGTCGCGTCGCCCGTCGTGCGCCGATAAATCGAGGTCGCGGTCGGCGACGAAGCAGCTCGTGTTGAAGACGATCTTCCGAAGCCGCGCCGCGCCCGCAGCGGCGGCGATGTTCCGCCCCATCGCCGCGGCGCGCTCGCGGTCGAATTCGAACGGCAGGTGCATCGCCAGCGCGTCCTGCCCGTGGAAGGCAGCGGTCAGGCTGCCGACGTCGTAGAGATCGGCAGCCACCTCGGGCACGTCGGCATGCACCGTCGCCGCCATCGCCCCCGGCCGCCGCACGCCGGCGGTGGGGTCGAGGCCCCTCGCCTTCAACGCGGTCAGCAAGGGAATCCCCTGATCTGCGGGCGCGCCGAGGACGAGGATCTTCTTCATGCCGCGCCCGGAACGCCCGCAACCTTCAATTGCTCGACCATATGCGCGGTGTCGAAATAATGGATGCGCATCGACGCCATCTTGCCCGCCGCGTCGAACTCGGTGACCTCGGCGATATGCGTTTCGAAGCGCTTGCCGCTCGATTTCGCGGTGACGGTGAAATGGAGCAGCGCCACGGCATATTTCTCGCCGCCGACCAGCTCCATCCATTTGACCACGGGGTCTTCCCAATAGCCCATCACATGCGCGTAGAGCCGCTGCAGCGCATCGCGCCCGCGCCATTCGCCGCCATAGGGGAGCGAGGGGGGTTCGTGGATGACGAGATCGTCCGACATGAACTCGGCGACGGCGTCCCACTCGCCGCGCCCGACCGCGGCGTACATCGCCTTGCTGGCCTCGAGCGGAGTCACTCGATCGTGCCGACGAGCGCGCCGACCGGATAGACCTCGCCCTCGACCCCGGTCGGACGGATCGTGCCCGCAACCTGCGCCTCGATCTCGACCGTCGTTTTGTCGGTCTCGACCGTGTAGATGACATCGCCGACCTCGACGCGCTCGCCGTCGCCGAACATCCATTCGTTCAGCGTCATTTCGGTCGCCGACATGCCAATCTTCGGGATGCGCAGTTCCTCTGCCATCTTCTTAGCCTTTCCAGTTGACAGCGGCCCGCACCGCATCGGCGATCGCGTCCTTGTTCGGGATCCAAGCCTGTTCGAGCGCGTTCGCCATCGGCACCGCCGAGAAGGCGCCGCCAATCCGCGCCACCGGGGCTTTGAGCTTGCCGAACAGCCTTTCGTTAAGCCGCGAGGCGATCTCGGCGCCGGTACCATATTGCTTCACGGCTTCGTGCAGCACGATCGCGCGGCCGGTCTTTTCGACCGACACGGTGACCGTCGCCTCGTCATAGGGGGCGATGGTCCTGAGGTCGATGACCTCGACCGAAATGCCCTCGTCGGCGAGCTTGCCCGCGATTTCGAGCGCGTCGAGCACGGTGCGACCATAGGTCACGATGGTGCAGTCGCTGCCCTCGCGCGCAATCGATGCCTTGCCGAGCGGGACGAAATGGTTCGGCCCCGGATCGTCCGATTTGAGGCCGTAACACAGGATATTTTCGATAAAGATCACCGGGTCGTTGCACGCAATCGCCGCGCGCATCAGTCCCTGCGCGTCGGCGGCGTTCGACGGCGTGACGATCTTCAGTCCCGCGACATGCGCGAACCATGCCTCGAGCATATCCGAATGCTGCCCGCCGAAGCCGACACCCACGCCGGTCGTCGTTCGGATCACCATCGGCACATGGGTCTGCCCGCCCGACATGAAGCGCAGCTTCGCGGCGTGGTTGACGATCTGATCCATCGCGACCGTCACGAAGTTCATCAGCATGATCTCGGCGATCGGGCGGAAGCCCGCGAGCGCAGCGCCGACGCACGCGCCGACGATCGCCTGCTCCGAAATCGGCGTCGCGCGAACGCGGCTCTCGCCATATTTCTCGGTCAGCCCGGCCGAGATCTTGAACACGCCGCCCCCTTGTTTGGCGGCGACATCCTCACCGAGCAGGATCACGCCCTCATCCTCGGCCATCGCCTCGTCGATCGCGCGGTTGATCGCCTGCGTCATCGTGATCTGCGCGCTCATGCCGCAATCTCCTCTTCGAAGACATCCTTGCGGATCTCCTCGGGGCCCGGCAGCGGGCTGTTCGCGGCATATTCGGCGGCGGCATCCATTTGCGCGTCGAGATCGGCGACGATCACATCGAGCTCGGCCTCGGTGAACTGATGGTCGAGCATCAGCTGGCGAAGCCGCGGCAGCGGATCCTGCGCCGCCATTTCGGCGAGGTGCTCGGGCGGCATGTACGAAAAATCGGCGCCGAAGAAATGGCCCAACATGCGGTAGCACATCGCCTCGATCAGCGTCGGCCCCTCGCCCGCGCGGGCGCGATCCACGGCGGCCTTGGTGGTGTTGTACATCGCGATGGCGTCGTTGCCGTCGACATGCACGCCGGCCATTCCATAGGCCTTGGCGCGGGTGACGATCGAGTCGACCTTGGTGTGATCGGCAAAGGCGGTATGCTCGCCGTAGCGGTTGTTCTGGCACAGGAAGATCACCGGAAGCTTCCAGAGCTGCGCCATGTTCATCGCCTCGTGGAAGGCGCCGATATTGGTTGCCCCGTCGCCGAAGCAGACCATCGTCACCTTGCCGTCGCCGCGGTTCTGCGATGCGAGCGCGAGGCCGTTGGCGATCGGCAGCCCCGATCCGACCACCCCCGTCGTCACCATCACCCCGGTTTCGGGATGGGTGATGTGCATCGACCCGCCCTTGCCGCGGCAGGTGCCGCCGGCCTTGCCCGCGATCTCGGCAAACAGCGGGTTCAGCGGCACGCCCTTGGCGATCTGGTCGTGCTGGCCGCGATAGGTGGTGACGAGGTAGTCGCTCGGCTCCAGCGCCGCCATCGCGGCGGCCGACACCAGCTCCTGCCCGCGCACGGTGTAATAGATGACCGCCAGCTTGCCGGTCATCAGCAGCGAACGGAATTTCTCGTCCGCGCGCGCGACGCGCATCGTGCGGGTGTAGATGTCCCGCAGCTTGTCGCGATCGATCGTCGTGTCGGTCATGCAGGCTCTCCGATGCCCAATTGGGGGTTGGCGCTGGCCGCGGCGCTGGGACGGGCAGCCACGCGATCACGCCATGCGGTCAGGTTGCTCAGCGCCGGATCGGGCGGCTGCCCGACCATCGCGCCAAACTCGACGAACGAATAAAGCAGTATGTCGGCGAGACTGAAGCGGTCGCCCGCAAGCCACGGCCCCGCCCCAACGATCCGATCGACCTGCGCCAGCCCGTCGGCCGCGAGCCGCTTCAGGTCCGCCGCCGCGTCGGGCAGGCAGAGCACCCGGCTCTGGAACATCGGCAACCCCTCGGCGCCGCGAAAGCCGGCCGTCATCGGCACGACGACGAGCTGGTCGACGATCCGGACCAGCATCCGGGTTTGGGCGCGCGCTTCGGCGGTCGCGCCAAGCAAAGCATGTCCGCCCAGCGTCTCGTCGAGATATTCGCAGATCGCGATGCTCTCGGCGATGCAACCGCCATCGTCGAGTTCGAGCAGCGGCGTGTGCCCGAGCGGACTCTTTGCACAGAAATCGGGCTGACGGTTCTCGGCCGCCATGATGTCGACGAACTGGCGATCGATCCCGATCCCGGTCTCGGCGAGGTACATCAGCACCACGCGCGGATTGGGGCCGAGCGACTGATAGAGTTTCATCGCGCGGCCCTTAGAACTGGACGCGCTTGGTGAAGCCGCCGTCGATGACCAGATGCGCGCCGGTCATGTACGGGCACGCCGGCGACGCCATGAACACGATCGCCTTCGCCACTTCCTCGGGTTCGCCGAAGCGGCCCATCGGCATCTGCGCGAGCGTGCCTTCATAGAGCGGCGGCACCGCCGACTTGATCGCCTCCCAATTGCCTCCGGGATAGTAGATCGCGCCGGGCGAGACGATGTTGACGCGGATGTTCTGCGCCGCGAGCGCTTGGCTCAGCTGCGAGCCATAGGTGATCAGCGCCGCCTTCAGCGCGTTGAACGCCTGCGGCACGATGAAGGTCTCGACCGCCGCAGTCGACGACATGAAGATGATCGACCCAGACCCCGACGCAGCGAGCGCCTCGGTCAGCGTCTCGACCCCATGGACCGCGCCCATGACATCCATGTCGAGTCCGCGCTGCCAGTCGCCCGTCGCACCCTGTCCCGACGAGCTCGCCGTGTGGATGAATATGTCGCAGCCGCCGAGCGCGTCGCGCGCCTTTTCCAGCCACGCGCGATAGCCGCCGGGATTGTCCGTCATGTCGAATTGCTCGCCGAAGACCTTGCCCGGCCCCGCGGCGTCAATCGCAGCGACCGCGGCCCCGACCTTCTCGGCATCGCGC
This sequence comes from Sphingomonadaceae bacterium 3R27E2-A, assembly GCA_005503165.1. GTDB lineage: Bacteria > Pseudomonadota > Alphaproteobacteria > Sphingomonadales > Sphingomonadaceae > Sphingopyxis. The sequence continues at coordinate 41,111 of SCNT01000037.1, forward strand.
GAGAAAAAGGCGACATCGGCACCCTCGGCCGCAAAAATCTTGAGCGCAGCGAGCCCCAGACCGTGCGCGCCGCCGTTCATGATGACCTTCTTGCCCGTGAGACCCAGATCCATCGCATCCTCCTCATGTGATTTTGGAGCGAACCTAGCTGGAACGAGAAGCGCGAGACATCAGCAAAAATGTGAGCGCCGCAATCGGCCGAGCCGGTAACGCCGGACGTCTCGCGCCCCGGCGATCATTGCCTCTCGACGGGGCCGACCTTCCGATTTCGTCAGTCCGTCGAAGCAGCGTCTTTTCGATTTTATCGAAAATTGCGGTAAATTTATCGGCCTGTTTCGTACCAATGCGCCAGTGTAAACCGGCCTGATCGCGAACGGATAGGAAAGACCTTCTGGCCAACAGGAGCGTCACCCATGTCCGTCAAGGCCGCCCCGACCCCCGCAAAGACATTGC
>SCNT01000038.1 GCA_005503165.1 Sphingomonadaceae bacterium 3R27E2-A
GGGGCGAAAGGCAAGGGGGGGGCGGGATTCGGGGGGAATAGAACAGCCTAATCCTCCCTGTCGCGAAGCGATGGCGAGGGGGACCATGCGAAGCATGGTGGAGGGGCAGCCGCCCTAGACTGAGGCTCAAGACATCGGCCCCTCCACCGCCCTTCGGGCGGTCCCCCTCCCCACGGCTTTGCCGCGGGGAGGATTAAGAAAAGCAGCCCCCCGCCTCAAAGCCAAGGCTAGCCCTCCAGCAACGCCTTCGTCGCTGCGGTCACATCCTCTTGCCGCATCAGGCTTTCCCCGACGAGGAAGGTCTTCACGCCGTTCGCCGCGAGGCGCCGGCAGTCGGCGTGGGTGGCGATGCCGCTTTCGCCGACGAGCAAGGTGCCGGCGGGAACCAGCTTCGCGAGGCGTTCGGTGATTGCCAGGTCGGTCTCGAAAGTCTTGAGGTCACGGTTGTTGACCCCGATCAGGCGCGATTTGAGCTGGCTCAGCGCGCGGTCGAGTTCGGCTTCGTCATGGACCTCGACGAGCACGTCCATACCGCGCTCGAAGGCCGCCGCCTCGATCTCGCGCATGACGCCGTCTTCGAGCGCGGCGACGATGATCAGGATGGCGTCGGCGCCGATCGCGCGCGCCTCGGCGACCTGCCAGGGGTCGATCATGAAATCCTTGCGCAGCACGGGCAGGGCGCAGGCGGTGCGCGCGGCGATCAGATATTCCTCATGGCCCTGAAACCAAGGCGCGTCGGTGAGAACCGACAGGCAGGCCGCGCCGCCGGCTTCATAGGCGCGGGCATGGTCTGTGGGGTTGAAATTATTGCGAATCAGCCCCTTGGAAGGCGAAGCTTTTTTGATTTCAGCGATCAGCGCGAATTTGCCGGCGTCGATCTTCGCCTGCAGCGCCTTTTGGAAACCGCGCACGGGGCCGGCGTGGATCGCGTCGAGATCGGCGATGCTGCGCGACTGGCGGCGTTCGGTGACTTCCTCGGCCTTGGTCGCCAATATTCGTGTGAGTTTGTTCATTTGTAAGCGATCCAGCAGTCGAGCAGCGTATTGGCGAGGCCTTTGTCGATGGCCTCGGCGGCTTCCTCGACGCCTCCGGTGCGCGTCTCGACCGCGCCCGCGACGAGCAAGGCCTCGGCGGCGTTGTAGAGCACCGCGTCTCGATAGGCGCCGGGTTCGCCCTGGAGCAGCGCGCGGAGGGCCTTTGCGTTGTAATCGGCGTCGCCGCCGCGAAGTTCCTCGAGCGGGCGCGTCGGCAGGCCGGCGTCGGCGGCATGGCTGCGCTGCATGACGACGCCTTCGGGGGTCACCACCGCGACCTCGTTGCCGCCCGCGAGCGAGAGTTCGTCGAGGCCTTCGTCGCCTGAGATGACGCGCGAATGCTCGGTGCCGAGCCGGTGCAGCGCCTCGGCATAGACGGGGACATAGGCGGGGCGCGCGATCCCGACCAGCTGGCGCGTGACGCGCGCGGGGTTGGCGAGCGGGCCCATCAGGTTGAAGATCGTGCGGCGGCCGAGCGCGCGGCGGATCGGCATGATGCGCTTCATCGCCGGGTGCCGCGTGCCCGCGAAGAGGAAGCAGATGCCGAGGTCGGCGAGCTGCGCCGCGGCCATGCGGTCGGCGCGGTCCATGTCGAGGCCGAGCGCTTCGAGTGTGTCGGCGGCGCCAGACCTGGAAGACGCAGCGCGATTTCCGTGCTTTGCCACGGGAACTTCGCACGCCGCCACGACGATCGCGACCGCGGTCGAGACGTTTAGCGTATGGTGGCCGTCGCCGCCGGTGCCGCAGACATCGATCGCGCCGGCGGGCGCCTCGATCGGAATCAGCCGGTCGCGCATCGCCTGCGCCGCGGCGGCGATCTCGACCATCGTTTCGCCGCGATCGGAGAGTGCGGTCAGGAAGCCTGCGACATTGTCGTCGCTGCCGCCACCGTCGAGCATGACGCTAAAGGCGTGCGCGGCCTCGTCAGGATCCAGCGGCGCGGCCGGATCGGGAAAGGGACCGAAACGGCTCATGCCGTTTGGCGTTCTTGTACCGGCAGGCCCGCGCTCGTCATGAAATTGGCGAGCATCGCATGGCCATGTTCGGTGGCGATGCTTTCGGGGTGGAATTGCACGCCGTGGATCGGGAGGTCGGCGTGGCGGAAACCCATCACCGCGCCGTCGTCGCTGGTCGCGTTGATGAGCAGGCTCGACGGAATGTCGACTACTTCGAGGCTGTGATAGCGCGTCGCGGTGAGCGGCGAGGGCAGGCCGGCGAACAGCCCGCTGCCGTCGTGGCAGACCGGCGAGGTCTTGCCGTGCATCAGGTGGCCGCGCTGGACGGTGCCGCCGAAATGCTGGCCGATCGCCTGGTGGCCGAGACATACGCCGAGCAGCGGCCGCGCGGCGTCGGCGCAGGCGGCGACGAGGTCGAGGCTGATCCCCGCCTCGTTGGGGGTGCAGGGGCCGGGCGAGATGAGGATCGCCTCGGCACCGGTCGCAAGCGCTTCGACGGCGGTCAGCGCGTCGTTGCGCTCGACGCGGACGTCGGCGCCCAGCTCGATCAGATAATGAACGAGGTTGAAGGTGAAGCTGTCATAATTGTCGATGACGAGGATCATGGGTGAGGGCCGTAAAGCGGGAAGCCGCGCGAGTGAAGCAATAAGTCCTTTTGGTCGGACTAAGCGGGATTCGCGAGCAATGATCCTCCCTGTCGCGAAGCGATGGGGAGGGGGACCATGCAAAGCATGGTGGAGGGGCGGGACCTTGAACCGAGGCATGGGGCATCTGCCCCTCCACCACCCTTCGGGCGGTCCCCCTCCCCATGACCTGCGGTCACGGGGAGGGTATCTTATTCCGCCATCAGCTTCGCGAGATCGTCTTTCCAGAATTTCGCCCAAGTATGCGTGCTGTGGCCCTTGGTTTCAGGACTCGCCGCGATCAGGATGAACTTGGCGCGGCGCATGCGCGGCGCGGCCTTTTCGGCGATGCCGTAGAGCGGCGGGTTGATAAAATCGTCGGCGCTGTTGATCCACAGGACCGGGACGGTGATCTTTTCAAGGCCGGCCCAGGGGTTGTAGGTGCGCGAGCTTTCGAGCTGGTAGATGGTGTCATTGGCGTCGCCCCGGCCATAGACGCGCGCAAAGGCTTCATCCTTGTATTTTTCGGCAGCCTCGCGCGTCGGGAACTGCGCCTGCAGGGCATAGGGGTTGGCGCCCGCGATTATGCTCAGGGTCGCTGCGGTGCGCAGGCCCGCAGCGGGCGGCGCGCTGTAATTGCCGTCCTGCCAGGCGGGATCGGCCTTGATCGCGTCGATCGACAGCGTGCGCCACATGCGATTCTGCCCCGCGATCTCGACCGGCAGGCAGGCGAAGGGGGCGAGGCGCTCGGCGAAGCCGGGCCAGGTCTCGCCCCAGACGAATGCGTGCATGCAGCCCATCGAGGTGCCGAGGATGAGCTTGAGCTTCTGCACTCCGAGCTTTTCGGTGAGCAGCCGGTGCTGCGCGGCGACCATGTCGGCATAGTCATATTTGGGGAATTTCATGCGGAGGCCGTCGCTGGGCTTCGACGAGCCGCCGTGGCCGATGTTGTCGGGGAGGATCACATAATATTTGCTGGTGTCGAGCGGCTGGCCGGGGCCGTAGAGTTCGTTCGCGAACTGCGGCTGGAAGAATTGCTTCCCGCTGCCGCCGGTGCCGTGGAGGATCATCACGGCGTTGGTGACATTGCCCGCCTTGTCGCGCTGCGGGGTGCCGAGCGTGGTGTAGTGGAGCCGCAGCTCGGGCAGTTTTTCGCCGGTGGCGAAGGTGAAATCCTTGAGGATCGCATCGGCTTCGCTCGCGCCTTCGACTTGGGCCTGAGCGGGGGTGGGGGATGCGAGGAGCAGGGCGAGGGGGGCGAGGATTTTCAGCATGGGCGAGGGGTAGCGCGTTTGTCGAGCGGAGATAAGCCCCGTCGAGGACGTTGGGACGTCGGATGTCCGCTTTGGGGCGGCGAGCGGACGTTCGTCCTATCCCGTTCCCCGGCGAAAGCCGGGGCCCCTGATGCGAGGCCTGTGCCTGCAATCTGGACCCCGGCTTGCGCCGGGGAACGGCAAGATTCTCCCGAAAGCTACTGGCCGTAACCCGGGGTGCCCGCGATCCGCACCGCTTCACGCGCCGCCGCGAACAAGGCGCCGGCCTTGGCCTCGCATTCGCGCTGTTCATAGGCGGGGTCGCTGTCCGCGACGATGCCGGCGCCCGCCTGGACGTGCATCTCGCCGTCCTTGACGATCGCGGTCCTGAGCACGATGCAGCTGTCCATGTTTCCGTCGGGGGCGAAATAGCCGACGCCGCCGGCATAAGGTCCGCGTGCATCCGCTTCGAGTTCGGCGATGATCTGGCAGGCGCGCACCTTGGGGGCGCCGCTGACGGTGCCCGCGGGGAAGCCCGCGAACAGCGCGTCGATGGCGTCCTTGTCGGGCGCGATGCGGCCGATGACGTTCGATACGATGTGCATGACGTGGCTGTAATATTCGACGGTATAGCTGTCGGTGACGACGACGCTTCCCCCGACCGCGGCGCGGCCGACGTCGTTGCGGCCGAGGTCGAGCAGCATCAGATGCTCGGCGCGTTCCTTGGGATCGGCGAGCAGGCTGTCGCGGTTCTCGACATCCTCGGCGCCGGTGCGACCGCGCGGGCGGGTTCCCGCGATCGGGCGGATCGTGATCTCGCCGTCCCTGACACGGACCAGGATTTCGGGCGACGAGCCGATCAGCGCGAAGCCGGGCAGGTCGAGGAAATAGAGGAAGGGCGAAGGGTTCACGCGGCGTAGCGCGCGGTAGAGATCGAAGGGCGGCAGGTCGAAGGGGGTCGAGAAGCGCTGCGACAGCACGACCTGGAAGATGTCGCCCGCGGCGATATAGTCCTTGGCGGTCGCGACCATCGACGCGAAATGCTGCGGCGTGATTGCAGGATTGGCGGTGATGGCAGCGGGGTCGGTTAGCGTGGTCGCGCGCGCCGCATGCGGATTGGCGCTTGCGAGGCGCGCGGCGATGGTTTCGAGTTTGTCCTCGGCGGCGTCGATCATCCGGTCGATCGCCCCATTTTCATCCGGCCAGATCGGCGCGATCAGAAAGAGTTCGTCGGCGAGGCGGTCGAAGACGAGGATGACCGTCGGGCGCACGAACACCATGTCGGGCAGGCCGAGCCCGGCGCCGGGGGCTCGCGGGATGCGCTCGACGAGTCCGATGGCCTCATAGGCGAAGAAGCCGACGAGCGTCGCGAGCGCCTTGGGCAGCGCCGCGGGCACGGTGAAGCGGCATTCGGCGACGAGGTCGCGCAGCGCCTGCAGCGCGGGTCCGGCGACGGGGGCGAAGGTGTCGCGGTCGTGCTGCCAGCTGCGGTTGATGCGCGCGGCGTCGCCGCGCACCTCGAGCATCAGGTCGGGATCGAGCCCCAGCAGGCTGTAGCGCCCGCGCGTCTCGCCGCTTTCGACCGATTCGAGCACCCAGTCGCCGCGGCCGGGCTCGATCAGCTTGAGCGCCGCCGAGACCGGGGTCTCGACGTCGGCGATGAGGCGCTGCCAGACGACCGCGCCGTCGCCGCGCGCGAGCGCCTCGAGCGCCGCAGCCCTGCCTTCGAGCGCCACCTTATTGCGCGACCGGGGTTTTGCCGGTCAGTTCGTCGCGCAGCTGTTTGACCAGCTTCTGGTTGATCTTCACCCCGACGCGGCGCTTCGCCTCGGCGATCAGCTGTTCGGCGAGTTCGGGGCCGAACTGCTTGGAGAGCGATTGCGAGAGGCCGGCCACCAGCGCAGGCTCGACTTCCTTGGCGTCGGGGCGCTTCACCTCGCCGAGCTGCAGCACCATCCAGCCGCGGTTGCCCGGGATTTCGAGCGTCTTGACGGTGTTCGGCGCCATCGAAAAGAGCAGGGCGAGTTCGGGAGGCACGCGCTCGCCGTTACGACCCAGCTCGCCGCGGCGTCCGCCGATCGTCTGGATGCCGCCCACCTGCGGCCCGGCGGCGCGCACGGCGTCGGCGAAGCTTGCCTTGCCCTCGACCGCCTTGACGATAGCGCGCGCCTTGTCGCGCGAGACCTTCTGGCCCTGCGCGAGCTTCCAGTCGGCGAGCAGATCGCCGCGGATCTGCGCGAAGGGCGGCGGCGCGGCGGGGACGATCGACTTCACCGCATAGACGGCGAATTTCTCGTTCTCGACCAGTTGGGCGAGGTGCGTCTCGCCCTCGCTGGCGCCCTGGAAGGCCTGCGCCATCATCGGCGCGAGCTCGGCGGGGAGCGTATAGGCGGGCTGCCCCGGGGCGCGGCCGCTTGGCAGGATCGCGGGGGTCTCGACGAGGGTCAGCTTGCGGTCGCCGGCAATCTCCTCGATCGACACGCCGCTGTTCGCAGCGTCCTGGACGGCGTTATAATAAGTGATCAGCGCTTCCTCGGCCTTGTTCTTTTCGAGCTGAGCGCGGATTTCGGGGGTCGCCTGCTCGAGCGTCCTGGCCGCGGTGGTCTTGATCGCGTCGACCTGCGCCACCGACCAGCCGAGGTCGGTCTGTGTCGGGCCGAGCACGTCGCCGCGCTTGGCGGCGAAGGCGGCCTTGGCGGCGGCGGCGTTGGTCAGCCCCGAATAGGCGGTCTGGGTGACGTCGCCTGAAGGCGCGGCGGTGAGCCCCGCCGCCTGCGCGGCGGCGGCGAGCGAGGTGCCGCCGCGGACCTTGGCGGCGATCGCGTTGGCGGCGGCCTGGTCGGGGGCGATCACCTGCATGAAGCGGCGCGTCTCGCTGGCGGCGAAGCGCGCGGCATTGGCCTTGTAGAGGTCGGCGATTTCCTTGTCGGTCACTGCGGGAACCGGCGCGACGTTACGGTCGAACACCGCATATTGCAGGATCCGGCGCTCGGGGATGCTGAAGCGCGAGCGATTGTCCTTGAGATATTGCTGCAGCGCCGCGTCGCCCGGGTCGTTCGACGGGGCGAAGCTGCTGGCGGGGATGAAGGTCGCCTGGCCGCGGCGTTCCTCGACGAGCAGCGCAGCGTAGGGGAACGCCATCGCGTTGCCGGTGCGCGGCGTGGTGCCGGCGGGCAGCGCCAGTTGCTGCATCATCAACAAGGTTTCGATCTGGCGGCGCAGTTGCATCTCGCTCACGCCGCTTTCGCGCAGATAGGCATCGTAGCGCGCCTGGTCGAAACTGCCCGAGACCCCCGCGAATGCGTCGGCGATCTGGCCGTCGACGAGGCGCTTGCTGACCCCGAAGCCCAAATCGCGCGCGAACTGGCGGAAGGCCGCGCCCTGGATCACGTCGTCGAGCACCAGGTCGAAGCCGCCTTCCTCGATAAAGGCCTCGCGGGTGAGACCCGGCTGCTGCTGGCGGGCGCGGTCATAGGCCTGGTTGATGCTCTGGCGCAGTTCGGCGAGGCCGATCTGCTCGTCGCCGACATCGGCGACGGTGGTGTCGCCCATGCCGCCGCCGAAACCCGTGTTGCCGACGTCGCTCAGCGCAAAGAGCACGCCAATGAGGCCGATGAAGGCGAGGGCGAAGATCTTGCCGAAGGTGGAGGAAAAGAGGCTGCGGATCGCGGTAATCATCGGGCGGGCATTCTTTCGGGCGGGCGCGCGGACGCGCGGTTCGGTGCGGCTTTAGGCGGGACGGGCGAGCGCATCAAGGCGGGAAAGGCGGCTTGCCTATGCCGCCCGCGCGCCGCTAGGGCGGCGACTGGCATTGATCCGGGAAGGGAGCGAAGATGGTGCGGCGCAAATATGTGGTCGGCAACTGGAAGATGAACGGGCTGTCGGACGCGGTCGCCGAAGCGCAGGCGATCTTCGCCGCGGCGGCCGAGTATCCAGCGGTGGAGGTCGCGATCTGCCCGCCCTTCACGCTGATCGGCGCGATGGCGGCGGCGCTGCCCGAAACCGCGATCGGCGGGCAGGACTGCCACGCCGCGGCGTCGGGCGCCTATACCGGGTCGGTGGCGGCGCCGATGCTGGTCGACGCGGGGGCGACGCTGGTGATCGTCGGGCATAGCGAGCGGCGCGAGGGTTGCGGCGAGAGCGATGCCGATGTGCGGGCTAAGGCCGCGGCGGCGCTCGCCGCGGGGCTGGACGTGATCCTGTGCGTGGGCGAGCCGCGCGCGGTGCGCGAGTCGGGCGGGGCGATCGACTATGTGCTGGCGCAGGTGCGCGAATCGCTGCCCGGCGAGTTCGACCCGGCGCGCCTCGCGATCGCCTATGAGCCGATCTGGGCGATCGGGACCGGGCTGGTGCCCACGCTGGATGATGTCGCGGCGATGCATGGCGCGATCCGCGCGGCGCTGGCCGAGCGGATCGGCGCGGAGGCGGACGTCATGCGCCTGCTCTACGGCGGGTCGGTCAATGGCGAGAATGCCGCGGAGCTGTTGGGCGCTGGCGATGTCGACGGCGCGCTGGTGGGCGGGGCGAGCCTGACCGCGGCGAAGTTCCTGCCGATCGTGGCGGCGGGGGCGACGAGATTGCTAGCGGGTTGAAGAAATCGCCCGCCCTCTCTATGTGCACCGCCAGATCGGCCGCATCGCGGCCCCACAGATTTTCCGGGAACCATCGATGTCGAACCTCTTCACCTTCCTGCTCGTCGTCCAGGCCGTCGTCGCCGCTGCGATGATCGGGGTCATCCTGATGCAGAAGTCGGAAGGCGGCGGGCTCGGCGTCGGGGGCAGCCCCGCGGGCCTGCTTTCGGCGCGCGGCGCGGCCGATTTCATGACGCGCGCGACCACCGTCCTCGCCACCGCCTTCGTCGCGCTGTCGATCATCCTCGCTGCAATGGCATCGGTGCGAGGTTCGGGCGGTTCGACAATCGACACCTCGCTGTCGAAGGCCGGCCAGGCCACCCCGGCTGCCGGCGGCGCTTCGCCGCTGACCGGTCCCGCCCAGGCGCCTGCGACGGGCGCGCCGCAGGCGCTGCCGGGCGACGATCCGCTCGCTGCCGCGGCCGCCGCGGGCGCGCCGCCGGCCGAGGCCCCGGCTCCCGCCAAGAAGTAAGTGGCGGCGCCGGCGGCGCCTCCCGCTCCCCGCATTCGCAGGCGGCGGAATTATTTCCGCCGTTCGCGATTCGACGGCTTGCGCCGTCCCCCTCCTGTTGAGTAAGTCTTTCCTCCCATGGCGCGGTTCATTTTTATCACCGGCGGCGTGGTCTCCTCGCTTGGCAAAGGTTTGATGGCGGCCAGCCTCGCCGCCCTGCTGCAAGCGCGTGGCTATCGCGTTCGTATCCGGAAATTCGATCCCTATCTGAACGTCGATCCGGGCACGATGTCGCCCTATCAGCATGGCGAAGTCTATGTGACCGACGACGGCGCGGAGACCGACCTCGACCTCGGCCATTACGAGCGCTTCACCGGCGTCGCGGCGCGGCAGAGCGACAACGTCACGTCGGGCCGCATCTATCAGCAGATCATCACCAAGGAACGCCGCGGCGACTATCTCGGCGCGACGGTGCAGGTCGTCCCGCACGTCACCGACGCGATCAAGGGGTTCGCGCGCACCGATATCGACGACCTCGACTTCGTGCTGTGCGAGATCGGCGGGACGGTGGGCGACATCGAATCGCTGCCTTTCATCGAGGCGATCCGCCAGCTGCGCAACGAAGAGGGGCGCGACAAGACCCTGTCGGTCCACGTTACGCTGGTGCCCTACATTGCCGCCGCGGGCGAATTGAAGACCAAGCCGACGCAGCACAGCGTGCGCGAACTGGCGTCGCTCGGGGTCCAGCCCGACATCCTGCTCTGCCGCTGCGAAAAGCCGCTGCCCGAGGGCGAGCGCGCCAAGATCGCGCAATTCTGCAACGTGCGGAAGGAAGCGGTGATCCCGGCGCTCGACGCCGATTCGATCTATTCGGTGCCGGTGCAATATCATGGCGAGGGGCTCGACGGCGAAGTGCTGCGCGCCTTCGGCATTCACGACGCCCCCGATCCCGACCTGTCGCGCTGGTACGACATCATGGACCGCAAGCAGCACCCCGAGGGCGAGGTCACGATCGGCGTCGTCGGCAAATATGTGTCGCTGCCCGATGCCTACAAGTCGCTGAACGAAGCGCTGGTGCATGGCGGCATGGCGAACCGGGTCAAGGTCAACATCCGCTGGCTCGACGCCGAGATGTTCGAGAATGACGGCAATCTCGCCGAAAATCTCGAGCCGTTGCACGGCATTCTCGTCCCCGGCGGCTTCGGCGAGCGCGGGTCGGAGGGCAAGATTTCGAGCGTGCGTTTCGCGCGCGAAAGGGGTGTTCCCTTCTTCGGCATCTGCCTCGGCATGCAGATGGCGTGCATCGAGGGCGCGCGGAACACCAGCGGGATCAGGGACGCGTCGAGCACCGAGTTCGGCAAGACCGACGAGCCGGTCGTGGGCATGATCACCGAATGGATGAGCGCCGAGGGCCTGCAACAGCGCGGTGCCGATACCGACCTCGGCGGCACGATGCGGCTCGGCGCCTATGAAGCCAGGCTGTCGCCGAACAGCCATGTCGCAGCGGTCTATGGTTCGAATGAGATCAGCGAGCGCCACCGCCATCGTTACGAGGTCAACGGCGCGTATCGCGACCGGCTCGAAGCCGGCGGGCTGGTCTTCTCGGGCATGTCGCCCGACGGGATGCTCCCTGAAATCGTTGAAAGACCGGACCATCCGTGGTTCATTGGTGTGCAATTCCATCCGGAGCTCAAGTCGAAGCCCTTCGACCCGCACCCGCTTTTCGCCGGGTTCATCGAGGCGGCGGTGAAGCACAGCCGGCTGGTCTAGGGCACGCGCTATCAGGGGAAAACGGGGCTTATGGATCATGCGCAACTCGCCGAACTGCAGGGCCCCGACAGCATATTCTCCGGCCTGACGGTCCAGGACTGGGCCGATATCGCAGGCCGCGCGGTGCAGATCCAGTTCGGCAAGGGCAAGGAATTGCTCTGCCAGGGCGACCCCGGCGACAGCCTGCTGATCCTGACCAGCGGCACTGCGCGCGTGTCGATGCTGACCGCGGGCGGGCGCGAGATCGTGCTCGCCTATGCCGAGCCCGGCGCGGTGCTGGGCGAGATCGCGCTGCTCGACGGCGGCGAGCGTACCGCCTCGGTGACCGCGACGAGTGCGGGCGGCGCTCTGCAACTGGGGCGGAATGCGCTCCGCGATTTCGTCACCAGCCATCCCGAATTCGCCTGGTCGCTGATGCAGCAACTCGCACGGCGGCTGCGCACCGCCGACCAGACGATCGAGAGCGACCGCGCCTATGCCTCGGGTCCGCGGCTCGCACGCTATTTGAAGCGCCTGATCCGCAAGGACAGCCCCGACACGTCGCACCGCGTCGAACTCAGCCAGACCGAGCTCGGCAATTTCGCGGGGATGAGCCGCGAGCATATCAACCGCCAGCTGAAGAGCTGGGAGGAATCGGGGGTCATCTCGCTCGAACAGGGGCGCGTGCGCGTGCTCGATACCGAGATGCTCGAGGATATCAGCGAGAGCGAGGGGTGAAATAACCGTCGCCCCCGCGCAGGCGGGGGCCGCCAGCGGTTTACGCAGCATTGATGAGCAAGACGGCAAGCGGCCCCCGCCTGCGCGGGGGGCGACGAAATGGCTGAATCACAACGCCCGGGCCTCTGGAGAGACCCGGGCGCCTGTGACGAACTACCGCCATCCCCCTTTTGCGTGGACGAGGCGAAGCGTCCACACTCCCCGGAACCGGGCCTTTAGCCGCGTGATCCAGAAGTCATTGGGCTAGGCCCACGCGGACGGCTTGTCACCCTCTGGCGGTGAGTATGCGATGCTTTTGCACGCGCCTGTGGCCGATGGGCAACAGATTTTGCGAATCGCTCGCAAGCGCCTCACGGCCATCGCCCCCATTGCCAGCGCCCGAGAGCCCCCCTAAAGCGGCGCTATGACCGCGATTTCCCGCCGGTCCGAGGGACCGACCCGCTCATGATCCTGCGTCCGTACGAGCGCACCATCTTCAAACGCTATCTGCTTCCCCATCGCGGCGAGGGTTTCATTTTCGTCGCCGCGGCGTTCAGCTTCACGGCGGTCATGCTTGGCGTCGCCGCGCTGGTCATCGTGATGAGCGTCGTAAACGGCGTGCGCGGCGAGCTGTTCGACAAGATCGTCGGGCTCAACGGCCATGCGGTGGTGCAGGGCTTCGGCGGGCGTATCGACAATTGGCGCGACGTGCTGAAGGAAGTGCGCGCGACGCCGGGGGTGACCGAGGCGACGCCGATCGTCGAACAGCCCTTGCTCACCACCTTCAACGGCCGGGTCGAGGGCGTCGCGGTGCGCGGCATGCTCGTCGCCGACATCCGTAACAACAATATATTGAAGGGCGAGGTCCTGCAGGGCAGCCTGGCGCGGCTGACCGACGGCTCGGGCGAGGTCGCGCTGGGCTCCGAACTGGCGCGCAACCTGGGCGCGACGGTCGGCTCGCAGATCACGATCATCAACCCCGCGGGGCGCTCGACGCCGTTCGGCACGGTGCCGCGCGAGATCAGCTACCGCGTCGGCGCGATCTTCGAGATCGGGGTCTATGACTTCGACAAGACCTATATCATCATGCCGATGGCCGACGCGCAATTGCTGTTGCTCACCGGTGACCAGATCGGGCTGATCAAGGTGCAGACCGAGAATGCCGACCGGGTCGGGGAGATATTGGACCCGCTGGCGCAGAAACTGGCGGCGCAGGCGGTGGTTTCGGACTGGCGGTCGATGAACAGCAGCCTGTTCGAGGCGCTGTCGGTCGAGCGCGTCGCGCTGTTCGTAATCCTGTCGCTGATCATCCTGGTCGCGGCGTTCAACATCGTGTCGTCGCTGATCATGCTGGTGCGCGCCAAGACGCGCGACATCGCGATCATCCGCACGATGGGCGCGCCGCGCAATTCGGTGTTGCGCATCTTCGTCGCGATCGGTGTGTCGATAGGCGTCGGGGGAACGATCGTCGGGCTGATCCTGGGCTTCGTGGCGCTCTATTTCCGTAAGGGCATATTGAATGGTATCGGCTATCTTTCGGGGCAGAATCTGTGGGATCCGTCGGTGCGCTTCCTGACCGAGCTGCCGTCGAAGCCCAATCCGGTCGAGATCGCGGTGGTGGTGGTGATGACGATCGTCTTCAGCTTCCTCGCGACGCTCTATCCCGCGTTCAAGGCGGCCAATACCGACCCGGTGCAGGTGTTGCGCTATGAATGACGTGCTGCAGCTGGTCGGGCTGACCCGGCATTTCGAGCAGGGCGGGGCGCGGATCGACGTGCTGCGCGGGGTCGATGCGCGCTTGCCACCGGGCGAGATCGTCGCGCTGCTGGGGCCGTCGGGGTCGGGCAAGTCGACGCTGCTGCAGGCCGTCGGCCTGCTCGAGGGCGGCTTCGGCGGCAAGATCATGATCGACGGCGAGGATGTGACACGCTTTGACCAGGATGCGCGGACCTCGACGCGGCGCGAGAAGATCGGCTTCGTCTATCAGTTCCACCATCTGTTGCCCGATTTCAGTGCGGTCGAGAATGTCGTGCTGCCGCAGCTGATCCGCGGCGCGGCGCAGGGCGAGGCCGAGGAACGCGCGGCCGAACTCCTGACGCGGCTGGGGCTGGGCGAGCGGCTCCATCACAAGCCGAGCAAGCTGTCGGGCGGCGAGCAGCAGCGCGTCGCGGTGGCGCGCGCGCTGGCGAACCGGCCGCTGCTGGTGCTCGCCGACGAGCCGACGGGCAATCTCGACGAGGCGACGTCGGACAAGGTGTTCGACCAGTTCGTGTCGCTGGTGCGCGACCATGGCTCGGCGGCGCTGGTGGCAACGCACAACGAGCGGCTCGCGGCGAAGATGGACCGCGTGCTGCGCTTGCACGAAGGGCGGGTTGCGGCGTAGCATCGGGCCGCCGGGGACAGGAGGGGAGCTTCATGCCGATGCGTTCGATCCGCTTCGCCGTTTGTGCGGCCCTCGCCGTGCCGGGCACCGCAATGGCGCAGACGGCGCCGGCGACGCCCGCGCCCTGTGCCGCCCCCGAATATCGCGCCTTCGATTTCTGGGTCGGCGAGTGGGACGTCTTCGCGAACGGCAGCACCACGCAGGTCGCGACCAGCAGCATCGAGAATATGTTCGGCGGCTGCGCGATCCGCGAGACCTGGAAACCCTTCAAGGGCAGCGGCGGCGGGTCGTTCAGTCATTATGATAGCGAGCGCCATTACTGGCGGCAGGCGTGGGTCGACGGCAGCGGCGCGCGCGTCGATTTCGACGGCGGCCCGGCGGACGGCAGGATGATATTGACCGGCCACTGGGCGAATGTCGTCGCCAAGGGGCAGGACGGGCTGATCCGCATGACCTACAGCAAGGAGCCGGACGGCGCGGTGCGCCAGCATGGCGAGCAGTCGCTCGACCATGGGCTCAGCTGGACGACGAGTTTCGATTTCATCTACAAACCGCGCAAAACCGGGGATAATTGATATGGGTCTCTATGATCTTTCGGCGAAACTGCCGGGCGGAGCGACGCAGTCGCTCGCCGATTACAAGGGCAAGGTGCTGTTGATCGTCAACACCGCGTCGAAATGCGGCTTCACCCCGCAATATGAAGGGCTGGAGGCGCTGTACCGCGATTACAAGGATCGCGGGCTGGAAATCCTCGCTTTCCCCTGCAACCAGTTCGGTGCGCAGGAGCCGGGTGATGCCGAGGAAATCAAGAATTTCTGTTCGCTGACCTACGATGTTTCCTTCCCGCTGATGGCGAAGATCGACGTCAATGGCGACGATGCCGATCCGATCTTCAAGCATCTCAAAAAAGAAAAGACGGGGCTGCTCGGCAGCGGGATCAAGTGGAATTTCACCAAATTCCTGGTCGACCGCGACGGCAAGGTGGTGTCGCGCCACGCGCCGACGACCAAGCCTGAACAGCTGCGCCGCGAGATCGAGGAATTGCTGGGGTAAAACCGTCGCCCTCGCGAAGGCGGGGGCCGCAATCGGTCTAGCGCTACGTCTCCAGCGGCCCCCGCCTTCGCGGGGGCGACGCTCGCTAATCGGGCCTTCCCCGAATCGTCACATATGCCTAGCGTCATCCGATGGCCTACAGCCCCTTCGTCCCCCTGCGCGTCTTTTCCAGCTACACGATGCTCGAAGGGGCGATCGACCCCAAGGCGATTGCCAAGGCGGCGCGCGAGCGCGGCTTTCCCGCGGTGGCGATCTGCGACCGCAATGGGCTCTATGGCGCGATGGCGTTCGGCGAAGCGTGCAAGGCCGCCGGCGTCCAGCCGATCGTCGGCGTCTTCCTGAGCGTCGCGCGGCCGGGGCCGCGGCTCGCGAACGGCGCGCCGCAGATCGACTGGCTCGCCCTCTATGCGCAGGACGAGACGGGATACGACAATCTTTGCGCACTGGTTTCCGCCGCACATCTCGGTCGCCCGGATGAGCAGGACCCGCATGTCACGCTTGCGTCGCTCGCGGGCAAGACCGACGGGTTGATCTGCCTGACCGGCGGCGGCGAGGGCGCGCTGGCGCGGCTGCTCGCCGGCGAGCAGTTGTCGGCGGCCGAAGAGTATGTCGAGCAGTTGGAAGCGCTATTCGGCGGGCGGCTCTATATCGAGTTGTCGCGGCGCGGCGATGCGGCGGAAAAGGCAGCGGAGAAGGCACTGCTCGAGATGGCCTTTGCGCGCGGGCTGCCACTTGTCGCGACCAATCCGGCTTCGTTCGTCGAGCCGCAGTTCCACGCCGCGCACGACGCGATGCTGTGCATCGCGCAATCGGCCTACGTCGAAAGCGAGGACCGGCGGGTATCGAGCCCCGAAGCCTGGCTGAAGCCCGCCGAGGCGATGGAAGATGCCTTTTCGGACCTGCCCGAGGCGATGCGGAATTCGCTCGTCGTCGCGCAGCGCTGCGCTTTCATGGCACCCAAGCGCGCGCCGATTCTGCCGAGCCTCGCGGGCGACCGCGAGGGCGAGGCCGCGCAGCTCGCCGCCGACGCCCGCGCGGGGCTGGAGGCCCGGCTGGCGCTCTATTCCGATCTGTCCGATGAAGAACGCCAGGCTTATTTCGACCGTCTCGACTTCGAGGTCGGGGTCATTATCCAGATGGGCTTCCCTGGCTATTTCCTGATCGTCGCCGACTTCATCAAATGGGCGAAGGCGCAGGACATTCCCGTGGGGCCGGGACGCGGGTCGGGGGCTGGCAGCGTCGTCGCGTGGGCGCTGACGATCACCGACCTCGATCCCCTGAAGCTGGGGCTGCTGTTCGAGCGCTTCCTCAACCCCGAGCGCGTGTCGATGCCCGACTTCGACATCGACTTCTGCGAAACGCGGCGCGGCGAGGTGATCCGTTATGTGCAGGAGAAATACGGCCGCGACACCGTCGCGCAGATCATCACCTTCGGTAAGCTGAAGGCGCGCGCGGTTCTGAAGGACACCGGCCGCGTGCTGCAAATGAGCTATGGCCAGGTCGACCGGCTCGCGAAGCTGGTGCCCAACCATCCGACCGATCCCTGGACGCTCGACCGCGCGCTGAACGGCGTTTCCGAGCTGATGACCGAATATAAGCAGGATGACGGGGTGCGGCGGCTGTTCGACATGGCGCGCCAGCTCGAAGGCCTGCCGCGGCACAGCTCGACCCACGCCGCGGGCGTGGTGATCGGCGACCGGCCGCTCGACCAGCTCGTCCCGCTCTATCGCGACCCGCGCTCGGACATGCCGGTGACGCAGTTCGACATGAAATATGTCGAGAGCGCCGGGCTGGTGAAATTCGACTTTCTGGGCCTCAAGACGCTTTCGGTGCTGAAAGAAGCGCGGCGACTGCTGGCGCTGCGCGGGATCGACGTCGATCTCGACACGGTCGGGTGGGACGACGCGGCCGTCTACGAACTGCTCCAGCGCGGCGACACCGTCGGCGTGTTCCAGCTGGAATCGGAGGGTATGCGCCGCACGCTGTCGGCGGTGAAGCCGACCAATTTCGGCGACATCATCGCGCTCGTCGCGCTCTATCGCCCGGGGCCGATGGACAACATCCCACTGTTCGGGGCGCGCAAGAACGGGCGCGAACCGATCGCCTATCCGCATCCTTTGCTCGAGGGCATCCTCGCAGAAACCTACGGCATCTTCGTCTATCAGGAACAGGTGATGCAGGCGGCGCAGATCCTGGCCGGCTACAGCCTCGGCGGCGCCGACCTGCTGCGTCGCGCGATGGGCAAGAAGGTCCAGGCAGAGATGGACGCGCAACGCGACACTTTCGTCAAGGGCTGCGGCGAGCATAATGGCATCGACGCCAAGGCCGCGAACGAGCTGTTCGACTTGATCGACAAATTCGCAGGCTATGGCTTCAACAAGAGCCACGCCGCGGCCTATGCGCTGCTGTCGTACCAGACGGCGTGGCTCAAAGCGCACCATCCGCACGAGTTTTTCGCGGCGTCGATGTCGTTCGACAGCCACCAGACCGACAAGCTCTCGATCTTTATCGACGATATGCGCCGGCTGAACGTCGGCATCGCGCCGCCATCGATCAACGAAAGCGAGGCCGATTTCTCGGTCGGCGAAGCCGATGGAGAACTGGCGGTGCGCTATGCGCTCGGCGCGCTGAAGGGAGTCGGCGAGAAAGCGATGGAGGCGCTGGTCGCCGAGCGCCGTGCGCATGGTGATTTTGCGAGCCTCGACGATTTTGCCGCACGGATCGACCCGAAATTGCTCAACCGGCGCCAGATCGAGGCGCTCGCGGGGGCGGGGGCATTCGACCCGGTCGAGCCCGAGCGGCCGCGCGCCTATGCCGGCGCCGAAGCCTTGCTCGCCTGCGCGAACAGTTCGGCGCATGAGCGGTCGACGGGGCAGGGCGGGCTCTTTGGCGGCGACATCGACCTGGCGCCCGCGCTGCAACTGCCCGCGGTCGAGCCCTGGACGCTCGCCGAACGGATGACGCGCGAGAAAGAGGCGTTCGGTTTCTATTTCTCGGCGCACCCGGTCGAGCAATATGAGGCGATTATCGCGGCGCGCGGCGCGCGCAGCTATGGCGACATCTGCGCCAATGTCGCGATGACGCCGGGGACGCGCATCCCGATGGTGATGGCCGCGATGGTCGAAAGTGCGCGCCCGCGTGTGTCGCAACGCGGCAATCGCTTCCTGAACCTGACCTTGTCCGATCGCAGCGGGCAATTCCAGTCGAGCTGCTTCGACGAAATGGCGAGCAAGGTCCTGGAAACGCTTGCGGGTTTTGGCGGCTGCGCGATGCTTTCGGTCGAGCTCGACCTCCTCGAGGGCGAGGAGACGCCGCGCGTCACGGTGCGCGGCGCGCAGCCGCTTGCCGACATTGCGGCGACCGCGGCGCTGCAGCTCGAATGCCGGATCGACTTGGCCGAGGCGGTGACCGAGCTGGCTCGGCTCGCCGAGCGGCGCGACGATGCGCGCGGCGCAATCATCGTCACCACGGCCGACCCCGATACCGGGCGCGACATTCGCATCGACCTCGGCCGCCGCTTCGCGCTCGACCCTGACCTCGTCGCGCGGCTCGAGCTGGTCGCGGGGGTGGTGGAGCCCAGGCTGTCGCTCGCGACGCCCAGGGATTTCCGCGTGCGAGGGTAAAGAGTCAATCCTCCCTGTGGCGAAGCCATGAGGAGGTGGCAGCGCGCAGCGCTGACGGAGGGGCGATGACGCCGATGTCGCGGCCCCTCCACCACGGCTTCGCGGCGGTCCCCCTCCCCATCGCTTCGCGACAGGGAGGATCAAAAGGGGCGCTTAGACACTTGCGCCCATCGCATCCTCGGCCTTATCCAAGGCAAACCACAATGAGGATACCGAAATGGGAATGCAGGGCCAGCCGTTACTCGTCACCAGCCTGATCGACCATGCCGCTCGCGAGCATGGCGGGCGCGAGATCGTGTCGCGCTGGGCCGACGGCAGCATGACGCGATCGACCTGGGGCGAAGTGGGCAAGGACGCGCGCCGTTTTGCCGCGGCGATGACCAAGCTGGGCGTGACCAGGGGCGACCGTATCGCGACGCTGGCGATGAACCACGGCCATCATCTCGTAAGCTGGTACGGCAGCGCGGGTATGGGCGGCGTGCTGCACACGGTGAACCCGCGGCTGTTCGACGAGCAGCTGATTTACATCATAAACCATGCCGAAGACCGGGTGCTGTTCTTCGACGCCATGTTCCTGCCGATCGTCGAGCGGCTGCGTCCCGAGCTCAAGACGGTCGAGCATTTCATCCTGTTCGATGCGCCAGCCCAGGGCGATTATAAATCGTACCGCGACCTGATCGACGCCGAGGATGGCAGCTTTCAGTGGGTCGAACTCGACGAGCGCGATCCGGTCGGGCTCTGCTACACCAGCGGGACGACGGGCAATCCCAAGGGCGTGATCTACGAGCATCGCTCGAACGTCATCCACGCGATCACCGAGATTCAGCCTGACGTGTTCGACATGTCGAACCGCAGCGTGGTGCTGCCGATCGTGCCGATGTTCCACGCGAATAGCTGGGGCATTCCCTTCGCCGCGGCGACGGTGGGCGCGAAGCTGGTCTTTTCGGCGAGCAACGATGCGCAGATCCTGTGCGACCTCATCCACGACGAGGGCGTGACGCACAGCGCGGGCGTGCCGACGGTGTGGATCGCGATGTTCGCGCATATGGACGCCACCGGCATCGGTTACGGCAAGTTGAAGCGCGTGATCATCGGCGGCTCGGCGTGTCCGCGCGCGATGATCGAACGCTTCATGAAGGACGATATCGAGGTCGCGCACGCCTGGGGGATGACCGAAACTTCACCGATCGGGACGATGGGCAAGCGCCCCTGGAACTGGGACGAGATGAGCTTCGACGAGAAGGTCGACAATGTCGCCAAGCAAGGCTGTCCGCCCTTCGGCGTCGAGCTGCGCACCGTCGACGACGACGGCGCGCTACTGCCGCGCGATGGCGAGACGAGCGGGCGGCTGCAGATCCGCGGGCCGTGGATCATCCAGCGCTATTTCAAGGCGGGTGAGGATGCCGCGGACGATGATGGCTGGTTCGACACCGGCGACGTCGCGGTGATCCACCCCGACGGGGTCATGCAGATCACCGACCGCGCCAAGGACGTGATCAAGTCGGGCGGCGAATGGATTTCGTCGATCGAACTGGAAAATGCCGCGGTCGGGGCGCCGGGGGTGCAGGAGGCCGCGGCGGTCGGCGTCTATCACCCGAAGTGGGATGAACGGCCGATCCTGCTGATCGTCAAGAAGCCGGGCGCCGAGACGAGCGAGGCGATGATCGTCGATTACCTCAAGGACAAGGTCGCCAAATGGTGGCTGCCCGACGAGGTCGTCTTCGTCGACGAACTGCCGCACACCGCGACGGGCAAGATCCTGAAGCGCCAGATCCGCGACGATTATAAGGATTACAAGCTGAAGTCGCTGGTGGGGGCCTAGCCAGCCGTTCACAATTTGCGGGATTGAGTTCCCCGGCGAAAGCCGGGGCCCATGAAGGACACGGCGAGTTTGCCATCTGGGCCCCGGCTTTCGGCGGAGAACACAAGTCGGGCCGGGTTAAGCTTCCTTTCGCGGGGCGACGGCCTTTTCAGAACAGCTCCATCTGGCCATCTCTCTCAGGCGGCCTGAAGAGGTCGCTGCGGATCGGCGGGAAGCTCTTGTCCATGCCATGCTCGCGCGCGGCGCGTTTGACGCGGGTGCGGATGAGCTGCGCCCAGACGCCATGGCCCTTCATGCGGGTGAAGAAATTCGGGTCATTGTCGCGGCCGCCGCGGATGTCCTGGACCATGTGCATCACCTTGTCGGCGCGGTCGGGGTAATGCGCCGCGAGCCAGGCGCGGAACAGCGGCGCGACCTCATAGGGCAGGCGCATCAATATATAGGAGGAGCGGATCGCGCCGGCATCGGCCGCCGCCTTCATGATCGCTTCGATCTCATGATCGGTGATCGCGGGGATGATCGGCGAGATGTTGACCTGCGTCGGCACCCCCGCGTCGATCAGCGCCCGGATCGCGGCGAGGCGGCGGTGCGGGTGCGGGGCGCGGGGTTCGAGCGTGCGCGCGATGGCGGGGTCGAGCGTGGTGACCGAGACCGCGACGCCGACGAGGCCGTCCTTGGCCATCTGGCTCAAGAGGTCGATGTCGCGGAGGATGCGGTCGGACTTGGTGGTGACGATCAGGGGGTGCTTCGTCTCGGCGAGCACCTCGATCACGCCGCGGGTGATGCCCCATTCGCGCTCGATCGGTTGGTAGCCGTCGGTGTTGGTGCCGATGGCGAGCGGCGCGGCCTTGTAATTGCGCTTGGCGAGTTCGGCGCGGAGCAGCCTCGCGGCGTCGGGCTTGGCGAAGAGCCTGCTCTCGAAATCGAGCCCGGGCGAAAGGTCGTGGAAGGCGTGGGTCGGACGCGCGAAGCAATAGATGCAGCCATGCTCACAGCCGCGATAGGGGTTGATCGAACGGTCGAAGCCGATGTCGGGCGAGGCGTTACGCGAAATGATCGTCTTGGGATGCTCGACGGTGACTGTCGTGCGCAGCCGCGGTGCGGCGCCGTCGATGATTTCGGTCTCGTCGAGCCAGTCGCCATCGGTTTCGCGGTCCAGCGAGCCCGTGCGCGTGGGGCGGAGGTTGGTCGGCGCGCCGCGGCCCGGAAGAGGGGGGAGGGGTTTGGGCGATTCCACCGGGTGAGGATATCGCCTTGAGTGGAACAAAGGAAGAACAAATTTCGTCGCCCCCGCGAAGGCGGGGGCCGCTATGGGCGTAGCGCAAGGCTGCTCGCGGCCCCTGCCTTCGCGGGGGCGACGCTCCAATTCGCTTTGTTTGGCTTACTCGGTCAGCCGCGGAATGAGGTCGACGAAGTTGCACGGTTTGTGCCGGCTATCGAGCTGGGTCGACAATATGCCGTTCCACGCGTCCTTCACCGCCCCGGTCGAGCCGGGGAGCGCGAAGATGTAAGTGCCGCGCGCCACGACGGCGCAGGCCCGCGACTGGATGGTCGAGGTGCCGATGCTCTGGTAGCTCAGCCAGCGGAACAGTTCGCCGAAGCCCGGGATGTCCTTGCCGTCGAGCGCATGCAGCGCCTCGGGCGTGACGTCGCGGCCGGTGACCCCGGTGCCGCCGGTGGTGATGATGACATCAACCTCGGCATTGTCGATCCAGTTGTGCAGGCGCGAGACGATCAGCGACTTTTCGTCGCGGATGATCGCGCGGTCGGCGAGGATATGGCCCGCGGCGGTGAGCAGTTCGACGAGCGTGTCGCCCGAGCGATCGTCATCGACGCCGCGGGTGTCCGAAATCGTCAGGACCGCGATATGAACCGGCTTGAAGTCGAGGCTTTCGTCAATCGGCATTGGTCAGGCCCGGCGCGTAGCTGAGACGCACCCGGTCCTTGGTGTCGGGAAAGCGCGGCCATTTGCCCTGCGCCAGCGCGGCGCGGCTGACCGAGGGCTTGCCCTGCTGCGCTTCGTACATCCAGTAGTTGCGCAGCACGATGCCGACATAGCCGCGCGTTTCCCAATAGGGGATCGATTCGATGTAGAGCAGGGGATCGCCGCCGTCGCGGACCTCGGTCTGCCAGCGCGCGATCGGTGCGGGGCCGGCGTTATAGGCCGCAATCACTTTCGGCAGCTGGCCGCCCGTTGAGCCGTCACGGCTCAGATACTCGAGGTAGCGCTGGCCGAAGTCCATGTTGACCGCGGGAGTCTTGAGGTCGCCGGGACCGCTGGCGTCGCCGTTCCAGCGCGCGAGGTCGCGCGCAGTGCCGGGGCGCACCTGCATCAGCCCCATCGCCCCCGCGCCGCTGACTGCGGCGCGCTGGAAGCGCGATTCCTGCAGCGTGTGTGCAAAGACGAGCGCGGGATCGACGCGCCAGCCGCCATTCGGCTCCCATCTGGGCTGGGGGTAGCGCGTCGATGCCGCGAGCTTGCGTCCCTGCGGGGTGTTGTGTGCGAGATAGAGCTGCGTTTCGGGCAGACTCAGCGCATTGGCGATCGCGATCAGCTGCTCGTGCTGGCTGGCGTTGCCGATGCGCGCCTGGTGGCGGAGCGCTTCGCCGGCATGTTGCTCCTCGCCGATCTCGGCGAGCGCGATCGCGGCGCGGACATTGGGCTGTTCTTCTAGCGCGCGCCAGGCGCTGCGGTCGGGGCGGGCAGTCTGCTGGCGCACCACGCCCTCGCCGAGCGTTTCGGCGGCGAGCAGGCCGTAGAAGGTTTCCTCGTTAGCGGCGGCGGAGCGGAGGCGCGGCTGGACTGCGGCGGGCTCGCCCGCGGCCATCGCGGCACGCGACGCCCAGTAGTAAGCCGCGGCTCGCAACTCGCTGTCGGGCGCTTCTCTGGCAACGCGATCGAAGGCGGCCAGCGCGGTGCGATAGTCGCGCAGGCGCCACGCGGCGAGGCCCTGCGTCCATGCGCCCTGCGTGGCCCAGGCGCCGCCGTTCTGGGTGCAGGCGATTGCCAGGCGCAGCGCATTCTGGTCGTCATTCTCGATATAATAGGACCAGGCGACCTTCTGCTGCCATTCGGCGCGCGCCTCGGGGCTGAGCTTGTCGATCACCGCGTTGAGCAAGGCTTCGGCGCCCGCGGGGTCGTCGTTCTTGATCCGGTCGGGGATGCTGCTGGCGAGGCCGTTCGCGAAGGGATCGCTGACGCTGTCGGCGCCGACGCGGCGCGGGGCGCTGCCCGCCCAGCTGAGCCGCGTCTGATGGGGGAGCGCGGGGATGTCGGTCGCGCCGCGCTTCGCCGCGAGGCGGCCGAGTTGCTCGGCCTGCGGCAGGTTCGGCGAGCGCGCGAGGATCGGCATGATGTCGGCGACTTCGGCCTTGGGACTGTTCGGCGCGACGAGCAGTTCGGCGCGCAGGAAATCGTTGAGCGGGCCGTTTTCGGCGCCGTCGAGCAAGGCCTTGGCCTCGGCCCAGCGCTGGCCGCGGATCGCGCTGACGACCTGGCTGTAAAATTGCTTCTGCTTCGAAGAGAGCACGCCCGGCACGGTCTGCGGCGCAGCGGCCAGCGGATCGCCCGCGTCGGCGGCGATCGCCGGAGTGGCGGTGGAAAACAGGAGTGCGGCGGCAAGAGCCGTGGTTTTTTTCATCTGTCAACGTCCCCGGTTGAACAGTTTGAGACTATCCCAGGCCGCCGCTTTCTGGGCGGGCCGGGCGAGCAGCATCGCGGGATGGGCGATTGCCACCGCCTCCACCTTGCCGCCATCTTGGTTAAGATCGAGTAACCTTCCGCGCGCGTCGGGCAGGGCTATTTTTGCCGCCATGCGCGTAATGTCGCCGCCGATCAGCAGCAGCCGTCCAGGCCGCGCGAGGCGGAGGTGATGCCAGAGCAGCCGGTCGAGATCGGCCGCGGCTGCTTCGTCGCAGCGGCCGCCGGGCGGGCGCGTCACCGCGAGGCTGGCGAGATAGCATTGTTCGCGCGTCGCGCCGATCGCGCGGATCATCGCGTCGAGCAGCTTGCCCGCCGGGCCGGCGAAAAGCGCGCCCTCGCGCTGGTCGTCGATCTCGGGCCAGGCGGTGAGCAGCATCAGCGGCGCGCCGGGATCGCCCACGGGGAGTACGCGGCGCGCGTCCCACTGGCTGCCAGGGACGCCCGGATGCTCGGCGAGCCAGCTCTGGAACGCGCCCCATTCGGTCGGGAGCTTGACCGGGCCTTTGGCGACGGGGGTGGGGGCGACTTCCTGCCGCTGAAGTGCGGCGGGGAGCGGGGCGTACTCGGGTTCGGGAGCGACCGCCATTTTGGGACGCGCGGGGGCGGGGTCGTTTGCCGGCGGCGCGGCGAGCCATCCCGCTGGCGCTTCGCCGACGAGCGCGTCCACGCCAGCCAGAGACCACCAGTCGCTATAGCTTTGCGCCAGCAACGCGGAGTTTTGCCCACCCATGAAAATGTTTGAAACAGACAGTTGACGCGCCCGTCAATTGGCGGGCATCGCATTTCGTGACAGAATGAGCGCAGGGCACGATGAATGTCCGCGCAGGGACGGCAGAAAGGTATTTGCGGTGAGCGAACGAGAATCGATGCCCTATGACGTGGTCATCGTCGGCGCGGGTCCGGCGGGTCTTTCGGCGGCGATCCGCCTCAAGCAGCTGGCGAATGTAGCGGGCAGCGAATTGTCGGTCTGTATCCTCGAAAAGGGATCCGAAGTCGGCGCGCATATCCTGTCGGGCGCGGTGATCGATCCCAAGTCCCTCGATGAGCTGCTGCCCGACTGGCGCGACCAAGGCTGTCCGATGGCCGAGGTGCCGGTCAACGACAACCAGCATTGGGTGCTCACAAAGACCAGGAAGATCGGCGTCCCGCATTTCATCACCCCCGGCTTCATGCACAACAAGGGCACCTATACGGGCAGCCTCGGCAATCTCTGCCGCTGGCTCGCCGAACAGGCTGAGGGGCTGGGTGTCGAGATTTTCGCCGGGTTCCCGGCGGCCGAGATCCTGTACAATGACGACGGATCGGTGAAGGGCGTCGCGACGGGCGACATGGGCGTCGCGCGCGACGGCAGCCACAAGAGCGACTACCAGCCGGGGCTCGAACTGCATGCCAGATACACCTTTTTCGGCGAGGGCGTGCGCGGGCATCTGACGAAGATGCTGAAGCCGCAATTCGCTCTCGACGCCGATTGCGAGCCGCAGGTTTATGGCCTGGGTGTCAAGGAACTCTGGGACATCGACCCTGAAAATCATGCCCCGGGCCGCGTGATCCACACGCAGGGCTGGCCACTCGACGAACATTCGAACGGCGGAGGATTCCTCTATCATCAGGCGAATGGGCAGGTCGCGCTCGGTTTCGTGACCTGGCTCAACTATCGCAACCCGCACACCTCGCCCTTCCAGGAAATGCAGAAGTGGAAGACGCACCCCGAGATCGCGAAGATACTGAAAGGCGGCAAGCGCGTCTCCTATGGTGCGCGCGCGATCAGCGACGGCGGGTACCAGTCGGTGCCCAGGCTCGCCTTCCCGGGGGGCGCCCTGATCGGCGACAGCGCCGGTTTCCTCAACGTGCCGCGGATCAAGGGCACGCACACCGCGATGAAATCGGGCATGATGGCGGCCGAGGCGGCGTTTGCGGCGGTGGCCGCGGGCCGTGGCAGCGACACGCTCACCGCCTATCAGGACGCCTATGACGACAGCTGGGTGAAAAAGGAACTCAGCGTCGTACGCAACGTGCTGCCGCTGGTGGAGAAATGGGGCGATTTCTTCGGTACGATCCTGTCGGGCATGACGATGTGGGCCGAGACGCTGAAGATCAAGATGCCCTTCACGATGAAGCATCATCCCGACAATACCACGCTCTACCGCGCAGACATGATGCCGAAGCCCGATTATCCCAAGCCCGACGGCGTTTTGACCTTCGACCGGCTGTCGTCGGTGTTCCTGTCGAACACCAACCATGAGGAGGACCAGCCGGTCCATCTGCAGCTCAAGGACCCGTCGATCCCGGTCGAATATAATCTGCCGATGTATGACGAGCCCGCGCAGCGCTATTGTCCGGCAGGGGTGTACGAGATCGTCGGCGCGGACGTCGGCGATCCCAAATTCGTGATCAACGCGCAGAATTGCGTCCATTGCAAGACATGCGACATCAAGGACCCGACCCAGAACATCAACTGGGTCACTCCCGAAGGCGGCGGAGGCCCCAATTATCCGAACATGTAAGCTGGGCCTGCTCGCGGCGGCGGCGCTGCTGCCGCTGACTGCGCAGGCCGCCGACGGCGGGGACGCGGCGCTGAATGCGCTCGCGAAGGCGCGGCTGGCCGAGGATGCGGGTGACCCGCAGATGGCGCTCGCCGCTTTGACGGCGGTCGCAAGCGCGGCGCCCGAGCTGCCGGGGCTGCGCGGGCGGATGCTCGAACAGGCGATCGAGGCGGGCGATTTCGCCGCGGCGCGGAGCGCGGCCTTCCTGCTGTGGCAGGCGGGCGACCGGCGCTTCGACGCGCAGCTGGTGCTCGTCGCCGACGCGCTGCGGCGCGCCGACTGGAAGGGCGCGCAAGCTTATGTCGCGGGCCGGCCGGACAAGACCGGCGGCGATGCGATCGCAAGGCTCGTCGGGCCGCCGCTCAGCAGCTGGATCGCGATGGGCGCGCGCGAGGCTGCGCCCGAACGCCACCTGCTCGGTGCGGGCGATCGCGGTCCGCCGCAGCCCGCGTTCCAGCTCGAGGCGGCGCTGGTCCAACTCGGTGCAAAGCGCGCCGCCGAAGCGGCGGCGCTTGCCGACAAGGTGATCCTGACCGACCGCACGAGCCAGCTCGTCGCGATGCGCGTCGCGGCGGCGCTGGCGAAGGCGGGCGAGGACGCGGCAGCCGAGCGGTTGCGCGGTCGGATTGCGCTCGCGGCGGGCGAACGCGAGGACCCGGTGCTGTTGCTGCCCGACCAGCCCGTCGCCGGGCCGCGTGGCGGGGCGGCGCATTGGCTGGGGCTGCTCGCCGATGGTTTTGTCCGGACGCCGAACAGCAACCCCAAGGTGCCCCTGCTTTTTGCGCGCGTGGCCTTCTGGCTCGAGCCGAACGACTGGCAGGTGCGCGGTGCGCTGCTCGAGGCGCTCGCGGCGAATGGGCAGACCGACGCGGCGCTCGGCACACTCGCGGAGTTTCGCGATCCGCCGCCGGTGCTTGCGATGCGCTACGCCGAACTCGTCGCCGACAAAGGGGGCTATCCCGCCGCGGTGAACCTTGCCGAACGCGCGATCGCGCGCGAGCCGGGGTCGCGCAGCCTGCTCGTGCGCCACGCCGACGTCGCGCGGCGCGGCGGCGATGCGGCGGCGGCCGAGCGCGCTTATGCGGCGCTCGAAGCCGACCTCGGCGATGACGAGAATGACAAGGCGCTGCGCGGCAGCCTGCTGATCGCACGCGCCGAGCTGCTGCTGCAGGCTGATGATTGGGACGCGGCCGAACCCTTGCTTGACAAGGCGATCAAGCTCCGGCCCAACGATCCGAATATACTGAATTTCGTTGGCTATTCCTCGATCGAGCGGCGCAAGAATGTCGACAAGGCCCTCGAACAGATCGAGGCGGCGTGGGCGCAGGATCCGCAGAGCGCGGCGATCACCGACTCGCTGGGCTGGGCCTATTTCCTGACCGGCAAGCCCGGCGAAGCGGTGCCGCTGCTCGAAAAGGCGCAGGCGGGCGATCCGGTCAATGCGGTGATCGTGGAGCATCTGGGGGACGCCTATTGGGCGACGGGGCGGCATTTCCAGGCGCGGTACACCTGGCGCGCCGCGGCCTTGCTCGCCGAGGCCGACATGGCGACGCGGATCGAGGCGAAGCTGCGCGACGGGCTGACCCCCGCGACCACAGCGCCATGACCGTACTGGTCGAGACGGGCTGGGCAAAGATCAACCTCGCGCTGCATGTCCGGGCGCGGCGACCCGACGGCTATCATGAGATCGAGACCCTGTTCGCCTTCGTCGATCATGGCGACACGATCGAGGCGCAGGTGGCGGCGGCGGATGCACTGGCGATCGAAGGCGAATTTGCCGAGGGGTTGAGCGCGGGGGGCGACAATCTGGTGCTGCGCGCGGTGGCCTTGCTGCGCGAGCGCTATGGCGCGGACCGCGTGCCGCCGCTGGCGGTGAAGCTCACCAAGCGGCTGCCTGTCGCGGCGGGGATCGGGGGCGGGTCTGCCGATGCAGCGGCGATGGCGCGGCTGGTGCGGACCCATTTTCTGCCCGAATTGGGCGACGCCGTGCTGGCGCGGATCGTGGCGCCGCTGGGCGCCGATGTCGCCGCCTGCGTCGCGAGCGCGACCTGTCTCGGCGTCGGGGTGGGCGAGGAACTGACTCCGCTGCCCGAATTGCGGCTCGGCGGGACGCCGGTGCTGCTGGTCAATCCGTGCCAGCCCGTCGCGACGGGGCCGGTGTTCGCGGCGTGGGACGGGATCGACCGCGGCGCGCTTTATGGCGATCCGGCGGGGCGGGCCAAACTGCTCGCGGCGCGCAACGATCTACAACGTCCGGCGATCGCGCAATGTCCGGCCATTGCCGACGTGCTGCTCGAACTCGGCGCGCTTAGCCCGTGGCTCGCGCGCATGTCGGGATCGGGCGCGACCTGCTTCGCGCTGTTCGATGCACTCGCCGAGCGCGACGCCGCCTCGGTGAGGCTGGCGGAAAGCCACCCGCACTGGTGGCAGATGGCGGGAACCCTGCGATGAGCGAGGCGTGGACCGCGCTCGGGATACCGCGCGCGGGCGGGGTGCTGCTCATCGGTGACCATGCGTCGAACCGAGTGCCCGCCGACATCGACCTCGGCATCGATCCCGCGCTGCTGGACGAGCATATCGCGATCGACATCGGCGTCGCCGAGGTCGCGGCGCTGCTCGTCGAGGCGGGCGCGGTCGATGCTGCGATCCTCGGCGGGGTGTCGCGGCTGGTCGTCGATTACAACCGCGACGAGGAGGCACCCGGCGCGGTGCCGATCGCCAGCGACGGCCATGCGATCCCGGGCAATGCGCTCGATCATGAGGGGCGCGAGGCGCGGATGGCGCGCTTCTTCCGGCCCTATCATGACCATATTGCAGCGACCCTGGCGGCGCGCCGGCCGGCGATGATCCTGTCGCTGCACAGCTTTACGCCTTTGCTGGCGAGCGATCCCGGGCAGGCACGGCCGTGGCAGGTCGGGGTACTCTACAACAAAGATGACCGCCTCGCTGCGCCCGCGATCGCCGCGCTGGAGAGCGAGGGGCTGAACGTCGGCGACCAACTTCCCTATTCCGGCAAGCTCCTCAACGCGACAATGAATCGCCATGCCGAGGCGAACGCGATTCCCTATATCGGGATCGAGATGCGGCAGGATCTGGTTGGCGATGCGGCGGGGCAGGCGCTCTTTGCCGACCGGCTTGCTCGCATGTGCAACAAACTGGCATTGTATATCGCGGGATAGGCGTGTAGAGGCGCGTTTCCTCGTCAGATTTTGAAATATTATTATCAGGATTGTTCGAAATGCCTTCATATCGTTCGCGTACGACCACCCATGGCCGCAACATGGCCGGGGCCCGCGGCCTCTGGCGCGCGACGGGGATGAAGGACGGCGATTTCGGCAAGCCGATCATCGCAGTGGTCAACAGCTTCACTCAATTCGTGCCCGGCCACGTCCACCTCAAGGACCTCGGCCAGATGGTCGCGCGCGAGATCGAGGCGCATGGCGGGGTCGCCAAGGAATTCAACACCATCGCGGTCGACGACGGCATCGCGATGGGGCACGACGGTATGCTCTACAGCCTGCCGAGCCGCGACCTGATCGCCGACAGCGTCGAATATATGGTCAACGCGCATTGCGCCGACGCGATGGTGTGCATTTCGAACTGCGACAAGATCACCCCGGGCATGCTGATGGCGGCGCTGCGCATCAACATTCCCGTGGTTTTCGTGTCGGGCGGGCCGATGGAGGCGGGCAAGGTCGTGCTCAAGGGCAAGGAGGTCGCGCTCGACCTCGTCGATGCGATGGTCGCCGCTGCCGACGAGAAGTACAGCGACGAGGAAGTCACGGCGATCGAACAGGCGGCGTGCCCGACCTGCGGCAGCTGCTCGGGCATGTTTACCGCCAATTCGATGAATTGCCTGACCGAGGCGCTGGGGCTGTCGCTGCCGGGCAATGGTTCGACGCTGGCGACGCATGCCGACCGCAAGGCCTTGTTTTTGAACGCCGGGCGGCTCGTCGTCGACATGTGCCGCCGCCATTATGAGGAGGACGATCAGAGCGTCCTGCCGCGCAATATCGCGACCTTCGAGGCATTCGAAAATGCGATGAGCCTCGACATCGCGATGGGCGGATCGACCAACACGGTGCTCCACCTGCTCGCTGCGGCCTATGAGGCCGGGGTCGATTTCACCATGGAGGACATCGACCGGCTGTCGCGCCGCGTGCCGTGCCTGTCGAAGGTCGCTCCGGCGAAGAGCGACGTGCATATGGAGGATGTCCACCGCGCGGGCGGGATCATGGCGATCCTCGGCCAGCTCGAGCGAGCGGGGCTGATCCATGCGCACCTGCCCACCGTGCACAGCGCGACGCTGGGCGATGCGCTCAACAAATGGGACATTTCGCGCACCAACGACCCCGAGGTGCAGAAATTCTTCATGGCGGCGCCCGGCGGCGTGCCCACGCAGACCGCGTTCAGCCAGGACCGGCGCTGGGACGATCTCGACCTCGACCGCGAGGGCGGGGTGATCCGCTCGGCCGACCATGCGTTCAGCAAAGATGGCGGGCTCGCGGTGCTGTCGGGCAATATCGCGCTCGACGGCTGCATCGTGAAGACCGCGGGCGTCGACGAGAGCATTCTCAAATTCTCGGGCCCCGCGAAGGTCTATGAGAGCCAGGATGCCGCCGTCGCGGGAATCCTTACCGGGCAGGTCGAGGCAGGCGATGTGGTGGTGATCCGCTACGAGGGGCCCAAGGGCGGGCCGGGCATGCAGGAAATGCTCTATCCGACGAGCTACCTGAAATCGAAGGGGCTCGGTGCGGCCTGCGCCTTGGTCACCGACGGGCGCTTCTCTGGTGGCACCTCGGGGCTGTCGATCGGCCATGTCTCGCCCGAGGCGGCCGAGGGCGGGGCGATCGGGCTGGTCGAGAATGGCGACCTCATCAACATCGACATTCCGAACCGTACGATTACGCTGGCGGTCGCAGACAGCGTGCTCGCGGCACGCCGCGCCGCGATGGACGCGGCGGGGTGGCAACCCGTCAAGCCGCGCCCGCGCAAGGTTTCGGTAGCACTTCAGGCCTATGCTGCGATGACGACGAGTGCCGCGCGCGGCGCGGTGCGCGACCTGTCGCAGCTGAAGGGGGCCAAGGGTTGAAGATTTCAGGACTGGCGGCGCTGCCGCTGCTGCTGCTCGCGGCGTGCAACGACAAGCCGAACAACGCCGACATCGCCGCCGCCGAAGCGAAGCAGTCGCGCGACGCCGCGAACGACGGGCGGATCGAGTGCGCGCTCGAGGGTGCGAAGCTGTTCGACCGCACCTGCACGGTGGAGGAAATCACCGGCGCTGAGGGGGCCGTGCTGGTGGTGGGGCGGAGCGACGTCGGTTACCGCCGGTTGCAGATCACGACCGACGGGCGCGGGGTAATTTCAGCCGACGGCGCCGAGGTGGCGAATGTGTCGATCGTCGACGAGGGCGTGATCGAGGTGGCGATCGGGAACGATCGCTACCGACTGCCGGCCGATACGGGCGGGGTGGATTGAGGCGCGACGGCCGGTTCGGGGTGGAGAGCGGACGATCCTGATCCTCCCTGCGGCGAAGCCGTGGGGAGGGGGACCGCCCGAAGGGCGGTGGAGGGGCCGATGCCCGAAACGTCGGTCCAAGGCCGCCGCCCCTCCACCATGCTTCGAGTTTGGGGTTGGATTGCCCCCGGCAATCCAAGTCCGGTCCGGGGGACCGGACGACCCCAAACTGTCCCCCTCCCCATCGCTGCGCGACAGGGAGGACTAGGCCACAACCGCCCGAAACTGGGCTACCGGAACCATCGAGTTCTCACCCGCGCCGAAACGCGCTACCACAGCCTCATGTCCGTTCCCGCCGATGCCCCGATCCTGACCACCGCCGCGATGCGTGCGGCCGAGGCGGCTTGCGCTGGCTCGGGAACGTCGCTTGCCGAATTGATGGACCGCGCGGGTGCCGCGGTGGCCGACATCGCTTGGCGCATGGCGGCGGGCGGGCCGGTGTTGATCCTGTGCGGGCCGGGGAATAATGGCGGCGACGGTTATGTCGCGGCGCGCCTTCTTGCCGAACGCGGAGCCGAGGTGCGTGTCGCGGCGTTCGCCGAACCAGCCACCGATCTTGCACGCGCGGCGCGGGCGCGCTGGGGCGGGCCGGTCGAGGCGCTGACCCTCGAGACCGCGCCGGCGCCGCTGGTCGTTGATGCCCTGTTCGGGGTCGGGCTGACGCGGCCGGTCAGCGGCGATCTCGCCGCGATTTTGTGGCGCTTCGCCGGGCGGCGGGTGCTGGCGGTCGATGTGCCGAGCGGGGTCGATGGCGATGGGTTGCACGACTGGGCGCCGCCGCTGCCCGCCGACGTCACGCTGGCGCTGGGGGCGTTGAAGCCCGCGCATATGTTGCTGCCCGCTGCGCCCCATTGCGGGCGGGTGTTGCTGGCGCCCATCGGGATTGCAGCCGACCGGATGATGCGGAGCGCCCCCAAGCCGATAGTCGCGATGCCGGGCGCAACGTCGCACAAGTTCAATCGGGGTATGGTGCTGATCCGGTCGGGGCCGATGCCCGGTGCGGCGCGGCTGACCGCGGCGGCGGCGCTGCGCAGCGGGGCGGGCTATGTGGTGCTGAGCGGGGCGGCGGACGCGCCGCTTGAAGCGATCATCGCCGAGGATGGCGACTGTTACGACGAGCGCTTGCGCGATGCCCGGGTGGGTGCGGTGGTCGTCGGGCCGGGCTATCCCGCGGCCCCGGCGCTCGATCGCGATGTCGCGGCGGCGCGCGATGCCGGCAAGCCGCTGGTGATCGATGCCGCTGCCATCGCCTCGGCCCTGCCGCGCCTGCGGGCGCTTGGCGGGACTCTACCCGCCATCCTGACCCCGCACGAAGGCGAGTTCGCCAAGGCCTTTCCCGGGTTGGAGGGCAGCAAGATCGACCGGGCGAAAGCCGCCGCGGCCGATGCCGGGGCGGTGGTGATCTACAAGGGTGCTGATACCGTCGTCGCAGCGCCCGATGGCCGTGTCGTCGCGGCTTGGCCGGGCAGCCCCTGGCTCGCGACAGCGGGGACGGGCGATGTGCTCGCAGGGGCGTGCGGCGCCATGCTCGCGCGCGGCGGCGATGCCTTCGACGCGGCGGTTTCCGCGGTGGGCTGGCATATTGCGCGCGCTCGGGCTATCGGCCCCGGCCTTGTGGCCGACGACCTGCTGAAAGACTGATGTGAGCGAAACCGCCCTGATTACCCGCATCGCTGCGCGCGGCGACGGCGTCACCGCTGACGGTCGCCATGTCGCGGGTGCGGTACCCGGAGACCGCGTGCGCTCCGACGGTATTCTCATCCCGGGCCCGAACCGCGCGGAGCCATTATGCCGCCATTTCGGTAAATGTGGCGGGTGCCAGTTGCAGCATGTCGCCGAAGATGCGCTCGCCGACTATGTCCGCGACCGGGTGGTGGGCGGACTGGCGGGACAGGATGTCGAAGCGGCGGAGGTTTTGCCCGCGCTGCTCTCGCCGTCGCACAGCCGCCGCCGCGCCGCGCTCACCGCGCTGCGCACGGGACGGCAGGTGGCGATCGGCTTCAACGCGGCGCAGAGCAACCAGATCGTCGACATGCGCATGTGCCCGCTGCTGCTGCCCGAGCTGTTCGCGCTGGTCGCGCCGGTGCGCGAACTGCTGGGCCTGATCGCGCCGCAGCGGCGGCCGGTGAAGGTCAAGCTGCAGATGCTTGACCAGGGCGTCGAGCTGCTGCTCGAAGGCGTGAAGGCCGAGGGGCTCGACGCGGCGATGGCGCTGCAGGATTTTGCCGGCGCGCACCGGCTGGCGCGTTTCGTGATCGACCAGGGCGACGGGCCCGAGATCCTGTGGCAGCCCGATCCGCCGACGGTGCGCTTCGGCGGTATCGCGGTCGAGGTGCCGGTCTTTGCCTTCCTGCAGCCGACAAGGGTAGGGCAGGAAGCGCTGGTCGACGCCGTTACGAAAGCGATCGGCGATGCGGGCGCAGTGGCCGACCTGTTCGCCGGGATCGGCACCTTCGCGCTGTCGGTGCAGGCGGGGCGGAAAGTCTATGCCGCCGAAGGCGCGCGCGACGCGATCGCGGCGCTGGCCGGGGCTGCGAACCGCGTGCGGGCCTTGGTCGCTACCGAGCATCGCGACCTTTTCCGGCGGCCGCTCGTGCCCGCGGAACTGAACCGGTTCGGCGCGGTCATCCTCGACCCGCCGCGCGCCGGGGCCGAGGAGCAGGCCAAGGAACTGGCGGCGTCGACCGTGCCGGCGATCGCCTATGTCAGCTGCAACCCGGCAAGCTTTGCGCGCGACGCGAAGATTTTGGTCGCGGGCGGCTACAGGCTCGACTGGGTGCAGCCGGTCGGGCAGTTCCGCTGGTCGACGCATGTCGAACTGGCGGGACGGTTTTCGCGCTAAAGCTCCACTCCCGCAGCGGGACGGGAAAGCTGGCTCAATGCAGCACAAACCCCATGAAGGCGTGCACGCACAGCGCGAGCAGCGCGAGGCTCGCCAGTGCGAAGATGGCGAAGCGCCACATCACGCGGTTGACCGTGACCTGCACCAGGCTGTGCAGGATGCGGAGCACGACATACGCCCAGGCGAGCTGGGTGTTTAGGCCGCCGCCCATTCCGCCAAGCGCGAGCGCGAGCGCAACGGCGTAGAAGACCGTCGGCTGCTCCATCAGATGGTTGTAGTTGTGCGCCTTCCACTGGACCTCGGGCGGCAGCACGTCGTCGAGATTCTTGCCGGTGCCGCCGACCATCTTGGCGGCGTCGATCTTCGCGCGGCTCATCGCGGGGATGCGTGTCGCGTACATCCATACCCACATCACCATCGACCAGAGCGCGAGCGTCGCAACCGGTCCCAATATTGCGGTGCTGTTCATCTTCTTCTCTCCCCCTTCAACCCAGAGTTGCGATGACCGCGAGCAGCGCGAGCGCCAGCAGGCACAAGGTCGACAGCGCGAAAATGGCGAAGCGCACCGGGATACGGTTGACGGTCGCCTGCCAGAAGCTGTGGACGACGCGCAGCACGACATAGGCCCAGGCGACCCACACGACATAGGCGGGATAGCCGCCGACCGCGTGCAGGATCAGGATCACCGCATAGAAGAGCGTCGGCTGCTCGAGCAGATGCGTATAATTGTGCGATTTCCAGTTGGTGACCGGCGGCAGCACACCTTCGAGATCGCCGCCGCGCCCGCCCGGCGGCGCTGCCTTCAGATCGATGCCCGACTTTGCCAGCGCGCGGAAGCGCGACACCGCGACCCAGGCCAGCATGATCAATGTCCACAGGATCAGCACCGCGCCGGGTGCGAGAATGTTGGGCGTCATGTAGCTCCCCCTCTTTGTCTGGCGGCGATGCTAGGGATCGCAAGCCATTATGCAATTGCCCAATTCAGTCCCGCCGCGCCGCCAGTTCGGCGCGGATCGCGTCGCCGTCGCCGTCGATCCGCGGGGCAAAGCCGATGTCGCGCACCGGCGCGGCGCCGTATCTCACCGGCGGCTGCATTTCGTAATAGCCGCCGACGTCGGGGTGGATGCGGCGGCGGAAAAAGCCGGTTTGGGCGAGGTGCGGATCTTCGCGGATGTCCTGCAGGTCGCGCACCGCCATCGCCGGAATGTCGTTCTCGGCAAACAGCGCGAGCCATTCGGCGCTAGACCGCGCGGGGGTGCGCTCTGCGATCGCGGTGTAGACGAGCGGCATATGCCGCGCCTTCGCCTTCGCGGCCTCGAATTCGGGGGAGGTCAGCAGTTCGGGGCAGCCCAGCAGCCCGAGCAGCCGTGTGGTCGATTCGGCGGTATAGGGGACGATCGCAAGATAACCGTCGCTCGTCGGGAAAGGCTGGCGCGTCGGGTCGAGCTGGCGCGGATAGCCTGCTGGGCCGATCGGCGGATCGAGCGTGTCGTCGCGCAGATGCTCGACCATCATGAAGCTGGTGAAGCATTCGAACATCGACACTTCGACCGCCTGCCCCTCGCCGGTGCGGAGTTTGTGGATCAGCGCCGCGAGGATCGCCTGCGCGCCATATTGGCCGGCCACCTTGTCGGCGATCAGCGAGGGCAGGTAGCGCGGACGCGGATCGCCGTCGACGCGCGGCAGCAAGCTGGTCGTCCCCGTCGCGGCCTGGATGACGTCGTCATAGGCCTGCAAATCCGCGTACGGCCCGTCCTGGCCGAAGCCGGTCCCATGGACATAGACGATGTCGGGCTTGATCGCCCTGCAGCCTTCATAATCGAAGCCGAGGCGCGCGATCGCCTTGCCGCGGACATTGTGAAAAAAGACGTCGGCCGTCGCAATCAGGTCTCGAAGTACCGCGGCATCGTCAGGCTTCTTAAGATCGAGCGCGATCGAGCGCTTGCCGCGATTGACGGTCAGATGGACTGACCCCATCGTCGGGTCGGGGACGCCGTTGCCGAGGTAGCGCGAGATGTCGCCGAGCCCCGGCGCCTCGACCTTGATCACTTCGGCGCCGAGATCGGCGAGCATCTGCGTCGCATAGGGACCGAAGATGACCGTCGTGAGATCGATGATCCGGATTCCCTCGAGCATGGCCACCGGCATTGTCTCCCTTGTCGTTGTACCTCGGGCGAATGGTTGCGGAAGAAGACCGAAGAGGCAATGACCGTTTGCGCGCGCGCGCGGTTTTCATTGATTCGGGCGCCGTTCAACACGGCGCGGCTTGGGGCTTTCCGCCGCGGCAGAAGAGCGATGACCGCGCAGGGCAAAGAAAAAGGGCCGGCGCCAAGATGCGACCGGCCCTTTCCATATTCGTTTCCGCTGTCCGGCTCAGAACAGCTTGGTCACCGTCGCGCTACGGCGCTCTGGCTCGGCTTCGCCGGTGTAGAGGCTCACCATCGGCTCGTCGCTGACAACATGGGTCTCCTCGGCGCCGAAGCCGTTGAACCTGGTGCGCATCGCGCAGCCATAAGCGCCGAGCATGCCGATCTCGATGAAGTCGCCGGCCTTGACGTCGTCGGGCAGGAAGAAGGGCCCGGCCATATGGTCGAGGTCGTCGCAGGTCGGGCCGTAGAAGCTGAACGCCGTCATTTCGGCGTCGCTCTCAGGCTCGCGCAGCAACGTGACGGGGAAGCGCCAGCCGACATGCGCAGCGTCGAACAGCGCGCCGTAAGCGCCGTCGTTGATGTAAAGCTCGTCGCCGCGGCGCTTTTCGACGCGGACGATCAGGCTGCTATACTCGGCGGCGAGCGCGCGGCCGGGTTCGCACCAGAGCTCCGCCGAATAGCTGATCGGCAGGCTTTCGAACGTGCGGTGGATCGTGTCGAAATAGGCGCCGAGCGGCGGGGGCTCCATGCCCGGATAGGACGAGGGGAAGCCGCCGCCGACATCGATGATGTCGACCGTCACCGCCGCCGCGACGATCGCCGCGCGGACGCGCTCCATCGCCTGCGCATAGGCGTGCGGGGTCATCGCCTGGCTGCCGACGTGGAAGCAGATGCCGAGCGCGTCGCTGGCCTGGCGCGTCGCCATCAGCAGTTCGGCGACGTCCTCGGGCTCGGCGCCGAACTTGGCGGCGAGGCTGAGCTTCGAATGGTCGGACGAAACGCGCAGGCGCACGAGCAGATTGAGATCCTGGGCGCCCTCAGTCGCACGGACGATCTTCTCGAGCTCGTCCATGGTGTCGAGCGAGAAGGTGCGCACGCCATGCTTCCAATAGGCTTCGGAAATCGCTTCCTCGGCCTTCACCGGATGCATGAAGCAGAGCACCGCCTTGGGCAGGGTGCGCGCGACGAGGCGAACCTCGGCGATCGAGGCGACGTCGTAATGCGTGACACCCGAATCCCACAGCACGCGCAGCAGATCGGGCGACGGATTCGCCTTGACCGCATACATGGTCGTGCCGGGAAATCGCTCGATGAAGAAACGCGCTGCACGCGCCGCGGCGTGCGGGCGGACAAGCGTAACAGGTTCGACCGGCGAAAGTGCCTGAATCAGCCCGTGGGCGCTATGATGCTGGTGCAACTCAAGGGACCCCCAAAAATAACGTTAAACATCCAAGGCTGCCTTGCGGTTATTGGAAGTCCCCCTGGGGCAGCGGAGGGCGATATATGCAGGGGGGTCCCCCCTGTAAAGACCCTTTGGCGCAATTTTGTAACGCATCGGTAACAGGCGCGCTGAAGCGGGCCTCATGCGCGGTAACCGGGGGACAAAGCCGCCGATTCCGGATATTGCTGGGCGCTCTCCCATCAAGAGGACCGCGCCGCATGACTCCGCCTGCCGACGTGAATCACACATTTTCCGACGCCGAGATCGAAGAACTCAAGGCTTTCGGAGCCATCGAATCGCATCGCGCGGGCGATCTGATCCTCGCCGAGGGGACGATGGCCCCCGACTGCATCGTCACGCTGACGGGGCACACCGACATCTTCGTCCAGACCGACGAGGGCAGCCGGCGCGTCGGCTGGATGGAGCGCGGGCAGTTCGCGGGCGACCTGTCGGTGCTCACCGGTCAGCGCCATTTGTCGCGCGTCGTTATGGGTGCCGACGGCGAGATCCTGCGCATCCCGCACGAGGATTTCCAGCGCCTGATCGCGGGCAATAGTCATTTCTCGGATATCTTCGTGCGGGTGTTCGCGGCGCGGCGCGAGTTCGGCAACACGCGCGGGTTTTCGGCAATCATCGTGCTGGGCGCGGGGCTCGACCGGAGCGTCTATGCGCTGCGCGACCTGCTCATGAAACATGGCGTCGGGCACCGCTGGTTCGACCCTGCCGACGGCCCGGTCGCGGCGCATCTGATGGCCGAGCGCGGGCTGACCGAAGAGCAGCTGCCCGCGGTGATCCTGGGCGCGACCGACATACTGGTGCAGCCGACCCCCGAGGAACTGGCGCAGGCGATGGGGCTCGACCTGCTCCCCGACGGCGCGACCGCCGACGTGCTCGTCGTCGGCAGCGGCCCCGGGGGGCTCGCGGCGGCGGTCTATGCGGCGTCGGAGGGGCTGACGGTAATCGTGCTCGATTCGCTCGCACCGGGCGGTCAGGCGGGGACCTCGTCGAAGATCGAAAATTATCTTGGTTTCCCGACGGGCATTTCGGGCAACGAACTGGCGCGGCGCGCGACGGTGCAGGCGCAGAAATTCGGCGCGCGGATCGTCGCGCCGGTGCGCGCGGCCGAGATCGGGCGCGACGGCGACGCTTATTGCCTGCACCTCGCGGATGGTCGCAAGCTCAGAAGCCGCGCGGTGGTGGTCGCGAGCGGGGCGCAGTACCAGCGCCTGCCGATCGACGGGATCGAGGCCTATGAGGGGCGCGGCATCTATTATGGCGCGACCCCGATGGAGGCGCAGCTGTGCGGCAATGCCGAAGTGACGATCGTCGGCGCGGGCAATTCGGCGGGGCAAGGCGCCATCTATCTCGCGAGCGTCGCGAAGAAGGTTCACGTCATCTTCCGCCGCGAGAGCCTGCGCGAGACGATGTCGGAATATCTCGTCAAACGGCTGGAAGAACATCCGAATATCGAGATCATCGGATCGACCGACGTCGTCGCGCTGCACGGTGAGGACCGGCTCGCGGGCCTGACCTATCGCAGCCGCGATACGGGCGAGGAGGGGCATTGCGATTGCGGCTTCCTGTTCCTCTTCCTCGGCGCGACGCCGAACACGCGCTGGCTCCCCAAGGAAATGGTGTGCGACGAGAAAGGCTTCGTGAAGACGGGGACCGACATCGCGCCGATGGAACTGGTCAAGGCGGGCTGGTCGCTCGACCGCATGCCGACGCGCTACGAAACGAGCTGGCCGCGCATCTATGCGATCGGCGACGTGCGCAAGGGATCGGTGAAGCGCGTCGCCTCGTCGGTCGGCGAGGGGTCGGTGGTGGTCAGCGACATTCACGCCGCGCTGGCGGAAGTCGTGGCGTCGTGATCCTCCCCGCCGCGCAGCGGTGGGGAGGTGGCAGCGCGTAGCGCTGGCGGAGGGGCTGTGGAGTAAGCGTCGCTGGGCCCCTCCACCGGCGCTTCGCGGCGGTCCCCGCCCCCCCCCCCGTGAC
>SCNT01000039.1 GCA_005503165.1 Sphingomonadaceae bacterium 3R27E2-A
GATCGACGGTGTTGAAGTAGCGGGCGCGAGCGCCCCTTCGCACGACATTGGCGGTGATCGCGATGGCGAGGTGGGTCTTGCCTGTCCCCGTGCCGCCGACCAGCACGATATTGCGGCGAGGCGGGAGGAAGGAGCCATCGTGAAGGGAGCGGATCATCTCCTCATTGATCGGTGTGCCCTCGAAGCTGAACCGCTCCAGGTCCTTCACCACGGGCAGCCTCGCAGCCGTCATCCGATAGCGGATGGAGGCTGCATCCCGGTGGGTCGCCTCAGCACGGAGCAGGTCGGTCAGTATCTCCATGGTGGTGCGCTTGCGCTGGAGGCCGGTGGTGACCGCCTCGTCGAACGCCGCCGCCATGCCCTTGAGTCCGAGGCCGCGCATCGTGTCGATCATATCATGCCGCTGCATCATAGCCTCGCAGCAGATCATAGCGGGCACAGTCGGCGAGCGGAGGATGCTGCAGCATCCGGTCTTCCGAAGTGACGATGCTGTGGGGTGTCGCCGGCTCGCGGCGCCGGGAGAGGATGTTGAGGATCAGCTCGTCGCTGGCCGTTCCGTTCGCCAACGCTTCGCGCACGGCAGCCTCTACCGGCTCCAGGCCATCGGTGAGCACCGCCGAGAGGACCCGCACGAACCTGCGATCGGCCTCGTCCCCGGTGCCGAGCCTTCGCCGTAATCGGTGCAGGGCGGGCGGCAGATCCCAGTCCTGGAACGGTGCGCCGTTACGCAGCGCGCCGGGCTTGTGCGCGAGGACCGGCAGATAATGCCAGGGATCGTATATCGTGCGGTTCCGACCGAAGTGGCGCTCATGCTCCCCGACGATCGCATCGCCGCAGCGTATGACGATGCGATCGGCATAGGAGCGCACCTGAACGGTCCGGCGTGCGGCCGTCGACATGACCGAGTAGCGGTTGCGATCGAAGCTGATGAGGCAGGTGCCGGTGACGGCATGCTCGCTCTCATGGAAGCCGTCGAACGGTGCCAGGATCGGCTGCAGGGTCGGTCGCTCCATATCCAGCGCCTCGGCGACGGTAATATCCCCGCGTTCGGGATGGGCATGATGCTCGGCCCAGCGCCGGCACTCGGCCTCCAGCCACCCGTTGAGCTCGGCCAGGCTGGCGAACCGGAGTCGCGGCTGGAAGAAGCGGCCTCGGATCGTCTGGACCTGCTGCTCGACCTGGCCCTTCTCCCATCCCGCCGCCGGCGAGCAGGCGGTCGGCTCGACCATGTAATGATCGGTCATGATCAGGAAGCGGCGGTTGAACACACGCTCCTTGCCGGTGAACACGGCCGTCACCGCCGTCTTCATATTATCGTAGATACCGCGTCGCGGCACACCGCCGAAGAACGCGAACGCCCGGGCATGGGCATCGAACAGCATCTCCTGGCCCTCGCGCGGATAGGCCCGGACATAGGGTGCGCGCGAGTCGCAGAGACGCATATGCGCCACCTTCACCCGCATCGGCTTGCCGGCGATCTCCACATCCTCGTGGCTCCAGTCGAACTGGTAGGCCTCACCCGGCTGGAAGGTCATCGGGATGAACGCCGGTGCGCCTTCGCCAGCATCCTTCCGCCGCGCAGCACGCCAGCGCGCCGCATAGCGGCGCACCGCATCATAAGACCCTTCGAACCCCTCGCGCACCAACAGGTCATGGATACGCGTCATCCGTAGCCGATCG
The DNA here is from genome assembly GCA_005503165.1 of Sphingomonadaceae bacterium 3R27E2-A. Classification (GTDB taxonomy): domain Bacteria; phylum Pseudomonadota; class Alphaproteobacteria; order Sphingomonadales; family Sphingomonadaceae; genus Sphingopyxis. The sequence continues at coordinate 1,681 of SCNT01000039.1, forward strand.
CGGCGGCCGCGACCTTCGTTCTCCTCAAGCAGCGCATCGAGACGATCCTGATAAGGACCGATCCGCGGCAGCGGCTGGACTTTGCGCTGATAGTTGAACGCCGCCTCCGGCGACCGGATCGCTTTGCGGACGACCTTCCGCGACAAACGAAGGTCACGAGCGATCGCCTTGATCGCCTTACCCGCTGCATGCTCACGCCGAATCCGAACCACTGTCTCCACGATCAACATCCCGTTCTCGCCAACTGACCAAAACCAGTCGGCCGACTAAATCCCCGGGATGAAGGGGTCCTTTTTGCACGCCGATCACCCCACGAAGGGGGTGCCTATTGCACGCTGATCCTCAATCGATCCGGACCGGGCTGCGATGGATTGTTCCCTGAACGTTTCGATGACGCTGTAAGTCATGCGGCTATGAGGTGCATCAGCAGCAATGTTGTATAGGCCGAGATAGATGGTGATTGCTCCAGCGCCAGCTATGACGGCAACTGCCAGGAGCGTGAACGGAAAGCTCGGCATGTGTTTCCGGAAATCGAAGTTTCGAAAACGCTCCATCGTCTATCTCCCTCAAAACAGGCGTTGAGCGCGGACGCTGAACGCGATGCAAACGTTGCTCATCAAATAATACGCACCACGGCGCATTTCCCCTTGCCGCAAGGAAAGCAGGTGGCTCCCGCGCCTCGTCGCATCGAGGCTTGTCCGTGCGGCCGCACGTAATCGGATTCAAGCTTCTCGTTAAGGCACGGGCTGCTACCGGCGCCGTCCCGATAGGCAGACGTCCCAAATCTTCAGACCGCCTTTTGCCGCCCAAATGCCGGCACGAGAAAACCATTACTGCCCGAGGTCGGGCGCGGAAGAGACGTCAAGGTTCTGCCATGCCCGCAACCCGATCGAGTTCTGTCTTTGCCCGATCACGTGCCGCCCGCCGGCCGGACCTTGGGCTTGCGTGAGGAGCTGTGCAAATTGACGATCTGCCACTTTCCGTCTGCCCATTTCAGGGCGCTCGTTGCGACGCCGTCCCGTTCGATTGTCTCGCCGCTCGCGAGCACTATCGAGAAGCTATAGGTCTCGGTCGCAATTGCTACATCGCCTTCGCCCCGCACCGAAATCTTGTAATTGCGGAAGGTGAAGGATTTGAACTCTTTGAGTTCGGGACCGAGGTGATGGTCGCGATAGTGAGCGAAATTACCTTCTATACCTCCTGTCTCGAAAATCTCGGCGTCTGGTGAAAAAAGTGCCTCCACGCCGGTCAAGTCCCGCTTTTCCATAGCTGACTTATACTGTGCGAGCGTTGCGGCCACGCTTTGATAGTCCGCAGGCTCGATCGCCTGTGCGGGGACGGCCATGAGCATGACCAGTGCGATCGCTGTGATTTTCAGTCTTCCCATATCATTTCCCCTTGTTGCGCCTGCACTTCGCGAGTGTCCGGCTGTTTCGATCAGATTTTGGCAAAGCGCAGCCGCAGCGAATTGGCGATCACGCTGACCGACGAAAGCGCCATTGCGGCGGCGGCGATGATCGGCGACAGGAGCAGCCCGAAGACAGGATAAAGCACGCCCGCTGCCACCGGAATGCCCGCGACATTATAGGCGAAGGCGAAGAAGAGATTCTGGCGGATATTTGTCATTGTCGCATGGCTGAGGTGCCGCGCCCGCACAATTCCCAGAAGGTCGCCGCGCAGCAGCGTCACGCCCGCGCTTTCGATGGCAACATCGGTTCCCGAGCCCATCGCGATGCCGACGTCGGCGGCCGCCAGCGCCGGGGCGTCATTGACCCCGTCGCCCGCCATGGCGACGATCCGGCCTTGCTCACGCAGCCGCTGGACGACCGCGCTCTTCTGGTCCGGAAGGACATCGGCCTCGACATCGTCGATGCCGAGGCGCCGCGCGATTGCCTCGGCAGTGACGCGGTTGTCGCCGGTGAGCATGATGACCTTGATACCCGCCTCGCGCAGCGCCGCAAGGGCCTCGCCCGTCGTCTCCTTGACCGGATCGGCGATGGCGATGACGCCGGCGGCCTTTCCGTTGACCGCAATATAGATCGCCGTCGCGCCATCGGCCCGCAGCCGGTCCGCCGCTTCGGCAAGCGCGCCCAAATCGACGTCATATTCTTCGAGAAAGCTCGCATTGCCGAGGACGATCGCCTTGTCATCGACGACCCCCACGATGCCCTTGCCGACCGGCTGGTCGACTCCCGAGGGTTCGACGAGCACGAGGCCCCTGTCTTCGGCCGCCTTGACGATAGCCGACGCCAGCGGATGCTCGCTGCTGCGCTCGAGGCTCGCGGCAGTGCGGAGCAGATCCTGCTCTTCGAAGCCATCGCCGACTTCGATGGCGACGACCGATGGCCTGCCCTCGGTGAGGGTCCCGGTCTTGTCGACCACGAGGGTGTCGACCTTTTCCATCCGCTCGAGCGCCTCGGCATTCTTGATCAGGACGCCGACTTCGGCGCCGCGGCCCACGCCGACCATGATCGACATCGGCGTCGCGAGCCCGAGCGCGCAAGGGCAGGCAATAATCAGCACCGAAACGGCGGCGATCAGGCCGTAGGCCATGGCCGGCGTGGGACCGATAAGCGACCAGATGACGAAGGCGACGATGGCGACAAGGATGACGCCCGGTACGAACCAGCCCGACACGGTATCCGCGAGCCGCTGGATCGGCGCCCGGCTGCGCTGTGCGTCGGCGACCATCTGGACGATGCGGGCGAGCATCGTGTCGCGCCCGACTTTTTCGCTGCGCATGAGCAGGCCGCCGGTCTGGTTGATTGTGCCGCCGATGAGCGCAGCGCCGGCCTCCTTGGTCACCGGCATCGACTCGCCGGTGACCATCGACTCGTCGACCGTGCCGCGGCCTTCGAGGACGATTCCGTCAACCGGGATCTTTTCGCCCGGCCGGATCCGCAGCACGTCGCCGACCGCGACCTCCTCGAGCGCAATCTCCTCGTCGCTTCCGTCGCTGCGGACGCGCCGTGCGAGCTTCGGCGTCAGGTCGAGAAGCGCGCGGATCGCGCCGCTTGTCGTCTCGCGGGCCCTCAGTTCGAGCACCTGTCCGAGCAGCACCAGCACCGTGATGACCGCAGCGGCCTCGAAATAGACCGCAACCGAGCCGTCGGCGGCACGAAAGGCGGCGGGAAATATCCGCGGCGCTATCGCTGCGATCATGCTGTAGCCCCATGCAACGCCTGTCCCCATCGCGATGAGGGTGAACATGTTGAGGCTCTTGTTGCGGATCGAGAGCCAGGCGCGCTCGAAGAAGGGCCAGCCTGCCCACAAGACGACCGGGGTCGCGAGCAACATCTGAATCCAGTTGCTCGCCTGCCGCCCGACATATTGATGGAGCCCCGTCAAATGGCCGCCCATTTCGAGCGCGACCACGGGAAGGGCGAGAAGCAGTCCGATCCAGAAGCGTCGCCGCATATCGCGATATTCTTCGCTGGGGCCGTCCGATGCGGTCGGCATGACCGGCTCAAGCGCCATGCCGCAGATCGGGCAGCTTCCGGGACCATCCCGCTGGATCTCGGGGTGCATCGGGCAGGTCCAGATGGCGCCCTGGGGTGCATCGGCTGCGGCCGCCTCGCCTTTTGCGGCATAGCGATCGGGATCGGCTTGGAATTTGGCGAGACAGCCTGCGCTGCAGCCATATGGATGTTCGCCGCCGTGCGTCGCGATGTGCGGCGTGGTCGCCGGGTCGACCGTCATGCCGCAGACCGGATCGGTCGTACTTCCGCTGCCTTTTTCCGCGCCCAGATGATCGTGCACCGTCGCCGCTCCCGTACATATCGGTTGCCCGCCTGATGGCGGGGCCGTCCGAACGCCCCGGTCGAGTTCGCCGATGGCGTCCTTCCTGGCGGTTCCAGAATGGAGCCGCTCCTATCGATACGCAAGAAAGCTGGTTATCCCTCGGATTTTCTTTGCCCCTGCCGTCAGATCCGGGGCTTGCCGGCCTCGATGATGGTGATCGCACCGGTTGGCGTGCGGAATGTCTCGAGCTCGCGAATATCCTGAAAGCCGGCCTCTCTCATCAGAACCGGGAGCATTCCGTCGGCATTGGGCTGCGTATCTTGGACCCCATCGAGTTGCTGGATCGTCAGACGGAACAGCAACCGCATGATGCGGCCGCGCTGTTCCCCATAGTCGGCGATATAGAGTTTGCCGCCGGGCGCGAGTGTGTGCCAGGCCTCCCGCAACAGACGTGCCTTTTCTTCCAGTCCGACCTGATGCAGCACGAGACAGATCACGATCTTCGCCGGGGCGGGCCAGTGGGCGACGGCCGATGCCGAGAAAAAGCCGACGAGAAACTCCGGTGGCGGAACAAGCCGCGCGGTCTTGGACCGGGCAATTCGCGTCGCCGTCTCGTCGGGATCGATGCCCAGATAGCGAACGCTGGGGCAAAGGCGAGCGATCGCCAACGCGAGATTGCCCGTGCCCGAGCCGACGTCGAGAATGACCTCGCCCTCGGTGGGAGCCATGTGGTGAACGAGACGGTCGCGCCACACGCGCTCGCGCGTCGTGAAAGCGACGCCTAAATCATAGAGCGGCGTCAGGACGTGATAGCCTGCAGCCGGCGTGTAGGCGCGCGCAGTGGGTGTCGGTTCGGGCATAGCCGTCTCCTTTTGGCGCTTTGGTGGCCGCAAGATTGCGACCGCGCGCCGGTCTCGACGAGCCGCTTAGAGGCAAGCAGGCGCACCAGTCTTGAATGTTTCGCCGGACCGTGCGGTACGACGCGCGTTTCGCTCAGGGCACGATTTCGAATGCGAAGGCGCTGAGGCCGGCCGAGGGCGTTACCCCGAGCCATTGGGTACAGCGGCGCGTGAAGTGCGATTGATCGGCAAAGCCGCCCGCCGCAGCCGCGTCGGCGAGGCTTCCGCCCCCGACCAGCGCTCGCATCGCTCGCTGGAGTTGGAGCCATTGCAGCAACTTCGCCGGCGGCACGCCGAAGTCGCGGCTGACGATTTCGCGAAGGCGCGAGGGGGAGAGGCAGGCGACATCGGCGAGGGCGCGCGCAGTCGTCACATCGTCGGGGACGGCCAGCGCCGCGGGCAGGCGTGCATCCACTGGAGTGGTCTGCGACCGGTCGAGATAGTCGGACGCCCAGCGCTTCGCGTCCGCGGCGCTCGCGATCGCGCCCAGGTCGGCCGATTCCGCCGGCGGCAGCAGGATGGGTGCCGATCCGGCCGGCAGGCGCGCATCGGCGCGAAAGAGCGGGTCGAGATAGAAGGACCGCACAAAGGCGCCCTGCGGTCCCAAGCGGTGCCGGACATGCGACGCGATGACGACGGCATGTCCGGCGGGGATCGTCATGCAAGTGTCCCCTGACATCTCCAGATCGCGGTCGATGGCAAGGCTTATCTGATGCGCCAGATGGCTGTGGGGACGACTGCTGCCGATGCGTGCGTCGATCAACGCCCAGCCGGTTCCGAGCATGATCGAGCCGGACCAGGAGGCGGTGTCGGTGGTCACATCATTTCGGTGCCGACGAAGGGTTCGAGCGTGCCGAACCAGGCGACCAGCGCGAGGATGGCGAGCGCGGCCAATGCTTCGATGATCAGGCTTTTGCGCATGGCTGCAAGCGCCCGGTCGGGATCGGCATCGACGCATTCGGTATCGGCCCCCGAGACGGCGGCGGCGAGCGCGGGGGCAAGCTGCCAGCGGTTGGCGGCCGCGAGCGCCAGCATCAGTCCGAACAGCGCGAGCTTGGCAAGGAGCAATTGTCCATAGGGTGAGCCGAGAGACCGGCCGAGATTCTCGGCGCCAACGATCATCTGGCTGTTGATCAGGCCGGTTGCGGCGATGACGAGGACGCAGATCGTGCCAATAAGCGAAAATCGATCGAGGCTCCGCGCCGCGATGCCGAGCCCGTCAGGTATCTCGCGGATACGTTGCGGCGAGATCAGCAGATGAAAGGCGCCGATCGCGCCGATCCAGACGGCCGCTGCGATCATATGCAATATGTCGCTGACCCTGTGAATGCTGCCCGCGGCGCCTTCGGTCGCTCCCGCGTGGCCCGACCAGACCAGAGTTGCAACGGCCACAAAGCCCGCAGCGGCCAGCGTGATGGCTGCTGTCGCCGGTCGGCGCGTCATCCAGATCGACGCCGCCAGCGCGAGCAGAAGTGCGGCACTCCGGGTGATCCAGGCCATCCCGACGTCGGTTTCGCGCACGAGGTCCCAGAAAGGCTGGAATTCCAGGGAGAGGAGGCCCACGCCCTGCATCGAAGCCGCGAGTACGGCCATCCCGAGGGTAGAGAGAAGCAGCCCGGCGGCGCAGAGCCATCGCTCTGCGCGCCAGATCGCGGCCAGCGGCTGCCGCTCGAGACGTTCGCTCCGTGTCAGCGCATAGAGCGGAAAGGCCGCAAGGCCGGCGATGAGCATCAGGTCCGCATAAAGCGCGAACCTGATGCCGATCAGGACGGGGTCACCCACCGCCCTACTTTACGGTGAAGCTGAATTCGCTACCCATGCGGTGGGTGTCGGCGCCCGCCGCTGACCATTTGACCTTGTAGGTCCCCGGCGTCAGCGGCCGCTTGAGCATGAGCATTGCCGATTTGCCTTCCTTGCCCATCATCGACGAGTAAGGCACCTTCATCGGCGCATGATTGGCCATGCCGGGCATTCCGGTCATGACAAGCTCGGTCTTGAGGGTCGAGGCGATCACCTTTTCGTTGAACTTGAGATCGACCGACGTGACCTTCGAAACGGTCGAATTGGCCGCCGGCGTCGAACCGATGAGCTTGGTGTGCGCGCTCGCCGTGGCCGGTATAAGAAGCAGAGCGAAAGCCGCCGCTGCAGAGGGGAGAAGAGACTTGAACATAAATACCTCCAATTGCGTGTCTGTCCTGCTAATACGCAGGATGTCGGCATGGCCCTCACATATTCCGGCATAATATTCCGATGTGAGGGGTGGAGCGGTTCGGCGCGTATGTACAGTGATGGAAAGTTTTGAAGAGACGATAGATGAATGAGGAGCTTCGCATTTTGAAACGGGTCGATCTGCCCGCAGCGCTCGACGCGCTCGACGATCGCATCATGGGTGCCTTGGCGATCCGCCGGCGCGAAGCGGTGGCGACGCGTCGCCTGATGGCGCTGGCCGCCTTTGTTTCGCTCGGCGGCGGTATGGTCGTGGGTAGTGCGGTGTCCCAGCCTGCGGTCGCGGCGAGTCCGCTTACCCCCTTTGGTCCATCGAGCGCACTCGCGCCTTCCTCCTTGCTGGACGTGCAGTAACGATGCCGTCGCGTCGCCTTCTTCTCGTGGGGCTCATTGCATTCGCCGCTGCCATCGCCGGCGTATTTGTCGGGCGCATTGTGTCGGACACGCCGAAAGCGAGCGAAACCGAACTGCATGCGGTTCTTCACGGCCAACTCGACCTCACCCCGGAGCAGGAAACGAAACTCGAGCGGATCGAAGCCGACTTCGTGGGTCGCCGTCAGGCGCTCGAGCTCGAGATGCGCGCCGCTAATATCCGGCTCGCGCAGGCGATCGAAGCTGAGCATGGCTATGGACCGCGCGTCACCGAGGCGATCGACGAGACGCATGAGCTGATGGGGACATTGCAGAAGGAAACGCTCCAGCATCTTTTCGCAATGCGCGGGGTTCTCAACCCCAATCAGGCGGAGATGTTCGACAAGAGCGTGGTCAAGGCGCTGACCGCCGATGCGCGGTGAGCGCCGACCTATCGCAGTGTAGCGACCAAGATCTGGCGGCCTTTTCGCGCGTGCGTCGCGATGATGCGTATCGCGAGTTGCTGCGCCGTTATAAAACGGGCGTCTACCGGCTCATCGTGAAGCAGATCGGCGATGCCGACGAGGCGCTGGATTTGACGCAGGAGACATTCGTCTCTGGTTTCTCGGCACTCGATCGCTATGATGGCGATCGCCCCTTCCGTACCTGGATCGCCCGTATCGCGCTCAACAAATGTCGCGACTGGGCCCGGCGGCGAAAGGTGCGTGCCTTCTTCTCCCGTGCGCTCCCGCTAGAGAGCGCGCACCAGGTCGCGAGCGATGGTCCCACGCCCGACTCTGCGGCGACCGACAAGCGCGAGCTTGCCAGGGTTCGCGGTGCGATAGACCAGTTGCCGCCGAATTTGCGCGAAGTGTTGCTCCTGCGCGGTGTCGACGAGGTCAGCCAAGCCGAAACTGCGGTGATTTTGCGGGTCAGCGAAAAGACGGTCGAAACCCGCCTTTACCGTGCGCGGACCAAGCTCAGGCAATTGCTCGCTGAACCGTCTGCGAGTGCGCGGGGTTGATATCTCGACCGCTTTTTTAGGCAGCGCCGTCATCGTGCGGCATTTTTTATTGAGGGGCGACCGTCTCGCCTGCGTATGGCTTTAAGAACAGTTCAGTAATGGTCGGAAAGAATATCCAGTTGGAAAGGCGTCGGTTCGTCAGTGGAGCTTTGGGCGGAGGCGCCGCCGCGGCGATGGCCGCATGGTTCCCGGCCTGGGCCCAAACAGTGTCGTCGGGCATCACCGCGCCCCTCCCGACGGTATCCGGCAATGACATCACTCTTCGCATCGCGCGCCAGACGATGCGGATCGACGGCAAGATCAGCCGCGCCATCGGGATCAACGGGACCGTCCCGGCGCCGCTCGTTCGCCTGAAGGAAGGACAGGCGGCAAAGCTCACCGTCGTCAACGACCTCGACGAAGACAGCTCGATCCATTGGCACGGCCTGATCCTGCCGTTCCAGATGGACGGCGTACCCGGCGTCAGCTTCCCCGGCATCAAGCCGCGATCGAAATTCGTCTATGAATTTCCGGTCGTTCAGTCGGGCACCTACTGGTATCACAGCCATTCGGGGCTTCAGGAGCAGCTTGGCCATTATGGTCCGATCGTCATCGATCCCGCGGGCGCCGACCCGGTCGCTTACGACCGCGAGCATGTTGTGGTGCTGTCGGACCATAGTCAGATTTCGCCCGAGGCGATCTTCCGCAAGCTCAAAGTCAACCCCGGCCACTTCAACATGCAGCGCCAGACATTGTCCGGCCTGCTCGCCGGTAAGGATCAGTCGCTTGCGGAACGCATCGACTGGGGCAAGATGCGGATGGATCCGACCGATGTCGCGGACGTCAACGGATCGACCTATACCTTCCTCGTCAACGGCCACGGCCCGCGTGACAATTGGACCGCGCTGTTCAATCCCGGCGAGCGCGTGCGGCTGCGCATCGTCAACGCCTCGGCTATGACGATCTTCAACGTCCGCATCCCGGGCCTCAGGATGACCGTCGTGCAGGCCGACGGGCTCAATGTCGTGCCGACCGAGATCGACGAATTCCAGATCGCCGTTGCCGAAACCTACGACGTCATCGTGACCCCGGTCGAGGACCGCGCTTATACGCTGGTCGCCGAGGCCAACGACCGCTCGGGCATGGGACGCGCGACGCTTGCGCCGCGCGCCGGCATGGCCGCCGAGGTCCCGCCGCTCCGCGAACGTCCGCTCACTACCATGAAAGATATGGGAATGGGCGACATGGACATGTCGGGTGGTGCGATGGAGGGCATGGACCATAGCGGCATGGCGATGGGAGCCGAAAACGGAGCGACAGCAATGGAGATGCCTGCAGGCGAATCGATGCCGGGCATGGATATGTCTGGTGCCGCTGCGCCCGCTGCCGGAGCGATGGCGGGAATGGACCATGGCAGCATGAAAATGCGGGATTTCTCGGCTGCCCCGCAAGTCGATAAGAATCCTGGGGTTCAGACGATTTCCCCTATGCCGTCGGATCGGATGGGCGAAGCGGGTCAGGGGCTTGAGGACGTCGGGCATAAGGTGCTGACCTACCACGATCTCGTGGCGCTTGAGCGCAATCCCGACGTGCGCGCAGCCGAGCGGTCGCTCGACATCCATCTCACCGGCAACATGGAACGCTTCATGTGGTCGTTCGACGGCGTGAAAATGTCCGACTATCATGAGCCGATTCCGTTCATCGAGGGCGAGCGGGTCCGGATCAACCTCATCAACGATTCGATGATGAGCCACCCTATCCACTTGCACGGTCATTTCTTCGAACTCGTGACCGGAAAGGGCGACCGCTCGCCGCGCAAGCATACAGTGCTGGTCCAGCCCGGCGGGACCGCGAGCTTCGACTTCACCGCCGACGCGCTCGGCGACTGGGCATTCCACTGCCACCTCCTCTACCATATGCACGCCGGGATGATGCGCGTCGTCAGCGTTCGTCCGAAGGGAGACGCCGAATGACCCGGATCGCGCTTCTCCTTGCGGGCATCGCGCCGCTGGCCTTCGCTGCCCCCGCCGCGGCACAATCGATGGATCATTCGATGCACGGCGCGGCGCCCGCAACACCGCCCGCTCCCTCGCCAACGCCGATAGCGCAGCCCGCGCCCGAAGCGCCCGCCGAAGGGTCGATGGAGCAGATGGACCATAGCGGCATGCAGGGCATGGATATGGAGCCCGAGGCTTCGACCTGCCCGCCCGAACATGCCAAAATGGGCCATTGCACCCCGAAGGGCGCGCCTGCGGACCCCATGGCAGGAATGGAAGGCATGGCAGCTACGAGCAGTGCGAGCGGCACCGACTTGCCGCCGGGAGATGCTGCCGCGCCTGCGTCTCCGGGAAACTGGTACGCCGATCGCATCTACCCCAAAGCCGAAATGGACCATTCGCGCCACGACATGATGAAGGAGAATGGGGCGCAGACGATCGCTTTCATCAGCTTCAATCTCGCCGAATATCAGGCCCGCAAGGGCCGCGACGGGTTCCGCTGGGACGGCGAGGCCTGGTATGGCGGCGACATCAACCGGCTGACGATCAAGAGCGAAGGCGAGGGCGTTTTCGGCGAAGGCATCGAGAGTTCAGAGATTCAGGCGCTCTACAGCCGGGCGATCGGACCCTATTTCAACGCGCAGGCGGGTATCAGGCAGGATCTCGGGCCCGGCCCCGACCGCACCTATGCGACCATCGGCTTCGAGGGGCTCGCGCCCTATTGGTTCGAGGTCGAAGGCGCGCTCTTCCTCTCGAACAAGGGTGATCTGCTGGGCCGGCTCGAAGGCTATTACGACCAGCGGATCACGCAGAAGCTGATCCTCCAGCCGATGGCCGAGTTCAATTTTGCTCTGCAGGACGTTCCCGAGACCGGAACCGGTTCGGGTCTCTCCGACGTCGAGCTTGGGCTCCGCTTGCGCTACGAGATCGTGAAGAGTTCGCTCCCTATGTCGGCGTCGAATGGGCGCGCAAGGTCGGCGACACCGCGCGCTTCGCGCGGGCGGCGGGCGAGGATGCGAATGGCGTCAGCTTCGTAATGGGGGTGCGGACCTGGTTCTGATAAAATTCGCGGGGCGGCGGCACGTTGAGGAGAAGTATCGTGAAACCAGCTTATCGCAGCCTTGCGCTGCAGACGATCGTCAGCGGCATCATCATGTATCTGGTGATGTTCGTCATGATCGACCGCCTCTCGAGCTTCTACAACAATCTCAACATGCTCTATATGACGCTGATGATGGTCGCACCGATGGTCGTGTTGATGATCGTCGCGATGCGCGACATGTTCCCGTCGAAGCGCCTCAATACGCTCCTGCTGCTCGGATCGGCGGTCGCGTTCTTCGGGAGCTTCGCGCTGATCCGGACGCAGACGACGATCGGCGACACGGCCTTCTTGCGTTCGATGATCCCGCACCATTCGGGCGCCATTCTCATGTGCGAGCAGGCGTCGCTCAAGGACGCCGAAATACGCGAGCTCTGCCGCGGCATCATCGCTGGGCAGGCAGCCGAAATCGAACAGATGAAAACTATTCTCGCGAGGAAATGACATGAAAAGTCCGATGACGCGCCGCCACCTTCTCGGCCTGGTTGCGGCTGGATCGGGGTTGGCGCTTGCGGCATGCAATTCTTCCTCGCGACCCACGGCAGCGGAAGAGAAAAATGGCAACGCGCGCACACCGGTCGCGGGTGCGCCGAATAGCAGGCAGATGCTCGTCTATCGCGATCCCGAATGCGGCTGCTGCGAGGCCTGGGCGGATATTGCCCGCAAGGCTGGCTATCAGGTGACCGTCGAGAACCGCGCGGACATGGCGGCCGTCAAGACGCGATATGATGTGCCCGGCCAACTGGCATCGTGCCACACGGCCGTTATCGGCGGCTATGCGATCGAGGGACATGTGCCGATGCGGCATGTCGCGAAACTTCTCCACGACAAGCCACGCAACATTCGCGGTATCGCCGTGCCCGGCATGCCGCGCGGTTCGCCGGGAATGGAGATGCCGGATGGAAGCGCGGACGCATTCGAAGTGATGGCATTCAGCAGCGACGGCAAGATTTCTGAATTCCGCGCCTGACCTGCCGGAGCGACAAAAGGAGACAGATATGACGAGATTCATTCCCGTAACGGGCGCCGCCGCGTTGATGCTTGCTCTCGCGGGATGCGGCGCCGAGCCTGCACAGAAGAGCGACGCCGCACCGGACCAGAGCGAGGTCACCGCCGGCGAGCCCCCGGCAATGGCCGAGACCACGCCTATTGCGGAAGAGACGTCAACCGTATCTGACCCGGTGGCGCCGACCGAAGAAGCAAGTCCTCCCGAGAAATCCCGCCCCAAGCAAGAACCTGCCGCGAAGGCCGCCATGCCGCCGCGGGCAAAGGCAGTGCCGGAAGCGCCGAAACCTGTCGAACCCGAGCCCGATCCTCATGCCGGGCACGACATGGACAAAATGTAAGGACTGATCTCTGGCGAGGCGCCGCGCAGCCCTGCACAATGCGCCATATTGCCCCGACAAGCCGGCCGCTCCGTAGCGGGCTTTGCCGGCGAAGGCTCGAAGTAGGACTGGCATTTCCATTAGAATTGCTTGGCGCGATAAGAGGGATGGTCAAAAATCGAGTTCGAATGGGGCGTACGCGGGAGAACGTGACCGCGGCTTTTGCGTAGCGTTTTCAAGCAGGCGGTCGATGGCCGTATTGTCTGGGACCGTGGTTCGGTGAGGCGACAGATCTGAAATCGCGACGGTCCGGGTCGACTATGATGAAAGTCCTGCATTCGCCCGCGAGAACCATGTCATAATCGCGATGTCGAACTCGCGGCGGTCGCCTACGAAGCTCCACATGCGGGTGCGCAGCCACGGGCGTAGTTCCTCTTTTCATGCCCTGCATCCTCAGGAACGTCGAGCCGATGATCTTTGGTGGCGAGCGCCAACGAATACTTGCAAGCCCGTTTGAGGCTGGCAGTGTCGGAGCGAATATCGTCTCAAGGAAGGTCTGTCATCTCCACAATGGCTGCCACTGAAGGATGTCGCTCCATCCTTGTTCCTGGTTATTCGAAGACGTCCGTGCTGACCTTTTCAATGGGCTCAGAAGGCTGCGGCACCGCGCCGCCCAAGAATTTCATGTGCAAGATACTTGTCCTTTCCTCGATCAGTCGGTCAAGTGATTGTGGATTGCGGTCGCTGCTTCGGCTGCCTGACCCGCCGCCACGGCAATTTGATCCAACCCTTCGGCCATGTCGCCGGCAGCGAATAATCCGCTAACCGTTGTTTGCTGATGCTCATCGACGACAACACATGCCATTTCACCTAGTCTGGCACCTACCATCCGCGCCAAATCCGAGTTCGCGGAGGTTCCAAGGGCAACGTAAAGCGTGTCGAACGCCAGTTGCTGACCATCAGCAAGCGTTACGCCGATATCCTGATTATTAACCGAGAAATCGCGAACGGGCACTTGCTTGATGATGATACCGCTTCGAATAAGATTTGCTTTTTCGGCTTCCGATAGTTGCGAAGCATCCTGTGTGAGCAAGGTCACTCTGTCGCTGAAGTAGCGAACAAATATTGCCTCAGCCGCGCCATGGTCGGAACAGCCCAGAACCGCCACCCTCTTGCGGCGCACCTCGTAAGCGTCGCAGATCGGACAATAGCGTATCAGGCCTAGGGCTACCCCCCGATCATGGGCAGCTTGCGCGATTCTCGGTCGATGATTCGTTACGCCCTGAGCAAGCAATATGGTTCGTGCCTTTATCAAGTTGGAACCCGTGTTCGCGATAAAGCAGGTCCCGACCCGCTCGATCCTTTTGACGACGCCATTCACCATTTCCGCGCCATATCGTGCGGCATGCTCCCGCATGCGCGAAAGTAATTCCTCGCCAGATATCCCGCTTGGGAATCCGACAAGGTTATGTGTCATTGGAATAGTAGCCGCCCGGCCCGCTCCGGCATCGACCAGCAATGTGGAACGCATAAATCTGCCCAGGTAGGTGGCCGCGGTCAGACCTGCCGGCCCTCCCCCGATGATGATGCAGTCGTACATACGTACCCTTCGCCGACGTTAATTGTCATTGTTATACGCAGCAGGCCGCATCTGCCCTTCACAGCGAGCGTTTCGTTCGAGAAATTCGCGATATGCGCGAGGGGGACGCGCCACCGATGCGTAAAATAGACATAGGTCATTGGTAAACGGGGTGGGCGCGTTGGAGTTAGATAGTCCGTTTTCCACTTCGATGGGGCAGGCGCTCTGGATTATCATGCTCGTCGCGGGACCGCCGCTTATATTGATGTTGGTTGTCGGATTGGTGATCTCCATCATCCAGACTGCAACATCAATCAACGAGCAGTCGGTGAGCTTTGTCCCGAAGCTTCTGGCCTTCGTTCTGTTCCTCGCAATCTACGGCGCGTTCGCGGGCAATCTGTTTATCGACTACACCCGCGAATTATGGATGCATATTCCAGATGACATTAGGTAGCCGATCATGTTTTTTGTAGGCTAATGTTTGCTCGAATCTGGCGGTAGGCCGCACGCAGATCTAGTGTCGGAAGGCGTCGAAGCGAGAGGGATCAAGGTTTGGCAGATTTTGAACTGCTGGCGCGGCAACTAATCCAGCGATGAAAGGAGGACCCGAACGCGACTTATCAGAGCTGGTTCCTCTGGGACGAGCGCCTCAAGAACTTTCGTTCGATCCGACGGGGTCTTGCCCAGGTTGTCACGGAAATCGAATCCGGAAGATTTGGTGTGGCTTATCGCGGATCTTCGCTGGAAACGGTCGTACATTCGGTTGCCGAGCAAAGGCAGATATTCAAAGGGGCTGATCATGCGTTTCTTTGGAAACCCAAATTGCGCATCCCCGACATCTACGAAAATCCAGCGAATCAGCGAGCCTTTGGCCGGTTGCTCGATCATTGTGCCTGTTGTGATACCGCTGAAGAGATCATCGCCGGTATCCACACAATCGATCGTCTGAACATCAAAGGGCTTGGGCCTGCGGTCGCCAATCTCCTCTATTTCCTGCACCCCACACTGGTGCCGCCGTTCAACACGGCGATCGTTAATGGCTATAATACGCTGACGTCCGGAAAGGTGAAGCTCGGTAGTTGGCAGCATTTTCTCGCGATGCGCTCGGGCGTTCTCAACTTGAACGAGCGGTTCCGTGATTTGCTGTCGAATGATCTCGGCGCCATTGGCGGCCTGCTTTTCGATATCGGTTCGGGCCGATATCCCGCGCCGCCGTGTGACGAGGAGGAACAGACCCTTGGATCTTGGGCGGAACGTCTGGAACAAGCGCGGGCTGACGCGCAAGCGCTTAACAAACCGCTTCAGAAGCAGGTAGAGAGCGATCGGACCCATTCGGAAATCCAAGCCTGGCTCCGAGATATAGGGCGTGCGCTGGGGTATGATATTTGGATTGCCTCCAATGATCGAGGTCGCGTGCATGGCGGCATGCGACTGGGGGATGGCTGCCTCGAGAGCTTGCCGGCATCGATCGCGACATCGACCGGCGCGGATGCCATTCGCCTGATCGATGTGCTGTGGCTGGAGCGGAACGGAGACCACGTCGTTGCAGCGTTCGAAGTCGAGCATTCCACCTCAATCTATTCGGGGATCGTTCGGATGCTCGACCTGGCTTTGAGCGGCAGCCAATTGCACGCCACCGCCGGACTGTTCCTTGTGGCGCCCGATGCACGAGAGGGCGAAGTACGAGCCCAGCTCGCAAGGCCCGCGTTCAAGCGAATAGCAGATCTTGATTTTGCCTATCTTCCGTATGGCGAACTTGAACGCCAACGAGAGGCGATTTCCCGTTTTGGATCAGGCCTGAAGGCGATCAAGGCCATATCACGTGCCCTGCCGTGAAAACGAAGTTCTAAGTTCCGCGCGCGAGGAACTAAACTCTGAGCCATGCAACACCGGCGAAAATGAAGTGCACATACGCGTTTGGGCCACACTGCACTTCCGACAACAGCGACCTCAAGGAAAAATGATCAATCCACTTTAGGGCATGGCCAAGTTGTTCCTCGATCGACCACCTCTGGAGATATCGGATGGCGGCGCGGCGGGCGCGGCTTGAGGCCGCGCAGCATGAACGTGAAAGATATAACCATATGGAATAACCATCTCGTTTGTGGCGATGAGTGGTGATTATTTCTGGTCTTGCCAAGGCCGCGAAGATAGCTCGTTAAGGAAGCCGAGAGCTTTCGCAAATGGGAGGGGACCATGAGGAAATTGCTTCGCACGAGTGGCTCGATGACGGCCGTCCTGGCAGCCATATCGACCGCCGCCGCCTTCGCGCAGGATAACGCCGACGAGGCGCCGAGACCGGGAACGACGCAGAGCGAGATCGTCGTGACGGGTACGCGGCGGAACGATCTCAAGGCGGCCGATTCCGCTCAGCCGATCGACATCATCACCGGTGCCGAACTGCTCGAAAAGGGCACGGCCGACATGAATGATCTCCTGCGCACCGAGGTCCCGTCGCTCAATGTCCAGCGCCTCGTCAGCAACGACGGCGCCGTTTTTACCCGGCCTTTCTCGCTGCGCGGCCTGCCGCCGGACCAGACGCTGGTGCTCGTGAATGGCAAGCGGCGCCATCGCGGCGCGACGGTCCAGTTCACCAATGTTCCCTATATCCGGGGATCGCAGGGACCCGATCTTTCGGCGATCCCGTCGATCGCGATCGGCCAGCTCGAGGTTCTGCGTGACGGCGCGTCGGCGCTCTATGGATCGGATGCGATCGCCGGCGTCCTCAATTTCGGTCTGCGCCGCGACCGCGAAGGCGGATTGCTGATCGCCCGCTATGGCCAATTCTATAAGGGCGACGGCGAGGATTTCCTCGTCCAGGGCAATGTCGGGCTTCCCTTCACCGACGCCGGTTTCGTCAACATCAGCGGCGAATATGTGAACGCCAGCACGACGTCGCGCGGCATTCAGCGTCCCGACGCGCAGGCGCTCATCGATGCCGGCGTTCAGGATGTCCCGGTCCCGGCGCAGCGCTGGGGAAATCCCGAATCCGAGGCGGCGCGCATCTTCGTCAATGCCGGCATCGAACTGTCGGACGAGATGGAATTCTACACCTTCGGCAACTATAGCTGGAGCCGCGGCACGACGGCCTTCTTTTACCGCAACCCCGATGCCAGCTTCATTTCCACCTCGATTCCGCTCACCAATACGCCCGGAGGACAGCGGTTCAGCTTCCGCCAGCTCTTTCCCGGCGGTTTCACCCCGGATTTCGGTGCCACGGTGACCGATGCGGCGCTGGCGGCCGGCCTCAAGGGCGAATTCTCCTCGGGCCTGACCTATGACCTCAGCGCTTCCTATGGTCAGAACCATGCTTCCTACCGGATCGAAAATACGGTCAATCCGTCGCTTGGCCTCGCGTCGCCGACCTCCTTCAAGCCGGGGCAGCTCGAGCAGCGCGAACTCGCTTTCAATCTCGATCTCACTTACCCCATCGCGATCGGCACCTCCGATCCGCTGACGCTTGCAGGCGGTCTCGAGTATCGGCGCGAGACATATGAGATCACGGCCGGCGACATCGCATCATGGCAGGTTGGTCCTTTCGCGTCGGTCATCGATCCCGATACCGGAAACCGCGTCGGACTGCCGGTCGGCTCGAACGGCTTCCCGGGCTTCAGTCCCATCCAGGCGGGCGAGTTCGCGCGCAGCAACTGGGCCGCCTATACGTCGCTCGAAGGCAATCTCACCGACGCGCTCCAGTTCGGCCTTGCCGGCCGCTACGAGAATTACTCGGACTTCGGCTCGAAATTCACCTGGAAGATCAACGGGCGATATGATTTCTCGGACGTCTTCGCGGTGCGCGGATCGGTCAACACCGGCTTTCGGGCGCCGACGCCGGGCCAGTCGAACGCCTCGCAGGTCCAGACCAACATCGACTCGATAACCGGGGCGCCGCTGACCGCAGGCATTATCGCGCCCAACAATCCGGTGGCGCAATTCTTCGGCGCGACGCCGCTTCGGCCCGAGAATTCGTTCAACGTCGCCGGCGGCATCGTGGTGAAGCCCTCCAATCGCATCACCTTCACGCTCGACTATTTCAACATCAAGGTCGAAGACCGGATCGCCGTATCGGGCAATTTCAATCTCACCCCGGCGCAGCGTGCGCAGCTCGCGGCGCTTGGCATTCCCGGTGGGGATTCCTTCCAGCAGGTGAGCTTCTTCACCAATTCCTTCGACAGCCGCACCCAGGGCGTCGATGCGGTGCTCACCGTGGGCTTCGACCTCGGCGACGGCAAGGCCACGCTCGGCCTCAACGGCAACTATACCAAAACCGATGTCATCAAGGCCTCGCCGGTGATCACTGCGGACCGCGAGCGGCTGCTCGAACTCGAGGGCTTCGTTCCGAAGTGGAAGGGCAATGCGTCCTTCACTTATGCGGGCGAGCGCTTCGGCTTCGTCGCGCGCGCGAACTATTATGGCAAATGGACCGACTATGGCGCCGCACCGGCTGCCGACCAGACGGGCGGCGCCGAACTGCTGGTCGATCTCGAGCTGTCCTACAAGGTTAGCGACATGCTCAAGCTCGCGGTCGGCGGCGAGAATATCTTCGACAATTACCCCGACGTCGAGGCGCGGCAATCCCAGATCAACAACGGGATCCGATATCTCCGCTTCGCGCCGACGGGGTTCAACGGGGGCTTCTGGTACGTCCGCGCGACCGCCTCCTTCTGATCGGTGGCCGTGAGGGCCGTGCGGCGTCTTGTGTCTTCAGCTGGCGTCGGAGCCGAACATCGCGTCGCGGTGGGATTCGAGCACCGCGATAAAGGCCGCAGCGACTTGGGACATCGGCCTCAACTTCGGCGTGAAGAGCATATATTCGAAATGGACCTCCGGCGCGAAATCACGGACCGTAAGGCCCCGCTCGGCATAATCCGCTGCGGTCACGGGGTTGAGAATCGAACATCCGACCCCCTGCATGACAAGCGCGCAGATGGTCATCGCATATTGGGTTTCGATGACCATCTCGCGGTGGACGCCCGCGTCCTCGAAAATGCGGTCGATGCGGTGACGCACGCCGTCCTCGAGCGCGAGCGAAATGAAGGGCTCGCCCTCGAGATCGGCCGGCCGGATGACGTCCTTGACGGCCAAGCGGTGGCCGGCAGGGAGAACGCAGGCGCCGGGGCAGCGCAGGAAGCGCTCCATCCTTATGCCGGGCAATTCGCGCGCCGGCGTCGCGAGCCCGATGTCGAACTGCTGGTTCGCCATCCATTGCCGCACCGTCGAGGAACTGCGGGTCTGGAGCTGAACGGTGACGCCGGGATGTGTCTCGCGAAAGGCCGCGATCACACGCGGCAGGAAACTGACCGCGAGCGCCGGAAGGGCGGCGATCCGGAGCGTGCCGGTCGCCATGTTGCGGATGTCTTCCGCTACCCGCTTCAGGGCCGCAATGCCCGAGAAGCTCCGCTCGACTTCGTAGAAAAAGGCGTCGGCTTCGGGCGTCACGGTGAGCGCGCTGCCGCGCGAACGCAGGAAGAGCTGAAAGCCCAGCTGATGCTCGAGCTCGGCAAGCATCTTGCTCACCGCGGGTTGCGACAGGTTGAGCGACTGCGCGGCCTGGGTGACCGATCCCGAGAGCATCACGGCCCTGAAGGCTTCGAGGTGACGCAGGTTCATCGGACATCGCTCCCTATAGCTATTTCTTATGGCGCTAGCATTGAAAGCCTCGTTTATGAATAGGTCGCACGCATCGCGCCGCTGGTTACCGGCGCTGCTCGCCGCAGGCGCCCTGTTACTCGGCGGCTGCGGCCGCGAGCCCGCCGGCACCGGTGGGCATGAAATCGCCGCGGCGAAGGGATCGACGCTTGCGCGGATTCGCGCGCGCGGAACGCTCAATTGCGCAATTCATACGGGGCAGCTCGGCATGTCCTATCTCGACAAACGCGGACGCTGGCAGGGCTTCTTCGTCGATTACTGCCGGGCGCTCGCCGCTGCGGTCCTCGGCGATGCCCGCAAGGTCCGGTTCATGCCGGTCGCCTCGAACAAGCGCTTCACGATCGTGCAGACGGGCGAGGCCGACGTCCTGTCGCGGACGACGACATGGACGCTGACGCGCGACACCGACCTCGGGGTGAATTTCGTCGGCACCATGTATTATGACGGGCAGAGCTTCCTGGTGCCCCGGCGATCGGGTGTGCGGCTTCCGACGGATCTCGATGGCGCATCGATCTGCATCACCAAGGGGACGACCTCCGAACTCAACACCGCCGAATATTTCGAGCGCAAGGGGCTGCGTTTCCAGTCCGTCGTGTTCGAGAATCCCGAGGAAGCCAAGCTCGCCTTCTTTGCCGGGCGGTGCGACGCAATGACCACCGATGCCTTCACGCTGACGGTGATCCGCCTGGCCGACACCGCGCATCCCGACGATTATGTGGTGCTGCCCGAGCGGCTCACCAAAGAACCGGTCGGCCCAGTCGTGCGCAGCGACGACGAGCAATGGTATGAGATCAACAAATGGGTGCTGAACGCGCTCTTCGCTGCCGAGGAAATGGGGGTCACCCGCGCGAATGCCGCGCGCATGCGGATGGCCTCGCGCGACCCTGAAGTGCGCAAGATGCTCGGCGGCTTGCCCGGATTCGGCAAGTCGCTCGGCCTTGACGATGACTGGGCGTACCGGGCAATCGAGGCGACCGGCAATTATGGCGAAATCTTCGACCGGCACATTACGCCGCTCGGCGTCGAACGCGGACAGAATAAGCTCTATCGGGACGGCGGGCTGATCTACCCGTTGCCGATGCGATGACTCATAAACACAGGCGGCTTGCCATCGCTGCGTTACCCTGGCTGCTGATCGCGGGCGGGCTTGTGGTCGCCTACGGCCTGTTTGCGACATTGGCGGACAATCTCGCGGACCGAAACATCCGGACGGGGTTCGGTTTCCTGTTCGACCGGGCGGGTTTCGCGATTGGCGAAACGCTGATTGCTTACGCGCCGGGCGATTCCTATGCCGCGGCGCTGGCGGTGGGTCTTCTCAACACGCTCCTGATATCGGCGCTCGGCATCATCTTCTCGACCTTGCTCGGCCTCGCGGTCTGCATGGCGCGCCTGTCGTCCAACTGGCTGCTTGCGAGGCTCTCCGGCCTTTATATCGAGCTGGTTCGCAATATTCCGCTGCTGCTCCAGATGTTCGTCTGGTACGCCGCGCTGCTGTTCGGTCTGCCCGGACCCGGCCCGGGCGCCGTCGGACCGTTCGACCTCGATAATCGGGGATTGCACCTCCCCGCGCTCTCCTTGGCCGATCCGGGACGGCCGGTCTTTCTCATCGCGATCGTCGCCTGTGCGATCCTGCTGGGTGCCGTGCGGCGAGGAGCCGTTCGCACGCGCACTGCGCTGGCCTTCGCCGGCATCTCCCTGGTGCCGCTCTTGCTGTGGGGCGGGATCGATCTGCCGCGGGCGGGGCGCTTCGGAACCGTCGGCGGATTGTCGCTCTCCACGGAGTTTCTGACGCTGGTCGCCAGCCTTTCGGTCTATGCCTCGGCCTATCTGGCCGAGATATTCCGCGGCGCGATCCTCGCCGTTCCCGCAGGGCAGAGCGAGGCCGCCAAAGCGCTCGGCCTGTCGCCCGCGCAAACAATGGGACGGATCGTGATGCCGCAAGCGCTGCGCATCGCCATACCGCCGATGACGAGCTGGCATCTCAACACGATCAAGAACAGCTCCCTGGGGGTCGCGATCGGATATCCCGAATTTGTCTCGGTGGTCGATACCGTCATCAGTCAGACAGGGCAGGCGATCGAGGGCGTCGGCCTGATCGTCGCGACCTTCCTGCTGCTTTCGCTATCCTTGTCGTTCGTCACCGGCCTCTATGCCCGCCAGTTGGGCTGGAGCGTCGCCGGGCAGCCCGGCCGGAGCATCCAGTCGGCGCCCCTCGAACCCTTTCCGCTGCGCTCGGCGACCGCCTGGCCGTCGTGGATACGGCGCAATCTGTTCAGAGGAGGACGCCAGTCGATACTCACCATCGCGATCCTCGCCATGACCGCGGCTTTCGCCGGCAAGGGGCTCTCGTGGCTGCTGTTCGACGCGACCTTCGCCGGGGGCGCGGCCGATTGCCGTTTGGCCAGCGGTGCTTGCTGGCCATTCCTCCGCGAAAATGCGCGGCTGATATTGTTTGGCACCTATCCCGAAGCCGAGCAGTGGCGGTCCGCAGCAGCGGCGGCCGCGCTGCTTTCATGCCTTGCCTTCTCCTTCGTCCCGCGATTCTGGCGCAGCCGCCTCGGGCTTGTCTGGCTCGGCGCAATCGCCGTGGCGGTACTTCTGCTACGAGGAGGATTCGCGGGCCTTTCCTATGTCCCGATGGAGAAGTGGAGCGGCCTGCCGGTCACATTGCTGCTCGCGAGCCTTGCGGTGGTCGGCGCTTTTCCATTGGCTATACTCCTCGCGTTCGGCCGCAGGTCGGCGCGGCGCGGCATTCGCTGGCCGAGCGTCGCCTTCATCGAGCTGGTTCGCGGAACGCCGCTGATCGGAGTGCTCTTCCTCGCTGCGGTCCTGTTCCCGCTGTTCGTGCCCTCCTATCTCTCGATCGACAGCCTGCCGCGCGTCCAGCTCGCGCTCATATTCTTCACTGCCGCCTATATGGCCGAGGTCATCCGGGGCGGCCTGCTGGCGGTTCCCGTCGGGCAAGCCGAGGCCGCGCATGCTCTTGGCCTCACCAAATGGCAGGCGCGGCGCCATATCCTGTTGCCGCAGGCGCTGAAAGTCAGCGTGCCGGGGCTGGTCAACACTTCGATCAGCGAGGTCAAGAACACGACGCTCGTCCTCATCGTCGGCGTCTTCGATTTGTTGCAGACGACCCGCCTCTCCTACGTCGAGGCGCAATGGCGACCCTATTTCGCCGAAGCCTATCTTTTTACCGGGACAATCTTTTTCCTCCTCTGTTTCTCCCTGTCCCGGCTCAGCATGAAGATCGAACGGAAACTAAACTATGCAGGATAATCACGACAGAAAATGGCCCGGGGAGCCGGCAAGCCCGAAAGGGCGCGCCTGGCAGGATCCGACGCGTGCCGTGCACGGCGGTCCCCGTCCGTGCGATCAGCGGGGCCTCATCAATCCGCCCGTCGACCGGGCCTCCACCATTATCTACGACAGCGTCGAGGCCTATATGGACCGGCACCAGGGTCTCTACGATGAGGTCATCTATGGCCTGTACGGAACGCGAACGACCTTTGCGCTCGCCGAGGCTGTCAGCGAACTTGAAGGCGGCTGCGCGACCGTCATCACCTCGTCCGGAACCAGCGCAATCGCGCTAGCCCTCACGGCTTTCGTGGCCGGGGGCGACCATCTGCTCGTCGCGGACTGCGTCTATGGGCCGACCCGCAAGTTTCTGACCGACGTTCTCGCGCGTTTCGGGGTCGAGGTGGAATATTTCCGGCCCGATATCGGAGCGGAGATTGCCGGGCTGTGCCGCAGCAACACCCGGCTCATCTATATGGAGACCCCGGGCTCGCAGACATTCGATATGATCGACGTCCCCGCGATCACGGCGGTTGCACGCAGCCGGGGCATATTGACCGCTCTCGACAACACCTGGGCCACGCCGCTTTTCTTCAAACCCTTGGCCCATGGGGTCGACATCTCGCTTGCTTCGGCAACCAAATATCTCTCGGGGCACTCCGACTGTCTGCTCGGCACGATGACGGCGGCCAGCGATGCCGTCTACCGCCAGCTCAAGGACGCGGCGGCGCGCTGGGGGAACTGTGCAAGTCCCGATAATTGTTATCTGGTCCACCGGGGCATCAGGACGCTCGATGCGCGCCTTGAACGCCACCAGCGTACCGCAGCGACGCTGATCGAATGGTTCGCCCAGCAACCCGAAGTGGTCGCGGTCCGCTATCCGGCCCATCCCGCCGATCCCGGCCATGCGATCTGGAAGCGGGATTTCACCGGAGCGTCCGGATTGTTCGGTGTTCAGCTCGATGGTCTTACCCCTCCGGAAACCAGCGCCTTTTTCAATGAATTTTCGCTATTCCAGCTCGGTTCGAGTTGGGGCGGCTTCGAAAGCCTCGCGGTTCCGGCGTGGCCCGCTCCGATCCGCGATTTTCCCAATGGCGAGGCAGATGGGGCGCTAATCCGTATTCACGCCGGCCTCGAAGCGCCGCAGGATCTGATCGCCGACCTCGCCGCAGCCTTCGCGCGGGTACGGGCGATACGCGGCCGGGGGCATGCGTCATGACCGACGCCTCGGGCCACGCGGCCGTCAGCTTGCGGCAGGTCGACAAATATTATGGCGCCTATCATGCCCTCCGCTCGATCGACCTCGAAATCGCCTCGCGCGAGCGGATCGTGATTTGCGGGCCTTCAGGCTCCGGCAAATCGACGCTCATTCGCTGCATGAACATGCTCGAGGTGCCCGACTCCGGTGCCGTTTTGATCGAGGGAACCAGGATAACCGACGCGTCGCGGGAGGCCGTTGCGGCGCTCCGCGCCGTCGGCATGGTCTTTCAACAGTTCAACCTGTTCCCGCACAAGACGGTGCTGGAGAATTGCACCCTCGCGCCCGTCCTCCTCGGCGGCTTGTCTCTTCCGGAGGCGGAGGCGCGCGCCATATCCTATTTGGACAAGGTGAGGATTGGCGACCAGGCGGGCAAATATCCGGGGCAGCTCTCGGGAGGGCAGCAACAGCGGGCCGCAATAGCTCGCGCTCTGGCGATGGAACCCAGGATTCTTCTCTTCGACGAGCCGACATCGGCGCTCGATCCCGAGATGATCAAAGAGGTACTCGATGTGATGACGGCCCTTGCCGGCGAAGGACGGACGATGGTGTGCGTGACGCACGAAATGGGATTCGCGCGCGAGGCGGCCGATCGCATTCTTTTCATGGATCAGGGCCAGATCATCGAAGACGCAAGGCCGGCCGATTTTTTCGCCGCGCCGAAAAGCGAGCGCGCACGGACCTTTCTCGAACAGATACTTTCGCATTGAGCGGCTCAAGCCGGTCGCCCCCAAGCTGTGCCGACCCACTTAATCATGTCATTTCATAAGCAAGCCGAGGGAGGGGCCAGCCGGCTCCTTGCGCGAAAAGGCTCAGGCCGGAAAAAAAATTTCAAAATCGATGAGGGGTAGAGCTTTGGGGTGCGTATCTAATAGGTATCGTGCGCCCCGAATTTCCTTCATAACTAATTGATATGATTCAATAAAATCCTATTGACCTGTATATACATTTGATGCTCTCTGAGGGGAATCAGCCAACCATCAGGGGGTTTCGCTATGATGACCAGGACAATTTTGCTCGCCAGCGCCGCAGCGGTCGCGACCTTTGCAACACCCGCGCTTGCGCAGAGCGGTGCCGCGACGCAGTCGCCCGCCGCCGAGGATGCTCCGAACGGATCGGACATCGTCGTGACCGGCTCGCGCATTCGTCGCCAGGACCTCGCCGGCGTCGGTCCCGCGACCGTCGTCTCGGCCGAGCAGATCGAAAACACCGGCCTCGTCAATATCGAGACGGTGCTGCAACGCCTCCCTGCCAACGCCGGCTTCGCGGGCAACCAGACCTCGGCTTATTGGGCGAACAACGGCTATGGCACGGCGCAGGTAAACTTGCGCGGCCTCGGCATCAAGCGCACCCTTGTGCTGCTCAACGGCCGCCGTCTCGTTGCGGGCGGGACGGGGGCGAACTCGTCGCCCGACCTCAACATGATCCCGGTCGCCGCGCTCGCGCGAACCGATGTGCTGAAGGACGGCGCATCGGCGATCTACGGCGCTGATGCGATGGCGGGCGTGGTCAATCTCGTCACCCGGACCGATTATGAAGGCCTAGGGCTGAGCGTTCGTCAGGGCATCACCGAAAAGGGCGATGGGTCGGATTTCACGGCCGACCTCCTCTGGGGAATTCGCAACGATCGCGGCGGCTTCATGGCGGCCGTCACCTATCAGAAGACAAAGGCGGTCAACATGGCGACGCGTGCGCCCTGCTCGCTCGCCGAAACGACCCCGGGCCAGCTGTCGTGCGTCAACAGCGCCTCGACGATTGGCGGCCGCGCGGTGCTGCCGAACGGGCAGCAGATCAACTTCAATCAGGTGCTGGGCGGCAACGGCAATTTCTTCGAGCCCTACAGCGCGGCGAAGCATAATTTCAATTCGAACCCGTTCCTCAACGCGGTGAGCCCGGTGGAGCGCGTCAGCACGGCCTTCTTCGCCGACTATGACATCACCGACAATATCGAGGCGTTCGGCGAGTTCCTCTATACCTTCCGCAAGTCGAACCAGATCGCGACGCCCGGAACGCTTCGCAACCTCTCGATTGCGGCGAGCAATCCTACCAATCCGACGGGGCAGAATATCGTCCTCATCCAGCGCCGCCTCGCCGAGCCCGGCCCGCGCCAGTTCTTTCAGGAGACCGATACCTGGCAGGGCACGTTCGGCCTGCGCGGCAAGCTGTCCAACAATTGGGGATGGGAAGTCGCGGGTGCGTTCGGGCGCAATACCGCGGTCGACGGCTCGACCAACATCGCCAATCTGGAGCGTGTCCGCAACACCATCGACACGACCAAGTGCAGCCTTGCGGCCGGTGCGACGATCCCCTGCGCTGACTATCTCGGCTTCGGCGACCTGACCCCGCAGGTTCTCGACTACATCCTGTTCACGTCGCGCGATCGCGGCGGCAACGAACTGGCGACGGTCACCGCCGACATCAACGGCGACCTGTTCAAGCTGCCCGCAGGACCCGTCTCCTTCGCGGCGGGCGTCGTCTATCGCAAGGAGAAGGGCTGGCGCGATCCGGATCCGCTGACCGTGCTCGGTATCGCGAATACCAACCAGCAGAGCCCGATCTCGGGAACGAGCATCGCCAAGGAAGCCTATCTCGAACTGTCGGTGCCGATCCTTGCTGACAAGCCCTTCTTCCAGTCCCTCACGCTCGACGGCGCGGTTCGCTACTCGAACTACGACCTGTTCGGCAGCGACTGGAACTACAAGGGTAGCGTCGACTGGGTCATCAACGACAGCTTCCGCCTGCGCGGAACCTATGGAACGGGTTTCCGCATTCCGAACGTCCCGGAGCTGTTCGGCGGCGTATCGGAAGGCAATCTGACGACGACCGATCCTTGCTCGCGCTATTCTACGAGCGGTAATGCAACGCTGATCGCGAATTGCCAGGCATCCGGCGTTCCCGCCAACTATGTCCAGCTTGGGACGACAATCCTGACTACGGTCGGTGGTAACGAGAATCTTCAGCCCGAAAGCTCGACCACCTGGACAGTCGGCACGGTGGTCTCGCCGAAGGGGCTGGTCCCCGGCCTGTCGCTCACCGCCGACTGGTTCGACATCAAGATCAAGGACGCGATCCGTGCGATTCCTGGGTCCACCAAGCTGTCGATCTGCTACGCGAGCCAGAATCTGTCGCATCCTTTCTGCGACGATTTCACCCGAAGCCCGCTGACTGGCGAGGTCACCTTCCTGTCCGCGCAGCCGATCAACACCGGCCGCGAGGAGATGAACGGCCTTGACCTTGGTCTGGTCTATGCGGGCGGTATCGGCAGCGTGAACATCTCGCTCGACGTCAACCTGACCTATCTGAACAAATATGTCGTCCTGCCTTTCCCTGGCGGCGCACCGATCGATTTCGACGGCTTCATCGGCGGCGGCAACGGCGGCTATTCGAAGTGGCGCGGTTATGGCGTGCTGACCGCCGAGAAGGATGGGATCAGCGCGACCTGGTCGACGCAGTGGATCGGCAAAGCGACCGACTTCAACGCGTCGCCCGGCGAAATCGGCTACAGCACGCCCAACGTGTTCTACCACAATCTCCAGGTCGCTTTCGAGATCGACGAGAAGACGCGGTTCCAGGTCGGCGTCGACAATGTCTTCGATCGCAAAGCGCCCTATATCCAGAGTTTCACCGATGCGAACACCGATACGATGACCTACGACCTGCTCGGACGGCGCTTCTACGTCGGCTTCCGCACGGCTTTCTGAGAGCAGGGGCATGGCAATCCGTTGGCCACTGTTCGTCCGGCGAACGCATAAATGGCTGGCCCTCGCGGTTGGCGTCCAGGCTCTGCTCTGGACACTGACGGGCTTTTACATGGTGGTCGTTCACATCGACACCATTCATGGCGATCATCTGGTGCGCTCCCCGGTGACCCAGCCCTTCGACCTCGACGGCCTCGCAGCGCCGTCGAAGGTCGTCGCGGCTGCGCCGGGGGTGTCCGAAATCCGTCTCCAGCGCTTTTTTGGCCAGCCGGTCTGGCGCGCCGAGACCCCTGAAGGCGCGCGCCTGTTCGACGCGCGTTCGGGTGCGCCGCTGCCTGCCCTGACCGAGTCCCAGGTCCGCGAACAGGCACGGCGCATCTTCACCGGTGACGGCAAGATCGTCTCGGTGCGACTATTGACCGAGGCACCTCAGGAAATGCAGGCGCGCAAGCCGCCCTATTGGCAGGTCGAGTTCGAAGGCTGGAGCCGTCCGACGCTCTATCTTTCGCCGACGACCGGCGAGCTCATCTCGCGCCGCCACGCACTCTGGCGCGTGTTCGACTTTGCGTGGATGCTCCACATCATGGACTATGACGAGCGGACCGACGTCAACAACCCGCTGCTGCGCGTCGCAACCTGGAGTGTCTTCGCGATGGCGCTTTCCGGTGCGTGGCTGCTGATCTGGTCCTTCAAACGCCGCAAGAGGAAGCAGGCATGAAACGCATCCGGCTGACGCCGCTCTTTTTTCGGCGCATCCACAAATGGGTGGGGCTCATCCTTGGCCTCCAGTTCCTCCTTTGGGCCTTGAGCGGCTCGGTGATGGCGTTGCTCGACAAGGACAAGGTCGGGGGACACGGCGGCGGGATGAGCCACGCGCATGCCCTGCCCGCGGGAGAGTATTTTGACGTCGCCGCCTTGCCGCGCGGTGATCCCGTAACCGGGGTGGTTTTGCGCGATCTTGGCGCTCGACCGATCTACGAGCTCCGCACCACCAAGGGCGTGCGGCTGGTCGACGCTACGAGCGGCGAGGATATTCGCGTCGATGAAGGGATGGCCCGCGAAGTCGCATCGATGATGAACGAGGCACCAATCCGCAAGGTGAGCGTGATTGCAAAGCCCAACCTCGAATCACGCGACCATGAAGGTGCGATGTGGCGCGTCGACTTTGCCGACGCCGAGAATAGCAGCGCCTATGTCTCGCTCGATACGGCGCGCTTCCTCGTGATGCGCGGCGATACCTGGCGGACCTGGGATTTCTTCTGGATGCTCCACAATATGGACTATGTGAACCGGAAGAGTTTCAACCACCCGCTGATCATCTTCGTCGCATTCGGCACGTTGTGGTTGTCCGGGACCGGATTCTATCTGCTCTTCAAAAGCTTCAGCCGCGCCGATTTCCGCTGGCTGCGCCGTCGCCGCAAGCCCATCGTTACCCGCAGCACGGCCTGAGCCGTCAGTCCCCGACCGCGAAGGCGGCTGAAAGCTCAAAGCGTGTGCCGGGATGGGAGAGCCAGGCGTGCGACACCAGTCGACCGCTACTCCAGGTCTGCCGGGTCATGCGCAGAATCGGTTCCCCCTCGTTCAGACCAAGCACGCCGCGGGTGCGCGCGTCGGGCATTTCCGCGCGGACGCGGTGCTCGACCCGCTCGAGCGGCGCAGTGCGCGTCAGATATTCGTTGGGCGTCAACTGCGTGAAATCCAGTGTGCCATAATCGGGAGCGGCGGATGCGAGCACGAACCGCTCTTCGAGCTGGATCGGGAACTCGGCCTCATGGTGGACGATGATCGAGTGGAAGATCCTCGTGCCCACCGGCACTTCCAGCAGAACGGCGGTGTCGGCGCTGGCCTTCTCCTCGACATTCTGGATGACCCTCGCCCGGTAGTCATGGCCGCGTCCCCGAATTTCCTCGGCGATATTCCGGATCTCGATCATATGACCGATCGGCTTCGGCTCGGCGATGAATGACCCGCTGCCGGCGCGGCGCACGATGATACCCGCCGATTGCAACTCGCGAAGCGCCCGGTTTGCCGTCATGCGCGAGACATCGAACTGTCCGACGAGTTCCGCCTCTGACGGCACTCGGTCGCCCGGTTTCAGACGACCGTCGCGGATGGCATCATGGATGCTCTGCTTGATCGCTGCGTAGCGCGGTGGGGCATCCGATAAAACGCCGTCGGCAGACCGCTGGGCGATGTTCGAATTCAGTCGAGGGGTAAGATCCATCACCCGTCTATACAGGTGAAACCATATAGATTCCAAGCGTTCCAGACTGTCTTGAGGTAAAACTAGGCGCCGTAATTCGAAGCCACCAAGTCGCGCTTCCGTAGGACGCCGCCCGATTCAGTCACATTTTGACGCGGATTGCCCGTGTAAGGGCGATGCCCAGGCGCATCTGAAGCCCGCCGGTCGGTGCGAGCGCCGCAGCGGTCACCGTCCGGCGTCCATCAGGACGATGTCCCAGCCATAATGGCCGGGTGCGCCGAGTCCGGCAACGGCGCGCTCGGCGCTGCCACCCAGATCCCGATACAGGGCGTCCTTGCTGTTCGACGCATCATCGTCGGAGAAATACATCTGGGTAATCAGGCGCTGGTGTCTGCCCCTCACATCGAAGTGGATGTGCGGGGTTCGGCGGCCGATCGGCGAATCATAGGCGGCGGGCTTGATCGTCGTGATCCGCCACTCGCCCCGCGCGCCCGTCCGGATCGAAGCGAAGCCCTGAAAGTCGGGATCGAGCGGGTTCGCGGCACTGTCGTTCGGATGCGCATAGCGACCGAGCGAATTGCACTGCCAGATTTCGAGCCGCGCGCCGCTGACCGGATGGCCGAAACGATCGAGCACGCGCCCCGTCACCTGAATGACATGGCCCTCCGCGCGTTTCTTGTGCCCCTTGATCCAGGTCAGGTCGGCGTCTTCCTCCGCAAGCCGCTGAACCGGATAGAAGGGACCGATCGTCTGGAACGGCGTTGGGTCAAGCTCGGCAGCTCCAGCTCTGGAAGCCGTTATCGCCGCCAGCGCGAGGACCGAGCCGCCGAAGGCCCGGCGCGAGAATTGGGTGTCAGTCATAAAAATATCGCTCCTCGGTGATCTGACCGCCGCGCACGGTGTACAGGGCGATTTCGGTGAAGGGCTGGCGTTCGCCGCTCGCGGGATCGACCAGCACCATGTCCAGAAACAGCGCGAACTGGTCGCCGGTGACGAAGGGGCCGTCGATGCCGATCTCGTCGATCCGGGCGCCACCGAAGCGGGCGCTGCGCTTGATCCGCGTCGCTTCGATCCCCGACACCGCCGTGCTGATGCCGCCGGGTAAAGCCGCGGGTTCGATGCTGGTCACGTCCGGCGACCAGTAACGGTCCCCGGCGGTTTCGAACGCACCGTCGCGCAGCAGTGCCGTAAAATCGCGGGCGATGTCGTGGATAGATGCCATCACCACCCCTTTCAAATGGCGGCGAAGCGGAGCGCGGCGGGCGGCGCGGGATTGACGCGTCGCCTGCCGTGTCTCCGCACCGGCCCACCTATTTCAGGATCAGTTCCTGATATTCGATGCTGCCGAGTTGCTCGCGCATCTTGCCGCGTTCCGCGCTGGCGGCGCCGGCGGTGCGGTCGGTCTGCGACAGCATGGCATTGACCTTCTTGTTGAAGGCTTCCTGCTGCGCGGTCGTCAGATAGTCCTTATATTCGACGATCAGGATCAAGTCGGGCTCACCGGCTCGCGCATTGTTGGTCGCAAGCACATGATAGTCCACGACAATGCCTTCGGCCTTGCCCAGTTCCTGAATCTTTTTCCAGCTGGTGGCGAGCCAGTCCATATAGTTTTCGAACTGGCCGGGCAGCACGTCGATCCGGCCTGCATTCCAAACCGTGCCCGGCCTGTAGCTCGATTCCTGCGCCATCGCGGGCGCGGCCTGCGCGGCGGCGATCAGTATCGCAGCCCCGGCGAACAATGTTTTCATCTTCGTCATCGTCTCTTCCCTCCAATCTTCCCGTCCGGGATCGGGCGGGCGTCTGCAAAAAAACTAGGCCGGCACGGCGTCGGCGGGCGCGCTGTGCCCGCGCAGCCGGTGACGCAGCACCAGGATCAGCGCCGACATCAGCAGCGCGACGACCGAAAAGACGACGAGCGCGAGCTCGAAGCTGCCCGTCGCATCCTTCGCCGCACCCCAGCCATAGGGCGCGAGGAAGGCGCCGATCTGCGACAGCGTGTTGATGGCGGCCGCCCCGACCGCGAGCTCGCGCACATGCAGCGCCTCGGCCCAGCCCGACGATGTCAGCATCGGGATCGCGAAACACACGGCCGCGAAAGCGAGATAGGCGATGCAAGTCAGCAGCGGTGACGGCGACAGCCCCATGACCAGCACCGCGGCGGCAAGGACGATCCCGCACCGGAAGGCCGCGCCCCAGCGGTCGCCGTTCCGGTCAGCATGGTTGCCAAGGACAAGGATCGCCGCGGCCCCCAAAAGACCGCCGAGCGCCACCAGATAGCCGATCGACTTGGTATCGAGCGCCGTCGCCTCTAGCAGGATCAGCGGCGCATTCAGGATGACCGTCGTGATGACGGCGATCAGCAGAAAGCCGATCGCGCCCAGCAGCAGCACGCGCGGATTGCGAAAGGCGCCCAGCACATCGTGGCGGGCGGGGGCGCCGATCCGCGCCTGTTCGCGCGCCAGCTCGGTCTCGATCCACGCCTTTTCGTCGGCTGTGAGCCAGGCGGACGTCGCCGGGGCGTCGGGCAGATAGCGCAGCACCACCAGCCCGAACACCACGGTCGGCAGGCCCTGGACCAGGAACAGCCATTGCCAGCCGTGCAGCCCGCCGGTTTCGTCGAGCGCGAGCAGCCATCCCGACATGCCCCCCATCGCGACCGACGCCAACGGCGAAGCGATGAAGAAGCGACTGACCGCGCGGCTGCGATGGCAGGGCGGAAACCAGCCGGAAAAATAGAAGATGACGCCGGGGTAGAATCCGGCCTCCGCCACGCCGAGCAGGAAGCGGAGCGCATAAAATTGCATCGGTGTCGCGACGAACATCATCGCCGCCGACAGCAGTCCCCAGGTAATCATGATCCGCGCGATCCATCGGCGCGCGCCAAAGCGCACGAGCATCAGGTTCGACGGAATTTCGAACAGCGCATAGCCGAGGAAGAACAGGCCGCCGCCCAGTCCGTAGATCGTGGCGCTGAACCGCAGATCCTCGTTCATCTGCGTCGCCGCGAAGCTGACGTTCACGCGGTCCATATAGGCGAAGAGATAGGCGATCAGGATCAGCGGCAGGATGCGCCAGAACGCCTTGCCCATTGCGGACCGTCCGATTGCCGATACGTGCCTGTGGTTCGCCGCCATGACATGCTCCCCGGCGCAGACACAGGCTTCCCGTCGCCGGAGCCGGAGTAACCGGCCCGCGCCATGCGCCTTCAAAATGTCTGTTATGCCCGCTGCGGACTTTGCATTTCCGTAGCGTCAGCCGTCAATCGGCCCATCGTCAATAAAGCGTCAAGCGCGCGTCAATTCGGCAAGAGGGGTGATGTTTCCAGACGATTGCTGGGCGCAGGGAGCAGGTCGGGCCAGCCATATTTGTCCCAAGCGGCCGCCAGGCCGATGCGCTGGGCAAAGGGAATGAATTCGGGATGCTGCCAGATCCGCCGGATCGGATCGACATCGGCCCAGATCGACAGCAGGCAGAGCGTGTTCGCGGGCGAGATTGCATGGCTAACGGCCTCGAACAGCCGTTCGGGGTAGCCCATGAAGATCGCGGGCAGGACGATCGAGGCGTCGGCGGGGTCGTGCAATTGCGTCTGCATCATGTCGAGCATCGCACAATAGGTCGCGCGATCCTCGTCGCGGCCGCTGCACACGCCTTGCGCCGCGACGTGCCAATAGGCGTCCATCATCGCGGGGGGCATCGGATCGGTCCCGGCGGGCGGGAAAATGACCTTGTTCAGTAGCATGCGGGTTTGCTGATATTGCTCGACGGCCAGATCGTGCTGCCCCGACGCGGCGGTGGCCACCGCGAGCCACATCGACGGAAAGCCGAGGTCGACCATGCGCTGTCCCGCCTCGATCGCTGCGTCGATATCCCCCAGGTTGAACCGGCCGACCGATCGCAGGTTGAACTTGCGGCCATCGACCGGGTCCTGATCGATCGCCGCCTCGACATATTGCATCGCTTCGGTAGTGCGTCCGCAATAGAGCAGGAACGAACCCAGCCGCATGCAGACCGCCGGATTGTTCGGTTCGAGCCGATAGCCCTGGAACGCCAGATCGAGCGCGCCGACGACGTCGTTCTGCGTCCACTGGTGAACGCCGAGCAGCGAATAGGCGTAGCCAAGGCCGGGGGCGAGTCCGATCGCAGTGCGCGCGCAATCGGCCATGCGTTCCGATGCTGCGCGACGATCGAGGCAGGGGGTGTAGACCGCGATCAGTTGGTGCGCCTCGGCCAGCGCGACCCAGGCCTCGGCAAACTGCGGGTCGAGCGCGACGGCCTGTTCGAGCAGATCGACGGCCGTCTCCAACAGCCCGTCGCCAAACACCCGCGCGCTCAACGACCGGCCTTGCAGAAACAGGTCATAGGCCTTTTTGCTGCCGGTCATGCCGCGTGCCGGCGGCGGCGCCATCGCGATGCCCAGGACATTGCCGACCGCATTGGTGACCGCCTGCGCCACGGTCGCCTGCAACGCGAATATCCCGTCGAGCGATCCGTCGTACCGCTGGGCCCAGCTTTCGAAACCCGTCGCCCCGTCGATCAGGTGGATATGGACGCGCAGCCTTTCGCCCTGTCGCTGGACCGAACCCTCGACAAGGTGCGAGACGCGCAGGGCTTTCGCGATGTCGGGCGGGGCCAGCGGCGAATCCCGGAAATGGAAGGACGAGGTTCGCCCGGCGACCAGCAATTGCGGCACCTGTCCCAGCGCCGTGATGAGTTCCTCGACGACGCCGTCGGCGAAATAATCGGGGGCACCGCCCCCACCGACCGATTGGAAGGGCAGCACCGCGATTCTCGTCCGTCCGCCGCCCGCCGCCGCGGCCGGGACGGGGGGCGCTTCGGGACCGCGAGCGGACCATGCGTCGCGCAGCCGCGCGGACGTGTCGCGATCCCCGGCCCGCTCCAGCGTGGCCAGTCCGGCCTCGACCGCCGCATGCAGCCGCCGCTCGGCATCGCCGCTGCGCCGCGCCAGCCACTGGTTGAAGGCGGCGCCGAAATCCATCTGGTCGAGGATCGGTTTCGTCCCGATCGCGTCGATCTGCGCGATCGCCGCAGGAAAATCCCCACTCGCCAGCGCGCGCTCCAGCGCCGCAAGATCGGTCGTGACGGCACCGGGCCGCAGCGCGACGCTGCTGCGCGAGACGTTCAATATGCCCGCTCCGTGCGGCGCAAGCAGCTTGCCCAGATCGAGCAAACATTGGCGCAGGCTGGCCCTGGCGTGGGCCTCGAAGCGGCCGGGCCACAAGAGCTTGCTCAGGAAATCGCGCTCGATCACTTCGTCGCCGACAAGGCATAATATGGCAAGCAAAGCCCGGGCGCGGCGGTTGGTAATCGAAATTTCATGGTGATCGGGCGCGCGGAGTTGAAACGGGCCGAACACAGACGCGTAAGCTGCGGACTGGCCACGACATGGAGTCCCCACCTGTTCCATTGCCCTGTTTGCGCCTCCCCACCGCCGCGCAATATTAGCGCAGGCCCGACCGGCCCGGCAATCGCAATTTCCCGCACAGCGGCTGCAGGGGATGATCGCGCCTCGCCCTGAAATCGTGACCGGCGCAAGCGCGCCGGTGGCATGAGCGGTAAGTTCCGGCCTCGGAGGCTAAACGCGGTCCTATTCAACGATCGCTATTACGCGGTCGCCGTCACCCGGTTTCGCCCGTCCCGCTTTGAGCGATAAAGTCGCCGATCCGCTTCTTCAAATACGCTGTCAATTTCTGCCAACGCATGCAGTTCTGCAATCCCGCCACTAATGGTGATATCGAACTCAAGCGATGCCGAAAGGATAGCGATCTCGCTTTGAAGCCCTCCGAAAAAACGTTGCGCTGCTGTGATGTCGCCAGCCAATAGGATCAGGAATTCGTCACCGCCCAATCGCGCCACAAGATGATCGCTACCGGAAAGACGCACAATAGCCGCGGCCAGTTCGACCAACGCGCGATCGCCAGCCTTGTGACCGAACCGGTCATTTATGCCCTTGAAATTATCTATATCGATCAAGGCAATACAGGCTGCCT
Organism: Sphingomonadaceae bacterium 3R27E2-A; assembly: GCA_005503165.1. GTDB lineage: Bacteria > Pseudomonadota > Alphaproteobacteria > Sphingomonadales > Sphingomonadaceae > Sphingopyxis. Next base: position 38,011 of record SCNT01000039.1, read on the forward strand.
CTCCCTTGATCGGAACGCGCTCAATGGCTGCATCGAAGCCGGCGCGATTAGGAATTTTGGTGAGGGGATCCGTCATTGCGAGGCGCGCGATCTCCCGCTCGCGCGCTCGCTGCGCCGTCACGTCACGGACAGTCGCAACTGTTCCGACCACTTTTTCGTCCGACATAACCGCCTTGACCGTCGCCTCGAGCGTGCGACCCTCGAGATTGGTGGGAGCGAAATCGGCGATCTGGGTTTCGGCGGGATCGGCAAGGGCGGCGCGGCATAGTTTAGCCAGGACCGGACCGATCTTCAGCGCAAGCTCGTCGATCAAGGCACCGCGGCAGGACCCAGCACTTAATCCCAGCAGCTCGTCGGTCGCTCCATCGGCCCAACGGCAACTGCCGCCATCATCGAAACTGAGGATCGCGTCGGGGGAATGGTCTAGAATCATCCGCAGCATTTCTTCCCGACGCGCTGCCTCGGCCAACGCCTCCGCGCGCGAGGCAACGAGAGCGGTCACAGGCAGTGCTGTCCCGAGCAAAATGGCGAGATAGGACTGGAAGAAGATCGCTTCGAAAACCGGGCCGCCCTGCACCAAGGCAACCGGTCCGAGATGGTAGACTGCGGCAAGCGCGCCGGAAATCCCAACGATAACCACCCCCGCTTGCGTGGCGAGGCGACCTGACCGGAAAGCTAGCAGGAGGAGGCTGCAGAGGGGCGCGAACAAAAGCGGGAGACCGCTTTGGCCGAAGACAAACGCGCTGACGGCTGTGTGAAACAGCAAGAGGAACAGATCTTCTGCGCGCTTTCGCGAGCCGCGCATACGGAGCGCCGATACATAGCTCCCGTCGAACCATGATTTTAGAAAGGGTGTCAGGATAACAATGCCGAGCGCGTTGCTTGAGTACCAACGCTCTAGCGAAGGTAGAAATGCCTCGCCATAGTTCACCCAGGATACCGTCGACCCGGCGATCGCGCCTACTGCGGGTGCAATGAGCCCGCCGCAGATGAGAAAGGTGAATGTCGCACGAGCATTGGCAAGAATCTCGCCTTTTTGCGAGCAACGACGTAATGTCCAGGCCGCAAGAAGAACTTGAGCCATGTTTATAAGGCCATACAAAGTAATTCCCGGCGCCCATTCACGGGTCAGGCCGTTGGCGCCAAGATTTGCTGCCCATCCCAACGCAAGTGCGAGCGGCCAATCCGATTTCGGTCGGCTCAGCAAAAGCGCAAGGATCGCCGCATCAGCTAGCCACACGGTTGCGTGGCTCTTGCCGTCACTCGTGAGAAGGATCGTGCCAGCAGCGAGGGTGAAGTATAACAGCGCCCCGGTCAGTAACAGAGCGACGCGGTGTTGGGCCCGGCGAACCGGCCGAATGGTATCGTTTGATGGCATCGCGACTGCTCAGTGTTGCGGCGCGTTATACGGCAAAGTTTGAGAGCGAAACAGCATTTCGATCATAACGGAGAGACCGGCAGAAAGTTTAACAGGACTGTGAGCATCTTATACGTACCCGCCATGCTTGCTCGACGATCGTTCGCTGCGCTACGGATTCTCCAACTTGCCAATATCGGACTTTTCGGTGCGCCTGGAAGGCGTTCCCATCTCCTGCGGAACATCCAAGGAAGATCAGCTTCGCGGCAAAGTGGCGAGTTCGAGAGGCGTCACCGCGGACTTTCTGCGCTCCGAATAGCGGTCGACGAGCTGTTCGGCGTGGCCACGGA
>SCNT01000003.1 GCA_005503165.1 Sphingomonadaceae bacterium 3R27E2-A
GCGGATTCGGGCGGCGGTGGTGGGGGCGGCGGGCAATCGTCCTCCGCGGTCACAAAGGGCAGGGACGGGGTCGGCGGCCGGAGGCCGAAATTCAGTTGCGACACCAACTCGGCATAGGCCGCGTCCTTGGGTATTTGCCCGGCGAGGCGATCGCGCTCGAACTTCGCAAGCGGCGTTTCATACACGAACGACGGGAATTGCGCGCCGACGAGCGCGGCCCGCAACCGCGCCGTCTCGAACGCGATGCCGGCCTGGGCGCGTAGTGCCGGGTCGATGCCGTCGATACCCAGGTCCCAGGGCGCACAGGTCCTGAGGTTGATCCGCGCCGGAACGGCCGCCGCCGCTGCGATGCCCTGCCCGCGCTCCGCGATCTCGGCCTCGGCAGCCAGGCGCAGGTCGTAATAACCGTCGGGATACCAGTCCTGCTTGGGCACCGCGGCTTCGAGTTCGTGCATCGCGGCCGCCTCGTCCGTCTCCTGCGCGACCGCGGCCGCCGGGACTGCGAGCAGCAATAGTGCGACGATCGCCCGGCCGGACATTATCGGCTTCCGACTTTCTTGAAGGTCACCGGCCCCGACTGGTCGGGCGCGATCTCGCGGCTGCCCTTGCGGACCGTGCCGTCGGGCCAGCGGACCTGATAGACGAAGCGTCCCGAAAGCGGCCTGGCGACGCCGGTCTCGATCTCGTTCCAGCGGCACTGGAAGCGGTCCCACGGGTCGGCGTTCTTGCGCTGGCATATCCGGAAGGCGAAGGCGCTCAGCATCAGCACTTCGCCGCTCGGCGGATTGGTCTGCAAGGTCACGCCGACGGGCGCGCGGCCGCCACGGACCGCGCCGACGGCACGGCGGGGAGCGGGAGATGCGAGCAACGCCCCCAGCACTCCGGCGCGAGGCTGGCCGACGCTGAACGTTCCCGGACCGGTCAGCGTCCGGAGTCCGTTCGCGGTGAGCAATTCGATCCGGTCGCCAGCCTTGAGCGTGATCTTGGCCTCGCTCGCGAGCTTCTTTCCGGCCGGATGGGCGCCCGCCGAAGGACCCGACGAGCGAACCACCACCACCCGTGCCGCATAGTCCTCAACGGCCATGATGCACGGCAGGCCGGGAGTCTGCACCGCGCGGTTCGCCTCGACCGCTGTTGCGAGCCTCTGCAACGCCGCGGTGGCGGTTGCGGCCGAAAGCGAATCGTCGCGCGCCGCCTCGACGAGCGTCTGTTCGTACCGAAGGAGCGGTGCTTCATAGATCGCCGCCGGATAGCCGGCGCGGGCAAGCTCCTGCGCCAAACGGGCGACATCGAGCGCGACATTCCCATACCGTCGCACGGCCGGGTCGCTCTCGCCGGCGTCGATGTGCCGGGGGAGAAGGTCGACCGGATCGTAACATTGCCCGCCGCCGCCACCGCACGCTCCGACATAGGCGCGCAAGTCGCGCGGCGTTTCCGCGACCTGCGCCTCGGCCGCAAGGCGGACATCATAATAGCCCTCGGGATACCAGGTTCGTACCGGCAAGTCGGCCGCCAGCCGGGCCATGAGCCCTGCGTCGGGCAAAGCCTCGTCGTCCTGCGCAGCTGCCGGTGCGGTCACCATTGCCATCGACGTTGCGGCGATGAGAAATATCCTGCCTCCCACCGGCTCAGCTCCCCGTCTTCCGGAAGGTCACGGTCGATGCCGGATCGCCGTCGGGACCCGCGATGATCTCGCGCGTGCCCTTGCGCACCACCCCGTCGGGCCATTTGACCTGATAGACATAGCGGCCAGAGAGCTGCTTCTCGACCCCCGTCTCGACCTCGTTCCAGTTGCACGCGAAGCGGTCCCACGGATCGGACGTCTTGCGCGTGCACACCTTGAAAGCGAAGGCGTTGACCAGCAGCACCTCGCCGCCGGGCGGGCTGGTCCTGACGATCACGGGGGCGCCATCGCCCGCACCGCAGCCGCCCTCGAGCGAGACCGCGGGCAGCCCAGGGGCGAGCCGCTTGCGGTTCGCCTCGACCGCTTCGACGAACTTATATTCGGGCGATTCTTCATAGGGTCCGGGATCGGGTGCGGGCGGTTCGTCCTCGGCGGGCATTTCGACCCCCGCGATCAGCCGCACTTCGCGCTCGCTCAGCTTGGCCGCCGCCTCGACGCGCGCGCGCTCGAAGGCAGCGAGCGGTTCAGCATAAACCGCGAGCGGAAAGCCCAGCCGCTCGAGTTCGGAACGGATGCGCGAGATATCGACCGCGTCGGTGACGTAACGCAGGGTCACCGCGTCATATTCGGCGGAATCGGTGTAATATTCGGCGCTGCAATCGATGATGTCGTACCGCTTGCCATTGCCGTCGCCCCAGTCGAAGACGATGTCCTTCGCCGCGCGCGGATGTTCGGCGACCTGCGCCTCGGCGGCGATGCGGATGTCGTAATAGCCTTCGGGATACCAGCTTTGCGGCGGCACCTTGGCCTCGATCGCCTTCAGCGCGGCCGCGTCGGGCGGGGTTTGCGCCTGCGCCGCTTCACCGGGGCTCAGCAGCGCAACCGCCGCCGCCGAAAGCATCGCCAGGAGCCGCGCGCGCACCATCTCAGCTTCCCGCCTTGCGGAAGGTGACGGTCACCGATTCCTCGTCGGGGCCGGGCACGATTTCGCGCGTGCCCTTGCGTACCACGCCATCGGGCCATTTCACCTGATAGACGAAGCGGCCATAGGGCTTGGTTTTCGCCACGCCGGTTTCCCACTCGTTCCACTTGCAGGCGAAACGGTCCCACGGGTCGGCCTTCTTGCGGGTGCACACCTTGAAGGCAAAGGCGTTGATCAGCAGCACTTCGCCACCGTCGGGAACGGTGCGGACGATGATCGGCCCGCCTTCCCCTGCGCCGCAGCCGCCCTCCACCATCACGCGCGGCAGCTTGGGAGAAAGCCGCAGGCGGTTCGCGTCGATCGCCGCCGCGAGCGCCGCCTGGGCCGCCGCCTCGGCTTCGGCGGCGCCATCGTCGAAGGGCATTTCCTGGCCCTCGGGCCAGTCGCCGCCGCCGGCGACGATCAGTTCAGGCTCGCTGCGCCCGGTGTCGATCGCGATCAACGCCTTTTCGTATTCGGCCAGCGGCGCGGCATAAACGGCTTCCGGATAACCGAGCCGCGCGAGTTCGCTGCGCAGCCGCGAAATTTCGAGCGCGGTGCGCCCGTAACGCGACATCGCCGGCTCCTCGGGGTTGAACACGACCCCCTCGGCCGCGCAGTCGATGACGTCATAGCATTGTCCGGGACCGTCATAGCAGTCGAAGACGATGGTGCTGCGCGGCCGCGGCGCCTCCCCGATCTGCGCCTCGGCGGCAATGCGGACATCGTAATAGCCCGCCGGATACCAGTCGCGCGCCGGAACCACCGCCTCGATCCGTTTCAGCGCGCCGGCATCGGGCGGCGTTTGCGCCAGCGCCGTGCCCGGCACGATCAGCGCCGCGCCCGCAATCCATGGTCCCGTCGCGCGCATCCTATTCCTCCTGCTTCAACCGCCGCGGCCCGCCGAGCCAGCCCGCGACCAGCAGCGCCGCCGCCGCCGCCACGAGCATCCACGCCCCGCCCAGCATCAGCTTGACGCGCCCGATCGACCCTGCGGTCCACAGCGCCGCCTCGTCATAAGCCGCGTCGATCAGCGCGTCCGACGGCAGGTCGGGACATTCTCTCTCGTAGACCAGCCTGGCGTCGGGCGTGCATTCGGTGCCGCGGACCACCGGCGCGCCCTGCTCGCCCGCGATGACATAGCCGCTATGCGCCCAGCCGTATGTCGCGGCGGCGGCGACCAACAGCGCGAGCAGCGCCCCCTGCACCCCACGCGCCGTCCACCATTTCGCCTGCCCGCTGCCCATCACCCCCGCGGGGATCGCGAGCGCGACCAGCGCCGCGAGCCAGCCGACCGGCGAGGCTGGCGGCGCCAGCCCGCCCAGCCACGCCGCGAGCAGCAGCAGCGCCAGCACCGCGCCGCCCGTGCCTGCGCGCACCAGCGCATTGTTCCAGCTGAGCTTCGCAGCGCCCCGTGGCTTGGCCGAGCGATATTCGCGCGCGTCGGCAACTCCGTTGACCAGCTGGCTCACCACGTCGCCCAGCCGCGCGATATGATCCTCGACCGGCGGCGACAGCGCGTCGAGCCAGTGCGGCACGCTCATGAAATATTCGAGGCTGCGTTCGGGGACGACATCCTCGATGCGAAAGGGGATGATCGGCAGGCCCAGGTGCACCGCACGCTCGACCTCGCGCAGGATCTGCGGCGAAGTATTGGCATGGCGGGAAAAGACGAGCACGAAGACCTGCGCCCCCTTCAGACCCGTGATGATCGCCTCGCCCCATTCGGTCCCCGGCAATATGTCGCGTGGCGCGATCCAGCAGCGATGCCCGCGCTCCTCGAGCAGCGCGCACACCATGTTCGCGATGGTGCGATCCTTCGACGAATAGCTGATGAAGACCTCTGCCGCCATCGGTCGTATCCCCCCGCGCTGATCATGCCGCGCGCACGAGGGGAGGGCAATGGCGAATGATCCTCCCCCGCGCTCCGTGACAGGGAGCGCCATCGTTAAGGCAAGCGAGTCGTATTAGCATATAGCTTGACCTCCGCGTCTTGCACCCATAGAGAGCCGCTATTGCGAATCACTCGCAAAACTGAAGGGGAAAGCAATTGAAGGCCCAGGGGTCGCCGTCCATCCATCGTCGCGCCACGGGCGCCGCGCTCGGCGTCGCGCTCGCTGCGGCCGCCGCGCCCGCGGGGGCGCAGGACAATGACGGCGACTATTGGGCGCTGCGCAAGAACCAGATCGTCGTCACCGCGACGCGCACCGCGGTGAAGGCCGAGGATGCGCCGCTCACCGTCTCGCTGATCACCGAAGAGCAGATCGCCGACGAACTCGCGACCGACATCCGCGACCTCGTTCGCTTCGAGCCCGGCATCAGCGTCCAGCGCCAGCCCGCGCGCTTCGGCGCCGCGCTCGGCGTGACCGGCCGGGCGGGCAACGACAGCTTCAACATCCGCGGTATCGGCGGCAACCGCGTGCTGATCCAGGTCGACGGCGTGCGCGTCCCCGACGGCTTCGCCTTCGGCGCGCAGGCGTCGGGCCGCGGCGACTATGTCGACCTCGGCCTCGTCAAGTCGGTCGAGATCCTGCGTGGCCCCTCGTCGGCGCTCTACGGCAGCGACGGCCTCGCGGGCGCGGTCAGCTTCATCACCAGCGACCCCGCCGATTTCCTGACCGGCGGCAAGCCGCTCGGCGGGCTCGTCCGAGCCGCCTACAGCAGCGCCGACGAGGAGTTTGCCGAAACCGCGATCTTGGCGGGGCGCAGCGGCGACTGGTCGGCGATGGCGGCCTATACGCGCCGCGACTGGCAGGAACTCGACAACAAGGGGACCGTCGGCGGCCCCGGCGCCGCACGCACCGAACCCAATCCGCAGGACGGCCGCTCGAACGCTGCGCTGGGACGGATCGTCTATGATCCGGCCAATGGCCACAAGCTGCGCCTGACCGGGGAATATCTCGACACCCATCTCTATACCAACGGTCTCACCGGGATCAGCACCACCGTCGACCGCCTCGAAGGCTTCGACAGCGGCGAGCGAAAGCGGGTCTCGCTCGACTGGAGCTGGGAAGGCGCGGGGGCGATCGATTTCGCCCGCGTCGCGCTCTATTGGCAAGATGGCGAGGACAGCCAGTACACCGATGAAGACCGCACCCCCGCGGCCGATCGCACCCGCCTCAACACCTTCGAGAACCGCATGATCGGCGCCGCCGCCGACGCGCGCGCGGACTTCGCGACGGGCGCGATCACCCACCGTCTCGTTTTCGGCGGCGACATCAGCAAGACGCGCCAGCGGGGCTTGCGCGACGGCACCGTGCCGCCCGTCGGCGAGACCTTCCCGACGCGCGCCTTCCCCAGCACCGATTTCACCCGCGCCGGCCTGTTCGTCGGCGACGAAATCGCGGTCGCCGGCGGCCGGCTGCTGCTCTACCCCGCGCTGCGCTTCGACTGGTACAAATTGTCGCCCGATAACGACCCGCTGCTCCCCGCCTTCGACGGCGCCGGACAGGAGGGCTCGCGCGTCTCGCCCAAGTTCGGCGCGGTGTTCAAGGTCAGCGACGAGATCCGCCTGTTCGGCAACTACGCCACCGGCTTCAAGGCGCCCGAACCCGGGCAGGTGAACCAGTTCTTCGAAAATCTCGCCTTCGGCTACACCTCTGCGCCCAACCCCGACCTCGGTCCCGAGCGCAGCGAAAGCTTCGAGGGCGGCATCCGCTTCTCGAACGACGCGATCGGCCTCGACGTGACGGCGTTCACCTCGCGCTACAAGGATTTCATCAGCCAGGAGGTCGTGGACGGCAGCTTCACCCCCGCCGACCCCGCCGTCTATCAATTCGTGAATCTCGATCGTGTTCGCGTGCATGGCGCCGAAGCGCGGTTCGAGGGGCGAGCGTCGTCCGGCCTCTATACGACGCTCGCCCTATCCTATGCCACGGGCGACGTGATCGAGCCAGGTGGCGCGCGCAGCCCGCTGTCGACGATCGACCCGCTCAAGCTCGTCGCGGGCGTCGGCTATCGCGCGCCGGGCGGGCGTTTCGGCGGGCAGGTCATCATGACGCACGCCGCGCGCAAGGAGGCGTCGCGCACGACCGGGCTCTGCACCCCCGAATGCTTCCGCCCCGACGGCTTCACCATCCTCGACGCGACCGCCTTCGTGCGGATCGTCGAGGGGCTGACGCTGCGCGCCGGCGTCTTCAACATCCTCGACAGGAAATACAGCTGGTGGAGCGACGTCCGCGGCCTCGCTTCGACCTCGCTGATCGCCGACGCCTATACCCAGCCCGGCCGCAACGCGAGCGCCTCGCTCAGCTACCGCTTCTGACGACAAGAAGGATTGCACCGATGAAGATCTATCGCACGATCGCCGCCGCGCTGCTGCTGACAGCCGCGCTGCCAACCGCCGCGCGGGCCCATCCGCCGATCGCTGCTGAGGCGGCGGCCGCCAGTTTCGAAGCGGACCGCGCCGACATCCTCGCGATGGCGGGCGATTACCGCGTCAGCTTCAACATGCAGGAATCGACGCGCTGGGATCCCGATTACGAGGTCCTCGAACCCAAGCGCTCGGGCGGCAACGAGGTCGTGCGCGTGATCGAGGACACGGGGCGCAAGATCGTATTGCAGCACATGCTCGTGATCACCGGCGACGACGACAAGAGCTTCGTGATCAAGCATTGGCGCCAGGACTGGGAATATGAACCCGCCAAAATCCTGGCCTATTCGGATCGCAATATTTGGGCATGGGAGGACGTCCCCGAGCGGATGCGCACCGGCCGCTGGTCGCAGACGGTCTATCAGGTCGACGACAGCCCGCGCTACGGCGGCTGGGGCCAGTTCGAGACGCAGGCGGGCATCCGCCGCTGGCGCTCGAACTGGACCTGGCGCCCGCTCGCGCGCCGCGATGCGGTGCGGAGCCCCGTCTACGATCGCTATTATTCGATCAACCGCCACCAGCCCTCGCCTGACGGCTGGGTCCATTGGCAGGACAATACGAAATTGGGGACCAAGGACGGCAAGCTGGTGCCGGTGGTCCAGGAATATGTCCTCAACACCTATATCAGATACGACCAGTATGACGTGAAGGCGGCCGACGATTATTGGGCCGCCACCAAGGATTATTGGGCCGCCGTTCGCGCCGAATGGGACCGCGTCGCCGCGGCCAAAGGCGGCATCGCGATCCAGGAGGAGGCGCAGACCGGCACCGTGATCAGCGGCCGTCTGCTCGAAATGGCCGACGAGATCCAGGACAAGAAGCTGACGACCGAGAAAGCGATCGCCGAGGCGAAGAAGCTGATCGAGACCAACACGCGAAAGCTCTGACCACCTTCACCATGTGAAGCCCGCACCTCAAAGGGGCGGCTCCGCAAGGGGCCGCTCCGTTTTTAGGGCGGCTTTGGGGTGGGGACAAGACGATCCTCCCCACTTGTGGGGAGGTGGCAGCGCGAAGCGCTGACGGAGGGGGGTAGCGTCCTTGAGCGGCGCTTCAGGCCGAGAGCCCCCTCCACCACCCGCTTCGCGGGAGTGCTGGGTCGTCCAGTCCCCCGGACTGGACTTGGATTGCCGGGGGCAATCCAACCCTGCACTCCCCCTCCCCGCAAGCGGGGAGGACCTTTATGTCCCCTTCCGGCCCGAAACCGGTCACAACCGATCGGGCGCGCGTTCGCCTATTTCTTCATCGCCCCGTCGGCGCTCCAGATACCCGCGCCGCGCGTCGCGATGAACAAGAACAGGAAGCAATAGAGTGCGATCGTCTCGCCGCCATTGGCGATGGGGAAGGGGCTTTGCGTTCCGTGCGCGACCCAATAGCCGACCGCCGACATGCCGCTCGCGACGAACGCCGCGGGGCGGGTCATCGCGCCGATGACGATCATCGTCCCCGCAATCAGTTCGATCGCGCCCGCCGTCGTCAGCATCGGATTCAGCGGCATCGGGAAGGGAACCGGGAAGTTCAGGAGCTTCTGCACGCCGTGCGCGAGGAACAGCAGGCCCGCGACGATGCGCAGCAGCGCATAGGCCTGTTCGGTATAACCATCGAGAAATTTCATGATCGATCCCCCTCTTGCGTTGAGCGAAGGCCATGATGCTAGCGCGTCGCGGGCGGACATCAACTCACATCCGGGGCGCGTTTCTTTATGCCAAGGTGCGGTTGATCCTCGGCCCGCGGACCGCGGCAAAAGCGGCGGCGACGAAAAAAATCGCGCGCCATGTCACAGGCGCTGCGCGCCGCTCGTCAAGCTTGCACAACCCAAGCAAAGGACATGATGATGACCAAGGTAACCGACCCCTATGCCGCCGCCCCGCAGCTGATGAAGCAGTGGATGGCCGTCTCGATCGCCGCGCAGAACAGCCTCGAAGCGAGCCTGATCGAGCTGGTCAAGATCCGCGCCTCGATCCTCAACGGCTGCGCCAATTGCATCAACATGCACACGACCGAAGCGCGCGCGAAGGGCGAGACCGAACAGCGCATCTACCTGCTCGCCGCCTGGCACGAAGCCCCCGTCTATACCGACCGTGAGCGCGCCGCGCTCGCCTGGACCGACGCCTTGACCAGGCTGTCCGAAGGCCACACACAGAAGGCCGCCAAGGACGCGCTCGAAACGCATTTCACCCCGGAGGAACAGGTGAACCTGACCGTGATGATCAATGTCATCAACGGCTGGAACCGCATCGCGGTCGGCTTCGACCTCTGGTACGAAGGCGGCGCCCTGGTGAAGGCCGCCTGATGACGCCCGAGGGCATCCCCGGCACCGCGGACAATGCGGACGCGGCGGTTAGTTTCGACCCGCTGCGTCCGCTGCTCACCCGCGTCGCCTATCGCATGCTCGGCTCGGTCGCCGATGCCGAGGATGTGGTGCAGGATGCCTTCCTCCGCTGGCTCGCGACCGACCGCAGCGCGGTGCGCGAGCCCGCGGCGTTCCTGCGCCGCACGGTGACGCGGCTCTGTCTCGACCAGATCAAGTCGGCGCGCCGCCAGCGCGAGACCTATGTCGGCCCCTGGCTCCCCGATCCGCTGGTCGAGGAGGAGGAAGAGGACGATGTCACGCTGCCGCTGATGCTCGCGCTCGAACGGCTGTCGCCGCTCGAACGCGCCGCCTTCCTCCTCCACGACGTGTTCGGGGTCGCGTTCGAAGAGGTCGCGAAAACGATCGACCGCGATCCGGCCGCGACGCGCCAGCTTGCCGCGCGCGCGCGGACCCATGTCCGCGCGGCGCGCCCGCGCTACAAGCTCGAGAAGGAGAAGGGCCTCGAAATCGCCAATGCCTTTTTCGCCGCCTCGCGCAGCGGCGACATGGGCGCGCTCGGCGCGCTGCTTGCCGCCGACGTCGGCATGTGGGCCGACGGCGGCGGCAAGCGCCCGGCGGCCGCGATCCCGATCCTCGGCAAGGCGCTGGTGATGAAAGTGCATCGCAGCCTGGCGGTGCTGCTACGCAAATATGGCTCGACGCTCGTCCATGCGGGGATGATCAACGGCCTGCCGGGTTTCGTCACCCGCGAGGCCGACGGCGAATTCCAGACCACCGCGCTCGAAATCGAGGACGGCAAGATCACCGGCATCTATGTGATGCGCAACCCCGACAAATTGCGCCATATGCATTAGAGGCTGTGCAACATCGGCGCTTGCCGATAGTTGCGCCCTTGATGCTGACCGTCGAAACCTTTGAAGCCGCGCCCTGGTCCGACCCGCTCGACTGGGAAGCGCGCGCCGCCGAAGCCGTCGCCGCCGCGCTCGCGCTCACGCCTTTCGCCGGCCTTGCCGACGCCGCGCCGCTGGTCGAGGTCGCGGTGCGGCTGACCGACGATGCCGAGGTCCAGACGCTCAACCGCGACTTTCGCGGCAAGGACAAGCCCACCAATGTCCTCTCCTTCCCGCAGGTCCAGCACGACCTGCTCGAAGGGCTGAGCAACAGCGACGATGGCGAGATATTGCTCGGCGACATCGTGCTGGCGCGCGAGACCTGCGTGCGCGAGGCTGCGGAGAAGGGCATTCCGCTGGCGGATCATGCGATGCACCTGATCGTGCACGGCACGCTGCACCTCGTCGGTTACGACCATATGGACGACGCGTCGGCGCATGCGATGGAGGCGCTCGAGGTGAAAGCGCTTGCATCGCTGGGCATCGCCAATCCATATGCGGACCGGGACTAACAGGGAAAAGCCAAGCCACATGCCCGACGAGCAGGGGTCTTCGAACCGATCGGAAGAGGACAGTAGATCCGGCCTGTGGGCCGGAATCCGGACTTTGCTGTTCGGCGGCGACAAGGAGCCGTCGCTGCGCGAGCAGATCGAAGAGGTCATCGACGAGGCCGAGGAAGAGGGGCAAGACCGGCGCGGCAGCAGCGTCGTCGGCGACCTTTCCCCGATCGAGCGCAAGATGCTGCGCAACCTCCTCCACTTCGGCGAGCAGACCGTCGACGACGTCGCGGTACCGCGCGGCGAGATTATCGCCATCGACGAGAGTGCGAGTTTCGACGAGGTCGTCGCTCTATTCGCCGAGGCCGGGCACAGCCGCCTGCCGGTCTATCGTGAGAGCCTCGACGAGGTCGTCGGCATGATCCACGTCAAGGACGTCTTCGCGGTGCTTGCCGAAAAGCGTGCGCCGCCGCCGCTGATCGACCTGATCCGCCAGCCGCTCTATGTCCCGCAGTCGATGGGCGTGCTCGACCTGCTCGCCGACATGCGCGCGCAGCGGACCCATCTTGCGATCGTCATCGACGAATATTCGGGGACCGAGGGGCTCGTCACCATCGAGGACCTGGTCGAGGAAATCGTCGGCGAGATCGAGGATGAGCATGACGACGAGCCGACCGCGCTTTTCGCGCGGGGTGACGACGGCTGCTGGGACGCCGATGCGCGCGCCGAGCTCGACGACATCGGCGAGGCGATCGATGCGCGGCTCGCCGAGGTCGAGGAAGATGTCGACACGCTCGGCGGCCTCGCCGCGGTGCTCGCGGGCCATGTCCCCGAAGTCGGCGAGATCCTGGCGCATCCGAGCGGCTGGCGCATCGAGGTGACCGAGGCCGACGAGCGCCGCGTCCACCGCCTGCGCCTGCATCCGCCGGTCGTCGTCGAACTCGAAGCGCCTTCGGAGACGGGCGACTAGGTCTCCCGGTCCCTAATCCGGCTTCACATTGACCACGTTATAGCGCAGCGCCTCTTCCATCGTCAGGCAGCGCCGGGTGGATCTGTCTTCGGCGGTCGCGACCGCTTTCTGCCGGTACATGATGTCCGAAAGCAGATCGCGCGACACGTCGAGGCGGATCAGCAGGTCATTGTCTTCAGTCGCCAACAGCGCCGCCTCGCGCTCGACGTCGCTGATCAGTTCGGTCGTCGATTCGGCGCCCAGCGCGACGCTCGACTGGATCGCATTCTGGTCGCTCGTCATCGTGAACATATGCACCATGAAATGGCCGCCCGGATCGATCGTCCGCGCGCGACCGCCCATGAAGACGAAATTGCACGCACTGAAACAGGTCCAACCCGACGGGATGCGCGTCACCATCTGTCGGTCCTTGCTGAACTTGCGGATCAGCAGGCCCGCGGCATTGCCGGCGCGCGCGTCGCCGCCCGGCGAACGGATCCAGATTTCGCTGATCGCCGGATTGTCCTGGAGCACTTGCTCGAGCCGCGCCGGAAGCCCGCTGTCGACCCGCCCTTCCGCCAGCAGCACCGTCTCGCCGCTACGCTGGAACGGCGTCAGCACCATCTTCTTGTAATCGGACCAGTTGGGGTTCGCCGGACACGTCGGATTGTCGGGGTCCATTCCCGGCGGCGTTGCGGCGGTGGAGGCCAGCATCGCGGCGAGGCAGGCAAGTGATCTGATCCAGCGGCGCATGCGGCCATCCTCGACTGCGGCGGTCCTGTCCGCCGGCGACGCCATTTTAGGCGAGGCGCGGCGCCAAGACAATCTGTGACTCGGGTCATTGGCCAAACTTGCGGCTCCTGCCATTCGGGCCTAGCCTTTTGCACGGGGGGAGTCGGACATGGCCGCGCTGCGACAGATATCGGTGTTCGCCGTCATCGGCGCGTTGCTGCTCGCAGGTGCGGCCGGCGCCGCGCAGGGCGAGGACGACAAGGCCTATGTGCCCCCGCCCTTGGCCGAACCGCCGCTGCCGGATTTCCCGGCCCGCCCGCAACTCGATACCGCGAGCTATCCCGACTGCCGCGAGGCTTATCGCCAGATCGATGCGCCGTTCGACAAGGCCGCGGCGATCAGCCGCTGTACCGTGGCGATCGATGCCTATTACAATGACCGGATGCTGCCTTATCGCGAGGCGATGATCCGCTACCAGGATGCGCTGTCGTCGCTCTATTCGACCAGGGTCGGCGGCAATATGCGCTATTCGGCCGCGACGCAGGACCGCTTCTACAAACAGGTCATGGCCGAACATGCGGCGTCCGATCCCGAGGGCGCGAACCTCGCACCCTATCGCGCGATCGAGGCGCAATATCAGACCGACCGCGCCTATCTCGCCGATCGTTTCTGCTTCAACACCGGCTGCAACGGCTATCCCGTGCCGGCGGCCGTCGCTGCCGCGCCGGGCCCGGCCGTGGCCGAAGGCAGGAACGGCGACGACGTCAAGCGTGCGGACGCCGGCAAGGCGGAGCCCAGGAAATGCAAGAAGGCACGCAAGCGCGGCGGCGTGATCGGCGGGCTGATCGGCAGCGTCGCCGGCAGCGCCGCGGGCCTCGATGGTGTCGGTACCGTGCTCGCGGGCGCGTTCGGCGCGGTGCTGGTCGGCGAGATCGCGTGCCAACTCGACGAAAAGGAACAGAAGGCGGCGGCAGAGGCGACCATTGCGGTCACGAAGCAGGAAGAGGTCGGCGCGACCGCCAAATGGGTCAGCCCGACGCGCGAAGGCGTGTCGGGCTCATCGACGATCACCGCGCTCAACACCGAACCCAATGGCAGCAAATGCCTGTCGATCACCGACATCGCGATCATCGAGGGCGAGGAAACGCGCGTGTCGAAGCGCATGTGCCGCAAGAAAGCCGGCGAGCCCTATAGCATCATGGCCTGACGCCGGGCGTTGCCTTTGCGCGGCGACGCGGTTAGCGGAGGCCGGATGGACGTTTCAGGCCTCCGCATCGCGCTGTTCAGCGGCAATTACAACATGACCGTCGACGGCGCGAACAAGGCGCTCAACCGGCTCGTGGGCTATCTCCTCAGCAGAGGCGCGGCGGTGCGCGTCTATTCGCCGACCGTCCCCCATCCCGATTTCGAACCCACCGGCGACCTGGTCAGCGTGCCGTCGATGCCGATCCCGAACCGCCCCGAATATCGCATCCCGCTGCATTTCTCGAGCCGGGTGCGCGAGGATCTGACCGCCTTTGCGCCGAACGTCATGCATATCTCCAGCCCCGACCGCGTCTCGCGCCAGGCGGCGGCGTGGGCGCGGCGGCGCAAGCTGCCCGTTGCCTGCTCGGTGCACACGCGCTTCGAGACCTATTTCCGCTATTACAACCTGTCCTTCGTCGAGCCGATCATCGTCGCCTGGCTGCGCAAGCTCTATCGCAAGTGCGATGCGCTGATCGCGCCGTCCGAAAGCTTCGCGCAGGTGCTGCGCGAGCAGCGGATGAACTACGACATCGGTATCTGGACGCGCGGGGTCGAGCGCGAGATATTCAATCCCTCCCGCCGCGACATGAGCTGGCGGCGAAGCTGGGGCATTGCCGACGATGTCCCCGTGATCGCCTTCCTCGGCCGGCTGGTGATGGAAAAGGGGCTCGACGTCTTTGCCGACGCGATCGACCAGCTCCAGCGCCGCAAGGTCGGGCATGAGGTCGTGGTGATCGGCGAGGGCCCCGCAGGCGACTGGTTCGAATCGCGGCTGCCCGACGCCAAGTTCGTCGGCTTCCAGGGCGGCGAGGATCTCGCGCGCGCGCTCGCCTCCTGCGATGTCTTTTTCAATCCCTCGGTGACCGAAACCTTCGGCAACGTCACGCTCGAGGCGATGGCGTGCGGGCTGCCGGTGGTTGCGGCGCGCGCGACGGGCAGTGCCAGCATCGTCAAGGACAAGGTCACCGGCTATCTCGTCGCGCCGGGGTCGATCACCGGCTTCGCCGATCACCTGCAGCGCTATTGCCAGGACGATATGCTGCGCGGATCGCACGGCGCCGCGGCGCTCGCCGAGAGCCACAATTATGAGTGGGACGCGATCAACCAGGCTGTCGCCGATACGTATATCCGGCTGATCCGGCAAAAGCAGCGGCGGGGATAGGCCGTGGCCGGCGACCTGTTCGGCGACGACGATCCAGCGCCAGCCGGTACGCCCGCGGCGGGCGCGCCGCTTGCCGAACGGCTGCGCCCGAAAACGCTCACCGAGGTCGTCGGGCAGGAGCATCTGACCGGCGCCGAGGGCGCGATCGGACGCATGGTCGCTGCGGGCCAACTCTCGTCGATGATCCTCTGGGGACCGCCGGGCACGGGCAAGACGACGATCGCGCGGCTGCTCGCCGAGGCGGTGGGCATGCGCTTCGCGCCGCTGTCGGCGGTGTTCTCCGGCGTCGCCGACCTCAAGAAGGCCTTTGCCGATGCCGAGAAGATGGCAGCGGCGGGCAAAAGAACCCTGCTCTTCGTCGACGAAATCCATCGCTTCAATCGCGCACAGCAGGACGGTTTCCTGCCCTATGTCGAGCGCGGCACCGTGGTGCTCGTGGGGGCGACGACCGAGAACCCCAGCTTTGCGCTCAACGCGGCACTTCTCAGTCGCGCGCAGGTGCTCGTCCTGCGCCGCCTCGACGAGCAAGCGATGGCGACGCTGCTCGATCGCGCCGAGGCCGAGGTCGGCAAGCCGCTTCCGCTGACCGACGCGGCGCGCGAGGCACTCACCGCCAGCGCCGACGGCGACGGTCGTTTTCTGCTGAACCAGGTCGAGACCCTGTCCGCGGCGGGCATCGCCGGGCCGCTCGATCCCGCGGCGCTGGCGCAGCTGCTCCACCGCCGCATGCCGGTCTACGACAAGGACCGCGACGGCCATTACAATCTGATCTCGGCGCTGCACAAGGCGCTGCGCGGCTCGGACCCGCAGGCCGCGCTCTATTATATGGCGCGCATGCTCGTCGCGGGCGAGGAACCGCTCTATGTGCTGCGCCGCCTCGTCCGTTTCGCGAGCGAAGATGTCGGGCTCGCCGACCCGCAGGCGCTGGTGCAATGCCTCGCCGCCAAGGACGCCTACCAGTTCCTCGGCTCGCCCGAGGGCGAGCTCGCGATCGTGCAGGCGTGCCTCTATCTCGCGACCGCGCCCAAATCGAACGCCGCCTATGCCGCGCAGAAAGCAGCCTTCGCCTCGGCGCGCGAGACCGGCAGCCTCGCGCCGCCCGCCAACATCCTCAACGCCCCGACCAGGTTGATGAAGGAATTGGGCTACGGCGCGGGCTATGAATATGACCATGACGCCGAGGGGGGCTTTTCGGGCGCCGATTACTGGCCCGAGGAGATGGGTCCGCAGACCTATTACCGCCCGACCGACCGCGGCTTCGAAAAACGCATCGCCGAACGCATCGCCTGGTGGGACGAGCAAAGGAAAGCGCGGGGTTAGGGCGGTCTTTGGGGTGAGGAGCGGACATTTGGCCCTCTTCCCTTGAGGGGAGAGGATAGCGCAGCTTGCTCCGTCAGGAGCTAGCGAGGCTTGGAGAGGGGCCTGGCCGCCAGCGGGCGGAAACCCCTCTCAACTCCGGCTAGGCAGCAAGCTGCCGAGCCTGCGTATCTCTCCCCTGAAGGGGAGAGAGCATAACCTTCAGCGTCCGCTTCCGCCCGAAGGCCGCCCTCATCCCTGAAAATGGCGGATGCTCTCCATATCGGCACGCCCCAGCGGCTCGGTGAGCCACAGCCCGCCGCGTCCGCTGCGCGACCAGCGGACGATCGCTTGACGCCGGATGCCGCCGGGAAGGACGAGTTCGAGCGCCTTGCCGACCTCGAAATGGCCGTCGCCATGCACGAAACCCGCACCGCTCTGCGACAGGTCGGCGAGTTCGATGTCGCTGACCGCGCCGTCGGTGATCAGTTGCGCACGCGTGTGCAGCGGCAGGCGCGGGGCGCGATAGTCGCCCGACTGCTGTTCGGCGGCGAGCTGGCGCAACACCTCGCTCCCGTCGACCGCGGCATCGAAGGCCACGCCGCACTTGCCCGCCTCGCACCAGGCGACGCGGCCGTGAATCACGACCGTTTCGGACAGCGCTATCTCAAGCCGTTCGCCCACGGTCACGGGCACCTCGACCGCGAGCATCATGCCGCCGTCGGACATGTTGCGCACGCGCCAAAGCCCCGCGTCGCCGTCGCGCGTTACCTTCGCGATGCGCCACACGGTGCGATAGCGGTCGCCGCCGCGGCGGTCGCTTTCCACATCCTGTTCGTCTCCCGGGGGAGAGAAGCGGGGTTCGATCATGCCTTCCTCCTGATTCCAACAGCGCCCAGAAGAGACATAAAGCTGCTAAATTTCATCCACTTGGCTTCAACCCCACCACCGTCCCGGCGACAGCTGTCCATCCCCGATCTTGCGGTTGGCCCACCAGGATCGTTAAGGACAAGACAAGGCACCCGTCCGGGCTTCTGCCAAGAATGCCTTTAGAATATGAATAATTTCCAACTACAGCGCGGCAAATATTACCGGATTGGAAACAATTCACCCCAACGAAGGCGTAAATGGTGCCCCTGGCCGGACTCGAACCAGCACTCCTTGCGGAACTCGATTTTGAGTCGAGCGCGTCTACCAATTTCACCACAGGGGCCCGTGGAGCAGCGCCGTTGCCACAAAACCCCCGCCCGCGTCCAGCGCGAATGATGTGCATGCAGATGGTTGCGCCGCCGCGCCGCGCCGATAAGGTGAGGGCATGACCGAAAACGCCGACGCGCCCGCCGCGCCCGCCGCCCGATCGCGCAGCAAGGCGCCGCCCGCCCCCGCCCCGACGCCCGGCGTCGCGCCCGGCCGGATCGCCGTCGCGGCGGTGATCGTGCTGGCGATCGTCGGGGTCGCCTGGCTGACGATCACCCTGACGCGCTTCTTCATGCTCGTCTTCGCCGCAGTGGTGCTCGGCGCGATCTTCGACGCCATCGCGAGCTGGCTGTGCCGCAAGACGAACATCGGTCGCGGCATTGCGCTGGCGCTGTCGGTGGCGGGGATCGTCGCGATTTTCGCCGGTGCCTTCATGCTCTTCGGCTCGCAGCTCGCGCGCGAGGTCGACACGATCCGCGAACAGATCCCCCAGGCGCTGCGCGGGGTCGAGGCGTTCCTCGACCGCTACGGCCTCGGCCAGCGCGTGCGCGAACTCGCCGAGGTCGGCGGCGACGATATCTCGCGCCTCGCGTCGCAGGCTGGCGGCTATGCGCTCGCGGCGGGCAGCGGCATCGCCGACTTCGTGCTCGTGCTGGTGGCGGCGATCTTCCTCGCCAGCGATCCCGCTACCTATCGCCGCGGGCTGCTCCTGCTGCTCCCCGCGAAGGCCGAGGCGACCGCCTCGCTCGCGCTCGCCGACGCGGGGCGCGGGCTCAAGGGCTGGATGGTCGGCCAGGCGGTGTCGTCGCTCGTCGTCGCGGCGCTGACCTGGGCGGGACTCGCGATGCTCGGCGTACCCGCGGCGGGCGGGCTCGGGCTGATCGCCGGGCTGCTCGACGTCATCCCGATGATCGGGCCGATCATCGCCGGCATACCCGCGGTACTTCTCGCCTTCACCGTCTCGCCCGCGACGGCGCTCTGGACGCTGCTGCTGTTCCTGCTGATCCAGCAGTTGCAGGGCAATTTCCTGCAGCCGATGATCCAGAAGCAGGCGGTCGACGTGCCGCCCGCGGTGCTGCTGTTCGCGGTGGTCGCGGCGGGGATATTGTTCGGCTTCCTTGGCGTGCTCCTCGCGGCGCCGCTGACCGTGGTCGTCTATGTGCTGGTCCAGCGCATCTATGTGAAGACGCTGCTGGGCAAGGACATCAAGATCGCCGGGCAGGACTGAGCGCTATTTCTTGAGCTCCTTCGCCAGCGTCTTCGCGGTCGCCTTGCCATAGGGCGGCTTGAAACCCGCGAGCCCCGCGACGTCGAGCTTCGGCTGACGGTACACCGCGCGCGCGTGGCTGAAGGTGCGGAAACCGTCGACGCCGTGATAATTACCCATGCCCGACGGCCCGACGCCGCCGAAGGGCAAATCCTCCATTGCATTGTGGAACAGCACGTCGTTGACCGTCACCCCGCCCGAGATGGTGCGGGTGAGGACGCGCTCCTCCTCGCTCTTGTCCTGCCCGAAATAATAGAGGCCGAGCGGGCGGTCGTTCGCGTTCACATAATCGATCGCCTCGTCGATGCTGTTGTAGGTCTTCACCGGCAGGATCGGCCCGAAGATCTCCTCCTGCATCACCTTCATGTCGTCGGTGGGGTTGCGGACGATGTGGAGCGGCATCTTGTGGCCGTTGGCGCTCGCGAAATCCTCGCCCGCCGGATTGACCTCGATCACCTCGGCCCCCTTCTCGCGCGCATCGGCCAGATAGGATTGCAGCCGGTCGTAATTTCGGACGTTGACCACCGAGGTATAGTCGTCGTTGGCGAGCAGCGTCGGATAGAGCGCGGTCGCGCCGCGGACGACGCTGTCGATCACCTCGCCTTCCTGATCCCTGGCGACGAGCAGATAGTCGGGCGCGAGGCATATCTGCCCCGCGTTCATCAGCTTGCCGAGCGCGACGCGCTGGCCGACGAGATCCTTGTTCGCGCTGCGCCCGATGAACGTCGGGGACTTGCCGCCGAGTTCGAGCGTCACGGGGACGAGATTGTCGGCGGCGGCGCGCATGATGTGCTTGCCGACGCTCGTCGCGCCGGTGAAGATCATATGGTCGAAGGCGAGCTTCGAAAAGGCGATACCGACCTCGGCATCGCCGGTGAACACCGCCATCTCGCTCTCTTCGAAATAATCGGGCACCAGCCGCGCCATCAGCGCCGACACATTTGCCGTATATTCGCTGGGCTTGATCATCGCTCGGTTGCCCGCGGCGAGGATGCCCGCCATCGGGACGAAGACCATGCCGACGGGGAAATTCCATGGCGCGACGACGCCGACGACGCCCTTCGGCTGATAGACGACCTCGGCCTTGGCGCCGAGCAGCCCGAGCGGGAAGTTGGGTTTCCTTTTGTCGCCCTTCGCCCAGGCTGCCATATGCTTCCGGGCGTGCTTGAGCGCGCTGACCGAGGGCATGATGTCGGTCATCAGCGTCTGTTCGCGGCTGCGGTGGCCGAAATCCTCGCTCACCGCCCTGGCGAATTCTTCGGCATTGTCGATCAGCAGCGCGATGGCGCGGTCGATGCGGTCGCGGCGCACGGCGAGGCTTTCGGGCATGGCGGCGGTAAAGCTAGCCTTTTGCGCCGCAAGCACTTCGTGCATGCGCGCCGTTTCGCCGGCGAGTTCCGGCTTGATCGCGGTGGCCATGGACCCGTCTCCCTGTTTGGGTATGCGGGCCATGTTTGACCATGGCGCGCGGCGCGTTGCAAGTTGAAACCCGCGCGCGCGGCGTGATCGCGGGCAGGCATCGCAAAAGCCGGGGAAGCCGACGGTCCGGCGGACATAAATCCTCCCCGTCGCCGGGGGCCATGGGGGAGGAGACCCCCAAAACCGCGCGCTGCGCGAGGCCGAATTTCCTGATCCTTGCAAGGATGACGCAATCCTCGCGTCGGCCGTTAGTCGCCGCGCCAAATCAGAAAAACTGCGTGCCGCCGTCCTGGTTGATGATCGCCCCGGTCATATAGGCCGCGCGCTTCGACAGCAGGAAAGCGAAGAGGTCGGCGAGCTCGTGCGGGCGGCCGATGCGGCCCAGCGCGACCTTCATGCCCCATTGCTCGCGCATCCAGCGGTCGAGCGCCTTGCCCGGATCGCCGCCGTATGCCGCGACCGCCTGTTCGGTCGCGCTGCCCAGCGCCTCGGTCGCCACCGCACCCGGCGCGACGCAATTCACGCGCACGCCCTTCGGCCCATAGGCCATGGCGAGATTCTTCGACAGCGCCGCGATCCCCGATTTCATCGCCACATAGGAATAGAGGTGCGCCGCCGCGGCGCGCGTCGAATAGGAAGCGGTGAGCACCACCGCGCCACCGCCTGACGTCGTGATGACCGGCAGCGCGGCCTGGCATGCGCGCACGCTGGTCATCAGCACCGCCTGGAAGCTCGCTTCCCACTGCGCCTCGCCTTCCTCCTCGAAACTGCCATGGCTGAGCACCGGCCCCGCGGTCACCGCTAGCCCGTAGAGCCGCCCGAAATGGTCGGCGGCCGAGGCGATGGCATCCTCGACCTCGCCCGGCCGCGTCGCGTCGGCGCCGCGCACGATGACCTCGGCGCCCAGCTCGCGCAGCGCCGCCGCCTTCGTCTCGCCGCGTTCGACGTCGCGCGCGATCAGCGCGAGGCGTGCGCCCTCGCGCGCAAGCTGCAACGCGGTCGCATAACCCATGCCCTGTGTGCCGCCGACGATGACGATCGGCTCGCCGCCCAGTCCCAGATCCATGTTGCGCGTCCTTGTTGCGCGGCGTCAGCCTATTTGTCGCCGCTGTTCGCGCATTGCGACATATCGCCGGCAAGGCAAGCCGCGGTCTTGCGCCGCCATTCGGCCATCGCCGCCTCATGCTCGCGTGCGAGCCGCGTGCTTTCATCCTGATGCGCCTTCAGCGCAGCGCTATAGGCGGCCTTGTCGGCGGCGATCTTGGCGTCGCGCGCGGCGAGCGCGTCGGTTCGCTGCTTTTCGATCGCCGCGAGGTTCGCCGAATATTCGGCCTGCTTCTGCTTGTTGAGGTCGGCGACCGCCTGGCGCTTGGCGGCCTCGTCGGCCTCGAACGCCTTCAGCGCGACCTCATAGGCTGCCAGCTGCTGCCGATAAGCGAGCCCCTCCGCGGTCAGCGGGCCGTCCTCCTGAATGGCGCAGCTCATGCCCTTGGGGCAGGGCGGCAGCTTGGGCGCCACCGGTGGCGTCGGGCGCACGCCGGGCTTGTACACGATCGCCTTGGGCGCCTCGGGCTTGGACGGCGGCGGGCCGGTGCGGGTGAGCGTCAGGGCGGGATTGCCACCCTTGGGCGCGGCGACGGTGTTTTCCTTGGGCTGGGGCGCCGCCGCCGTTTGCGGGGGCGCCTTGATGGCGCGCGCGCCGATCGTGACCGGAATCCGGACGCGCAGCCCGCCCCAATGGCCGCCCATGAAGCATTCGCCCCGGTCGCTGCGATAGGTGATCGTGGTCAGGACGCGGTTCGCCCAATCCGAACTTACCGGACGGTCGTTCTCGTCCGGCGGAAATCTTTCCTGATCGACCGGTGCTCCGGCCGTGAGCACGACGTTGTAGAAGGTCGCGTCGCCATGCTGCTCCTTGTTCCATGTCGTTCTCGAAGCCAGCACCAGCGGCCGCGCATAGCGATCCGCCGGACGCTCCGCGACCGGCAGGAGCCAGCTCTTGGCCATGGGAAAGGGCCGCAGATTGATGCCCAGCCGCTTGCGCACGTCGTCGGTCAGGACACGCGCGATTTCCGCGTCGATCAGTCCGGTACAGACTTTTTCGAAGTCGGCCGACGGGTGAAAGGGAAAGCTGTGATTTCTGATGGCGCCATCGCCGCCCTGAAAATAGGCGAACGGCCAGGACGAGCCGTTGAATTTATAGGATGCTTCATGGTCGATGTCGCTCGGCGCCGCCGGTATCGCGTCGAGCCGCAGTCGGGTCAGCAGATATTCGATCGTCGATGTCGCGCTGCCGTCGGCCGGCAGCCCGTCATTGACTCGCGTCCAGCCCGACGGCGCTTGCGCCTGGACGGTCAGCGGAGCCAGCAAGGCAGCGGAAAGCAACAGTGGCGTCATCGGGATTCGCATCATCTCTCCCCCCGCGAAGAGCGGTTGTGATCGCGTCGAACCTAGCCCGCCGCGCCGACGCGGCAATCCCAAAAGAAATCGGGATAATCGCAATCAGGGCGCAGTTGCCTGCCTAGCGCGCGCCCGCACGAACCCCTCGCGCGCCATGCAGCGCGCCAGCCAGTCCTTCGTCTTTTCGCCCAGCATATCGTCCGCGCCCAGCGTCGTCGCAAGGAACGCCGCGTAGCCGATCACGATATCGGCGATGGTGAAGCGCCCCGCGACCAGCCATTCGCGCCCGTCGCCCAGCGCCGCCTCGATGCTCTTCGCGCGCCCGCCGAAGAAGGCCCTATAATCGTCGACCGCCTGCGCCAGCCGACGCTCGGGCGGCTCGACGCGCGTGTAGCGGATCATGATTGCGAGCGGGAAGGTGAGGGTGGCGTCGCTGCGGTGCAGCCAGTTGCGCCAGTCCCAATAATCCGCCTCATTGCGCTTAACCTCGAGACTAGTCCCTTCGGCGATGCGCTCGCAGATCGCCGCCGATTCGGTCATCAGCCGCCCGTCCTCGACCCAGCCGGGCACCGTCATCAGCGGGTTCACCGGGCGATAGTCGGGTTCAAAGGCGCGCGGCGGGAATTTCAGCACGCGCAAGTCAACGTCGATCCGCGCTTCCTCGACCGCCCACAGACAGCGGAGCGAGCGCGCATCGGCGCAGTGGTAGAGGATCGGCCGGGTCGTTTGGCTTGTCATGCGGCGATATCCTTCTGGCGTTCGATGTGCAGCCGATGCTCGCGCCACGCGATGAAGAGGCCGCTGGCGACGATCAGCGGCGCGCCGATCCACGTCGTGTCGGCGGGCAGGGTGCCGAAGAACCACCAGCCGCAGGCGATCGACCACAAGAGGCTCGAATAATCCATCGGCGTCACCACCGACACCGGCGCGAGGCGCAATGCGCCGGTCAGCGACAATTGCACCACCGCGCCGAGCAGCCCGAGGCCGATCAGCAGCCCCCATTCGCCCGCGCTGTGCGGCGTCATCACGAAGGGCAGGGCGATGCCGAGCGGGACCATCGAGATCAGGCTGAACCAGAAGACGATCGACATCGCGCTTTCGGTGCGGCCGAGGTCGCGGACCTGGATCGTGATCAGCGCGGTCATCACCGCGCCGCCCAAGGCGATCAGCGTGCCGAGCCCATGATCGCCCTCGAACCCCTGCAGCAGCAGCGTCGTCGGGTTGAGCACGACGAGCACGCCGACGAAACCGACGATCACCGCCGCCCAGCGCTGCCACCCGACGCGCTCGCCGAGCAAGGCGGCGGCGAGGAAGACGCAGATGATCGGCACCGACAAGTTGATCGTCGTCGCCTCGGCCATCGGCAGGAAGATCATGCCGCCGAAATTGAGCGCCATGCCGGTCAGCCCCATCGCCGCGCGGCGCGCGTGGACGCCGATGCGCTTTGTCGCGAACATCCCGATCCCGCCGTGCGACGAAGCCCATAGCGCAAGCAAGGGCAGCACCAGCGCCTGACGCCAGAACAGGCTCTCGACGATATGGATGCCCGCCGCGGCGATATATTTGACCAGCACGAACATGACCGAGAGGCTGAGCATCGCGAGCAGCCGCAACGCGATGCCGCCCAGATAATCCTGCGGCGGATCGAAGGTGGGGGCGGCGGTCATCAGCCGTTGCGACTAACAGCCGCGGCACCGCGTGCAACCCCAATTCATCGCGGTCCGACGATGGCGTTTTGCATAATATCGGGCGCAGGCCTATCGTGATCGAACAATTGGGGTCGCTCTATCCGAGCTATGGAGGGAGTGAAGACAATGGCTACGCTGAAAGAACTCATAGAAAAACTGAAAGAAATCAAGGATACCTTCGACGCGGGGTCGGAGATTGCCGATAAAATTCAGGAAGTCATCGATCGGCTTGAAGCGAATGAGCCCACATCGCTCATTATCGCCCGGATATTGGCGGACATTATTGAAAAACTCGGCGAAAACCTCGGTCCGCTTGCCGACTGGATTACCGCCTATGCCGAGGCGTTTCGCGATGCGATCGATTCGATCATGGGGACGCTTTATGGGCGGTATAAAAGGATGCGCGATACCGGCTTCACCCACGAGGAGGCCATCGCGCTCATCACGTCCGACCGCGAGGTCGCCGAGTGGCTGCGGTTCCGATATGCGCTCGAAAACATGCCGCGTCCCAAACCCGACGAACTCGACGACCGCCCGGTCGAGCTCGAGCATGACGACCTGGAGGAACCCGGCGGATCGGTGCCGCCGTCGCCTTCGCCCGACCCCTTGTGGGATGCGGCGCACCATGATTGCTGCAAGGATCTGGCGCCCGCCGACCTGCGACCGGTGTTCAACCTGATCGGCAAGCGCATCTATATGCGCGGGGGCAGCCGCTACGTCGATTTCGAGTTCGAAATCACTCACAAATGCGGTTTGCGCGGGGCGCCGCGCGTTCGGTTCCACGTCGCCGCGGGCAGCCGATGGATACCGGTGCCGCGTCCCGGCGTGCCCGGAAGGCCTTTCGTGCTGGAGACCCGCGACGCCATCGGCGGCAAGGGCGTGCGCTATTCGGTCAAGGCGATGCAGGTGCAGATGAAGGGCGATGATTTGGTCATGGTCGATATTCGCGCCGTGTCCAATTGCATCGGCCTGCTCGCCGAGCAGCGGGCGATCTGATCGCGCGGGGGGGGGCAGGCGATACGTTCCGCTTGCCCCATTCCCTCTGTCCGGCTAAGGGCGCACTCCGGCCTAGGGGTATAGCTCAGTTGGTAGAGCATCGGTCTCCAAAACCGAGGGTCGCGGGTTCGAGTCCTGCTGCCCCTGCCAGGCCAAGACCAGGAGGCCACGTCCTCGCCCGCATCGGCGGGTTTTCCAGGTCCGGGACGGCCCGGCAGTCCTCGAAGGAGACTGCCACAATGGCATGGATCTATCTCGTCATCGCCGGCCTGTTCGAAATCGTCTGGGCCTTTGCCATGAAGCAGTCGGACGGCTTCACGCGCCCCGGCGCGACCGCGGTGACGATCGCCGCGATGATCGCCAGCTTTGCTTTGCTTGCGCTCGCGATGCGGTCGCTGCCGCTCGGCACCGCCTACACGATCTGGACCGGCATCGGCGCGGTCGGCGCTTTCGTCGTCGGCATCGCGATGCTCGGCGAGGCGGCGAGCGCGACGCGCATCCTCGCCGCGCTGCTGATCGTCGCGGGGCTGGTGCTGATGAAGCTGTCGTCGCCCGCCTGACCGGCGCGGACGCGTCAGAAACCGGGATTGTCCGCCGGGTTGCATGAGTTATCGGGAAACCAGCCGCCCGGCCGCCTCAAAATCCGGTGCTGGCCACGGGGTCGCAGGACTGGCGGATCACCTCGATCGCATAAGCGGCGCGCGTTGCCATCTCGGGCGATTCGAAATAGAGATAGATCGCTCCGCCGCTGAACGCGGCACCGTTCAATGTCAGTTTCGCGCCGTCAGTGTTCACCGAACTCAGCCGCGACCAGTCGATCCCGTTGGCGTTGATATATTCGAGATGCGGGACATAATAGTTCCATGTCTCGCGGCCAGGAAGCGTGATGCTTCGCGTAGGCGTGTCTTTTTCCCGCTCATAGGCGGGGAAGGCGATCAGGAAGGGCTTGACCGCCGATTTGCAACCGCTGCTGTCGGTAAATTGCATGGTGGGCAGGCCTCCCGAAACCGGATAACTTTCGGTCCTGCTGGTGATCCGATATTCGCCGTTGTGGCCGGTCGAACTGTAATATTTTACTCTGTAATAATAGTCGGGGGGCTCAAGCCGAATTCTATTCTCATTGGCAAGCGTCATCAGGAAGCGATGCGCATTCTCCGGTGTTTGCTGAGCGTTCTGTGCCACCGCGGGAGTCGTCATCCAGGCTGCGGCGGCAATCGACAGACTCAGCATCGACCGGGCCATTGATCTCATCGTGAAAACTCCAACGTGATGGGGACGTAACGCATGTCGCCGTCAGAAGCCCCGATTGTCGGCGGGATTGCAGTGGGCCTTCAGGAACGTCATCGCAAAGGCGACGCGCGTGGCGAGGTCTTCCGACGGCAGATCGATCATCATCTCCGAGCCGACGAATCCCGTTGGCAGATGCGGCGTGGAAAAGACGATCGTATCGCCCCAACGCTGTATGTCGGAGATTGTATCGAAGAATATCGACAGATCCTGATCGGGATATCTTTCCCCATCCGCACGCCCGGTCACCCTGAACTCGTGAGTAGCGATGAAGGCGATGTGGCATGGGCCGCTCGCCCTCGCGGACTGCGGAATATAACGTTCATAATCTTGGTAGCTCTCAAGGTCTCGCGGCCTGATGGTCGCTTTGATCAACATAAGTTCGACGAATTTCTTTGCGTTCTCGGGTGTTTGCTGCGCCGTCTGCGCTTGAACGGGAACCAGCGGCACCAAGGCAGCCATCACAGCCGCGGCGACGAATTTGCACCATGTCGTGCCTCGAACGGAATCGGAGATGGCCAAAGTCATTCCTGCCGCGCTCCGCCCGGACCACTGCGAAGCGGGCAGCGTAGCCGCGCCTGGCAGTTGTATTTTCCCGATCCGTCGGGATAGCAGACCGTAGTGACCAGATATTGCATGGGTCCGTTGTCGCAACGCTGGAGTTTTTCGAACGCTGCGCGCGCGTCGCCGGGGTTGGCCGCGCTGATCGGCCTCGAGTCACTGAAATCGACAAAGCCCTTGGGTGGCTGCGTCTGGGGCAGCGCAGGGAGCGGGACATAGGCCGGATGTGGCGCCGGCTGCGGCAGGGCGGCGGCGGGCACCGATTTTTTCCGGGCGGCTTCGGCCTTCAGCCTCATGTCGACCAACCGCTCGGCCTCCCGGCGCCGATGCTCGCCCAGCCGTGCCACCTCGGCCTCGATGGCCCGGTCGCGTTCGCGCTGTGCCGCGCTGCGCTCGGCGGGCGCCCGGGAAGGCGACGATCCGCTTGGTAACGAGGGCCCGATGATGATGTCTTGCGCGTGCACCAGCGTCGCGGCCAACAGCAGGCAGGCCGTTGCCAGTCCGGCCCGGCTGAATCTCAGTGTCATCGCCGCGCAACCATCGAACTCGGCGCGCCACTCCATGCATGGTGGACTTTCAACGCCATGCCCCCTTTAACTCCACCTTCGGACTATGAGCCTTCGCGCGCGAGAGCAACGCCAATAGATTTTAGGGTGGGGCCGCCATCGCGGCGCGGTTCTGTTGACATGATTGTCAATTGCTGGAAGCTTCGAGCTGGATCGGAGAGCGGCAGGGTGGCGGACATTTCGACAGCAGCACCCTCTTCGGGCGGTGTAGAAGCGCCCGAAGCGCCGGGAGCGTCGCTCCGCCCGCGCACCGTCGCCGCCTTCGCCGCGACCGCCGGCCCTACAGCGATCCTCGGGCTGCCGTTCAGCGTCTACTTGCCGCCCTATATCGCCGAGGGCGGGGTGGTCGCGGTCGGGCTCGTCGGCCTGCTCTTTTCGCTCACCACCATCTGGGACGGCGTCGTCGATCCGCTGATCGGCACGATGATCGACCGCATCCGCACCGGCCTCGGCGCGCACCGCCGCTGGATGCTTATGGCGCTCGTCCCGCTCGCGCTACTTCTGGCGATGATCGTCACCGTCGGCGACAGCCTGCCTTTCGCCGCGCTCTTCCTCGCCATGGTGCTCTTCTATTCGAGCTTCAGCCTCTATGAGGTCGCGCAATTGTCCTGGGGCTCGGCGCTCGTGCGTTCGCCCGCCGACAGCGCCCTGCTCTATGGCATGCGCGACTGGTTCGCGAAGATCGCGCTGCTTGTCGCTTTCGCCGCACCCGCCGCGGCGCAATTGCTGATCCCCGGCCTCGATCTCCAGGGTCGCATCCTCGCCTATGCCTCGATCTTCCTGCTCATGGCCCCCGTCGCGCTGGTCGCGATCGCACGCGTTCCGCTGCGCCCAGTGGTTGCCGAGCCCGGCATCGGCTGGCGGCACGAGATTCGCGCCTCGCTCGCTTTTCTGCCCTTGATGCTGCTCTTCGGGGTGCAGTTCCTCAACAGCTTCGCCTTCGGCTCCCTGACTTCGCTCTTCGTCTTCTTCGCCGCCGCGGTGCTCGGGCTCGACGGGCAGAGCGCGGTGCTGCTCTTCGCGAGCTTCATCGGCGGCGCGATCGCTTCGCCGCTGTGGACGCTGCTCGCGCGCCGCTTCGGCAAGCCGCGGACGATGATCGCGATGGGGTTGCAGATCGCGACCCTGCTGCTCGCGACGCTGGCGCAGGAGCCGCGCGGCCTCGGTCAGGCAACGGGTTTCTCGCTGCTGCTCGGCACGGGCTTTGTCGGGCTGCTCTTCACCCAGTCGATGCTCGCCGACCTGATCCCGCGCGACGCCGAACGCTGCGGGCGCAGCCGCTCGGCCTTCCTCTTCGCTCTTCTCAACCTGATGCAGAAATTCGGCGTCGCCGCGGCGATCGCGGTCAGCTACGCGCTGCTCGACCTTGTTGGTTTCGACCCGAGGAACGGCGGCGCCGCGGCGCGCGAACTCCATCTGCTCTTCGCGCTCCAGCCCAGCATCGCCTGGGCGCTGATGATCGGGCTGCTGCTCCTGATGCACCGTCACCTGCCGCACCGCGCGGCCAGCCTATGACTTGCAATCGCTGGGCGGCACCGGTAAAGGCCGCTCCATTCGGACAGATGCGCCGTTTTCCTTCCGCCTTTGGCCGGCATGCTCGGCAAGGGTGGGCGGACTATTGCCCGAAGCGCGGTTGACGCGCGGAGGGCGGCAACCCATCTGGCCGGATATCGGACGCTTACGAGGACAGCAGGATCATGGCGAAGACGAGCCCGGGCCAATTCATCAATCAGGTGAAGGATGAAGCGCGCAAGATCGTGTGGCCCACGGGCCGCGAGACGGTACAGACGACGATCCTGGTGCTCATCATGACCACGATCCTCGCCCTCTTTTTCCTCGGCGTCGACTCGGTCTTCAACGCGGTCGTCACCTGGCTGACGTCGCTCGCGCGCTAAGCCGCGCAACTAACAGGAACAGGACAGACATGGCGCGCTGGTACATCATTCACGCCTATTCGGGTTTCGAGAACAAGGTCCGCGATTCGGTGATCGCCGAGGCCGAACGCATGGGCCTGTCGCAGCTCGTCGAATCGGTCGAAGTGCCGGTCGAAACGGTGACCGAGGTCAAGCGCGGCAAGAAGGTGCAGGCCGAGCGGAAATTCTTTCCCGGTTATGTCCTCGCCAAGCTGACGATGACCGACGATGTCTATCACCTCGTCAAGAACACCCCGAAGGTCACGGGCTTCCTCGGCTCGATGGGCAAGCCGCAGGCGATCAGCGAGGCGGAAGCCGCGCGCATCCTGAACAGCAAGGAAGAGGCCGCGGCGCGTCCGAAGACCGAAATCCGCGTCGATTACGAAATCGGCGACCAGGTCAAGGTGCTCGAAGGCCCGTTCGCGAGCTTCAACGGCCTCGTCGAGGAACTCGATTTCGACAAGGCGCGCGTCAAGGTCAGCGTCTCGATTTTCGGCCGTGCGACCCCGGTCGAGCTGGACTTCGAGCAGGTCGAGCGGATGAAATAATCGTCGCCCCCGCGAGGGCGGGGGCCGTAAGCATCCTCGCGCTGCGCCGGCAGCGGCCCCCGCCTTCGCGGGGGCGACGGAACAGGGGCCGTCGTCGTTATGAGTTCGCTGACCCCCGAGCAGATTCAGGCCCGCATCGCGCGTGCGCGCGAAATCAACGCCAGCGTCGACGCCGGACCGGTGGTCGCCGCAGTCGCACGGCTGTTCGACCTCGAACCCGCGAGCGAGAGCGACGAATTCCTCTTCCCCGCGCTCGCCACGACGGCGCGCGAGCGCATCTTCGGCGGGCAGGTGATCGCGCAGGCGATGGTCGCCGCGGCGCGCACCGTCGATCCGGGCAAGCAGGTCCATTCGCTCCACGCCTATTTCCTGCGCGGCGGCGACGAGACCAAAGCGCTGCATTTCCGCGTCCACCGCGACTTCGACGGGCGCAGCTTCTCCAACCGCCGCGTCGTCGTGCGCCAGGACGGCAAGGTGATCTTCAACCTCACCGCATCCTTCCAGCTGCCGACCCCGGGCCTCGCGCACCAGGTGCCGATGCCCGACCTGCTGCCGCCCGAGGAATGCCGCGATTTCCTCGAGACGATCGCTGCCGATCCGAACATATCCGAAGAGACCTTCTATCATATGGCACGGCGCCGCCCGTTCGAGCTGCGCAACCATCGCCCGCCGGCGTCGGCGAAAGCGACGCAGCATTACCAGTGGTTCAAGGTGGCTGCGCCGATCGGCGACGACCCGCTGATCCACCGCGGCTTCCTCGCCTTCGCGTCGGACATGGGGCTCCTGTCGTCGGCGATGCTGCCGCACGGGCTCAATTTCATGACGCCCGGGCTCTTCTCGACCAGCCTCGACCATGCGATGTGGTTCCACGACGACATCCGCGTCGACGACTGGTTCGTCTATGTGATGGACAGCGACTGGACCGGCGGCAGCCGCGGCATCAACCGCGGCTCGATCTATCGGCAGGACGGCACGCTGATCGCCTCGGCGGTACAGGAAGGACTGCTGCGTCTGGCGCCGCCGGCCTAGCTCGTTTCCTGGCGAAAGCAGGGTTCCCCAGCTTTCGTGGGGCGCGGCCGCATGGGCCCCGGCTTTCGCCATGGAACAGCACCAGTCCTTGCTTTCCGGTACATTTCGGTCTAACGGCGCCCCTTCGCGTCAGATACGGGCGTGATTCCGCGCGGGAGGAAGGGGTGATGCCCTTCTGATTGACCGCTTATTTTGAGCCCCGGATCGCTCCGGGGCGACAGAAAGAAAGGAGGCCATCATGGCCAAGAAGATCAGCGGCTATATCAAGCTGCAGGTGCCCGCCGGCACCGCCAACCCGTCGCCGCCGCTCGGGCCGGCGCTCGGTCAGCGCGGTGTCAACATCATGGAATTCTGCAAGGCGTTCAACGCCGCGACCGATTCCATGGAAAAGGGCACCCCGACCCCGACCATCATCACCGTCTTCGCCGACAAGAGCTTTTCGTTCGTCACCAAGACGCCGCCCGCGACCTATCTGATCAAGAAGGCCGCGAACCTCAAGTCGGGCTCGAAGGAACCCGGCAAGATCAGCGGCGGCAAGATTGCCCGCTCGAAGCTGACCGAAATCGCCGAGATCAAGATGAAGGATCTCAACGCGAACGATATCGAACAGGCGACGAAGATCATCGAGGGCAGCGCGCGCTCGATGGGCCTCGAAGTGACGGAGGGCTGAACCCATGGCCAAGCTGACCAAGAAGCAGAAGGCGCTCGAAGGCAAGGTTGATGCGCTGAAGCTGCACACCGTCGACGAAGCGCTTAAGACCGTTCGCGAACTGGCCTCGGCCAAGTTCGACGAAACACTCGAAATCGCGATTAACCTCGGCGTCGACCCGCGTCACGCCGACCAGATGGTCCGCGGCGTCGTCACGCTGCCCGCCGGCACCGGCAAGGACGTCAAGGTCGCGGTCTTCGCGCGCGGCGACAACGCCGAAAAGGCGCTCGCTGCGGGCGCCGACAAGGTCGGTGCCGAAGACCTGATGGAAGACATGCTCGCGGGCAACCTCGACTATGGCCGCGTCATCGCGACGCCGGACATGATGGGCATCGTCGGCCGCCTCGGCAAGACGCTGGGCCCGAAGGGCCTGATGCCGAACCCGAAGCTGGGCACCGTGACCCCGAACGTCGCCGAAGCCGTGAAGGCCGCCAAGGGCGGTCAGATCGAATTCCGCGTCGAAAAGGTCGGCATCATCCACGCCGGCCTCGGCAAGCTGTCGTTCGGCGAGGAAAAGCTCCGCCAGAACTTCGACGCCTTCGTCGATGCGATCGTCAAGGCAAAGCCGGCCGGCGCGAAGGGCAAATACGTCCGCAAGATCGCGCTGTCGTCGTCGATGGGCCCCGGTGTTAAGGTCGACACCGCCGACGTGACCGGCGCCTGATTTCAGACCCATGACATGGCGAAGGGCCGGGGCAATCCCCGGCCCTTTTCTTATGGGCGAACGGCGGCTTTGGGGTGGGAGCTTCCCTCGAATTATCGCCGTGCCGAACTCGTTCCAGCATCCATGGCCTGAGCTATCATCCAACGCAGCGCGGAAGGAAACGGCTGGCCATGGATCCTGAAACAAGTTCAGGATGACGATGCCATAAATGGAGCGTCCCGCCCGAAACCGGGAATCAGCTCCATCCGGCGGCGGCCTCAGTCGAACAATTCGCTCAGGAAGCTCTTGTACTTCTTCTTGTGCGGCTTGCCGTAATGGCGATCGTCGTACCCCCTATCGTCCCGGTGGCGATATTGCGGCTGGGGCGGGGTAGGGGCGGTCTGCTGGCGCGATGCCGGGATAGCGGATGACGCTCCCTCGCTACGTTCGATGATCTTGTCGAGTTCGCCGCGGTCGAGCCAGACGCCGCGGCATTGCGGGCAATAGTCGATCTCGATCCCCTGCCGTTCGGACATGGTCAGATTCACGCGGCAGGTCGGGCAAAGCAATCCCTGGGCATCGGACACGGATTTTCCTTTCATACCAGGCGCGGCCGGACGACCACCACCGCGCATCGAACGCCCACGATGATATCGCGTTCCCGAAAAGCAAAAGCCCCGCCGCCGCCCCGGGGAGAAGCGGCAGCGCGTGCGAGGGCCGCGCTGTGTTCAGCCGTCGGCTTCGAAGGCCAGCAAGTCGCCGGGCTGGCATTCCAGTTCGGTGCAGATCGCCTCCAGCGTCGAAAAGCGCATCGCCTTGGCCTTGCCGGTCTTCAGGATCGAAAGATTTGCCAGCGTGATGCCGATGCGGTCGGAGAGGTCGGTCAGCGTCATCCGCTTCGCGTGGAGCAGGTCGTCGAGTTTCACCACGATCGCCATCACACTGTCCCCTCGATCTCGTCGCGCATCGCGGTGCCGCGCTCGAACACCGCGGCGAGGACGAAGGCGAGCAGGATCGCGAGGAGGCTCTGGAGGTTGATGCCGCCCATGTCGGCGAACTGGCTGGTCGACACCGCGATGCTTCGCGCGATCGATCCGAGCGGCAGCGCGAGCAATTGCACCGCGACGAGACCCCAGCCGATTTGGCGAAGCCGGACCGCGTTGGCCGGGATGAAGGGGTCGCTCGCCGCGCTGGCGACCAGCGCCTGGAGCTTGCGGAGGATGTAGATTGCCGCGACGAGCACCCCGGCGAGGATGGCCAGCAGCGCGAAGAGCTGCGGCCGGATGTTGGCGGCATCGAGGAAGACCCGGCTGTTCTTCGCCTCGACCGCGATCTCGGGCCACATGACCGCGAGCGCGCCGGCCGAAACGAAGACGAACAGCAACGCTGCGGCGATCAGCGCGAGCATCAGCCACAGCAGCGCGCGCGTCGCGCCGAGTAAGGTCGAATGATCGTTGGACATATCGTTCTCCGATAGGGTGTTTATCGAAGAGCAATATATCATTGATGCTTCTTATCGTCAATCGATAATATCGAAAAACGATATCTCGTCGCCATGCTCCCGCTATCGTCACCCTGGGCTCGACCCGGGGATCCCCGCTTTTCCAACATCGCTAAGCAGGACCCGGATCAAGTCCGGGATGCCGGCGAAGGAGTGATCAACTCGCCGCCCAGTCGAACGTCAGCGGCGCCTCGCGAAAAGCAAAGCGGTCGAGGTGGCGCGCGATGACGCCCTTCATCGCGTCGACATGCTCCGCGCTGCTGGCGTCGATCCGCACGGCCAGCGCTTCGGCGCCGGCGTCGAAGGTCACCAGCGCGTCGCCCGCCCAGGTCGCGCCGCGCGCGTCCTTCGGAAAAGTCACCGTGCCACGTTCGGGGGTGAATTCGACCGCGAGGTTATGCTGCCAATGCTTGCATAGCTGCTGCAGATATTTGCCCGCATGCGCGGTGGGAACGTGGGCGATCGCGCCAAAAGACGTGGGTGTCATACCAGCCGCTCGATCTTCTGCGCCGCCTCGTCGATCAGCGCGACGATTTCGTGCAGCTGCGTCTCATCGAGGTCGCGGTCGCCGAGGCGATTGACCAGCACCGCGCGCAAGTTTCCCATCGCGCGGCGGACCGACGCGCTGTCGGTGCGCTGGCGTTCGTCGCCGACCGCCGCCAGCCGCACGATCAGCGCTTCGGCCAGTTCGGCATTGGCCTCGAGCTCGGCCTGGCCCTCGGCAGTGATCGCGAACAGCTTCCTGGCGCCGTCGCTTTCCTGTGCCGCAATCTGCCCCATGTCCCCGAGCAGGGTGAGCGTGGGATAGATGACGCCGGGGCTGGGGGCATAGGCGCCGCGGGTCAACTCCTCGATCCGGCGGATCAGGTCGTAGCCGTGGCGCGGCTCGTCGGCGATCAGTTTGAGCAGCACGAGGCGGAGTTCGCCGCTGTCGAACATCCGGCGCCGCGATCCGCGGCGCTCGTCGTCGCGGTGACCGCGGCCGGGCCCGCGCCCGAAGCCTCGGCCGGACCGGCCGCCGAGGTGCATGCCGTGCCGCTTGCCGCAGCCGCGCCCGTCCATATGTCCGTGAAAATGCATATTTGAGTCCTTTGACCGATTCTTGATAGATCTAAGATATATCTTCATGGCGAATTCGCAAGAGGTGCCGGTCGGGAAAGCGCGATCAACATGTCGATGGGCTTCGGCCCGCCGGTTCGCGCCTAAAGGCCCTCTTCCTCGGCGAGGGTCAGTAGCCGTTGCCAGTGCCGGCGGTCGCGTCCGTTCAGGCCGCGATCACTTGCGCGCCGTTGCAGCTCGGCGCGCGTGTTGGAGCCATGTTTGAGGCGCATCTGCTGCAACGCGTCGAGGTCGTCCGCCAGGCGCGCCGCGGCGCGGCGCCCGCCGAACAAGATCGAAAATACCAATTATCCCTCCTCAAATGCTGGTCGATGCAAGGGGGGGATGCATCCAATATTGGCAACCTATCAGATTCGCCGCAGGCTGTCAGGACCGTTATGCATGTGAAGTCATGCCGCCGTAGCGCAATTTCCGGCGATTTTCCGCCGATTGCGGCTTGACTTCGCCCGTCCCTCCGCTATGTGCGAGCCCGCATTGCCAAGCAACCGGATTTTTTCGGGGCTGCGGCAATTCCGTCCGAGACAGTTGGTGAAGGGAATATGCCCTTCTTAATTTCCAGCCGAGACGGGGAAAAGTCTTCATCGGCCGCCCGCCTGCACGCCAGGCGCCAGCGGCCTGACCGACCCCATCGGACATCGTTGCGTACAGGCAGGCGAGCCTTGGCCCGTCACCGCCCGTGCGTGTTGTAGCCGCCCGGCGGCGCGCGCGTTCCGGCGCGCGTGCATCCGGGCAGATGAGTGGAGTATAGGCATGGATCGTACGGAAAAGGCCGAAGCCGTATCCTCGCTGAACGCTACGCTGTCGTCAGCTGCCGCCGTTGTGGTCGTCCGCAACCTCGGCATGACCGTCGCTCAGTCGACGGTGCTGCGCCAGCAGATGCGCGATGCGGGGGCCGAGTTTCGCGTCACGAAGAACCGTCTTGCCAAAATCGCGCTCGATGGCACGTCCTACACCGGTATCGGCGATTTGCTGACCGGTCCCACCGCGCTCGCGACGTCGACCGACCCCGTGTCGGCGGCGAAAATCGCAGTGGAATTTGCCAAGACCAACGACAAGCTTGAGATCGTTGGCGGCGGCATGGGCGACGTGGTCCTCGACGTCGACGGCGTGAAGGCGCTGGCTTCGCTTCCCTCGCTCGACGAGCTGCGCGCCAAGATCATCGGTCTGGTGCAGGCTCCGGCCACCAAGGTTGCGCAGATTGCCGCAGCCCCGGCGGGCCAGCTGGCGCGGGTCTTTGGCGCATATGCCGCCAAAGAAGCAGCGTGATTTTGAACTAACCCTTGAAACGACTGCCGGGAAATCCCGGTTCTGATGGAGAATGAACATGGCTGATCTTGCTAAGATCGTTGAAGAACTGTCGGCGCTGACCGTCCTCGAAGCGGCTGACCTGTCGAAGATGCTCGAAGAAAAGTGGGGCGTTTCCGCCGCCGCTGCCGTCGCCGTTGCCGGCCCGGCCGCTGCCGCTGCTGCCCCCGCCGGCGAGGAGCAGACCGAATTCGACGTCATCCTGACCGGTGACGGCGGCAACAAGATCAACGCGATCAAGGAAGTCCGCGCGATCACCGGCCTGGGCCTCGGCGAAGCCAAGGCGCTCGTCGAAAGCGCCCCCAAGGCGATCAAGGAAGGCGTGAGCAAGGCGGAAGCCGAAGAGCTGAAGAAGAAGCTCGAAGCCGCCGGCGCGACCGTCGAACTGAAGTAATCGGTTCGCGGGCTCCCGCCGGTTCGCCGGCGGGTTTCCGACGTAAAAAAAAAGGGCGGAGCCGCGAGGCACCGCCCTTTTTCATGCCCGGAGGCCAGCCCGGCTATTTGTGGGCGAAATCCGGACGGCGGAAGCCGTGCGACAGGCCGCGCTGCACAGGTTCGGGGCGTCGGACGTCCTGCTGCGCGGGGGCCGGAGCCGGGCGCTGGGCGATTTCCCAGGCGCTGACGGGCTTGCGCGCGGGTTCCGCAGGTTCGCCAGCGACGGGCCGTTCGCCGGCGAGCGTCGCCTCATAGGCGAGCCGCTCCTTGCGATCGAGGAAACGCGCGCGCTTCAGCCGCTTCGACAGCGTCGCGAACGGATTGTCGGCGGTCGGGCCGACGAGCGCCATCGCTTCGTGACGCCCCATGCTGCCGCTCGGCGCAGCGGCGAAGCTGGGCGTCGTGCGGCGCACGGGCTCCTCGATGGACGAAGGCGCGGGGATCGGTTCGGGGTTGACCATCGGCTCGGCTTCGCGCGCAACAACGGGAGTCGCGACGGGGGCGGTCGGCACCCATTCGGTCTCGGCATCGGCCTCGCGGAATGACCACGCGTCGGCGGCGGCGACCGCGCGGCGACGGCGGCGGGCAATGGTCAGCCCGATCCCGCCCGCGAGCAGCAGCGCTGCTGCACCGCCGGCGAGCTCCCACGGGAAGCCGTCGCTAGCGGCAGCGGTTTCGGTCGTGACTGCGGCAGCCGCCGGGTCAACGACGGGGGCGACCGGCGCGACTTCGGCGGCCGGGAGCGCGCTTGCCGCAGCAGCGGTGGCGGCAACGGGTGCGGCCTCGGCGGGAGCAGGAGCGGGCGTCGCCGTGCGTTCGGCAGTGGCGGCGCGCGGCGCAGCCTTGGGTGCCGGACGCGCTGCGGCCTTGGCGGCGGGGCGCGGCTCGGCATTGGCGACCGGCTCGGCGGGGAGGTCGAGCGGGACGCGGATCACCGGCGCGGGAGCAGGAGCCGGAGCGGCGACCGGGTTGGTCATTGTCGGCGCGGTCGGTGCGACGGGCGGTGCCACCACGGTCGGCGGCGCGGGTTCGGCGACGGGCGCGGTTTGCGCCAGCGCGGCGGGGGTGGAAAGGGCCAGAAACGCGGCAATCGCGCTTGCAGCGGGGCGGGAGAGGGTCGGCTTCTTCGTCATAGTGACCGAACAACGAGCTCGTCCGTAAAAGCGCTGCCCGAAAGGCTGCATTTTTCACGGCGAACCGTGGCGTCGTATCGGCGTGGCGAAGAATCGGATGCGATTTATCGCGCCTCGGGATCACCTCCGCGCTCAGCCGAGCGGGGGCGTGACCGCCGTCCCAAGCGTCTGCGCGGCCGCCGCCGAGATTGCGGCACCCACCAGCGACATGTCGCGGTCAAGCCGGTCGTCGAGCGCGCGGTCGACCAGCGTCGCCAGCTCCGAAATCAGCGGCATCGACAGCGACAGGCGCAGCGTCCCTGCGGCTTCGCCGTTGGCAAGCACATGCGTGCGCACAGGCTGGCCGAGACGGATCTCGTGCCCAAGCCACTGACGCGACTGTTCGGCGATGCGGTGGTGCATCTCGCGCGCGGCGGCGAAATCGCAGCCCGGCCAGCGCGCCGAC
The DNA here is from genome assembly GCA_005503165.1 of Sphingomonadaceae bacterium 3R27E2-A. GTDB lineage: Bacteria > Pseudomonadota > Alphaproteobacteria > Sphingomonadales > Sphingomonadaceae > Sphingopyxis. The sequence goes on from SCNT01000003.1 coordinate 38,201, forward strand.
AGGTCGAGCGTCCGCAGCGTTTCGGTGGCCAGGCACGACATCCCGCCCGCGCCTGGCACCTCGACAAGTTCGAGCCGCTTCAAAATGCGCATGACATGGTGGCTGAAGCGTGCGGCGACTTCGGAAACGCGCTCGGCGGGCAGCGCGGCGAAGCGCTCCATCTCGATCATCGCCGCCTGCAGCCGCAGCAGCAGACCGAAGTTACCGAGCGCAGGCAGCCGTTCGGCGCCCGGCCAGTCGGCGGGCCACTCGGCGCGCGTCGCGATGCGGCGAAAGCCCTCGGGCAACGGAAGCGCGCGCGCCGCGACCTCGGCCGGAACGAGCGCGAAGCCGCTGAACGGCGGGCCGCCTGCAAACTTCGACCCGGTCATAAGCACGACGCAGCCGAGCGCGAGGTAGCGGCGCACGACCGGGGGAGCGATACGCAGCTGGCACGCGTCGACGACGATCGTCATCGCCTCGCCATGCGCCGCGACGAGCCGCTCGACGTCGGTCAGCGCGGGGAGCGTCAGCCCCGATTTCGATCCGTGGACGACATGGATGACCGCCTTGCGGCCGCGGGCGGCTGCCCGTTCGACATAAGCGGAGAGTTCGTCGGCGACCGCGGCCGAAGCACGCGGCGCGCCCGAGGCGTCACGCACCGCGACATCGACCAGTTCGGTGTCGGCAAAGGCCGGGTCGAGCGCGGCCTGCGCCACGACGCGCGCGCCGGTCGCCGTCTCGTCGGCGAAAAAACGACCTGCGGCGCTGTGGACGCAGCCGCTGCCGACCTCGTCGCGCCCCAGCAGCACCGCGGTGATCGGCCGCCCGTCCCACGCCGCTGCGAGCCCGGCATATTCGAGGTCGGTACCCGACGCCGCAAAGACGACCCGCGTATCGCCCTCGCCATAGGCTTCGACCAGCTTGTGCCGCAAGATCGCGAGCCCTTCGGCGTAATCGTCAGACGGAACCGGGCGGTCGAGCCCATGATGCCAGCGGTCGAGCAAGGTCTGGAAAGCGTGCGCGGAAATGCTGCTGATCGTCGACGAGCCATAAGCGAGGGCGTCCGAGGGCCGAACGCTGGCGTAATATTTGTTGCGCCCCGTCGCATCGGGCCGGATTCGCGCGTCGCCGCCGCTGGTCAATGCGCTTTCCAGCCGCGCGGCATAGCGCTTGCCCGGCGAAAGGCGGGGTTCGTCGTTGGCGATGACGTTGAGCAACATGCGCGTGCGGTCCTGTCGGGAAGGGAAGGACCGTGCATCTAGCCGCCCAAGATGACACTGATCTTGCGCTTTGGTGTCAGCACCGTCACCAAAAGGTCATCGCGGTGCAACCTCGCTGTGGTCGAAGCGACATATGCGAACGACCCATCTCGAGCCGACCCGGCTGACCGACGCCCTCCGCGACCAGCGGCTACTGTTCATCGCCAAACATGCGCGCTGGACCGGCGGCCTCCACCCTGACGACGGCAACCACGCGCTCTATCACCGCGAGATCCGCGAAATCCTCGAAGGCCTCGGCCTGCCGCTGGCGGTGGCCGACAGCTACACCGCATTGTTCGACCAGCCCGAAGCCGATTTCGTCTTTCCGCTGCTCAACCGCGGCGGATTCTTCAATTCGGAAATGCTGCTGCCCCTGCTCTGCAACCGGCTGCGCCTTCCTTATGTGGGCGCCTCGCCGATCGTGCGCGGGCTGTCCGACGACAAGCATCTGACCAAGCTCGAAGCCGCGGCGCGCAGCGTGCCCACCGCGCCCTGGGCGCTGTTCCGCCGCGGCGCGCCGATCGACGTGTCGCGCTGCCCGCCCGCCGCGCGCTGGGTGATCAAGCCCAACAACAGCTCGGCCTCCTGGGGCATCCGCGACGCGCACGACCGCATCGAACTAGCGCAGGCTGTGGCGGAAATACACGCGCTTGACCATGACGCGATCGTCGAGCCCTTCATCGCGGGCAGCGACGTCGAGGTGCCGGTGATCACGCTCGATGGCGCGTCGGCTATGCTGCCGATGATGATCTTCGAACAGGCCGACCCGACGCACCTCAGAACCTATCAGGAAAAGCGCGACCTCGTCGATCGCAGCGCCAAATACAGCCTCAAATTGCTCGACGCGCCCGAGATCGCGGAACGGATCGCCGCGCTGACGGTGCAGATGGCCGCAATCTTCCGCCCCTTCGACTTCGGCCGGTTCGAGTTCCGCGTCGATTTCGAGACCGGCGACGTGCGGCTGCTCGAGGTCAATCTCAACTGCAACCTCTGGTCCGAAAAGGTCTTCGGCCGCGCCGCGGTCGCCGCGGGCTTCACCCAGGCGGACCTGATCGAAACGATCGTCGCCGAATCGATGCTGCGCCAGTTGGCGCCCGCCGCGGCGCGGAGGGACGCGGCATGAGCGACACGCCTGCCAAGCTGGGCTCGATCCTGATCCTCGCGGGCCGCCGTCCGGGTGCGGTCGACGCGCTGGCGGAGGCGCATGGCGTCGCCGACAAATGCCTGGTGCCCGTAGCGGGGCGCCCGATGATCGCACATGTGCTGGCCAGCGCCGCGCAAAGCGACGCCGCGACGATCTTCGTGTCGAGCCATCATGAAGGGCTCGCGGACGATCTTGGCGATATCGTGGTCGACAGCCTGGGCGACCGGCTCGTTTTCGTGGATGCGGCCGACAATCTCGCCGATTCGGTGCTGGCGGTGGCCGGGCAGGCGGCATTCCCGCTGCTGATCACCACGGCGGACAATTGCCTGCTGACCCCCGACACGATCGCCGAGATCGGCGCCGAAGCGGCGCGGCTGGGGGGTGAGGCGGGGGTCGCGCTCGCGCGGCGCGAGGATGTGCTCGCGGCGCATCCCGAGGGGCAGCGGCGCTTCTACGAATTTTCGGACGTCGCGGTATCGAACTGCAACTGCTACTGGATCGGCCATCGCGGCGCGCTGCAAGCCGCCGAGGCGTTCCGCGGCGGCGGGCAATTCGTCAAGAAACCGGTGCGCGTGATGCAGGCCTTCGGCCTGATCAACCTCTTGCGATTCCGCTTCGGGCTCGGGCCGATCCACCATATCTTCCGCCGCATTTCGCGGCATCTGAAGGTCGATGTGGCGCCGCTGCTGGTGCGCGACGGCGCAACCGCGGTCGATGTCGATAACGAACGCTCGCTGCGCGCGACCGAGGCGATCATGGAAAGGCGTCAGCCGTCGCAGCTGCCGGACGATTCCAGTCTATTACTTGGGCCTGACGCGAACCGACCTGATCATCGCCTTGCCGATGCCGGTCTCGTTGGCTGAGATGGTCAGGCAATTGCCCTTGAACTTGGGCTTGTCGCACAATTCCCAGACCTCGCCGGGATAAACGGCGATGCTGCCGACCAGAAAGTCGTGCTGCAGCGAGGGGTCGTCCTTTTCGACGCGATAGGAATCGCCGTCGAATTTCTGGCCCTCGAACAGGGTCAGCGTGCCTTCGATCGTCTTGGATTTATCCTGCGCGGCGAGCGGGCTTGCCAGCAGGGTGAGGCCGGCAGCGACGGCTGCGAGGCGGGCGAAACGGGTCATGCGGAATCTCCTTTATGGCGACCCTCATGGCGGAAAAAAGGGACCGGCGTCAACGGGGTGACGCTGGTCCCGAAATTGTCCGGTTTCAACGCCTTGGGCGTCAGTCGGCGACCCAGTTGCCGTGGAAGCCCGGCGGCACGCGATGCGGCAGATGGACCACCGCTTGCGGCTTCCCCGTGAAATCGTCGGCGTTCAGGATGACGAGATCGGTCGTCTCATCGTTCATGTCGACGACCAGCCCGACCAGCCAGCCGTCGTTCTCGGCGCCTGTCGCGCTGCGCGGCACGAAAACGAACTCGCCCGGGTGGCGTCCGGGGCCGAAGTCATGCGCGTCGGTGGTACCGGCGCCCAAGTCGTGACGGAACAGCTTCGTCTCGGCCAGCGCCCATTCGGTCGACTGGCCGTCGGGAATGGCAACACTGTAAACATAGCGATATGGCCTGGTCGTCAGCCGCTCGTCGTAGCGCGGGAATTCCTGCGCATGGTCGTGGATGACGGTGCGCGTCGTGGTGCCGCCGGCCGGATCGATCGTCCAGCGCTCCATGCGCGATTTTTCGCTGTCGGGGCCGCGCTTCGAGCTCGCGAACATCGTTTCGTGCGCGACGACGTCGACGATCACCTTGCCGTCATCGGTTTCAAAGGCGTTGGCGGGGTGAAAGACATAGCAGGGATCGACCGGCACCCAGATGATCTCCTCGGCGCTGCCTGTTCTGGGAAGGAGACCGACGCGCGCCTGATGCGCCTCGTTCCACGCATAAGGGAAGCGATAGCCCGACAGCAGCATCTTCATCGAGAAGGTCACCGGCAGGTCGAAGACCAGCACATAGTGCTCGGTGATCGCGCAGTCGTGGATCGACGGGCCGTCGCTGACCGGGATCGCGACTTCGCGGGTCACATGCGCGTCCTTGTCGAGCACGACGTGCCACACCTTGTTGGGTTCGTCGCCGCGATAGGTGATCGCGTGCATCTCGTCGGTCACCGGATCGTGATGCGGATGCGCGGTATAGCCGCCCGCCAGCGTGCCGTCGAAGGGGTTGTGCGCGATCGTGTTCAGCTCATAGCCGAGTTCGACGGGCTTGCCGCCCGCCTCGACGATCGCGAAGGTCCGGCCCGCGAGCCCGACGACATTGGTGTTCGGCGCGTCGTTGGTGACGTGGCGGGGACCCGGCGGCAGGGCTTCGCCCAAGGCTTGGCACGCCTCGCTCCCACGCACCCAGCGGTTGCGGTACCAGTCGGCCTTGCCGCCCTCGATGCGGATGCCGTGGACCATGCCGGCGCCGGTAAACCAGTGATAGCTGGCGGGGTCGGGAGCGATCGCGGGGTTGGGGCCGTTGCGCAGATAGCGGCCGGTGAGCGCCGCGGGGATTTCGCCGTCGACGCGCAGTTCTTCCAGCGTGACCTCCTCGGTCATCGGCTTGTGGATGCCGGTCAGGAAGGGATGCGCGTCGGTGGGGCGGGGGAGGCGTTTGCGGTTGAAGTCGGCGACCTTGCCGATGCCCTTGACGACGGCGCCGCGGATGAGGGTTTCTACGTTGCTGGCCATGTACTTGCTCCTTAAGCGGGGAGAGGTTTGGAACAGCGGCCGCGTCCTTTCGGGGTTGCGCGACCGACTCGGCATGTTTACAGTGGAAACATTATGGCGGACAAAGATAACAGCGTCAACATAAATAGCGACGGCACAAAAGCGGCGGGCGCTTATCATCATGGCGACCTGCGCGCGGCGGTGATCGCGGCGGGGCTCAAGCGGATCGAGGAAGGCGAGGGCGGCGAGCTTGGCTTGCGCGCGCTGGCGCGCGACGTCGGGGTGAGCGCGACTGCGCTCTACCGGCATTTTCCCGACAAGGAGGCGCTGCTCGATGCGCTCGCCGACGAAGGGCTGCGGCGGCTCGGCGCATTGCAGGCGCAGGCCTGGCTGAAGGCTGGCGGCGGCTCGGCGGGGTTCAAGGCAACGGGCATCGCCTATGTCCGCTTCGCCCACGACGAGCCCGCCTTGTTCCGCCTGAGCTTCACCCGCCAGATGTCCGAGCGAAAGGAAGGCGAGGACGGCGGCGAAGTCGCCTATAACCTGCTCCGCGCCGGGGTCGGCGAGGCGCTGCCCGGCGTCAAAGATCCCGATGTGGCCGCGCTGCACGCCTGGGCGCTGGTGCATGGTCTCGCGATGCTGGTGCTTGATCGCCGAATCGCCTGGGACGAGGCGATGGTCGGGAAGGTCGTCGGGCTGACCTTCGGCGGGATCGCCTGACGCGTCCGGCGCGCTCGGTTCGCCGCAAACCGCGAAATCTTAGCGCTTTATTTGCCATTTCGCGCGAGAATCGCGGCAATGAAGCGATCGCTGCCCCCCACGGTCGAGACGCTGTTCTGGTCCCTCTTGACGGCGCTGGGCTATTTTCTGCTCGCCAGCCTGTCCCTCTACGCGACCAAGGGCGCCGACAATATCGCCGCGGTGTGGCCGCCGAGCGGCTATTTCCTGGCGCTGCTGCTGCTGATGGCGCCGCGCGCGCGCCTCGCGGCGTTCGCCGGGATGATCGTCGCCAGCAGCGCCGCGAACATCTTGAGCGGCGCGCCCGTGATGCTGTCTGCCGCCTTCACCACCGCCAATGTCGCCGAAGGCGCTGTCGCGTTGTGGCTTGTCAATCGGCGCGAAAAGGGCGTGCTATCGTTCATGGCGACACGGTCGGTCGCCAATTTCTGCTTCGGCACCATTGCGGCGAGTTTCGCAAGCGCGGGCGTCGCGACCCTGCTCACCGGTGCCGATTTCGAATTCTTCCGTTCGTGGCTCACCACCGTGGGGCTCGGCATGCTCATCGTCACCCCGCCGATCGTAATGCTGGCGCGGCTATCGGAATCGGGGCTGCTGCGCCACACGAACCGGTCGACGATCGTCGAATCGGTTTTGGTCATGACGATCACCGCCATCGTCACTGTCGGCTGCTTTTCGCTGCCGGGCTATCCGGTGACATTCATTCCCTGCGTCGCGGTGATCGCGGCTTCCTATCGCCTCGGCCCGTTCGGCGCCGCGGGCAGCGTGCTGATCGTCACGATCATCACCTCGTGGATGACAGGGCATGGCATGGGTCCCATCGCGGCCATGGACGCGCGGCCCGAAGTCATCGTGCTGTTCCTGCAATTCTACCTGCTGACCCTGCTCGGTACCGCGCTGCCGCTCGCCGCGCTGCTCGTCGGGCGCCAGCGGCTCGCGAAGCGGCTCGAACAGAGCAACCGCTGGCTGCTCCAGGCCGAAGCGGCGGCGCTGGTCGGCCACTGGCGGGTCGATCTCCTGCGATGGACCATCCAGTGGTCGGACCAGGCCTATCGCATCCACGGCATCGAGCCGGGCACCACGATGACGGTGCAGAGCAGCCTCGACCTCTATATGCCCGAGGATGCGACGCGGATGCGCAAGGTCATCGAGCAGGCAGTGGCCACCGGCGGGCCGTTTGATTTTCAGGGCCGGATCATCCGCCCCGACGACGAGGTGCGCGACATCTCGTCGCACGGTTCGATTGAATATAGCCGCAGCGGTAAGCCGGTCGGTATCTTCGGAACGATCCAGGATGTCACCGAAACCGTCGAAAATGCGCGGATGCTGGAGGATGCGCGGAGCGTCGCCGAGGCCGCGGCGAATACCGATGCGCTGACCGGGCTGCCCAACCGCCGCCATACGCTCGCCTTTCTCGAACGCGCGTTGGTCGGGGCGCGCGAAAATGGCGCGCCGCTGGCGGTGGCCATCTTCGACATCGACCATTTCAAGCGGATCAACGACGTCCACGGCCACGGCGTGGGCGACGAGGTGATCCGCCGCGTGGCGCACCGCGCCAAGTCGGTACTGCGCGAGGAGGACATGGTCGGACGCTTCGGCGGCGAGGAGTTCGTGTGCATCCTGCAGCGGTCGAGCGCGCAGGCCGCCGAACTGGTCGCCGAACGTGTGCGCCAGGCGATCGAGGGCGGTGGCCGCTCGACCGACGATATCCCCCCCGCGACAGTGAGCATCGGCGTTGCGGTCTACGCCGGCGAGGAGGGGGTCGAGGCACTGCTGCAGCGCGCCGACGAGGCGCTGTATGTCGCCAAGCGCGACGGGCGGAACCGGTTGAGGATGGCGGCCTAGGTCGCGTTTCGGGCGGGAACGGACGGAATAATCCTCCCTGTCGCGAAGCGATGGGGAGGATCAGGACCGTCTTGTCCCCACCCCGATGCCGCTACCGCACCTCCCTTTCGACAAGCAGTTCGGTCGCGGGCTTCCGCCGCAGCGCGACGATCAGCACGCCGATCATCGCCAGCGCGCCCCCGACACCCATGCGCAGGTCGAAGGGGTCGTGCGTGATCAGCACGCCGAGTCCGATCGTCCCGAGCGGCGTCATCAGCGTCAATGGCGCAAGCAGGTTCGCCTCGTAACGCTGGATGAGGTGGTAATAGAGCGAATGCGCGCCGACCGACACGACCAGCGCGGTGAACAGGACGGCAGCGACGAAGGGCCAGCCTGCCGCCGACGCGGCCGCCCATTGCCCCGTCTCGACCGTCGCCGAGGCGAGACCCAGCGCGATGACCGAGACGAACCCGACCCACGCCTGGAAACGGAAGGGGGTGACATCGTCGACCTGCTTCATCAGCACCGCGCCCGCCGCACCGGCAAAGGCCGAGGCAGCGACGAGCCACAGGCCGTGCGAGAGCGCGAAGCCGGGCCGCCAGGTCACGATCAGCACGCCGATCAGCGTCAGCGCGATGCCGATGCCGCGTCGCCAGTGGATGCGCTCGCCGAGGATGAGCACCGACAAGAACATGGTGAAGGGCACGCCGAGCTGTAGCACGATCGCCGCTGCCGAAGGCGAAGTCGTGCGCAGTCCCATGAAAAGCAGCGCGAAACTCCCGCCGCCGAGGCAGAGCGCGATCGCGACGATCCGCCACGCGGGGCGCGGCATCGGCAGCAGCCAGGGCAGCATGACCACCGCGACCACGGCGAAACGCAGCGTGGCATAAAAGAGCGGCGGGACCGCCCAATTGCTCACGATGATCTTGCTCAGCACATTGTTGAAGGCCCAGATCAGGCAAACGGCAACAAGGAGCAGGAAATCGCGGACGCGCACAATCTTCCCCGGCTTGCGGACAGAGGAAGCGCCCGCGTCGACAAGGCGTTAGCAGATAGAGACCCAGAGGGAAGGCGCAGATGCGTCAATCGACAAAATTGCTGTGGAACCGCCTCGGCGGCGGCTCCACCGCCTATGTTTACGGTGTTAATGCTGGCCTATTCGACACCGAACCGCGTGGTCAGCTGCAAGCCGCCAGCGAGGTGTCTCGGCCGGGCGCAGCGGCAGCTGCCCCGACACGAAGATCAGCCCGCCCCCGACTGTGTAGGGCGAATAATGGGGGGCGCCGCTTTTCTGGGTGGTCATGGGGTTGTCTCCGGATCGGGCTGGATCATCCGGGCATCCGAAGGTCGGGGCGGCGGGTCAAGCCTTCAGGGATGTCTGGTGACGGGCGTTAGGGAGCAAGCCAACCTATTAATCCCGTTCGTGTCGAGCGAAGTCGAGACACGCAGAGTTCGCGCGCGCCTTCACGTGTCTCGACTTCGCTCGACACGAACGGAAATAGAGAACCGTCTGGAAAAACCCGCCAAAGCGGACGTCCACCCTCTTGGCTGATGGAGCCAGCCGATATCCCCCGCTCCCCGCGTTGACAAAATAGGACGCGAAACCTATATCGTGCGCACACCCCACCGTCCGAGATAGAGCCTGACTTTGCGCGGCAGGCTGTACGGATAGGTCGGCGGGGATTTCGAGATGCGTCAAGAAGCTGCGGTAAACCGGCAACGGTTGCTCGCGGCCTTTTTGCGTCTCTATCGCGTCCGCGAGCTAATTTATCAAGGCGAGACAATCACTTATGGCGACCAAGGCGAAGTCGGTGGGCAAGGCCCTCGAAGCAACCGCGAGCAAGCGAATCCGTAAGCTTTTCGGCAACATCCACGAAGCGGTGGAGATGCCCAACCTCATCGAGGTGCAGCGCGAATCCTATGAGCAGTTCCTGCGCTCGGATCCGTCGGTCGGCTATGTTTCGGGCCTCGAAAAGACGCTGCGCAGCGTTTTCCCGATCCGCGATTTCGCCGGCACCGCCGAACTCGACTTCGTCCATTACGAACTCGAAGACCCGAAATATGACGTCGAGGAATGCCGCCAGCGCGGCATCACCTATGCGGCGCCGATGAAGGTCACGCTGCGCCTGATCGTCTTCGAAGTCGACAGCGAAACCGACACCCGTTCGGTCCTCGATATCAAGGAGCAGGACGTCTATATGGGCGACATGCCGCTCATGACCGAGAACGGCACCTTCTTCGTCAACGGCACCGAGCGCGTCATCGTGTCGCAGATGCACCGTTCGCCGGGTGTGCTCTTCGACCATGACCGCGGCAAGACCCACTCGTCGGGCAAGTTCCTGTTCGCCGCGCGCGTGATCCCGTATCGCGGGTCGTGGCTCGACTTCGAATTCGACGCCAAGGACATCGTCAACGTCCGTATCGACCGTAAGCGCAAGCTGCCGGTGACGTCGCTCCTCTATGCGCTGGGCATGTCGGGCGAGGAAATCCTCAACCATTTCTATGACCGCCTCGTCTTCGAGCGCGCCGAGAACGGCTGGCGCGTGCCCTTCCAGGTCGAAAATTGGCGCGGTGCGAAGCCCGCGTTCGACGTCGTCGATGCCAAGACCGGCGAAGTCGTCTTCGCCGCCGGCCACAAGATCAGCCCGCGCCTCGCCAACAAGGCGGCGAAGGACGGTCTCGACACTTTGCTGATCCCGACCGAGGAAATCTTCGGCCGCTACTCGGCCTATGACCTCATCAACGAGTCGACCGGCGAGATCTATATCGAGGCCGGCGACGAGGTGACCGCCGACAATCTCGAGAAGCTCGACGCCGCGGGCATCGACAAGCTCGTGCTGCTCGACATCGACCACAACAACACCGGTCCCTGGATCCGCAACACGCTGAAGGCCGACAAGGCCGAAGACCGCGACCAGGCGCTCAGCGACATCTACCGCGTGATGCGCCCCGGCGAACCGCCGACGCGCGAAACCGCGGAAGCCTTGTTCGGCGGCCTGTTCTTCGACGCCGAGCGCTACGACCTGTCGGCCGTCGGCCGCGTCAAGCTCAACATGCGCCTCGGTCTCGATGCCGAGGACACGGTCACCACGCTGCGCAGCGAGGATATCCTCGCCGTCGTCAAGGAACTGGTAAACCTGAAGGACGGCAAGGGCGAAATCGACGACATCGACAACCTCGGCAACCGCCGCGTGCGTTCGGTCGGCGAACTGCTCGAAAACCAGTATCGCGTCGGCCTGCTCCGCATGGAGCGCGCCGTGAAGGAGCGTATGAGTTCGGTCGACGTGTCGACCGTCATGCCGAACGACCTGATCAACGCGAAGCCCGCGGTCGCTGCGGTGCGCGAATTCTTTGGTTCGTCGCAGCTTTCGCAGTTCATGGACCAGACCAACCCGCTGTCGGAAGTCACCCACAAGCGCCGCGTGTCGGCGCTCGGGCCGGGCGGTCTGACCCGCGAACGCGCGGGCTTCGAAGTCCGCGACGTTCACCCGACGCACTATGGCCGTATCTGCCCGATCGAAACACCCGAGGGTCCGAACATCGGCCTGATCAACAGCCTTGCGACCTTCGCGCGCGTCAACAAATACGGCTTCATCGAAACGCCGTATCGCCGCGTGGTGGACGGCAAGGTGACGAACGAAGTCGTCTATCTTTCGGCGATGGAAGAGCAGAAGCATACGGTTGCGCAGGCGAACGCCGACCTCAACCCCGACGGCAGCTTCATCGACGAGCTGATCTCGGCGCGCGAAGCGGGCGAATTCCTGATGGCGCCCCGCGACCAGATCACGCTGATGGACGTGTCGCCGAAGCAGCTCGTTTCGGTTGCGGCCTCGCTGATCCCGTTCCTTGAGAACGACGACGCCAACCGCGCGCTCATGGGCTCGAACATGCAGCGCCAGGCCGTTCCGCTGATCCGCGCCGAGGCGCCGGTCGTGGGCACCGGCATGGAAGAGACGGTTGCGCGCGACTCGGGCGCCGCCATCGCGGCGCGCCGCGGCGGCATCATCGACCAGGTCGACGCGACGCGTATCGTCATCCGTGCGACCGACATGGTCGAACCCGGCAAGTCGGGCGTCGACATCTATCGCCTGCAGAAGTTCCAGCGTTCGAACCAGAACACCTGCATCAACCAGCGTCCGCTGGTGAAGGTGGGCGAAGTCGTCCGCGCCGGCGACATCATCGCCGACGGTCCGTCGACCGAGCTCGGCGAACTGGCGCTCGGCAAGAATGTGCTCGTCGCGTTCATGCCGTGGAACGGCTACAATTACGAGGACTCGATTCTCATTTCCGAACGCATCGTGAAGGACGACGTCTTCACCTCGATCCACATCGAGGAATTCGAAGTCACCGCACGCGACACGCGCCTCGGGCCCGAAGACATCACGCGCGACATCCCGAATGTCGGCGAGGAAGCGCTTCGCAACCTCGACGAAGCGGGCATTGTCTATATCGGCGCCGAAGTCGGCCCGGGCGACATTCTGGCCGGCAAGATCACCCCCAAGGGTGAATCGCCGATGACGCCGGAAGAGAAGCTGCTTCGCGCGATCTTCGGCGAAAAGGCCAGCGACGTGCGCGACACCTCGCTTCGCCTGCCGCCGGGCGTGTCGGGCACGGTCGTCGAGGTCCGCGTCTTCAACCGCCACGGCATCGACAAGGACGAGCGCGCGATCGCGATCGAACGCGAGGAAATCGAGCGCCTGAAGCAGGACGCCGACGACGAGCGCGCGATTCTCAACCGCGCCACCTTCTCGAGTCTCAAGGACCTGCTCATCGGCCAGGTGACCAGCGCGGTGCCGAAGGGCCTGAAGAAAGGCGACGAAGTCACCGAGCAGATGCTGGTCGACCTCGACCGCGGCGACTGGTGGAAGCTCGCCGTCGTCGACGACAACGCCCAGACCGCCCTCGAAGCGATCAAGGCGCAGTATGACGACGCGATCAAGCGGATCAGCGCGAAGTACGAAGATCGCGTCGAAAAGCTGCAGCGCGGCGACGAACTCGCCCCCGGCGTGCTCAAGATGGTCAAGGTCTTCGTCGCGGTGAAGCGCAAGCTCCAGTCGGGCGACAAGATGGCCGGCCGTCACGGCAACAAGGGCATCATCAGCCGCATCCTGCCGATCGAGGACATGCCGTTCCTCGAAGACGGGACGCATGTCGATTTCGTGCTCAACCCGCTGGGCGTGCCGTCGCGCATGAACGTCGGGCAGATCCTGGAGACGCACCTCGGCTGGGCATCGCGCGGTTTCGGCCGTCAGATCACCGCGGCGCTCGAGGACTGGCGCATGGCGAACCCCGACCCCGAGGCCGGAGCGCCGCCCGAAGCGGTGCGCGAAGCGCTGCTGCAGGCCTATGGCGACGAATATGCCGACGACATCAAGGCGCGCAGCGCCGATGAGGTCGTCGAACTCGCCGGAAACCTGTCGGTGGGCGTTCCCTTCGCGACCCCGGTGTTCGACGGCGCGCGCGAAGGCGATGTGTCGGCGATGCTGGAACGCGCGGGTCTCGACCGCTCGGGTCAGGTCGATCTCTACGACGGCCGCACCGGCGACCGTTTCGACCGCAAGGTGACGGTGGGATATATGTATATCCTGAAGCTGCACCACCTAGTCGACGACAAGATCCACGCGCGCTCGATCGGGCCGTACAGCCTCGTTACCCAGCAGCCGCTGGGCGGTAAGGCGCAGTTCGGCGGCCAGCGCTTCGGTGAAATGGAAGTGTGGGCGCTCCAGGCCTATGGCGCGGCGTACACGCTGCAGGAAATGCTGACGGTGAAGTCCGACGACGTGATCGGCCGCACCAAGGTCTACGAAGCGATCGTCAAGGGCGACGACACCTTCGAGGCCGGCATTCCCGAAAGCTTCAACGTGCTCGTCAAGGAAATGCGCTCGCTGGGCCTCAACGTCGAACTCTCGTCCTATGCGGACGAAGATCCCGACGAAGGTCCGGATGCTCTTCCCGAAGCCGCCGAATAAGATTTTTCCTCACCCCTCTCGCGCCCAGCGAGAGGGGAAGACGGAGCAGATATATGAACCAGCTTACCAACTTCATGAACCCGGTCGCGAAGCCCGAAACCTTCGACATGATCAAGATCGGCATCGCGAGCCCCGAGCGCATCCGTTCGTGGTCGTTCGGCGAGATCAAGAAGCCCGAAACCATCAACTACCGCACGTTCAAGCCCGAACGCGACGGCCTGTTCTGCGCGCGCATCTTCGGTCCGATCAAGGATTATGAGTGCCTGTGCGGCAAGTATAAGCGCATGAAATACAAGGGCATCGTCTGCGAGAAGTGCGGTGTCGAAGTCACGGTCACGAAAGTACGCCGCGAGCGCATGGGCCATATCGAGCTCGCCGCGCCCGTCGCGCACATCTGGTTCCTGAAGTCGCTGCCGTCGCGCATCGGTTTGCTGCTCGACATGCAGCTGAAGCAGCTTGAGCGCGTCCTCTATTTCGAGGCCTACATCGTTCTCGAGCCCGGCCTGACCCCGCTCGAGAAGTTCCAGCTGCTCACCGAAGACGAACTGCTCGACGCGCAGGACGAATATGGCGAAGACGCCTTCTCGGCCGGCATCGGCGCCGAGGCGATCCGCGTGCTCCTCGAAAATCTCGATCTCGAGCAGGAACGCGTCGACCTGATGGAAGAGCTCGCGACGACCAAGTCGGAGCTTAAGCCCAAGAAGATCATCAAGCGCCTGAAGGTCGTCGAGAGCTTCATCGAATCGGGCAACCGTCCTGAGTGGATGATCCTCGAAGTCGTGCCGGTCATTCCGCCCGAACTGCGCCCGCTGGTGCCGCTCGACGGCGGCCGCTTCGCGACTTCGGATCTGAACGATCTCTATCGCCGCGTGATCAACCGCAACAACCGCCTGAAGCGCCTGATGGAACTGCGCGCGCCGGACATCATCGTCCGCAACGAAAAGCGCATGCTGCAGGAAGCCGTCGATGCGCTGTTCGACAACGGCCGCCGCGGCCGCACGATCACCGGCGCCAACAAGCGTCCGCTGAAGTCGCTCAGCGACATGCTCAAGGGCAAACAGGGCCGCTTCCGCCAGAACCTGCTCGGCAAGCGCGTCGACTATTCGGGCCGTTCGGTCATCGTGACCGGTCCCGAACTCAAGCTGCACCAGTGCGGCCTGCCGAAGAAGATGGCGCTCGAGCTGTTCAAGCCGTTCATCTACGCGCGCCTCGACGCCAAGGGTCTGTCGATGACCCTGAAGCAGGCGAAGAAGTGGGTCGAAAAGGAACGCAAGGAAGTCTGGGACATCCTCGACGAAGTCATTCGCGAGCACCCGGTCCTGCTGAACCGCGCCCCGACGCTCCACCGCCTCGGCATTCAGGCGTTCGAACCCGTCCTGATCGAAGGCAAGGCGATCCAGCTCCACCCGCTGGTCTGCGCCGCGTTCAACGCCGACTTCGACGGTGACCAGATGGCGGTCCACGTACCGCTGTCGCTGGAAGCCCAGCTCGAGGCGCGCGTGCTGATGATGTCGACCAACAACATCCTCAGCCCCGCGAACGGCAAGCCGATCATCGTGCCGTCGCAGGACATGGTCCTCGGCCTCTATTATCTCTCGCTGGAGCGCGAAGGCGAACCGGGCGAAGGCATGCTGCTCGCCGACATGGCCGAAGTGCATCAGGCGCTCTACACTGGCGCCGTGACGCTGCATACCAAGGTCATCAGCCGCGTTCCGCAGACCGACGAGAATGGCAACGAATATCTCAAGCGGTTCGAGACCACCCCAGGCCGCATGCTGATCGGCGAATGCCTGCCGAAGTCGCACACCGTGCCCTTCGATGTCGTCAACCGCCTTCTGACCAAGAAGGAAATCGGCGACGTCATCGACCAGGTCTATCGCCATACCGGCCAGAAAGAGACCGTGCTGTTCGCCGACGCCATCATGGCGCTGGGCTTCCGCAACGCGTTCAAGGCCGGCATCTCCTTCGGCAAGGACGACATGATCATCCCGGCGTCGAAGGAACAGATGGTCGACGAAACCCGCGCGCTCGTGAAGGACTTCGAGCAGCAGTATCAGGACGGCCTGATCACGCAGCAGGAGAAGTATAACAAGGCGATCGATGCGTGGTCGCAGTGCGGCGACAAGGTCGCGAATGCGATGATGGACGAGATCCGCGCGACGCCGAAGCTGGACGACGGCCGTCTGGCCCCGATCAACTCCATCTATATGATGGCGCATTCGGGTGCCCGTGGTTCGCAGGCCCAGATGAAGCAGCTCGCGGGCATGCGCGGCCTGATGGCCAAGCCGTCGGGCGAGATCATCGAAACGCCGATCATCTCGAACTTCAAGGAAGGCCTGACCGTTCTCGAATATTTCAACTCGACGCACGGTGCGCGTAAGGGTCTGGCCGATACGGCGCTCAAGACGGCGAACTCGGGTTACCTGACCCGCCGTCTGGTCGACGTGTCGCAGGACTGCGTCGTGATCGAGGAAGATTGCGGCACGACCCGCGGCATGGAAATGCGCGCGATCGTGCAGGGCGGTTCGACGATCGCCTCGCTGGGCGAGCGCATCCTCGGCCGCACCACGCTCGAGGACGTGACCGACAAGGACGGCAATGTCATCGCGCCGGTGGGCACCCTGCTCGACGAAGCCACGACGCAGCGGATCGAGGACGCCGAAGTCCAGTCGGTCAAGATTCGCAGCCCGCTGGTCTGCGAAGCGACGCTCGGCGTTTGCGGCAAATGCTATGGCCGCGACCTCGCGCGCGGGACCCCGGTGAACATCGGCGAAGCGGTCGGCGTCATCGCCGCGCAGTCGATCGGTGAACCCGGCACCCAGCTGACCATGCGTACCTTCCACATCGGCGGTGCGGCGCAGGTCAACGAGCAGTCGAATGCCGAAGCGATCTCGGACGGCACGATCGAATATCGCGACATGGCGACGATCGTCGACCAGCGCGGCCGCCGTCTGGCGCTGTCGCGTTCGGGCGAAATCGCGATCATCGACAGCGAAGGCCGCGAACGCGCGTCGCACAAGCTGCCCTATGGTGCGCAGATCATGCACAAGGACGGCGAGAAGGTGAAGAAGGGCGACCGGATTGCCGAATGGGATCCGTTCACCATGCCGCTGATCACCGAAAAGCAGGGTGTCGTGAAGTATCAGGATCTGGCCGACGGCAAGACCCTGGTCGAACAGGTCGACGAAGCGACGGGCATCGCCCAGCGCGTCGTGATCGAATATCGCGCCGCGGGCCGCGGCAAGAAGGAAGACCTTCAGCCGCGCCTCACCCTGCTCGATGACGCTTCAGGCGAAGCCGCGCGCTACCTGCTCGCGGTCGGCACGATGCTGTCGGTCGAGGACGGTCAGGAAGTGCAGGCGGGCGACGTGCTCGCACGCGTCAGCCGCGAAGCGTCGAAGACGCGCGACATCACCGGCGGTCTGCCGCGCGTTGCCGAGCTGTTCGAAGCGCGCATTCCGAAGGACAACAGCGTTATCGCGAAGATCAGCGGCCGCATTGAATTCGTCAAGGATTACAAGGCGAAGCGCAAGATCGCGATCGTTCCGGAAGAAGGCGATGCGATCGAGTACCTCATTCCCAAGTCGAAGGTGCTGGAAGTGCAGGAAGGCGACATGGTCAAGCGCGGCGACGCGCTGATCAGCGGTTCGCCGAACCCGCACGACATCCTCGACGTCATGGGCGTCGAGGCGCTGGCCGAATATCTGGTCGCGGAAATCCAGGAAGTCTATCGACTCCAGGGCGTGAAGATCAACGACAAGCACATCGAGGTGATCGTTCGCCAGATGCTGCAGAAGGTCGAGATCACGTCGGGCGGCGACACCACGCTGCTGCCAGGCGAACAGCTCGATTATCTGGAGATGATGGAATATAACGCCAAGCTGCCGAAGAACGGCGTTCCCGCGGAGGGCCGCCCGGTCCTGCTCGGGATCACCAAGGCGTCGCTGCAGACCCGCAGCTTCGTCTCGGCGGCGTCCTTCCAGGAAACGACCCGCGTCCTCACCGAAGCATCGGTGCAGGGCAAGATCGACTCGCTGCAGGGGCTCAAGGAAAATGTCATCGTCGGCCGCCTCATCCCGGCGGGTACCGGCGCTGCCATGAACCGCGTCCGCGTCACCGCTTCGTCGAAGGACGCGGCGCTGCGTGCGGCGATGCGCGCCAACCAGGAGCATCTGATCGCGCCGCAGACCGCGGCCGAAGAGCATGAAGCCGAACTGGCGCAGGGCCCCGAAGCCGCGATCGGCGACGATCCGCTCGGCAAGGTCCAGGGCGAGGACTTCACCACCGACGACGTCGCGGTGCTGGACCGTCCGGAAGGTGAGGGCGAGGAGTAAGATCCTCGGCCTTTTGGCCTAGCCTATGAAACAAGCCCCGCCGGAGCGATCCGGCGGGGCTTTTTCTTTTGGCGATTGTGCGGCAGGGGCGCCAGTTGGTGGCAGCTTAGGGGCGGGGAGCGGACATCATAATCCTCCCTGTCGCCAAGCGATGGGGAGGGGGACCATGCGAAGCATGGTGGAGGGGTAGGCGACCTCAAGCGGACGGTTTTGGCGCACCGGCCCCTCCACCGCCTTCGGCGGTCCCCCTCCCCACGGCTTCGCCGCAGGGAGGATTAGGAATGTCCGCTAACGCCCGAACCTCGCCGTTCATCTTAGGGCAGGGCGCCCCCTGATATCCCGCCTTCGGGTCGCAACTTTTTTGTTGCGAGGTGGA
Source organism: Sphingomonadaceae bacterium 3R27E2-A (assembly GCA_005503165.1). Classification (GTDB taxonomy): domain Bacteria; phylum Pseudomonadota; class Alphaproteobacteria; order Sphingomonadales; family Sphingomonadaceae; genus Sphingopyxis. Next base: position 56,476 of record SCNT01000003.1, read on the forward strand.
TATATGAAAATCGGAAAGACATGGGCGATGTCCGCGGCCTTGCTGCTCGCGGTGACAGCGGGCGGCGCACTGGCGCAGGACAGCAGCAATATCCGCGGCGAGGTGCGCGTGTCGGCGGTGCGCGGGTCGGGCGACGGATATTTCAAGGAAAGCGTGCCGGTCATCGGCCTGCGGCGGCTCGCCGACGGCGCGATCCAGGACATATTGGTCACGTCGGATTCGCGCGACGCCAATGTGCGGCGGCAGGAAATCCACGCGATGCTCGAGGCGGCGATCCGCCGCGCCGACGCCGCGGGGGTCGAACTGGTCACCGGCAGCTTCGAACTGACACCCGTCACGTTGGCCAATTATCGCGAACTCCCCCTGCGCATGGGGCGCCGGTCGGACACCAGCGAGGTCGCGGTGGTGGTCAAGACCAAGCTCGCCGGGCCCGCCGACAGCGCGCTCCGGCGGATCGACGGCTTCATCAAGGCGGTCCCGGCGACCGGACGGTCGCTGGTCGAGAAGAATGGCGCGATGCAGCTGACCATCGTCAACCCCGACCAGTATCGCGGGTCGGTCGTCAAGTTGATCGCCGAGGAATCGCGCCGCACCAGCAACGCCTTCGGCGCCGATTACGGCGTGACGGTCAGCGGGCTCGACCGGCATCTGGTGTGGAACCAGGCAAGCGAGAACGAGGTGTTCCTGTACATCCCCTACAGCTTCACCGTGCTGCCGAAGGGGGCGTAAGCAAAAAAGGCCCGCCGGTTGAGCCGGCGGGCCTTCGATCTTGGGAATGTGCGGGCCGGATGCGACTGCGCCTGAAAGGCGCCCCGGCCCTGTGCTGCTTAGGGCGCGAGGATCGCGACCGTGATATAGAGCAGCAGCGGCAGGCCGAAGCCCAGCAAAGTCAGCGCGACAAAGCCGACGCGCGTCCACAAGACGTCGATTCCGAAGTGGTCGGCCATGCCGGCGCACACGCCGAAGACCATGCCATCGCGACGATTCTTGCGAAAACCCTGTCTCATTTCTTTCCTTTCCATCCCGGCCCCGATGGACCGGCGTTTCGTTGGTGGTGGGGGTCCGCTGGTCAGACGACCAGCGAACCGACCTGCGCACCATTCTGGCCGACGATCGCCAGCAGCATGACCGAGGCATAAACCGAAGCGAAAGCGGCAAGCGCGTAGCTCTTGACAGCGTGAACGTTGAAGTGGGCCATGATATTGTCCTTCCTGTAATCTTCCGACCGGACCATCCCGCGGATGCCAGTGGTAATGCAGGAGGCGTGCCAATTTGCTCTCGAGCCGCTTTTCTCAGGGTTTTTGAAAATCGAAAGATTATTTCATCGGGAAAAATCCGGTAGATTGGGATTAATTCCCTATGAATGGAAAATCCTAACATAGATCAGTCGATTATTCTCCTCCCGCAAGCGGGAGGGGAGAAAGGGCTCTTTCCCTCTCCGCCCCAAATCTCCTAGGGCAGGGCCGGATGACGATCGCGCGCCTCTCGCTTACCGATTTTCGCAATCATGCCGCAGCGGAGATGCGCGCCGGGCCGGGACTCGTCGCGCTGCACGGCGACAATGGCGCGGGCAAGACCAACATCCTCGAGGCGATATCGCTGCTCGCCCCCGGCCGCGGGCTGCGCCGCGCGGCGCTGTCCGACATGGTGCGCGACGGCGCGACCGGCGGCTTCGCAGTGTTTGCCGAAGTGACGACGGGCGACGAACTCGCTCCCGTCGCGCTCGGCACCGGGATCGAGCCCGCCCACCCCGGGCGGCGCATCGTGCGCATCAACGGCGCGCCGGCCGCCGCCACTGCGCTTGGAGATTGGCTCGCGGTGCTGTGGCTGACCCCCGCGATGGACCGGCTGTTCGTCGAGACCGCGGGCAACCGGCGGCGCTTCCTCGACCGGCTGGTGCTCGCGCTCGACCCGCGCCACGCGCAGCACAGCAATCGCTACGAGGCGGCGCTTCGCGCGCGCGGCAAGCTGCTCGCCGACCTCGCCACCGCCGACCAGCAATGGCTGGCCAGCCTCGAGGCGCAGCTCGCCGAACATGGCGCGGCGATGGATGCGGCGCGGCAGAGGGCGCTCGCCGCGCTGTCGGCCGAGCTGGCGGCGCAACCCGACGCGCCCTTTGCACGCCCGCTGCTGGCCCTCGTCGATGCGGACGGCGCCCCGCGCGAGAGGGTGTGGACCGCCGAGGAACTGAAGGCGCTCTTCGCCGCGCGTCGCCGTATCGACGCCGCCGCCGGCCGCGCGACCGCGGGGCCGCACCGCGACGACCTTTCCGCCGTTCATGCCGCGAGCGGGCGCAGCGCCGCGCGCTGCTCGACCGGCGAGCAAAAGGCAATGCTGCTCTCGCTCGTCCTCGCGCACAGCGACTGCGTCGCGCGGCTGCGCGGGCAGCGCCCCGTCCTGTTGCTCGACGAGGTCGCCGCGCACCTCGACCCCTCGCGCCGCGCCGCGCTCTACGCGCGGCTCGCGGGGCAGCGCGGGCAGGCATGGCTGACGGGGACCGAGGCGGCACTGTTCGACGCCATGCCGGGGCCGGTGACACGCTTCCGCGTCGCGGGCGGGCGGATCGCGGCGGGCTAGCCGCAGCCGCCCCGCTTTCGCTTGCCCTCCCTTGCGTCCTGCCGCAGAAGCGTCGGCGATACAGGGGAGACAAGATGCTCAACGGCCCGCTGCTCGTCACCGAGCGACTGATCCTCCGGCCGCCTGCGGCCGAGGATTTCGACGCCTTTGCCGCGATGTGTACCGAAGAAGAGACGATGCGCTACATCGGCGGCACCGCGCCGCGGGCGCAGGCGTGGCGGCTTTGGTGCACGCTCGCGGGGGCGTGGCACATCCGCGGCTTCTCGATGTTTTCGGTCATCGAGCGCGCGACCGGCGAATGGGTCGGCCGGCTGGGCCCGTGGGAGCCTGACGGCTGGCCGGCGCCCGAGATCGGTTATGGCGTGCGCGCGAAATTCGCCGGCAAGGGCTATGCCTTTGAAGGGTCGGTCGCGGCGTGCGACTTTGCGGTCGAGTTCCTGAAATGGCCCGAGCTGATGCATAGCATCGACCCCGCCAATACGCGCTCGCAGGCGCTGGCCAGGCGGCTCGGCGCGAGCAACAGCGGCCCGACGCGGCTGCCCGAGCCATTTCAGGACGCGCCGGTCGACGCCTGGACACAGAGCGCCGACGCCTGGCGCGTGAAGCGCAAGGAGTTCCTGCCATGACCGACGCCCATATCGACCCCGAGCGCGCGCAGTTCGACGCCTTCAAGGCGCTGCCGCGCGACACGAAGGTCCACATGCTCAACCTCGTGCGTTTCAAGGAGGCGGCCACCTATGAGGACGGCCATGCGCTCGCGGGGCAGGGGCTGTCGGGCGCCGAGGCCTACCGCCGTTACGGCATCGACAGCGGCCCGGTGTTCCAGCGCGTCGGCGGCACGATCGTCTGGCGCGGCATCATGGAGGCGATGCTGATCGGCCCCGGCGGCGAGCGCTGGGACGCGATGTTCATCGCCGAATATCCCAGCAGCGGCGCCTTCATGGAGATGGTCACCGACCCGGTGTATCGGCAGGCGGTGAAGCACCGTCAGGCGGCGGTCGAGACCTCGCGCCTCATCCGCTGTTCTCCAAATACGTCTCAGGGCGAGACAGTTTTCGGCTAACAAAGCGTTACCCGTTAAGACTCTTTATTCGCGCCTTCTTAACCAGGATCGGGCATTCCCTGAGACATGTTAAGGGAGTGTTAGCGATGATCTTGCGCGGAAAATGGCTGGTCGCCGGCCTGCTGATTGCGACGGTCCCGCTTGGGGGCTGCCGGGACAATCCCGATGCGAAAGCTGAACTGTCGCCGCTCGACGACGGGCTCACCAACGCCGATCCGGCGATCAAGGGCGCGCTCGAAGACAAGATCATGGTCGACCCCAAGCTCGCGGGGCAAGCGAACAAGAATGCGGCGACCCCGGGCAACCGGCCGGTCGACGGCCGCGTCCCCGGGATCAACGCCGGCAAGGCGGCCACCGCTGCGGAGGCGGCCGCGGCGCTAAGCGCGGGCAAGCTGCTTGCCGCGCCCAAGGCGCTCCCATTCGAGGCCGGCTGCGAGGGATGCGAGGCGAAGCGCCCGGTGACCATCGGCGCGCTCGCCAAGGATCAGGCCAAGGGCAGCTGCGACGCCAAGCTCACTTACAACAACGCCTGGGCCGACCGCCTGCCCGCGGCGTTCAAGGTGTATCCGCGCGCGACGTTGCGCGAGGCCGCAGGCATTGCGGGCGGCAAGTGCAACATCCGCGTGGTCAATTTCCAGACCGCGGCGTCGCTGCAGGCGGTGCTCGACTATTATCATACGATGGCGGTGCGCGCGGGCTATTCGAGCGACCACCGCGTCAACGGCAGCGAGCATATGCTGGGCGGCACCAAGGGCGAGCTCGCCTATGTCGTCATGGCGCGCGCTGACGGCGGCATGACAGACGTCGACCTCGTGGCCTCTGGCGGCCGCTGAGCGGCGTCTCATTGCGGACGTGAAAAAGGCCCCGGATCGCTCCGGGACCTTTTCCGTGCGTGACGAAGCGGACTTCGTCGGTATTGTGTAGGGTCAGACCTTGTCGCCGAGCGCGCCCTTGACCGAACCTTTCAGATTCTGGGCCTCGCCCTTGCGCTCCTGCGCTTCGCCTTCGGCGCGCAGCCGCTCGTTGTCGGTCGCCGTGCCGACGGCCTGCTTGGTGTTGCCGGCGACCTCGTTGGCAATGCCTTTGGCTTTGTCTTTCAGTTCACCCATGGGAAATATCCTTTCTCGCAAGAAGCCCGAGAGGGGAAATGGCCTCTTGCAGGATCAACACCCGGCGGCGGTCTATGTTCCCATGAAAATGGGTCAAACCATTCGCAGCAAAGCTATTTTAGTCCAGGTTAGCGCTGGGGAGCCAGCAACGCCCGCGCATTGCCAGCGCGGATCTTCGCCTTTTCCTCGGCGGTCAGGTCGAGCCGCTCCAAGGCGTCCAATGTCTGCTTCAGCGAGAATTGCGGATAGTCCGAAGCCAGCAGGACATGGTCGGTCCCGACGTTGCGCATCGTCCAGATGAATTCTTCCTCGATCGGCGCGTCGGCGGCAAGCACGACCATCGCCGAAATGTCGAAATACACATTGTCGCCGAACAGCCCGTCGGCGGTGCGCGCGAGCCCCAGCATGTTCCAGAAGCGGAAGTTGAGCCCGCCCATATGCGCGAAGACAAACTTGGTCTTCGGTGCCGCGAGCGCGAGGTTGAACAATTTCTCGCTGTCGCCGCCGGGGATGATGTTGGCATTGTCCATCACCACGATCAGGCCGAGCTCGCCCGCGCGCTTCACCAGCGTCAGCACGCGCGGATCGGCGGGGTCGAAGCGCTGGGTATGCGGATGGATCTTTAGCATTCGCACGCCGCGCCCCGCGACGCGCGCCAACTCGTCGAGCGCTGCCTGCCCGTCATAGGGATGGACCGTCGCGACCGGCACCACGCCCTTGTGCTTCGCCGCCATTTCGATCAGCGCGTCGTTGCGCGCGGCGATGTCGGCGGGATTGCCCTCGCGCGCCTGGTTCGGTCCACCGAACCACATCACCCCGAGCCCGCTGGCGGTCAGCCCCGCGGCCTTAACTTGGGCCTGATATTCGCGGAGCGACTTTTCGCCGTCCCACAGGTGGACGTGGGTGTCGAACACCGGCTGCGCGGTTGCTGCACCCGGAACGAGCAGGAGGGCGGCAGCGAGGAAGGGCAGGGTTTTCACTGCGGCGCCTTTCAGATCAGCCCCGCAAGCGGGCTCGACGGGTCGGCATATTTGCGCAAGCCCATGCGCCCCGCGAGATAGGCGTCGCGCCCGGCCTCGACCGCGCGCTTCATCGCGCGCGCCATCAGCACCGGGTCCTTCGCTTCGGCGATCGCGGTGTTCATCAGCACGCCGTCGCAACCGAGTTCCATCGCCACCGCGGCGTCGCTCGCGGTGCCGACCCCGGCATCGACAAGCACGGGCACCGACGCGCCCTCGACGATCAGCCGGATCGTCACGCGGTTCTGGATGCCCAGCCCTGACCCGATCGGCGCGCCGAGCGGCATGATCGCCACCGCGCCGGCATCCTCTAACTGCTTCGCGGCGATCGGGTCGTCGACGCAATAGACCATCGGCAGGAAGCCCTCCTTGGCGAGCACCTCGGTCGCCTCGAGCGTCTCGCGCATGTTGGGATAGAGCGTCTTCGCTTCGCCTAGCACTTCGAGCTTCACCAGATCCCAGCCCCCCGCCTCGCGCGCCAGCCTGAGCGTGCGGATCGCGTCGTCGGCGTTGAAGCAGCCCGCCGTGTTGGGGAGATAGGTGATCTTCTTGGGATCGATGAAGTCGGTGAGCATCGGCGCCGTCGGGTCCGACACATTGACGCGGCGCACTGCGACGGTGACGATCTCCGCCCCCGACGCCGCAACCGCGGCGGCATTCTGTTCGAAATCCTTGTACTTGCCGGTCCCCACGATCAGCCGCGAGGTGAAAGTCCGTCCGGCAACGCTCCAGCTATCGGTCAACAACCGCCTCCTACGAAATGAACGATTTCCAGCGCATCGCCTTCAGCTAGCGCGACGTCGGCGAGGGTCGAGCGCGGCACGATCGCGCGGTTGCGCTCGACCGCGACCTTTTGCACGTCGAGCCCCAGCGAGGCCACCAGATCGGCGATGCTGCCTGCGCGCACCTGCCGCAGGTCGCCGTTGAGGATGATCGAGATCAAGGGAGTATCCGCCTCGCTTTGCCTTTTGCCGAGCAGCCCATATAGGGGGAGCGCCCTTCCTAGCAACCGAAAGCCCGCGCTTTGACCGACAAGCCGACTGTCTATGTCCTTTCCGGCCCCAATCTCAATCTGCTCGGCACGCGCGAGCCCGAAATCTATGGTCACGATACGCTCAATGACATCCATGCGCGGCTCGAGGCGCAGGCCGAGGGGCTCGGCTTGCGGCTCGAATGCCGCCAGACCAACCATGAGGGCGTGCTGATCGACTGGCTGCATGAGGCCTATATTGCCGGCGCGAAGGCGGTGCTGCTCAACGCCGGGGGCTATACCCATACCTCGGTGGCGATCCATGACGCGATCAAGTCGATCAAGGTGCCGGTGATCGAGGTCCATCTGTCGGACCCGATGAAGCGCGAACCCTTTCGGCATATCAGTTATGTGGGTATGGCGGCGGTGCTGCATTTCGCGGGGCATGGCGCCGGCAGCTATACGCTGGCGCTGGACGCCGCCGCATCTCTCTGACAAGAGAGCGCATCGAAAAACGGGGTCCCGGCGTTGGAATCGCAACGCCGCAACAACAGGAAAATTCTTATGGGTGACCATAAAGACGATGGCATCAATATCGATCCGGCCTATGTGCGGGCGCTCGCCGAATTGCTCGACGACACAAGTCTTACCGAGATCGAAGTCGAAGACGGCGACCGCAAGGTGCGTGTCGCGCGCAAGGTAGCCACCGCCTCGGCGCCCGTCGCTTATGCTCCCGCGCCGGTTGCGGCGCCCTCCGTTGCCGCACCCGCAGCTCCGGCCGCCGCCGCTCCGGCCGCCCCCGCCGCCGAAACTTTCGCCGACGCGGTGAAATCGCCCATGGTCGGCACCGTCTATCTCTCGCCCGAACCCGGCGCGCCCAATTTCGCCACTGCCGGCTCGGCCGTGAAGGAGGGGGACACCATCCTGATCATCGAGGCGATGAAGGTGATGAACCCGATCACCGCGCCGGCATCGGGCATGCTGAAAGCCGTGCATGTCGAGAACAGCCAGCCGGTCGAATATGACCAGCCGCTGTTCACCATCGGCTGAGCCCAAGCATGAGTATCGAGAAACTGCTGATCGCCAACCGCGGCGAGATCGCGCTGCGCATCCACCGCGCATGCCACGAAATGGGCATCAAGACCGTCGCGGTCCATTCGACCGCCGACGCCGACGCGATGCATGTGCGCCTCGCCGACGAGGCCGTGTGCATCGGCCCGCCGGCGGCGAAGGACAGCTATCTCAACATCCCCGCGATCATTTCCGCGGCCGAGGTCACCAACGCCAACGCGATCCATCCGGGCTATGGCTTCCTGTCCGAAAATGCGCGCTTCGCCGAGATCATCGAGGCGCATAACCTGATCTTCGTCGGGCCCAAGCCCGAGCATATCCGCACCATGGGCGACAAGGTCGAGGCGAAGCGGACCGCGGTGGCGCTCGGCCTTCCCGTCGTTCCCGGTTCGCCGGGCGCGGTGACCTATGGCGAGGAAACCAGGAAGCTCGCCGCCGCAATCGGCTATCCGGTGCTGATCAAGGCCGCGTCGGGCGGCGGCGGCAGGGGCATGAAGGTCGTCCCCGACGAGGACAGCCTGGAAAGCCTGATGGGGCAGGCGTCGAGCGAGGCCGCGGCGGCGTTCGGCGACCCCACCGTCTATATGGAAAAATATCTGGGCAATCCGCGCCACATCGAATTCCAGGTGTTCGGCGACGGCAACGGCAACGCGATCCATCTCGGCGAGCGCGACTGCTCGCTCCAGCGTCGCCACCAGAAGGTGCTCGAGGAAGCCCCGTCGCCGGTCATCTCGGCCGAGGAACGCGCGCGCATGGGCAAGGTTTGCGCCGACGCGATGGCCAAGATGCACTATCGCGGCGCGGGCACGATCGAATTCCTGTGGGAAGCCGGCGAATTCTTCTTCATCGAGATGAACACGCGCATCCAGGTCGAGCATCCGGTGACCGAGATGATCACCGGCTTCGACCTCGTCCGCGAACAGATCCGCATCGCCGACGGCCGCGACCTCTCGGTGCGGCAGGAAGACCTCGAGTTCCGCGGCCATGCGATGGAATGCCGCATCAATGCCGAGGACCCGCGCAGCTTCCTGCCATCGCCGGGCAAGGTCACGCAATATCACCCTGCGGGCGGCATGCATGTCCGCGTCGATAGCGGGCTCTACGCCGGCTATTCGATCCCGCCCTATTATGACAGCATGATCGGCAAATTGATCGTCTACGGCCGCAGCCGCGAAAGCTGCATGATGCGCATGCGCCGCGCGCTCGAGGAAATGGTGGTGAGCGGAGTCAAGACCAACATCCCGCTGCACCAGGCGCTGCTCGCGGACCCCGACGTGATCCACGGCGACTATACGATCAAATGGCTCGAGGAATGGCTGGCGCGGCAGGACGGGGAAGCGTCGGCTTGAACCCTTACCCGCCCTCCCCTGAAGGGGAGGAGCTTAAGCGCGGTAAGCTGTGCGCCGCATCACTTTAACTGCGGCGGTTTTTTGACTATAGCCCTTGGCCTATGGTCAAAATCTCCCCCTTCGCCGCTCCGCTGATCCTGCCGCTCATGCTCGCGGCGACCCCCGCGCTCGCCCAGACGAACGTCAAGGAAGACTCGGTCGTCTATCAGCCGGACAAGGTTGTCGACGACGCGCCCGAGATCGAAAGCGCCGCCGAGGCCAATCTGCCGAGCTGGTCGAAAGCCAATGCTGAGGCGCTGCTGCGCGCGATCGAGGGCGCCGGCGCCGAGGGGCTCTTCGCGAAGGATTATAACCCCGAAGGTCTCGCCGCGGCGATCATCGGCGACGATCAGGCGCATCTCGACCGCGTCGCGACCGACAGCTTTCTGCTGTTCGCGACGCACCTGCGCGACGGGCGCACGCCCAATGCCGCGCGCAAGCAGTGGTTCATGACCGACAATGATGCGGACCATATGCCGCTCGTCTCGATCCTGACCTCGGCGCTGGTCGCGGGCACGATCCCCGAGGCGCTGGCCGGTTTCGAGCCGACGCATGCCCATTTCGCGGCGCTCAAGGCTGCGCTCGCGAACGCCAAGACCCCCGCCGACGCCAATGCGATCCGCGTCAACATGGAGCGCTGGCGCTGGATGCCGCGCGACCTGGGTCCAACCTACATCGTCACCAACGTTCCCGAATATCAGACCCGGGTGATCTTCGACGGGGTCAAGATCGGCGAGCACAAGGCGGTGGTCGGCAAGCCGTCGACCGCGACGCCGCAGCTCAACCCGATGGCGACCGGCGTGATCGTCAACCCGACCTGGACGCTGCCGCGCAGCATCATCAACGAGGGCATCGGCGCGACGATCGCGCGCAATCCGGCCGCGGCGCGCGCGCAGGGCTATACCTGGACGGGCAGCGGCAAGAGCCTGTCGGTGGTGCAGAAGGCCGGGCCGGGCAACGCGCTGGGCATGATGAAGCTCGAAATGCTGAACCCGCATGCAATCTATCTGCACGACACGCCGTCGCAGGGAGCTTTCGCGTCGGCGACGCGTGCGTTCAGCCACGGCTGCATCCGCACCGAAAAGGCGCTCAAATTCTCGGGGCTGATGACCGTCTGGTTCGCGGGCAAGACCCCTGAGGAATTCGGCGAAGCCATCGCCAGCGGCGAAACGACGCGTTTCGGCTTCGAAAAGCCGTTCCCAGTCTATATCGCCTATTGGACGATGATCCCCGGCGAGAAGGGCGGGGTAAAAAAGCTCGCCGACATCTACGGCCGCGACGCGCCGGTGGTGGCGAGCTTCGCGAAGCCCGGCCGCCCCGCGGCGACGATGATCGCCCCGCCGGTGGTGCCGACCATAGCCAGCAAGGCGGGCGGCGTTAGCGTAGGGAATTAGTGCATAATCCTCCCTGCGGCGAAGCCGTGGGGAGGGGAACCGCGCCCGAAGGGCGTGGTGGGGGGGCCAGCGACGTCGCGCCATCGCCCCTCCGTCAGCGCTTCGCGCTGCCGCCTCCCCATGGCTTGCGGCCACAGGGAGGACCCTAAAAATCAATCCGCCTTTGTCGGAAACACGCCCTGCTGCGCACCGGTGCGCACCATATTCTCGGTCCCGGGCGCGGGGGGGGCGGGCAGTTCGAACGGCACCGGCGCCGGCGGAGGCAGGCTCAATTTGTCGGCGAACAGCAACCGCCCCGGCCCCAGCTTGTAGAGGATCAGCGGCAGCAATTCCTCGCCGAAGACGAAGCAGCCTTCGCTCCGCCCCAGCTTGCCCTGCGTCGCAATCAGCGACGGTTCCGCATACCAGGCGCCGTGCACGACGATCGCGCGGGCATCGGCGTTGTAATTGTCGGGCTCGAGACCCGCGAGCCGCATCGACGAACCGTTGGCGCCCCAATAATAGTCGCTGGTGCGATAGGCACCGCGCGAGCTCGCAAGCGATCCGACGCGGTTCGAGAAGCTCTTGAGCCAGCCGTCGTGCTGCGGGTCGGAGCCGCGGCCATGGGTGACCGGGAACATGTCGACCTTGCCCGCGACCAGGTCGACCAGCGCGAAGCGCGGGCGCGACGAGGGGAGGCCGAAATCGACGATGCCGACGCGATCGGTCTGCGGGATGTTGCGCGACTGCAGCGCCAGTTGCGCCTTGGCGACGGCGATATAGTCGACCGGCGGCGGCACGAAAGGCGCCGGCTGCCGGATCCAGCCCGGCATCGACTGCGCGCGGAGCGGCATTGCGGCCAAGGCTCCCGCCCCGGCGGCCACCGCACCCAGCATCGATCGGCGATCGATCAGTTTGTTCACTTGCAACCCAACCCCGTCTGTCGCTTCTGGCGATCCCTCATGGGGGCTATTAGCCGCAGCTTCGCTTGCAAAGGCAAGCCGCAATGCGTTCGTCATACCGCGAACTGTGGCATAATCGCCATGAACGGCGGGTTTACACGGCAACCTCCGCCGCGATAGGGCGGGGGCATGAAAGCAACCATCTGGCACAATCCCGCCTGCGGCACTTCGCGCAAGACGCTCGCCGTGCTCCAGGAAACCACCGGCGTCGAACTCACCGTCGTCGAATATCTGAAACATCCGTTCGAGGCGGACAAGCTGCGCCAGCTGTTCGAGGCCGCAAGTCTGAGCGCGCGCGACGCGCTCCGCCTGCGCGGCACCGATGCGCAGGAGCGCGGGGCGACCGAGTGGAGCGAGGATGCGATCATCGCGGCGATGGCTGCGAATTCCGCCTATGTCGAGCGGCCGTTCGTGGAGACCGAAAAGGGCGTGCGGCTGTGCCGGCCGATGGAGAAGGTTTACGAGATTTTGTGAGAGGAGCGCCGAGGAAATTCGGTGCCATCCTTTTTCCGTTCGTGTCGAGCGAAGTCGAGACACCTGAAGTCTGGCGCGTGCATTGGCGTTTCTCGACTTCGCTCGACACGAACGGATATCGGAGTCGCCTGCCCTGCCCCAAAACAGTCGAGGGCGCCGATCGTCCGACCGGCGCCCTCTCCATCACGTATGCGGGCGGAGGGGTCTCGAACCCGCACCCGTAACGGTAATCCTGCTGCTTAGCGGCAGCGATATTTGTCGCGGTCGATCTCGCGGCCGAGCAGCGCACCGCCGGCGGCGCCGAGCACGGTGCCGAGCAGCTTGTCGCCATTGCCTGCGATCTCGTGGCCGGCGAGGCCGCCGACAGCGCCGCCGATCAGCAAACCGGTCGTGCCATTGTCCTTCTTGCAGCGATACCGCCCGTCGCTGCCGCGCCAGATGCGCGTGTTCGCGCCGACGCGCTGGTCGGCGTAATGACGGTGCCGCTTTTTGCGCTTGTGAAAACCGCTCTCCTGCTCGAGCTTGTAGAAGCCTTCGCTCTTGGCGGGCGCCGCGGTGATACCGGCATAAAGCGGCGTCGTCGCGGTGACGCTGATCGCGGCGACCGCGCCGAGCAGGCCCTTGGTCAGAATACGCATCGGAATGTCCTTTCCTGGTTCGGCGTCCCGACCCCGCACGGTGGCATCGGGCGCTACGGCCATGGAAACGGGCCTGGGGCCGCGGGCGTTGCATGAACGTCGGGCAACAAGATGAAGCGAGCAATATCGTCGATGAAACGAGCTGCTTCGAACAGCCCCCTTGCGGGACGCGGGGCGCCGTGCGACACTCGCCGGATGCTCAACATCGGCTCGCTCGTCATCGGCGTCATCGCCCTCATTCTGGCGGTTTTCGCCTTCATTCCCTTCCTCGGCTGGGCGAATTGGGTGATCATCCCCTTCGCAGTCGTGGGGCTCGCGCTCGGCGCGATGTCCGATCGTACGAGCGGCCGTAACCTCAATATCGTCGTGATCGTCATCGGCGTGATCCGCCTGATGCTCGGCGGCGGCATCATCTGATCCAGGCTCGGTTTCCGGCATGGCGCAGCCAGCGGCCCCCGCGGGGAGCGATCAGGGCGGCTTGCCCTATGCGCTCGGCGCCTATGCGATCTGGGGTTTCGTCCCTCTCTTCTTCAAATTGCTCACCACGGTGCCGCCGGTCGAGGTGCTGGCGCAGCGCATCGTCTGGTCGCTGCCGCTCTGCTTCCTCATCATGGCGTTCCGCCGCCAGATCGGTGAATATCTTTCCGCGCTGAAGGATTGGCGCGCGCTGCGGCTGCTGCTCGCGAGTTCGGTGCTGATCGCGGTCAACTGGCTCGTCTATATCTTCGCGATCTTCACCGACCATGTGCTGGCGGCCAGCCTCGGCTATTATCTCAACCCGCTGGTCAACGTGCTGCTCGGCGTGATCTTCCTCGGCGAGCGGCTGTCGCGTTTGCAGGCGGTCGCGGTGGCGGTCGCCGGCGTCGGCGTCGCGATCCTGCTTGCGGGCGCGCTCGACACCTTGTGGATCAGCCTGATGCTGGCGTTGAGCTTCGGCACTTACGGCCTGATCCGCAAGATCGCGCCCGTCGGCTCGCTGCCGGGCCTCGCGATCGAGACGACCCTGTTGCTGCCGCTCTCGCTCGCGGTGGCGTTCTATTATGTCTGGCTCGGTGACGGGCGCGGCTTCGGGGCGGATACGGGGATCAGCTGGCTGCTCGCCGCCGGTGGCGTCGTCACCGCGGTGCCGCTGCTGCTCTTCGCGACCGCGGCGCGCAAGATGAGCTACGCCGCCCTGGGCTTCGTCCAGTACCTGGCGCCGACGATCCAGTTCCTGCTCGGCCTCTTCGCCTTCGGCGAACCGCTCAAGCCCGCGCAGCTCGCCTGCTTCCTGCTCATCTGGACCAGCATCGCGGTGTTCAGCTTCGACATGTGGCGCAAGATGCGCGCCGAGCGGGTGATGCCTGCGGCCTAGGCCAGACGCCACCCCAGCGTCTCGCCCGCATGGAAAGGCACCACCTCGCCGCAGCGGTCGGGCACCACCGTCTCGCCGCGTTCTAGCGTCACCGTCCCGCCATTCAGCGGCAGGCCGTAGAAGTTGGGCCCATGCTCGCTCGCGAAACCCTCGAACTTGTCGAGCGCGCCTTCCTCGTCGAACACCGCGATATAGCTTTCCAGCGCGAACGGCGCGTTGAAGATGCCCGCGCAGCCGCACGCGGCCTCCTTGGTGTGCACCGCGTGGGGCGCGCTGTCGGTGCCGAGGAAGAATTTGGGCGAGCCCGACACCGCCGCCGCGCGCACCGCCAGCCGGTGCGCCTCGCGCTTGGCGACGGGCAGGCAATAGGCGTGCGGCCGGATGCCGCCGACGAGCATCGCGTTGCGGTTGATGTGGAGGTGCTGCGGCGTGATCGTCGCGGCGACGTTCGCGGGCGCGGCCTTCACGAAATCGACCGCCTCCGACGTGGTGATATGCTCGAATACGATTTTCAGTTCGGGCAGGTCGCGCACCAGTCCCTTCAGCGTGCGGTCGATGAACACCGCCTCGCGGTCGAAGATATCGACGTCATGGTCGGTGACCTCGCCGTGGATCAGCAGCGGCATGCCGATCTCGGCCATGCGTTCGAGCACGGGCATGATCTTCGCGATGTCGGTGACCCCGTGCGCGCTGCCGGTCGTGGCATGGGCGGGATAGAGTTTCGCCGCGGTGAAGACGCCCTCGGCGTGCCCGCGCGCCATCTCGTCGGGATCGCTGTGGTCGGTAAGGTAGGCGACGATCAGCGGGGTGAAATCCATCCCCGGCACCGCGGCGCGGATGCGGTCGCGATAAGCGGCGCCTTCCTTGGCAGTGGTCACCGGCGGCGACAGGTTGGGCATGATGATCGCGCGCGCGAACTGTGCGGCGGTATATTTCGCGACATGACCGAGCATCGCGCCGTCGCGGAGGTGCACGTGCCAGTCGTCGGGGCGGCGGATGGTCAGGCGGTCGGTCATCGATAATCTCGCGGCAGGAGGCTTGGCTTTGGCTGGGGCGTCCTTAGGGGTAGAGCCCGCGAATTGCACGCTCGAGGTTTGAGGCGATTTTGTTCAGTGCGAGGAGGCAAGGCGCAGGACTATGTCGATAGTTCTAGGCTTGCCGACGAAGCAATGGACAAAATCGGTCAAATCCCGAAGGGACGCCGAAATGGCTTCGATCTTGGGCCGGTGCGGCCTTGCGGGTAGCGATGCTACCCGCCGCGACCACCCAAGCCCAATATCTTCGCCATTTCGACGCCTCGAGCGTGCAATTCGCGGACTCTGCCCCTAAATTATCGCCATGGCCAATACCACCCTTCACGACCGCGCGCTGATCCGCCTGTCGGGCGACGACGTCCGCGGCTTTTTGCAGGGGCTCGTTACCAACGACACCGCGGGCGACCTGCCCGTCTGGACCGCGCTGCTCACCGCGCAGGGCAAGGCCTTGTTCGACTTCCTCATCTGGGGCGACGGCGACGATGCGCTGATCGATTGCGAGCGCGCCGCCGCGGCGGACCTCGCCAGGCGGCTGACGCTCTACCGCCTGCGCCGTGCGATCACGATCGCGCCCGAAGAAGCGCTAGCCGTGCATTGGGCGCCCGAAGGCGACCTCGGCGTCGTCGACCCGCGCCTCGCCGAGCTCGGCCAGCGCTGGCTCGCGCCGGCACAAGAGGGCGCGGGCGCCGATGCCGCATGGCGCGCCCACCGCCTTGCGCTCGGCGTCACCGAGGGCCGCGCCGAACTCGGCGACGGCGCGACGCTCTGGCTCGAATGCAACGCGGCCGAACTGAACGGCGTCAGCTTCACCAAGGGCTGCTACGTCGGCCAGGAAAATACCGCGCGGATGAACTGGCGGCAAAAGGTCAATCGGCGGCTCGTCGTCGTGCCGCTCGCCGGGGCCGACGAGAAACGCCAGCTGACCGCCTATCCCGACCTCGGCCTGTCGATCGAGCATCGCCGCGTCGAGACTATCGATCCCGCCAGCGCACCTGAATGGATGCGCGCAGGGCTGGCGGTCGAGTCATGACAGATACAGGCTTTGCTGCTAGGCTGCACGCCATGCCCGCGAAGTTGACGCTGTCGGCGCTCGTCGCCGCTTTCGCCCTGGCCGCGCCCGCCCATGCGGCGCCGGATTCGTTGTGGCCCGTCGAAGCCGAGGTCGCGGCGCCCCCGTCGCCGCTCGCGCCGCTGGCATCCGATTCGGTATGGACGCCGCGGTTCGAAGCCGCGGCCGCCGAACTCGTCGCGGCGCTGCGATCGCGCGACGAGGCGCGCTGGGGGCCGATGCTCGGCGGACAGTGGTTCGCCGCCGCCGATCGCGCGCGCGTCCGCGCCCTGCTCGCCGATCCGCACAGCGCGTTCCGGCACGCGCTCTTTGCGCGCGGTTTCACCCATCAGCGCATCCTCGGCTGGAGCGCCCCCGCGTCGCTGGACGCCGGCGAACGCGCGGCGATCGAGGCGGGAGATGAGGCCGAGGCGCTCGTCTGCTGGTCGGCGGGCGGCAATGGCGACGGCCCCTGGCCCGCAACCGCGCGCGAGGCCGACAGTGAGCCGGGCCGCTATGCCTGCGCGCGGATCGTCTTCAATATGCGCGAGGAGGCGCCGGGGTGGCGCGCCTTCATCGAGCAGCCGGGGGCAGGGCGATCCTGACCGGCGCTTAACGCAAAACCAAGGATATGCGGCGAGAATAGTGCGATGCTGGGGCGTTTCATCCTGCTGGTCGCGGGCATCGCGGCAATATCGGTCGGCGTGGCGGGGGTGGCGATTCGCTCGACCGATCCGCGGCGCGACGCACTGGCTGCGACGGTGCCCGGCGACCATGGGAATTTCACGATCGCCGAGCGCGTCGAGCGCACGAAAGGGCCATCGGTGTCGCCATCTATCTCCCCTCCCGCTTGCGGGAGGGGAGATAGATGGCGCCACCCTTGCCAATCCCGTCGGCTTTGCCCAAATGGCAAGCCATGAACGCTCCCAATCCGCCGCTGCGCGCCGCGATCGTGCCCGTCACCGCCTTTCAGCAGAATTGCACCCTGCTGTGGTGCACCGAGACCAACAAGGCGGCGTTCATAGATCCCGGCGGCGACCTCGACAAGTTGCGCGAAGCCGTCCGCCAGACCGGCGTCGAGGTCGAGAAGATCCTCGTCACCCACGGCCATATGGACCATTGCGGCATGGCGGGCGTGCTCGCGAAGGAGCTCGGAGTGCCGATCGAGGGGCCGCATGAGGACGACCGCTTCTGGATCGAGGGGCTCGCGACCGCGGGCGAGCGCTTCGGAATGGAGGGCGAACCCTTCGAGCCCGACCGCTGGCTGGTCGACGGCGACACGGTGACCGTCGGCAACCTCAGCATCGACGTCATCCATTGCCCGGGGCACACGCCCGGCCATGTCGTCTTTTACCACGAGCCCTCGAAGCTCGCGATCGTCGGCGACGTGCTGTTCCAGGGCTCGATCGGCCGCACCGACTTCCCGCGCGGCAACCACCAGCAACTGCTCGATTCGATCACGCAGAAGCTCTGGCCGCTCGGCGACGACACGGTCTTCCTGCCGGGCCACGGCCCGCACAGCAAATTCGGCCAGGAACGGCGCACCAATCCCTATGTCAGCGACATGGCGATGGGCGCCTGATCCCTCCTTATTTGTCGACGACCACCGTCTCGGGCACCGTCGAGGTGATATTGGTCGGCGTCGCATAGACGGTGAACAGCGCAAATCCCGCCAGCCCGAGCTGGACCAGCATCGTGATCGTCGTGCCGGCCATGCGGCCCCACATCATCCCGTCCATGCCCAGCGCGTGCAGGATGCGTCCGACGAGATAGAGCGCGCCCACCGCCCACAGCCATGTCGAGGAGCCCGCGGCGAGTTCGACCAGCGCGAGCAGGATCAGCACGAAAGCGGTGTTTTCGACGAAATTGCTGTGCGCGCGCATGCGGCGGATCACGCGCTCGTTGCCGCCGTCGCCGATCGACACTTTTTCCTGCCCGCGCACGCGCCCGACGCGCTTCGAAAGCCACAGGTTGAGCAGCGCCGCCCCCGCGGCGATCGTCAGGCTGATCGGCAATATCGTCATTTGGCTTCCCCCATGTCGTTGGCCGCAGCATCCTGGGCGCGGCGGTTCCCGACATGTGGCATTCCCGCGTGCGCGCGGCAAGCCGTGCTCGGGGCTTGCCTTTGCGGGCAAAAACGCTATAGCCCCGCCCGATCCGGCACCCGACACCGACAGGCGTTGAGGCACCCTCCGGCAGAAGATTTTCTTGTCATTTCAAGGCAGGACGGGCTTCGGCACGGCGGGCGGGCCAGTCATTCCCGGCGACGGGGGCGACAAATCCGGGTAGCCGATTCGTATAAACGTCTAAATATGCAGGAAATATCATGGCCGTCCCCAAGCGAAAAACCTCGCCCTCGAAGCGCGGCATGCGTCGCAGCCACGACAGCCTGAAGGTCGAAGCCTATCAGGAATGCCCGAACTGCGGCGAGCTCAAGCGCCCGCACAATCTCTGCAACGCCTGCGGCCATTACAACGGCCGCGAAGTCGTCTCGGTCGGCGCCTAAGCCCTAACCGGAAAGCGTTCGGATGAGCCTCACACCGCGAATCGCGATCGATGCGATGGGCGGTGACGTCGGCGTGCGCGTGATGCTCGCCGGCGCCGCAATGGCGCGCCACCAGCACGACGGCCTGCGTTTCCTCCTCGTCGGCGACGAGGTGCAGATCAAGGCCGCGCTGGAAAATCATCCGAACCTGCGCGCCGCGTCGGACATCATCCACACCGATGGCGTGGTGACCGGCGAGGAAAAGCCCAGCCAGGCGATCCGCAAGGCGAAGACCACCTCGATGGGGCTGGCGATCGACGCGGTGAAGCGCGGGGACGCCGGCGGCGCGCTGTCGGCGGGCAATACCGGCGCGCTGATGGCGATGGCGAAGCTCGCGCTGCGCACGATGCCGGGCATCGACCGCCCCGCGCTCGCGGCGCTGCTGCCCTCGCTCGGCGACAATGACGTGGTGATGCTCGACCTTGGCGCCAACACCGAATGCGACGCGGGCAATCTCACCCAATTCGCGGTGATGGGCGCGGCCTATGCGCGCACCGTGATGGGCCTCGAGCGCCCGCGGGTGGCGCTGCTCAACATCGGCACCGAGGAACTCAAGGGCACCGACGAAATTCGCGAGGCCGCGGCGCTGCTGCGTGCGGCGACGCACCTGCCGATGGAATTCACCGGCTTCATCGAGGGCGACAAATTGTCGCGCGGCGAGGTCGATGTCATCGTCCACGACGGCTTTTCGGGCAATATCGCCTTGAAGACCATCGAGGGCACCGCGCGCTTCGTCACCGACGTCCTGCGCCGCGCTTTCACCTCGTCGGTGCGCTCGAAGATCGGCTTCCTGATCTCGCGCCCGGCGACCGAACTGCTGCGCCACCATCTCGATCCGAACAACCATAATGGCGCGGTGTTCCTCGGCCTCAACGGCGTCGTGCTGAAGAGCCACGGCAGCGCCAACGACAAGGGCGTCGCCAACGCGGTCCATGTCTGCGCCGAACTGGTGGAAAAGGATATCACCCGCCAGGTGACCGAGGATCTCGCCAATTTCCGCCGGGACACCGCGGCATGACCCTGCGCGCGGTTCTGGCCGGCACCGGTTCGGCGCTGCCGCGCACGCGCGTCTCGAACGCCGAGCTGGCGGAGCGGGTCGACACCAGCGACGAATGGATCGTCGAGCGCACCGGCATCCGCTTCCGCCACATCGCCGAACCCGACGAGACGACCGCGACGCTCGGCGCCGATGCCGCCAGGCAGGCGCTCGCCGCGGCAGGGCTCCAGCCCGCCGACATCGGCCTGATCATCGTCGCCACCGCGACCCCCGACAACACGTTCCCCGCCAGCGCCACCAAGGTGCAGGCGATCCTCGGCACGCCCGACTGCATCGCCTTCGATGTCGCGGCGGTGTGCTCTGGCTTCCTCTATGCCGTGTCGGTCGCCGACTCGATGCTGCGCACCGGCGCCGCGAAGCACGCGCTGGTGATCGGCAGCGAGACCTTCAGCCGCATCCTCGACTGGGAGGATCGCACGACCTGCGTCCTGTTCGGCGACGGCGCGGGCGCGGTGGTGCTGTCGGCGAAGGACGTCGACGACGATCAGGGCATTCTCGCCACCCGGCTGCACGCCGAGGGGCAATATTGCGACATGCTCTATGTCGACGGCGGTCCCTCGACCACCGGCACCGTCGGCCATGTCCGCATGCAGGGCCGCGAGGTGTTCCGCCACGCGGTGACCAACCTCGCCGCGGTGCTCGGCGAGGTGATGGCCGATGTCGGTCTGTCGGCCGACCAGATCGACTGGGTCGTCCCGCACCAGGCGAACAAGCGCATCATCGATGCGACCGCCAAAAAGCTCGGCCTGCCCGCCGAACGCGTCGTGCTGACCGTCGATCAGCACGCCAATACGTCGGCGGCGTCGGTGCCGCTGGCGCTCGACCTCGCGGTGCGCGACGGGCGCATCAAGCGCGGCGATCTGGTGGTGCTCGAGGCGATGGGCGGCGGCTTTACCTGGGGCGCCGCGGTGCTGCGCGTCTGACGACATGGTCGCGGTCGGGCCAAAGAGCTGCCATTTGTAGCATCGTCATCCTGAACTTGTTTCAGGATCCATGGCCTGCCGCTTCCTTCGGCGCAGCGCCGGACGAGATCTCGGGCCATGGATGCTGAAACGAGTTCAGCATGATGAGGTTTGGAGAACTGGTCCTTGGCTCCATGCTTCGCTGCGGGGAACAGCTCTAGCAACATCCGCCGCTTTAAGTCCTCGCTCCATCCGTTTCAGTTTGGCGGATTAATTCGCTTTTGTTACAAGACGAGGCGGGACTCGCGACGGTGGGGGGCCGGCGGGACGCCACAGGGTATTTGCTTCGTCAGGGGAGGGACTAGGATGGCAGCAAGCACGCTCACCCGCGCCGACATTGCGGCGCGGATCAACCATCAAATCGGATTGTCGCGCAACGAGTCGGCGAGTATCGTCGAATCGATCCTCGACCATATGTCCGATGCGCTCGCCGACGGGCAGAACGTCAAGATTTCGGGCTTCGGCACCTTCGTGCTGCGCGACAAGGCGCAGCGGATCGGCCGCAACCCCAAGACCGGCGTCGAGGTGCCGATCCTGCCGCGGCGGGTGATGACCTTTCGCGCCAGCCAGTCGATGCGCGGCCGCGTCGCGGGCGGATAACGCATGGATGTCGATGACGGCGGCAAGGCCGACGGCGCCATGCTCGCGATCGGCGAGCTGGCGAACCGCATCGGCGTGCCTACCCATGTGCTCCGCTATTGGGAAACACGCTTTCCCGAGCTGAAGCCGCTGCAACGCTCGGGACGCCGCCGCTACTACCGCGCCGAGGATGTCGCGCTCGCCGAGAGGATCCACGAGCTGCTGCATGTGAAGGGCTTCACCGTCGAGGGCGCGCGCAAGGCGTTGACCGGCAAAGAAGAGGCGGCGACCCGCGCGCCGCTGACGCGCGAGGAGCTCGATCCGGCAGCAGTCCCGGCGGGAAAATCGGGCGTGCCGGTCGCCGACCTGGTCGCACTGCGCCAGCGGCTGGCGAAAGCGATCGGGGTGGTGGTCTAGAAAATCCTCCCTGTCGCGAAGCGAATGGGGGAGGGGCCGGCAACGTCGGCGCCATCGCCCCTCCGTCAGCGCTTCGCGCTGCCACCTCCCCATGGCCTGCGGCCACAGGGAGGATGTTATCCTAATCCATCGCCGGACCCAGCGCCGGGTCCAGGTCGCGCGGGCGGATGAAATTCACGATCCGCGCCTGCCTCGTGTCGAGATCGTGCCAGTCGGCGATGTCGATCTCCAGCCGCGCCATCGCCGACGTCGGCAATTTCTTCTCGACCTCGGCGCGGAGCGCATCGCCATCGCTTTCGGGTACCAGTTCGAGGATCAGATCCTCCAGCCCCGGATTATGCCCCGCAATCAGCAGGTGCTCGGCATCGCGCCCGGTATCGCGGATCGTGTCGATCAGGGTCGCCGCCGAGGCGAGATAGATGCGCCGGTCCCAATGCGGTTCGAGCGCGTCGAGGTTCGCCGCGGGCTGGAAGATGTCGAGCGTCTCGGTCACACGCACCGCGGGCGACGCGACGATGCGGTCGACGGGAAATCCCTGGCGCCTCAGATGCTGCCCGATCAGCTCGGCGCCGCGCTTGCCGCGAGCGTTGATCGGCCGGTCGAAATCGCGCTCGACGGGGGCATCCCAACCCGATTTGGCATGGCGCAGGATCGTCAGCGTCTTCAAAATCTCTCCCCGCGCCTGTCGCGCCTTCCCCTCGGTTCGAGGCCTTGTGCCGCAATCTTATGACGGTGAAAAGGCGCGATATGCGCTTTTTCTGCGCTCGACATTGGCGGCCGCGACATGATTGACCGCCTCGTCGAGCGGCAGGCGGCGGATCGGGGTGCCGGGGGGGAAGGCCGAGAGCAGCCTTGAAGGGAAGCTCGGCGACAGCATCACGAACTGGCCATAATCGTCGCTGCGGCGGATCAGCCGCCCGAACGCCTGCGCGATGCGCCCGCGGATCACCATATCGTCGTAGCGCGCGCCGCCCTGCGCCGCGCGCCGCGCCGCGTGGAGGATCGTGGGGCGCGGCCAGGGCACGCCCTCCATCACCACCAGTCGCAGCGAATCGCCGGGGACATCGACGCCGTCGCGCAAGGCATCGGTGCCGAGCAATGAGGCGTGGGGGTCGGCGCGGAAGATGTCGACGAGCGTGCCGGTGTCGAGCGGGTCGACATGCTGCGCGAACAGCGGCAGCCCGGCGCGCGCGAGCCGGTCGGCGATTCGCGCATGGACGATGCGCAGCCGCCGGATCGCGCTGAAGAGCCCCAGCGCGCCGCCCCCCGACGCCTCGATCAGCCGGCTGTAGGCGCCCGCGAGCGCGGGCAGGTCGCCGCGCGCGATGTCGGTGACGATGATGACCTCCGACTGGCGCGCATAGTCGAAGGGGCTCGGCACCGCGAAATGCTGCACCCCGCCGTCCATGTGCCGCGCGCCGGTGCGGATGTCGGCGTCGTGCCAGTCGTTCGAGCCGCGCAAGGTCGCCGAGGTCACGAGCACGCCGTGCGCCGGGCGATAGACGATGTCGGCGATCGGCTTCGCGGGGTCGAGCCAGTGGCGATGCAGCCCGCAATCGACCTCACGCCCGTCGATGCGATTGACCGCCAGCCAGTCGACGAAATCGGGATCGGCGGGTCCGCCGACGCGCCCGAGCAGCGACAGCCACGCGCCGAGCGTGTCGATGCGGTTGCCCAGGCTGTGCCGCGCCCCGTCGACGCGCGCGCGCGCCTGGCCGTCGAGCCAGTCGGGCGGGTCCTCGATCAGCGCGTCGAGGCGCTTGCCGAGCGCCATCAGCGGACGCAGCAGCGCCTCGACCGCGTCGCCCGCGCTCGCCGCGGCGGCGACCAGTTCGGCGTCGGGATCGGCGAGCTCGGTCTCGAGCCCGTAACCGCTGTCGCCCCTCGCGTCGATGCCGCGCGCATAGACTTGCCCGCGCACCGCCGCCAGCAGCCGCTCGACCGCGCCCCAGGGCGCATTTTCGGCGAGCCGGCCGAGCCAGCCGTCGCCGGGCAGTTCGCCCGCCGCCTGAATCGCGGCCTGGATCGCCTTGTCGCCCGCCTCGTCATAGCTCGCGACATCGGCGAGCCGGGCGGCGAGCCCGCGCCGCCGCCCGCGCGACTTGCCCTCGGGCCCCAGCACCCAGCGGCGGATCTCGATCGCTTCCTGCCCGGTGAGAGCGGCGGCGAACATCGAATCGGCGGCGTCCCACAGATGATGCCCTTCGTCGAAGATCAGCCGCGTCGCGGGCGCGCCGCCGTCGCGCGGGCGCGCCGCCTGCACCATCGTCAGTGCATGGTTGGCGATCACGATGTCGGCCTGCCCCGCCGCGCGCGCCGAACGCTCGATGAAGCACTTCCGGAAATGCGGGCAGCCGGCATAGATGCACTCGCCGCGGCGGTCGGTGAGCGCGGTGGTGCCGTTGCGACGGAACAAGGCGGGCAGCCAGCCGGGCAGGTCGCCGCCGACCATGTCGCCGTCGCGGCTGTACGCCGCCCAGCGCGCGACGAGCTGCGCGAGGATCGCCGCGCGCCCCGAAAAGCCGCCCTGCAGGGCGTCTTCGAGATTGAGCAGGCAGAGGTAATTTTCGCGCCCCTTGCGCACCACCACCTTTTCGCGGTGCGTTGCGGCATCGGGGTAGAGGCGCTCGGTCTCGCGCGCGAGCTGGCGCTGCAACGCCTTGGTGAAGGTCGAGATGCACACCGCACCGGTCGACTGGTCGATCCACTGCTTGGCGGGGGCGAGATAGCCCAGGGTCTTGCCGATTCCGGTGCCGGCTTCGGCGACGAGCATCTGGGGCGCGTCCTTGCGCTCGCGCGCGGCGAAGACGGACGCGGCCGCGCGCGCATAATCCTGTTGCCCGCTCCGCCGTTCGGCGCCGTCGCCGGTCAGCCGCTCGAGCCGCGCGGTGACGTCGTCGGCATTCACATTCACCTGCCGCGGCTGCGGGCGGGGCGGCGCTTCTTCCCAGTCGGGCAGGCGCGCGAAGAGCCAGCGCTCGTCCTTGCCGGGCGGCGGCAGCTGCGGCTGGACCAGCGGCGCCCACGGCCAGCGTTGCCGCGCCAGCGCCTGCATGCCGTGCCACGCGCCCTCGCGCTCGGGCCAGGCGGGATCGTCGAGGCAGGCGAGCATCGCCGCCGCCGCCAGCGGCAGGAAAGCCGCGACATCGTCTTCGCGCTGCGGCGCATCGAGCCCCAGCGCCGCAGCCAGCCCCGCAGGGGTCGGCACCGCAAAGCGTGCGGGAAACAGGAAGGCGAAAAGCTCGAGCAGGTCGAGCCCCGACAATTCGGGATAGCCCAGCCGGTCGCCGGTCAGCGGCGCATTGAGGAAGATATGCGGCGTCCCCGCCACCGCCGCGATCGCCGCGCCGCGATCGACCCGCCGCGCGCGACCCTCGGTATCGGCGAGCCAGATGCCGACATGGCTCGCGTGGATCGCGGGGAGGGGCAGGGGAGCGAGCATCGCTGCAGGGTAAGGACAAAAGAGGAACGCGGCAAGGGCGGGGGTGTGGGGCCAGTGGCGGCTTTGGGTTGGGAACAAGTCGATCCTCCCCACTTGTGGGGAGGTGGCAGCGCGAAGCGCTGACCGAGGGGGTGGCGTCCTCAAGCGGCGCTTCAGGCCGAGCGCCCCCTCCACCGCCTTCGGCGGTCCCCCTCCCCGCAAGCGGAGAGGATTAAACGGTCGCAACCGCCCGATACCAGCCCTTTACCGTTCAGTTCAGCCCGCGCCGCCCGAATGTCGCCGGCCGCATGCTGCGAAATACCTGCGCCGGCTCGCTCGGCCACGCGCCCCGCGCGCGTTCGAGCGCGTTGTACAGCGGTCCGTCGACCAGTTCATAGGGGAAGCGCACCCCCATGCGGTCGACCTCGGCCCACATCACGACGGCATAGACGGTCTGCCCGGCATAATGGACCTCGCAGCGCGACCGCACCGGCATGATCACGCCGCCCTCGATCCGCGCGCCCCCCTCCGACAGGTCGGTGATCCGGCCCTCGACGACATTGAGCACGCCGTTGACGGTCACGTCGAGCGAAACGGGAGTGCGCTGGTGCTGGCGCGGTCGGGGATTTCCGGTGGTGGTCATGCGGAAAGGCTAGGCAAAGATGGTAAATAATCCGGTAACGATGTTTGCATCATCGTCCACTTGATCGATCATTCAAGTCGCGTTAGGCTCGTCCTCGAATTGGGGGAGAACCGATATGCGCAACGCCATGCTGATCGCAGCCCTGCTGGCCGGGGCGCCCTCCGCCGCCGCGGCCGAGGAACAACCCGCGCTCGCCGACCATTTCGCGCCTTTGCTCGGTCGCTGCTGGAGCGCAGATTTCCCGGGCGGCAAGGCGCGCGACACGCATTGCTACCGGCTGATCGAGGGCGGCACTGCGATGGAGGACCGGCATGTCGTCACCGGGGGCGCCGAGCCCTATGGCGGCATCAGCGTCTATCGCCGCGATGCGAAGAGCGGCGCGATCCGCTACCATTATTTCGCCGGCGACGGCGGCTACAGCGAAGGGCAGGCGATCGCGGTCGATGGCGGCTTCGACTTTCCCGACGAAGATTATACCGGCCCCGGCGGCAAGCCGGTGGCGATCCGCAACAGGCTGCGCTTCGATCCCGCCGGCGGCTATTCCGCCGAATCCGAAAAGCGCGAGGGCGAGGCCTGGACCCCGCTCTTCGCGATGAAATTCGCCGCGGTCGGCCCCGCGCCGACGCCGGGCGCGATCGCCTTCGACCATCTGCAGGTCTCGCGCGCGATCGTCCGCGACGCGCCCGAGGCCGGAGCCGACACCGCCGGCTATATCGCCATCGCCAACACGGGCCAGACGCCCGACCGCCTGCTTTCCGCGCGTTGCGCCTGCGCCGGGCGCGTCGAACTGCACCGCGTGACCCGCGCCGAGGGCAAGGTGTCGATGGACAATGTATGGCCGCTCGCCATCGCCCCCGCTGCGCGCACCGAGGTCAAGCCCGGTACGCCGCTGCACCTGATGCTGATGGAACTGACGGCTCCGCTCGTCGCAGGGGGCAGCGTGCCCGTCATCCTGCAGTTCGAGCGCGCGGGCGCGGTGCGTGTCGATTTCCACATCGTCGCCGACAGCGCCAAGGGCTGGGAGGGCTGAGCGGCCGGTTGCCAGCGGCCGCAGCCGATGGTCTACCTTGAGACCATGGCACGTCCGATCATACTCTACGGCATCGCGCTCGCCGCGGCGGCCTTCCTGCTCGAATGGCTGAACTACAAACATGTCGTCCATCGCTGGTCGACCGAATTCTACATCGCCTGCATCGCCATCCTCTGTGTGGCGCTCGGTATCTGGGTCGGCAACCGTCTGACCGCGAAGCCGCGCA
This sequence comes from Sphingomonadaceae bacterium 3R27E2-A, assembly GCA_005503165.1. Classification (GTDB taxonomy): domain Bacteria; phylum Pseudomonadota; class Alphaproteobacteria; order Sphingomonadales; family Sphingomonadaceae; genus Sphingopyxis. The sequence continues at coordinate 83,436 of SCNT01000003.1, forward strand.
CCGCCTTCGTCCGCAACGAGGCGGCGATCGCCGCGCTGGGGATCAGCGCGCGCGAGTGCGAGGTGCTCGAAATGCTCGCGGCGGGCCACGCCAACAAGGTCATCGCGCGCCGGCTCGCCATTTCGCCCAACACGGTCAAGACGCACGTCGCGCGTGTCTATGAAAAGCTCGAGGTTGCCAGCCGCACGCAGGCGATCCAGAAGGCGCGGTCGCTCGACATCCTCCCGTAAAATCGGGCGATAGCGCTCAAATCACCCATATGGGCGATGGATTTCCTCCGTTGTCCGGGGCCACCCTGCATGGCATCCACCAACAGGGGAGACAGGATCATGGGCAGGATTATCGCCGTCTATGGCGCCATCGCGGGCGTCATCGTCATCATCGGCATGTACAGCAGCATCACCTTTGTCGCCGACCATGGTACGCTGGGCATGGTCGCCGGCTATCTGTCGATGCTGGTCGCGATGATCTTCGTGTTCGTCGGGGTGAAGCGCTACCGCGACGTCAACCTCGGCGGGGTGATCGGTTTCGGCAAGGCGTTCGGCGTCGGGCTCGGCATCGCGGGCGTCGCCGCGCTCTTCTATGTGCTCGGCTGGGAGGTCTATATGTGGCAGACCGGCGGGACCTTCATGGCCGAATATATGGCGAGCATGGTCGAGGAAATGCGCGCCGCGGGCAAATCGGCCGCCGAGATCGCAAAATTCTCGGCCGAGATGAACGCGATGGCCGAGCAGTACAAGAACCCGCTGTTCCGCATGGCGCTGACCTTCACCGAAATCCTGCCCGTCGGGCTGCTCGTGTCGCTGATCTCGGCCGCGCTGCTGCGCAAGAGCGGGTTCATGCCCGCGATGCAGCCGCGGGGGTGATTTAACGGAGCACGACCATGTAAACCTCCCCTCCCTGCAAGGGAGGGGCAAGGGGTGGGTATCGGCGGTCGGGGCGCGATGCCCCGGCTGCCGAATTTTTTACGTGCCTCGGCGCGGCTCGCTTCGCTCGCACCCACCCCCAACCCCTCCCTTGCAGGGAGGGGAGTCAGGCCACGCCGCACTTTTGCCTTTCGTCCTGCCGCCGCTTGCCGCTATGGCGCGCGCCATGACCGACTTGCATCTCGACCCCGCCCTGCGCGAGCCCGCGCAAACGTCCAAGGCCTGGCCGTTCGAGGAAGCGCGCAAGCTGGTGAAACGCTATCCGCAGGGCAAGCCCGGCGGCGCGCCCGTGCTGTTCGAAACCGGCTATGGCCCGTCGGGGCTGCCGCATATCGGCACCTTCAACGAAGTGCTGCGCACGACGATGGTCCGCCGCGCCTATGAGACGCTGACCGGCGGCGCACCGACGCGCCTCGTCGCGTTCAGCGACGACATGGACGGGCTGCGCAAGGTGCCCGGCAACGTTCCGAACCAGGAGATGCTGGAGGCGAACCTCGGCAAGCCTCTGACCGCGGTCCCCGATCCCTTCGGCAAGTATGAGAGCTTCGCGCATCACAATAATGCGATGTTCCGCGAATTCCTCGACCGCTTCGGTTTCGATTACGAGTTCGTGAGCTCGACCGAGCGCTACACGTCGGGCGCCTTCGACGAAGCGCTGAAGAATGTGCTGCGCCACAACCAGGACATCCTCGACATCATGCTGCCGACGCTGCGCGCCGAGCGCGCCGCGACCTATTCGCCGATCCTGCCCGTCAGCCCTAAGACGGGCATCGTGCTGCAGGTGCCGGTGACCGTGGTCGATGCCGACAGGGGTCTGGTGTCGTTCGAGGACGAGGGCGAGACGATCACGCACAGCATCCTCGGCGGCGGCGCGAAGCTGCAGTGGAAGGTCGACTGGGCAATGCGCTGGGTCGCGCTCGGCGTCGATTACGAGATGTACGGCAAGGACCTGACCGACAGCGGCGTCCAGTCGGGCAAGATCGCGCGCGCGCTCGGCGGACAAAAGCCCGAGGGGCTGATCTACGAAATGTTCCTCGACGAAAAGGGCGAGAAGATTTCGAAAACCAAGGGGAATGGCCTCAGCCTCGAGGAATGGCTGAGCTATGGCAGCGAAGAGAGCCTCGCTTTCTATGCCTATCGCGAGCCCAAGGCGGCTAAGCAACTGCACATCGGCGTCGTGCCCAAGGCGATCGACGAATATCTGCAGATGCGCGGCAATTATCCGGCGCAGGAGCCCGACAAGCGGCTCGGCAACCCCGTGCATCACGTCCATGCCGCGCGCGGCGAGGCTATGCCGTCTGCCGAACTTCCGGTGACCTTCGGGCTGCTTCTCAACCTCGTCGGGGTCATGGGCGCCGACGCATCGAAGGCGCAGATCTGGCGCTACCTCGGCCAATATGTCGAGGGCGCCAGTGCGGAAACCTACCCCGAACTCGACCGGCTGATCGACAATGCGATGGCGTATAACCGCGACTATGTCGCGCCGACGCTCAATCGACGCAAGCCTGCGGGCGGCGAGGGGGCGGCCTTGCGGGAACTCGACGAAAAGCTGGCGGCGCTGCCCGCCGATGCCTCGGCCGACGATATCCAGAATATCGTCTACGAGATCGGCAAGAACGAAGCCTACGGCTTCGAAAATCTTCGCGACTGGTTCAAGGCGCTCTACGAGACCCTGCTCGGGTCAAGCGCGGGGCCGCGCATGGGCAGCTTCATCGCGCTGTTCGGCATCGCCAACACGCGGCGGCTGATCGCCGAAGCTTTGGCTTAAGGGGGCGGGCATGGCAGGATATGAACTTGCGCAGATCAACATCGCGCGCTTCCGCCTGCCGGCCGAGCATGTCGCGAACCGCGACTTCATGGACGCGCTCGACCATGTGAACGCGGTCGCCGAGGCCGCCGACGGCTTTGTCTGGCGGCTGACGGGCGAGGGCAACAACGCGACCGACGTGCCGGTGACCGACGACCCGCAGCTGATCGCCAATATGTCGGTGTGGCGCGATATCGATGCGCTCGCGGCCTATGTCTATCGCACCCCCGATCACCTCACGATCATGAAGCGACGCAAGGAATGGTTCGACCATATGGCGATCTATCAGGCGCTCTGGTGGGTGCCGACCGGCCATCGCCCGACCGTCGCCGAGGGCATGGCGCGCATCGCGATGATCGAGGCGAACGGCCCGAGCGCCGAGGCCTTTACCTTCAAGCGGCCTTTCGACGCGCCCGACGGCACCCCGGCGCTTCCCATCGAGGACGAATGCGCGTGATCGACATCTTCACCACGGGCGGCACGATCGACAAAGTCTATTTCGACGCGCTCAGCGAATTCCAGATCGGCCCTGCGGCGATCCCCGACATGCTGCGCGAGAACAACGTCCATGTCCCGCACCGCGTCACCCAGCTGATGCGCAAGGACAGCCTCGAGCTCGACGACGCCGACCGCGAGGCGATCCGCGTCGCGGTGGCCGCGAGCGACGCCGACCGCATCCTCGTCACCCATGGCACCGACACGATGGTCGTCACCGGGCGCGTGCTCGCGGGGATTGCGGGCAAGACGATCGTGATGACCGGCGCGATGCAGCCCGCGTCGGTGCGCGCGAGCGACGCCGAATTCAACGTCGGCTTCGCGCTTGCTGCGGCGCAGACGCTGCCGCCCGGCGTCTATGTCGCGATGAACGGGATGATTTTCGATCCCGCGACCACGGTGAAGGACCGCGCCGCGGGCCGCTTCCGCCCCGAAGGGTAAACGGCTGCGCAGCCATATCGTTGAAAAATCTTCCCCCTGTGATCCAGATCATGCCATCATGTCACCGGGTCGTGTGAATAAGACCGGGGGGCAGTGAGTCGCTGCCCCACCTTGATTGGACAACCGAAGGGAAGGGTAAACTCATGACCAACAAACTGGCCGGCCTGATCGCCGCCTCGGCTACCGCGCTCGCGCTGTCGGGTGCCGCGTTCGCCGGCGAAGCGCCGAAGTCGAAGACCATCAGCGCCGCCGACGAAGTCAAATGCGCCGGGGTAAACAGCTGCAAGGGCGCCTCGGATTGCAAGACCGAGGCCAGCTCGTGCAGCGGCGCCTCGGGCTGCGGCTCGGCGGGCAACAGCTGCAAAGGCGCGAACACCTGCAAGGGCAAGGGCTGGAAAAAGCTCGCCGCGGGCAAGTGCCTCACCGACGGCGGCAAGATCGTCGTCTGACACCGGATGCGCGGGCCCGGCCACACCGGGCCCGCCAACCTCCTGCCGACAGGACCGATGATGGACAGCAAGACCGCGCCGTCGCCGGGCTTCGGCCTCGGGCTGCGCCCCGAACATTATGGCGAGTTCCGCGCCGGCCCGCAGCCGGTCGACTGGCTGGAGATCATCTCCGAAAATTACATGGTCCCCGGCGGCAAGCCGCTGGCGATGCTCGACCGGGTCCGCGCCGATTATCCGGTAGTGATGCACGGCGTCTCGCTGTCGATCGGCTCGGAGGAACCGCTCGATTTCGGCTATCTCCGGGACCTCAAGGCGCTGGCCGACCGAGTCGAGCCGCTGTGGATTTCGGATCATCTCTGCTGGACCGGGATCAACGCGCACAACAGCCACGACCTGCTGCCCTTGCCCTATGACGCGCCGGCGCTCGACTGCGTCGTGGGCAATATCGGCCGCGTGCAGGATTATCTTGGCCGGCGCATCCTGATCGAGAATCCGTCCTCCTATGTGACCTTCCGTTCGTCGGACCGCAGCGAATGGGATTTTCTCGCCGAGATGGCGGCCCGCGCCGATTGCCTGCTGTTGCTCGACGTCAACAATATCTACGTCAGCGCGCGCAACCACGGCTTTGACCCGCAGGATTATCTCGCAGGGCTCCCCGCCGACCGCATCCAGCAGATCCACCTCGCGGGGCACAGCGACATGGGCGATTATGTCATCGACACCCACGACGCCGACGTCTGCGACGCGGTGTGGGAGCTCTATGGCGACGCGGTCCGGATGTTCGGCCCCGTCGCGACGATGATCGAGCGCGACGACCATATCCCGCCGCTCGCCGAGGTGATCGCCGAACTCGACTGCGCCCGCGCGCTCGCGGCTCGCGTGCTGGAGCCGGTGCATGGCTGAAACGCTGCGCGACAGGCAGGCGCTTTTCCTCGCCGGCGTCATCGCCAATGATGCCGCCGCCGAGGCACTGATCGTCGACGACAACCGCGTCGGCGCGGCGAAGCGCCTCGCCATCTATCGCAACAATTACCGCTCGAGCCTGACCGGGGTGCTTGCCGACCATTATGAGCGGCTCCACGCCTATGTCGGCGACGAGCAGTTCGACAATCTCGCCGAGGCCTATGTCGACGCCCACCCGTCGCACACGCGCAACCTGCGCTATTATGGCGAAAAATTCGCGGCGTTTTTGGCGCTTCACTACCCCGATGACGGCGAGCTCGCCGAGCTGGCGGCGCTCGACTGGGCGCTGCGCCACGCGTTCGACGCCGCCGACACCGCGCCGCTCGACGCCGCCGCGGTCGGCGAACTCGGCGACGCATGGATCGAACGCCGCCTGACGCTCCATCCCTCGGCGACCCTGCTGCCCGTCCGCCACAATGTCGCGGCGCTGTGGAGCAGCCTCGATGCCGAGGAGGAGCCGCCCGAGGTTATGGCGCTCCCCGAGCCCGCGACCTTGCTCCTATGGCGCAACGACGGCCAGTCGCGCTTCCGCAGTCTTGCTGCGGAGGAGGCAGCAGCGCTTGCCTTGCTGGACACGGGCGCAAGCTTCACCGACCTCAGCGCCGCGTCGATCGAATCGCAGGGCGAAGCCGCGGCGATGGAAGCGCTGGCCGCGTGGCTTGGCCGCTGGCTTTCTGACGAACTGCTGGTGCTGGCGGACTAGGCGACGGCGGGCCGCGCCGTGACCTGCCGCAGCACGCTCAGATAATCGGGCGCGATCGTCATCGTGCCATGCTTGCCCGCGCGTCCCAGCGCCGCATGCACCTCGGGTAGCCGGTAACAGGGCACGCCCATGAACAGATGATGCTCGGCGTGATAATTGACCCAGTAAGGCGCGACCGTCGCGCGCGCGATCCAGCCGGCGCGCGTCGTGCGCGCATGGCTGAACGGATCGTCGCTGCCGGTGGTCGTGCACGCATGTTCGGCGATGTTGCGGATGCGCAGGTAGAGCTGGAAGGTCGTCGCGAGCCCCGCGAGCCACAGCAGATAGGGCGTCCAGCCATAGAGCGATAGCGACAGCGCCAGCAGCACCGCCTGCACCGCCAGGAAGCGCCCGACGGCCCGCGTCACCGCCATCGCGCCCGCCGCATCGACTGCGGGCGCGCTGACCCCGTCGTCCGACTGCTTGTTGAACGGCGTGCCCGCGCGCGTGTTCGCGCCCGCCTTTCCGGCCTTTTCGCCGCGCAACATCGCTTTTAGCCCGATGATTGCGAGCCCGAACTGCGCGACCCGCTGCTTGAAGAAGGTCTGCCCGGTCAGGTCGCGGAGCACTTTGCGCCAAAGGCTCGCGCGCGTCGTCGGGAAGGGCTTCGACAGCGACAGGTCGGGGTCCTCGGCCTGCTGCGTGAATTTGTGATGCTGCAAATGATAGGTACGGTAGGCGATCAGATCGGAACCCACCGCCGCACCGGTCAGCCAGTCGCCGAGGAAATTGTTGAGCTTGCGATTGGGGTGCAGCGCGCCGTGCGCGGCATCGTGCATCAATATAGCGAAACCCAGCTGGCGACCACCGACGAGGATCACCGCCGCGAGCCAGGCAAGCGGATTCGCGAGCCACGCCGCGCCCCCCACGACCGCGATGCTGACGATCCATCCGTGCGCGACCAGCCAGATGCCGCGCCACGCGGACACGCGCGTAATCGCAGCCCATTGATCGCGGCTGAAAAACTGGGTCGGCGGCAGAAGGCGTACGGCAGGCATGGCGCGACTATAACCCGTTGCGAAGAAAAACCCAATCCCTCCCATTATGGAGCAATTACGCGGCCTTACGAGGCTCGATCATAAGGTTTTGGAAACCCCTTTCTGGCACAGAAATCGCTCAAGGGACCGGCTATTTGCGGGATATCGGGATTGGGGTTGAAGCGGGCCATAGTGAGGCCGGTCGCCAGCGAAACGTCGGCTGACGAATCGCTGTTCGATTCGCCGGAATTTGTGACGCGCCTGACGCGCGTCGCGCAGCTGTGGCATTATGTGCTGGTCAGCCGCGTCCTCGTCTATTTCGCCTGCGCCTTTTTCCCCGGACTTCCGGGCTTTTTCGACCGGCCGTCGCAGTGGCTGGTGCTCGGCCTCGGCATCGGCTGCGACCTCGTCCTGACCGTGATCGGCCAATTGTCACGCTCGCCGCAGCGCGGGCGTCCCGAACGGATCGGGCTGTGGTGCACGGCGGCAATGGGGCTGATCGCGCTCGGCACCCTGTTCACCAGCATTGCGATGTTCGTCGACTCCGGCGGCATGGGGAGCGGTCCCTATATCGACGCCTTTTCGGCGATTCGCGTCGGCACCGTACTCGTCGCGGCGTCGGCGGTGGCGATCGCGCGGCCGGCCTTCTTTACCTTCGCCGGCGCCACCGCACTCGGCGGGGCGATCGGCAAGGCGTCGGTGCCCTTCGCGATTGCGGCGATGATCTTCCTCGTCCTCTTGATCGTGATGGTGCGCGAGGACGTCCGCCACCAGAACCGCACCCGGCGAGCCAGGCGCAAGACCACGAGCGAGCAGCAGCGCGCGCTCAACCTAGTGCGCGATTTCGAGCGCGCGGGCCGCGGCTGGTTCTGGGAAACCGACCGCCACGGCCAGCTCGTCTATATCTCGCAGACCGTCGCCGCGAAGCTCGGGCGCCCGGCGAGCAGCCTGATCGGCAAGCCCTTCACCGACATCATCAGGAAGCGCATCGGCAACGACGAGAGCGAGGAGCGCACTTTGGGGTTCAGCCTGTCGTCGCGGACGCCGTTCAAGGAGCTGACCGTGCAGGCGGCGGTGCAGGGCGAGGAGCGCTGGTGGTCGATCTCCGGCCACCCGATCAGCAACGAGCTCGGCAATTTCCAGGGGTTTCGCGGGTCGGGCACCGACCTCACCGAAAAGAAGAAGTCCGAGCGCGAGATCAACCAGCTCGCGCGCTACGACGTGCTCACCGGGCTCGCCAACCGCCTCCACATCACCGACCTGCTCGAACGCGCGCTGCGGAGCCATATCGGCCAGCCGCAGCCCTGCGCGCTGCTGCTGATGGACCTCGACCGCTTCAAGGCGGTGAACGACACGCTTGGCCACCCTGTCGGCGACCAGTTGCTCCAGCAGGTCGCAGGGCGGCTCACACAGATCATCGGCGACAAGGGGCAGGTCGGGCGCCTGGGCGGCGACGAGTTCCAGATCGTGCTGCCGCAGATCACCCAGCCAGACAAGCTCGCCAATATCGCCAACTCGATCATCCTCAGCCTCGCCAAACCCTTCTCGATCGAGGGCGAGCAGGTGCGCATCGGCTCGTCGATCGGCATCTCGGTGTCCGACGGCGCGGGGGTGCCGTCCTCGGCCCTGGTACGTAACGCGGACCTCGCGCTCTATGCCGCGAAGGATGCCGGCCGCGGCGTCTATCGCTTCTACGCCGACGCGATGCACGACCAGGCGAGCGAGCGGAAGGCGATCGAGGACGCCCTGCGCGACGCGCTGGCGAAGGACGAGCTCCGCCTCGTCTATCAGCCGATCGTCGATGTCGCGAGCGAACGTGTCTCCGGTTTCGAGGCCCTGATCCGCTGGCAGCGCGGCGGCTCCGACCTGGTCAGCCCGTCGAAATTCATCCCCATCGCAGAGGAATCGAACCTGATCATCCCGATCGGCGAATGGATCGTCCGTTCGGCGTGCGATGCGATCGCCCGCTTCGGCCCCGACTATCGCGTCGCGGTAAACGTCTCGCCGCGCCAGTTCGCGAACGAAAAACTGCCCGCGACGATCATGGGCGCGGTCTCGGCGGCGGGCATCCGCCCCGACCAGCTCGAGCTCGAGATCACCGAGGGCATCTTTCTCGACGAAAGCCCCGAAAATCTCGAGATGTTCCAGCGGCTGAAACGCACCGGCGTGCGCCTCGCGCTCGACGATTTCGGCACCGGCTATTCGGCGCTCGGCTATCTGAAAAAGGCGCCCTTCGACAAGATCAAGATCGACCAGAGTTTCGTGCGCGGCGCCGCCGACAAGACCAGCATGAACGCCGCGATCATCTCGTCGATCGTCGGCCTCGCCGCGGCGCTCAAGATGGAGACCACCGCCGAGGGGGTCGAGACGCACGACGACCTCGACCTGATCCGCGGGCTCGGCTGCAGCCATGTCCAGGGCTATATCTATGGCAGGCCGATGGCGCTGGCCGACGCGCTGGCGCTCCTGCGCACCGGCGGCGGGCGCGTGTCGGCCGAGGGTTACAAGAGCGCGCGCGAGCCGCGCCGGCGGACCTTCCGCACGATCCATGTCGAGAGCGGCGGCTATCGCTACGAAGCGATCATCCGCAATGTCTCGACGCGCGGCGCGCTGATCGAGGGGCTGTGGAACGTCCCCGAAGGCACCGCCTTCCGCCTCGAATTCGGGCCGGACCTGGTGCTCGACGCCGAGGCGCGCTGGTCGGAGCAGAACCGCGTCGGCGTGCAATTCGCGCAGGCGGTCGAGATGAGCGCGCTGATCGGCAACGCGTCGCCGGCGCCGCTGCGGGCACGAATCGACCGCGCGGCGTAGGCAACAAGCGGCGGTTTTGGGTTGGGAAGCGGACGATCCTGATCCTCCCTGCGGCGAAGCCGTGGGGAGGGGGACCGCCCGAAGGGCGGTGGAGGGGCTGATGCCCGAAACGTCGGTCCAAGGCCGTCGCCCCTCCACCATGCTTCGCATGGTCCCCCTCCCCATCGCTGCGCGACAGGGAGGATTGGGGCGGCCGCAACCGCCCGTAACCAGCCTTCGCCTCAATCGGCAATCCGCCCGCGCGCCATCACCCAGTCGACCTTTTCCAGCACGCGGACGTCGGTCAGCGGGTCGCCCGAAACAGCGATCAGGTCCGCCGACATGCCCGGCGCGATGCGGCCGATCTCGCTCTCCATCGACAGCGCCTTCGCGGCCACCGTCGTCGCGCTTGCGAGCGCCTCGCGCGGGGTGAGGCCGTTGGCGACGAGCAGCGCGAACTCGCCGCCGTTCAGGCCGTGCTCGAAGACCCCGGCGTCGGTGCCGAACGCCACGGGGACGCCCAGCGCCTTGGCGCGCGTCACCGCCTTGCCAACGCTCCCCATCGTCATCCGGACCTTCGCTTCGACCGTGGGCGTGTAGATATTCTTGCCGAGCCGTTCCTTGATTCCCTCGAACGCCATCAGCGTCGGGACCAGATAGGTGCCCTTGGCCTTCATCACCCTGAGCGCGGCGTCGTCGGCGAAGGTGCCGTGGTCGATCGTGTCGATCCCCGCCGCGGCGGCGTCCTCGATCCCGCGCGCCCCATGCGCATGCGCCATGACCTTGAGCCCGAGCGAATGCGCGGTGGTCGCGATGCTGTCGAGCTCGGCGCGGCTGAAATGCCCCTCGAGCCCGCGGCCCTGCTGCGACAGGACGCCGCCGGTCGCGGTGATCTTGATGATGTCGGCGCCCGCGCGCGACGCCTTGCGAACCTTTTCGGCGCATTCGGTCGCGCCGGTGCAGGTATAGCCCTGGTCGAGCACGCCATGGACGTCCTCGCGAAAGCCGGTGACGTCGCCGTGCCCGCCGACGATCGAGAGCGCCGGTCCCGCGGCAACGATGCGCGGCCCCTCGATAAAGCCGTTCGCAGTACCGCGGCGGAGAGAGAAGGCGGTATATTGCGCCGACCCCGCCTCGCGCACGGTGGTGAAGCCCGCGCGCAGCGTGATGCCGGCGTTCTTGACCCCGACGACGACGCCCCATTCGTCGGGATCGACCGCTTCGCTGCGATAATCGCCGCCGGGATCGCCGGTCAGGTGGACGTGAAGGTCGATGAGGCCGGGAAGCAGGGTCTTGTCGCCCAGATCCACGATCTCGGCGCCTGCGGGGGCGGACGCCCGGCCCTCGGCGATGGAAACGATGCGGTCGTCGGTAACCGTGACCGTCGAGGCGCCGAGCGCGGGCTTTTCGGCGTCGGCGATGACGCGTCCGGCATAGATGACGATGGTCTTGGCAAAAGCCGCGCTGCTCATCAGCGCGAGCGTCGCGGCGGCGACGAGTCCGAGTTTACGCATCCGATTTTCCCCTGTCCTGCGAGGGCCATGGTGGCGCGCCGGGCAGGGGAGGGCAAGCGCATAAAGAAAGGGGCCGGAAACCCGGCCCCTCAGTTTGTCGTCTGACAACCGAAACGAAATTACCAGAAGAAGTCGTAGATCACGTCGACCACTTCGCCATTGTAGGTATCGACGAGCAAGGCGTCGTTATAATAGCGCACCCAGCGATACCCGCCGTAGGCCGGCGGCAGGCGGTAATACCAGGGATCGTTGATCCAGTAGCGCTGGCTGTAGAACAGCGACCCCAGCGTGAAACCGATGCTGAAGCGCGTGTAGCCGCGATTGCGATAGGGGTTGTAATAGCGCGGCAGGCGGTAATAGCTCCGGTTCCGGTCGCGGTAGCTGCGCCAGTCGTAGCGACGATCGTCACGCCAGCCGCGGCTCCAGTTGCGGCGGTCGTTGTCGCGATAGCGGCGGTCTACGCGGTTGTTGTCGTTGCGGTCGTAACGCCGGTCGATCCGGCCATCACGGTTGCGGTCGTAGCGGCGGTCGCGCTGGTCGATGCGATTGTTGTTGTTGCGATCCCAGCGGCGGTCGAGGTCGCCATTGCGATTGCGGTCGTAGCGCCGGTCGACGCGGTTGTTGTCGTTGCGGTCGTAGCGCCGGTCGACCTGGCCGTTGCGATTGCGGTCCCAGCGGCGGTCGATTTGTCCGTCGCGGTTTCGATCATAGGCGTTGCCGCCCTGGCGCTGCGCCTGCTGACGCTGCGCTTGCTGGCGCTGTACCTGCTGGCGTTGCACCTGGGCATTGCCGCGGTCGCGGTTCTGCGACCAGTCGCGGCGCTGCGGCGCCTGTTGCGGGCGCGGGGCAGCGTCACGCTGGCGCTGGACCTGCGGCTGGCGCACCTGCTGGCGCTGGGCGCGCGCGGCGCCGTCGCGATTACCGCCGCGGTTCATGCCGGGGCCGCGATTGCCGTCGCCGCGCTGCGCCAGCTGCTGGCCTTCGCGCGCCTGCGCAAACACCGGGGCGACCGGGGTGAGCATCGTCGCGGCGATCAGCAACCCTCCGATTATTCTCTTCATCGTCTGTCTCCGAACTCGGGTCCCGTGGCCGGCGGGCGGCCGGCCGGGAAGATGAATCGAAAATTACCGGCGACCAGATGAGTCGCGGCTGAACCGCAATGTTGCCTGCGGTTCAGCTAGATGAACGGCCGCGGGGCTCAGCGTTCGGGCGGCGCGCGCATCGCCGGCACCGCGCCGGCGGCATCCTGCGGCCGGATGCCAGGGGGCGGCGCGGCGGCGATGCGTTCTTCGCCGCGCAGCACGCGCGCCGCGCGCCTGATCGCGCCGCGGATGCGCGGATAGGTGCCGCAACGGCAGATATTGGTGATGGCCGCGTCGATCTCGGCGTCACTGGGGTCGCTGTTGGTCCGCAGCAGGGCCGCGGCGGCCATGATCATCCCCGACTGGCAGAAACCGCATTGCGGCACCTGCTCGGCGACCCAGGCCTGCTGCACCGGATGGCTGCGATCGCGCGCGAGCCCCTCGATCGTGGTGACGAAGCGGCCTTCGCATTCGGCGATGGTGACCAGACAGCTGCGGATTGCCTCGCCGTCGATGTCGACCGTGCACGCGCCGCAGTCGCCCGTGCCGCAGCCATATTTGGTGCCCGTCAGGTTCGACGCGTCGCGCAACGCCCACAGCAGGGGCGTCTCGGGATCCATCCGATATTCGATCGGGCGGTCGTTGACCGAAAAACGCGTCATGCAGCCCCTGTTAGCGCCGCGGCAGAATTAGTCACGCCAGCTCGTGTCGATCTTGTCTACCTTGCGCACCATCGCGTCGAATTCCGCCTTGCCCGACTGGCCGGGGATCGCCGCCATATAGAGGTCGCGCTGGTGGACCTTGATCACCTCTTCGTCGACGAGGATCGGCTTGCCCATGCTCATCGTCGCAAGCTGGATCTCGCACGCGCGCTGGAGCGCCCAATATTTGATGAAGGCGTCGGTGAGCGACTTGCCCATCACGACGGGGCCGTGGTTGCGCAGCATCAGGATGCGCTTGTCGCCCAGATGCTCGACCAGCCGTGCGCCCTCTTCCTCGCGGACCGTCACACCCTCGAAATCGTGATAGGCGAGCTGGCCCATGAAGTTGCAGGCGTAGAAATTGGTCGGCTGCAGACCGCCTTCCAGCCCGCACACCGCCATCGTCGCGGTGGTGTGGGTGTGGATGATCGCATGCGCGTCGGGCAGCACGCGGTGGAACAGGCTGTGCTGGACGAAGCCCGCCTTGTTGACGTGCCAGGGATTGTCCTCGTCCAGCTTGTTCCCGTCGATGTCGATCTTGATCAGGCTTGAGGCGGTGACCTCGCTGAAATGCATGCCATAGGGGTTGATCAGGAAGGCGCCTTCCTGGTCCTCCAGCTTCACCGTGATGTGATTGAAGATCATCTCGTCCCAGCCCATCATGGCGAAGATGCGGTAACAGGCGGCCAGTTCCTGCCGCGCCGTCCATTCGGCTTCGCTATATTTGCTGTTGCGCTTGAGCTGGGTCGCCATCGCCTGATCCTCTGCAGTCGGTTTCGTTGTGCCACCTATGCCACAGGCGAGGGCGTGTGCACAATCCCGCGAACCGCCAGGACCAACTGGTTAACAAAAGCGATAAGTCGTTGACGGACGGTGCGTTAGCCGTCAATCTTCGAATCAGGGTCGAGCTGCGGGGCTTCCATTTGTCCAGAAGAGGCAATGTGGTCCGCTGGCGTGTGCGCTTGTGGTCACGACCCGACCCTTCCTCTCATGCCGGTCGCAGTGGTGTTTTCGCTGGCGGTCTCCTGCCGCCCGCGCCAATGGGGAGTGAGGAACAATGCGTACCATGGTGAAACTGTCCGCGTCGGTAATGGCGCTGGCGGCCTATTCGGCCTTTTCCGCGGCGCCTGCGCAGGCGGCGGAATGTCTTCTCGACACGAACAACAATGGCGTCGCCGACGCTGGCGACACCGACGGCGGCGCGATTTCGTCGAACGACACGCAGCTCGCCTGCGGCCCCAACGCCCGCGTGACCGGCGCCGGTTCGACCGCGGTCGGCTCGAACGCCTCCGCGACCAACACCGGTTCGACCGCGGTCGGCCAGAATGCGACCGCCGATAACCGCAGCATCGCGATCGGCCGCAACACGACCGCGACGGGACAGACCAGTCTCGCGATCGGCAACGACGCCGATGCGACCGACGAGGATGCGGTCGCGGTGGGCGATCTCGCACAGGCGACGGGCTTCCACTCGACAGCGGTCGGCGCGGAATCGGTGGCCTCGGGCCGCGGCGCGCAGGCCTTCGGTTGGCAGTCGTCGGCGACCGGCAACTTCAGCGTCGCGACGGGCCGTCAGGCCGATGCCTCGGGCCTGCGCGCTACCGCGACCGGCGACAACGCCACCGCCAGCGGCCAGGACGACACGGCTATCGGCGCCAATTCGGTCGCGTCGGGCACCTTCAGCGTCGCGACCGGCGCGAGCGCGCAGGCGACGGGCCTCGCTTCGACCGCCAACGGTTCGTTTGCGGTCGCGTCTGGCGGCTTTTCTAGCGCGGTAGGCGAACTCGCCAACGCCTCGGGCAACCTGTCGAGTGCACTTGGCTCGAATTCGAACGCATCGGGCGATGAATCGACCGCGGTCGGCGTGCTCGCCAATGCCACCGGCCTCCAGTCGACCGCGGTCGGCACCGGCGCGCAGGCGACCGACGAGGATGCCACGGCCTTTGGCCAAGGCGCCAATGCGTCGGGCTTCCACTCGACCTCGGTCGGCGCCGAATCGATCGCCTCGGGCCGCGGTGCGCAGGCCTTCGGCTGGCAGTCGCAGGCAACCGGTGCGCTCAGCGTCGCCGCCGGGCATCAGGCGATCGCTTCGGGCGCCAACGCCTCGGCATTCGGCAAGAGCGCCAACGCCTCGGGGCTGACCTCGACCGCGGTCGGCAATTTCGCCGTCGCGTCGGACGAGGATGCCGTCGCCGTCGGCGATCTCGCCACCGCCTCGGGCTTCCATTCGAGCGCGGTCGGTGCCGAAGCGGTGGCGTCGGGCCGCGGCGCGCAGGCGTTCGGCTGGCAGTCGTCGGCGACCGGCGCGCTGTCGCTCGCTGCAGGCCATCAGGCCAGTGCATCGGGCGCCAATGCGACCGCGGTGGGCAAGAGCGCCAATGCCTCGGGCCTGACCTCGACCGCGGTCGGCAATTTCGCCGTCGCATCGGACGAGGATGCCGTCGCCGTCGGCGATCTCGCCACCGCCTCGGGCTTCCATTCGACCGCCGTCGGCGGCGAATCGGTCGCCTCGGGCCGCGGCGCCCAGGCGTTCGGCTGGCAGGCCGTGGCCTCGGGTAACCTCAGCCTCGCCTCGGGTCACCAGGCGGTCGCGTCCGGCGTCCAGTCGACCGCGGTCGGCAAGAACGCCAATGCCGCATTCGACAATTCGACCGCCGTGGGCTTCGGCGCCACCACCACCGCGGCGAATCAGGTCGCGCTCGGCGGCGCGGGCAGCGCCGTGCGCGTCGGCGACATCGCCGCGAGCACCGCGGCGCAGACGGGCGCGACCGACGTCATGACCGTCGACGCCAATGGCGTCGTCGGTCGCGATCCGACCGTTCGCGCGGCGATCGCCACCAATGCGGCGAATATCGCGACGAACAGCGCGGCGATCACCGCGATCCAGGGCGTGAACGCGACGCAGAACGCCAATATCGCGGCGCTGCAGTCACTGACCGCGACGCACACCGGTCAGATCAACACGCTGTTCGCGCAGTCGGCCGAGAACCGCCGCCAGGCGCGCCTCGCCAACGAGGGCGTCGCGCTGGCGCTGTCGATGGAAACCCCGGCGCTGCCCGCCGATGCCAAATTCGGGCTGTCGGGCGGCATCGGCTATTATAACGACCGCACCGCGGGTTCGATCGCGATGACCGCGCGGATCAGCGAGAAGGCCACCTTCTCGGCGGGTGTCGGCGCGGGCTTCGACTCGGGCGAGGTCGGCGCACGCGGCGGCTTCCAGGTCGTCTGGTAAGCCTTTGATGAAATCGGGCGATGCTCCTTGCCAAGGGAGCATCGCCCTTTCATGATGGATTTTATGGACAGCATCATTCCTTCCAGACGCGGCGCGAAAGCGGCCGCTTTTTCTTTGTGCGCCGCGTTGCTGGCGATCGCGGCGCCTGCGCAAGCGCAGACGGGCGGCGCCTCGGCACCGCCCGTCGCGGCGATGCCGGTGCCCGGCGACCTCGAGCTCGCCAAGCTGATCTGGTCGACGATCACCGCGATCGATCACGCCAACCAGTCGGGCAATTATTCGGTGCTGCGCGACATTTCGTCTCCCGCCTTCCAGATCGCCAACGACCCGGCTCGGCTGGCGCAGATCTTCGCTTCGCTGCGCGACAATCGCGTCGATCTGTCGAACAGCCTGCTGCTCGCGCCCGTCTATAACGGCGCCCCGCAGGTGGGGCAGGGCAATATCCTGCGCGTGCGAGGCAGTTTCGGCCTGCGTCCGACTGCCATCGCCTTCGACTTCGAATTCCAGTGGTACAACGGCAAATGGCGGCTGTTCGGGGTCGCGATCTCGCCGATGCCGCTCGCGACGCAGCAGCCGGGCGCGGGCCCCGAGGTGCCCGACACGCGCCGCCGCGGGAACCAATAACCCGCTTTTCGGCCGCTGCGGGCGCGCAGGGGCTTGCATTTGGCCGCGAATCCCTTTAGTGGCGCTCCATCGGAACGTCGCGGGTTCGCGGCGCTCTTTTTATTGCCCGAATATCGGCGACCCATGGCGAACCGGATAGCTCCCGGCCGGGGTCGTTTTGACGAACAGGAGACGAGACGGTTTATGCAGATCATCGTTCGCGACAATAATGTCGACCAGGCCCTTCGCGCGCTCAAGAAGAAGCTGCAGCGTGAGGGCGTGTATCGCGAGATGAAGCTGCGCCGTCACTACGAGAAGCCGAGCGAAAAGCGCGCGCGCGAACACGCCGCCGCCGTCCGCCGCGCCCGCAAGATGGAGCGCAAGCGGATGGAGCGCGACGGGATCAAGTAAGGTCCGTCACGCCCGTTCGGGATCCTGATCGTGAAAAGGGCGCTGCGGCAACGCGGCGCCCTTTTTCGTTTCGGGAACGGCAAGTTTCGGGCGGAGCCCGACATTTATAGCATCGTCATCCTGAACTTGTTTCAGGATCCATGGCCCGGCGTTTCCGTCGGCGCTGCGCCAAATTCGAGCTCAGGCCATGGATGCTGAAACGAGTTCAGCATGACGAGATTTGAAGGGCTGGAATCCACCCCAAAGCTGTCGCACCCTTCCGCCTCACCCGCCAACTTCCCTCTGGACCGCCCCTTGCCGCTACGCCTATAGGCGAGCGCAACATTTTGCTCCTTCGGGGCAGGGGAAGGATCAGACGATGAGCGTGACGACGGTTCCATTGCGCCCGGTGAGCAAGGGCGGGTTGTGGCTGATGTGGTTCGGCGTCGCGGCGCTGATCGCCGTGGCGATCGGCTTTGCGGTCAAATCGACCCCGCGCATCGGCTTCGAGGTCGTCAAGGAAGGCACCGGCCTCAGCCCGACCAAGGCCGACGTCGTGCTCGTCAAATATGAAGGCAAGCTTGACGACGGCACCGTCTTCGACGCCAATGAACAGGCGCCGATGCAGGTGTCGCAGGTCGTCCCCGGCTTTTCGCAGGCGCTGGTCCGGATGAAGAAGGGCGGCAAGTACAAGATCACCATCCCGCCCGCGCTCGGTTACGGGGACAAGGCGAACGGGCCGATCCCGGCGAACAGCACGCTGCATTTCGACGTCGAACTGCTCGACTTCCGCACCGAGGCCGAAGTTCGCGCGATGCAGCAGCAGATGATGCAGCAGCAACAGATGATGCAGCAGATGCAGGGCGGCGCTCAGGGCGGTCCGGGCGCCCCGCCGCCGGGTGCGGTTCCGCCCCAGCCGTAAACCAATCGTCGCCCCCGCGAAGGCGGGGGCCGCTGGCCGCCTTATTCCGGCGGCGCTGCAAAACCGATAACGGCCCCCGCCTTCGCAGGCGCGACGATTATGTTGCCGCCGCTTTTGCTTTGCCCCCGGCGCCCGCGTTGCGTTCGGCCTCGCGTTCGAGCGCGACCTTGATCATTGCGACGATCGGGTCGGCGAGCGCCAGCCCCATCACTCCGAGCAGCGCGCCGAGCAATATCTGCGCCCCCAGCACCAGCGCGGGCGCCAGATCGACCGTGCGTTTGGCGACCATCGGGACGATCAGATAGCCGTCGACCGTCTGGACGACGAAATAGATGGCGATCGCGGCGATCCCGGTGTCGGTGCCCGCCGAGAAGCCGACGAGTATCAGCAGCACGCCCGACAGGATCGCGCCGATATTGGGGATGAAGGCGAGCAGCCCGGTGAGCAGCCCCATCAGGGCCGCCATCGGCACCCCGAAGGCGAGGCAGGCGAGCCAGGTGCCGACGCCCTCGACCGCCATGCCGAGCAGCCGTCCCGCCATCAGCCGGCGCAGGGTGAAGCCCATGCGCGCCGTGGTGATGTAGAAATTCTCGCGGGCTTTCATGGGCAGCATCCACGCGACCCCGCGCTCGTAGAGCCGCGGCTCGATCGCGATGAAGATGCCGAGCACGACGATCATCACCAGGCTGGTCAGCGCGCCGAGCACCGATCCGACGGCCGCGGTGACGCGCCCTACGGTGCCCGCAAGGTTATCGGTGATCGTCTTCGCGTCGAGCTGGACATTGCCCATGCCATGCTCGCCCGCCCAGGCGGCGATGCGCTCGACCTGGCCCATGACCACGCGCTGCAGCGTCGCGGCCTGGTCGGCGATCTGCGACCCGGCGAACATCACGGTCCAGGCGAGGAAGGCGACCAGCGACAGGCAGACGATCATCAGCCGCCACCCGCGCCCGATCGGCAGGATGCGGCCGAGCAGGCGCGTGCCGCCGTCGAGCATCGCTGCGACGACGATCCCCGCGAAAATCAGCAGGATCGGCTGAACGAGGATGATGCACACGCCGATCAGCAGCGCGAGCCCGAGCCAGGTGCCGGCCTTCAGCAATTCGGTGCGGACCAGGTGGCTGTGGATCTCGGTCGGGCCGGGGGCTTCGGCCTTGGCCCTGGCGCGCGCCCGTGCGTCGGTTTCCGCCATGCCGCCTCCCTTAGGGTCTATTTCCCGTTACGCTCCGGCGTCAGATCGGTTCCCGCGCGGCCCGATCGCAGCGCGCTGAACCAGCTGATCGGGTTATACCATTTGGCCGTGCCGTCGGTCGAGAAGGTCACGAATTCGGCGCGGCCCGCGATCGCGTCGAAGGGCACCGCGCCGCCGAGGCCCTTCTGGCTGACCTTGACGCGGCTGTCGGCGCTGCCGTCGCGGTTGTCGCCCATCAGGAAGACATGGCCCGCGGGCACCTTGTACGGCTCGAAATGGTCGACCTCGTAATCGCCCATGTCGATCGTGTCGTAGGAGGCGCCGCCGGGCAGCGTCTCGCGCACGATCGGCAGCTCGAGCGTTTCGCGGCCCCGCGCGTCGATGCGGACCAGGCTCTTGAGGCTGCTGTCGAACGACGGGGTGTTGGCATCGACCGGAATCGCCATCATCGGCTGTATCTCGCGCTTCACCGGGGTGCCGTTCAGGATCAGCGCGCCGTCGCGAATCTCGATCGTGTCGCCGGGCAGGCCGATCACGCGCTTGATATAGTCCGTGCGGTCGACCGGATGTTCGAGCACTACGATGTCGCCGCGCTCGGGGAGCTTCGTGAACAGGCGCCCTTCCATCTTCGGCGCGAGGTGGAAGCTGACCGACGCGTAGGACCAGCCATAGGGATATTTGCTGACCAGCAGCCGGTCGCCGCTCAGCAGCCCCGGCATCATCGAGTCGGAGGGGATGTAGAACGGCTTGGCGATCAAGCTGTGGATGCCGAGGACGAGCAACAGGATCACCACGATGTCGCGGATGAACTTGCCCCAGCTTTCCTCGCCCTTTTCTTTGGTCTTGGCCATGTTGGTCCTTGCTTAGTCCTTCAGCGCCTCGATGATGACGAAGGCCTGCGCCCAGGGATGGTCGTCGGTCAGAGTCAGGTGGATATGCGCGCTATGCCCCGCGGGAATCATCGCTGCGAGCCGTTCGGCCGCACCCCCGGTCAGCGCGAGTGTCGGCGCGCCCGAGGGGGCGTTGACGACGCCGATGTCCTTCATGAATACACCGCGCTTGAAGCCGGTGCCGACCGCCTTCGAAAAGGCCTCCTTGGCGGCGAAGCGCTTGGCATAGGTGCCCGCGCGCGTGAACGGCCGCCGCGCCGCCTTGGCGCGCTCGACCTCGGTGAACACGCGCTTCTCGAACCGCTCGCCGAAGCGGTCGAGCGAATTCTGGATGCGCTCGATATTGCAGAGGTCGGAGCCGAGGCCGATGATCACTAAAAATCCTCCCCGCTTGCGGGGAGGGGGACCGCCGCGAAGCGGTGGTGGAGGGGGGGGGCGTCCTTCAGCTGCGTTGCGCCGGGACGCCAGCCCCCTCCGTCAGCGGCTACGCGGCTGCCACCTCCCCGCAAGCGGGGAGGATTTTTTATGGCATTCATCACCCGCGCGCCTCGTCCATCAGGTCGCGCATCCGGCGCACCGCATCTTGGAGCCCCGTGAAGATCGCCTCGCCGATCAGATAGTGGCCGATGTTGAGCTCGGCGAGCTGCGGGATCGCCGCGATCGGCACGACATTGTCATAGGTGAGGCCGTGTCCGGCGTGCGGCTCGATGCCGTTCTTCCATGCGAGCGCCGCGGCGTCGGCGATACGGCGGAGTTCCGCGGCGCGCTCTTCGCCCTCGACATGCGCATAGCGGCCGGTGTGGAACTCGACGACGGGGGCGCGGAGACGCATCGCCGCCTCGATCTGGCGCGGATCGGGTTCGATGAACAGGCTGACGCGAATGCCCGCATCGGACAGGCGCGCGACGATCGGCGCGAGGTGATTATGCTGCCCCGCGGCATCAAGCCCGCCCTCGGTCGTGCGCTCCTCGCGCTTTTCGGGGACGATGCACGCAGCGTGCGGCTTATGGCGCAGCGCAATCGCCAGCATTTCCTCGGTCGCCGCCATCTCGAGATTGAGCGGCAGGTCGGTTGCGGCCTGGATGCGCGCGAGGTCGTCGTCGCGGATATGGCGCCGGTCCTCGCGCAGGTGCGCGGTGATGCCGTCGCCGCCGACCGCCGCGACGATCTCGGCCGCGCGCACCGGGTCGGGATGCTCGCCGCCGCGCGCGTTGCGGATCGTCGCGACATGGTCGATGTTGACCCCCAGGCGGAGGCGCCCTGCGGAACGTGCGGCGTTCAATTCGCGCGGCTCCCGGGCTTCACCGCCCTGGTCTTGGCGAGTTCGGGCGGCAGCTCGTCCTCGGCATAGGTCGGGAAATTGATCGCGACGAGCGGGTAGAAGGGAACGCCGAGGTCGACGCTGCCCGCCGAACGGTCGACCAGCGCTGCCTCGGCCACGACTTCGCCGCCGGCTTCGGCGACGCACGCCATCGCTTCGCGCGACGACAGGCCCGTGGTGACGACATCCTCGACCATCAGCACCCTGGCGCCCGCGGGAATCGTGAAGCCGCGGCGGAGTTCGAAGGTGCCCGTCGGGCGCTCGACGAAGATCGCGGGTTTGCCGAGCGCGCGACCCATCTCGTGGCCGATGATGACGCCGCCCATCGCGGGCGAAACGACGATGTCGATCGCCTGGCGAAGCTCGCGCGGCAGCTTGGCGGCGAGGGCGATCGCGAGGCGCCCCGCGCGCTCGGTGTCCATCAGAACACGAGCGCACTGGAGGTAATATTCGCTGTGGCGGCCCGAGGAGAGCAGGAAATGCCCCTGCAGCAGCGCGTCGGCAGCACGGAATTCGGCCAGGATTTCGTCGTCGGTCATGGAAGAATGGGTCTTTTATCCAGGACGCCGCACGTCGTGCGCGGCGGGGTTTTGCGCGGGCAGATTTGCCAGCCGCAAAATAGTGTTAGAGATGCTTGAGGCAAGCGGCAAGCGGGTCTATAGCGCCCGCGAGATTCAGCCCGCCGCAGGGCTGCCGCGACGCATGTCCGGCGTATCGTGCGGTGGACTGGGGCATCGATAAGAACAACAGGCAACGGGCGGCACTATCCTTATGAAGAGCTTGAAAACCCTTGTAATCGCGGCGGCTTTGTCGCTCGGCGCGGTTGGCGCAGGCCAGGCGGCAGCGCCGGCGGCGGCACCCGCCACGGCCCCGGTCGCGGCGACCACGGCGACTCCGGCTCCGGCCGCCCCTGATGCGGCCGCGGCGACGACCGAGGCGGCGGCTCCGGCGGGCGACGCGACCTATGTCCCGATGAAGCCCACCCCCGGTGTCGGCCAGCCGATCGACGCGGGCATCGATTTCCAGCCGCAGGTCAGCCCGATCGGCGAACAGGCCTATTGGTTCAACCATGCCATCCTGCTGCCGGTGATCACCGTGATCACGCTTTTCGTCCTCGGCCTGCTGCTCTGGGTCATCGCGCGCTACCGCGCCAAGGCGAACCCCGTGCCGTCGAAGACCACGCACAACACCTTCATCGAAATCATCTGGACCGCGATCCCGGTGCTGATCCTCGCGGTCATCGCGGTGCCGTCGATCCGCCTGCTCGCGGCGCAGTACGAACCGCCGTCGAAGGAAGCGCTGACGATCAAGGTCACGGGCTACCAATGGTATTGGGGCTATGCCTACCCCGACCAGAATATCCCCGAATATGTTTCGAAGATCCTGACCGAGGAACAGGCGAAGGCCGCGGGCGAGCCCTATCATCTCGCCGTCGACAACCGCATGGTCGTCCCCGTCGGGCGCGAGGTGAAGCTGATCATCACCGGCGCTGACGTGATCCACAGCTTCGCGGTCCCTGCCTTCTGGACCAAGATGGACGCGGTCCCCGGCCGCGCCAACGAGACGACCTTCACCGCGACCAAGGTCGGCGTCTATTACGGCCAGTGCTCCGAGCTTTGCGGCGTCGACCACGGCTATATGCCGATCGCCGTCGAAGTGCTGCCCGTCGACAAGTGGGAAGCCTGGGTCCGCTCGAAGGGCGGCGATCCGAAACCCAAGCCCGCTGCAGCCGCGGCCGCACCGGCTCCCGCCGCTGCCACGCCCGCCGCGGCTCCGGCTGCGACGCCGGCCGCCGCGACCGCCCCGGCCCAAACCGCTCCCGAAGCAGCGCCGGCTGCGGCTCCCGCCGCTGCTCCGGCCGCCAAGAAATAATCTAAGGGGTCCGACAGATGACCGATATCGCAGCGACTGCACCCGCGCATGGCCACGATCATGCGCATGACGACCATGATCATGACACGCCGGGCTTCTTCGTCCGCTGGTTCATGTCCACCAACCACAAGGACATCGGGACCCTCTACCTGATTTTCGCGATCGTCGCCGGCATCGTCGGCGGCGCCATCTCGGGCCTGATGCGCCTCGAACTGGCGCATCCGGGTATCCAGTATCTCCAGGGCTGGGCCGCCTTCCTCGATCCCGCCGCGGGCGAGGTTCAGGGCAAGCATCTGTGGAACGTGCTGATCACGGCGCACGGCCTGATCATGGTCTTCTTCATGGTCATGCCCGCGATGATCGGCGGTTTCGGCAACTGGTTCGTGCCGCTGATGATCGGCGCGCCCGACATGGCGTTTCCGCGCATGAACAACGTCTCCTTCTGGCTGACCTTCGTCGCCTTCGTCATGCTTCTGGGGTCGAGCTTCGTCCCCGGCGGCAGCGGGCTCGGCGCGGGCACCGGCTGGACGGTCTATGCGCCGCTGTCGACCAGCGGCTCGGCAGGGCCGGCGGTCGACATGGCGATCTTCTCGCTCCACCTTGCCGGTGCGGCGTCGATCCTCGGCGCGGTCAACTTCATCACCACCATCTTCAACATGCGCGCGCCGGGCATGACCCTGCACAAAATGCCGCTGTTCGTGTGGTCGATCCTCGTCACCGCCTTCCTGCTGCTGCTCGCGCTGCCGGTGCTCGCTGCGGCGATCACGATGCTGCTCACCGACCGCAACTTCGGCACCACCTTCTATGATGCCACGGGCGGCGGCGATCCGGTGCTCTACCAGCATCTCTTCTGGTTCTTCGGCCACCCCGAAGTGTACATCATGATCCTGCCGGGCTTCGGCATCGTCAGCCAGATCATCTCGACCTTCAGCCGCAAGCCGGTGTTCGGCTATCTCGGCATGGCCTATGCCATGGTCGCGATAGGCGTCGTCGGCTTCATCGTGTGGGCGCACCACATGTTCACCGTCGGCATGAGCGTGAACCTCAAGATGTATTTCACCGCGGCGACGATGGTCATCGCGGTCCCCACGGGCATCAAGATCTTCAGCTGGATCGCGACGATGTGGGGCGGCTCGATCAGCTTCAAGACCCCGATGGTCTGGGCGATGGGCTTCATCTTCATGTTCACCGTCGGCGGCGTGACCGGCGTCGTGCTCGCCAATGCGGGCGCCGACACCGCGTTCCACGACACCTATTATGTCGTCGCGCACTTCCACTATGTGCTGTCGCTGGGCGCGGTCTTCTCGCTCTTCGCCGGCTTCTATTACTGGTTCCCGAAGATGTCGGGCCGGATGTACAGCGAGTTCCTGGGCCAGCTGCACTTCTGGGTCTTCTTCATCGGCGTCAACGTCCTGTTCTTCCCCCAGCACTTCCTGGGCCAGCAGGGCATGCCGCGCCGCTATCCCGACTATGCGGAGGCCTATGCCTATTGGCACCTCGTCTCTTCGTGGGGCTATGTGATCATGGGCGTCGGCATGATCTTCTTCTTCCTGAACATCGGCTGGTCGCTGTTCGCGGGCAAGAAGGCCGCCGACAATCCGTGGGGCGAAGGCGCGACGACGCTCGAATGGACGTTGCCGAGCCCGCCGCCGTTCCACCAGTTCAACGAACTGCCGCGTATCGCCTGAATGCGTTCGCCCCCTGCTTGATTTCGGCAGGGGGCGCTCGCGTCTCAGGCTGGAGTTAGCATGGCACAGAGCCTGACCCATGGCGAAACGGCGCTCCCCGCCGACTGGCGCGACCTGTTCGCGCTGACCAAGCCGCGCGTGATGTCGCTGGTGGTGTTCACCGCGCTGTGCGGGCTGCTTGCGGCTCCGGGCGAAGTCCATCCGGTGCTGGCTTTCTCGTCGATCCTTGCGATCGCGCTGGGGGCAGGGGCCTCGGGCGCGCTCAACCAATGGTATGAGGCGGGGATCGACGCCAAGATGAAGCGCACCGCCGGGCGTCCGCTGCCCGCCGGGCGTCTCGATCGGCAGACGGCGCTGCAGTTCGGCATCGGCCTTGCCGCCTTCTCTCTGTTCCTGATGCTGTTTGCATCGAACTGGCAGGCGACGCTGCTCCTCGCGGCCTCGATCCTCTTTTACGTCTTTGTCTACACGATGTGGCTGAAGCCGCGGACGCCGCAGAATATCGTCATCGGCGGTGCCGCAGGCGCCTTTCCTCCGCTGATCGGCTGGGTCGCCGCCACCGGCAGCATCGCGCCGTTTCCGGTGATGCTGTTCCTGCTGATCTTCCTGTGGACGCCGCCGCATTTCTGGGCGCTGGCGCTGTTCGTGCGCTCTGACTATGCCGCCGCGGGCATCCCGATGATGCCGGTCGTGGCGGGCGAGAAATCGACCCGGCGTCAGATCCTGTTCTATGCGCTGATCATGGCGGCGGCTGCGATCGCGCCCTGGCCGCTCGGTTACACCGGCGCCCTCTATGGCTGGACCGCGATCATTCTTTCGGCGTTGTTCGTGGCGCTGTCGGTGCAGGTCGGGACGCGCGCGACCGGCCACGGCGATCTGATGCAGCCCGAAAAGCGGCTGTTCGCTTATTCTATCGCCTATCTTTTCATTATCTTCGGCGCTGTCGTTGCCGATCATTGGTGGCCCTTATGACCGACAAACCGAATCTTGAACCCTTTGACGAAGTCGAATATCGCCGCCGCCAGCGCAGCCGTGCCAATATGATGGCGTGGATGCTGGGCGGGTTGGCGATCCTGTTTTTCTTCATCACGATCGCCAAGATCCAGATATTCGCATGATCGCGCGCCTGTCCCCCAAAGCAAAGACCGCGAGCCTGGCGACGCTGCTTGCGCTGGCGATGGTCGGGCTGGGTTTTGCCGCGGTGCCACTGTACGACCTGTTCTGCCGCGTCACCGGTTTCGGCGGTACGACGCAACGGTATGATCCGGTCGCCGCTGCGGCCGATCCGGTGATCCTGTCGCAGACCATTTCGGTCCGCTTCGACGCCAATGTCTCGCCGGGGCTACCGTGGAAATTCTATCCCGAACATCCGACCGATACGGTGAGCATCGGCGCGCGCGACATGGCGATCTTTATCGCCGAAAACAACTCGTCGAAGCCGGTCGTCGGCACTGCCGGGTTCAATGTCACGCCGACGCAGGCGGGCAAATATTTCACCAAGATCCAGTGCTTCTGCTTCACCGAGCAACGGTTGGAGCCGGGGCAGCAGATGCGGATGCCGGTGCTGTTCTTCGTCGATCCCAAGATCATGGACGATCCGGACGCGCGCGACATCCAGGAAATCACCCTCAGCTACACCTTCCACCCTGTAGACGAGGCTAAAAAGGCCAGCTAAGGCCGCGAACAAGAGTCTTAACAAGACCGGCGGGCGATGGGGAATCGCGATGCTGGGGCTGCTAAAAACGGGAAACACGCCATGTCCGGTGCCAAACATCATGACTATCACCTCGTAAACCCCAGCGTCTGGCCGCTGATCGGCTCGGTCGCTGCCTTGGTGATGTTCTTCGGCCTCGTCATGTACATGCACGAGGATCATTTCGGCGCCGCCGGCAAATGGGTCCTCGGCCTCGGTTTCATGGGCGTGATCGCGACCTTCTTCAGCTGGTGGTCGGACGTCATCAACGAAGCGCATGCCGGCGACCACACCCCGGTCGTCCAGCTGCACCTGCGCTACGGCATGATCCTGTTCATCGCGTCCGAAGTCATGTTCTTCGTCGGCTGGTTCTGGGCCTGGTTCGACTTCTCGCTCTTCCCGGTGCCGATCGAAGTCACCGCCGACGGCGTGACCTCGCTGTTCGGCCAGGACGGTGCCGCGACGATCACCATGTGGCCGCCGAAGGGCATCGAAGTCATCGACGCCTTCTCGCTGCCCTTGCTCAACACGCTGATCCTGCTCTGCTCGGGGACCACGATCACCTGGGCGCACCACGCGCTGATCCACGGCGACCGCGACGGCCTGAAGAAGGGCCTGTGGGCGACGATCATCCTGGGCGCGGTCTTCTCGATGATCCAGGCCTATGAATATGCCCATGCGCCGTTCCCGTTCGGCCAGAGCAACTACAGCTCGGCCTTCTACATGGCGACCGGCTTCCACGGCTTCCACGTGCTCGTCGGCACGATCTTCCTGATCGTCTGCCTCGTGCGCAGCTACAAGGGCCACTTCACCCCGCAGCAGCATTTCGGTTTCGAGGCCGCGGCCTGGTACTGGCACTTCGTCGACGTGGTGTGGCTGTTCCTCTTCATCATCGTCTATGTCTGGGGCGGCTGGGGCGCACCGGTCGCCGCGCACTAAGTGGCGGCACCAGACCAAAGCCAAAAGGGGCAGCCGCCGGTCTGGCGCGCTGCCCTTTTTGCCCTCTGCCCCGAATGCGGCGCGCCGGGGCTGTTCGAGTGGCCGGCGAAGTTCCGCGAGCGCTGCCCGTCGTGCGGGCTCGACACGGGGCGCTATAATGTCGGCGACGGGCCTGCGGCTTTCCTGACGATGATCATCGGCGCGCTGCTGATCGCCGCCGCGCTGACGCTCGACACTTTGTTCAACCCGCCCTTCTGGGTGCATGTCGCCCTTTGGGTGCCGCTGACGGTCGGGGCGGTGATCTATGGCCTGCGCGTCGGCAAGGCGGCGCTGCTCGCCAGCGAGCACCAGCGCGAGGCCGCCGAAGGAAAGAGAAAAGATGACTGATCCCGCACGCGCTCGGCGCCGCTGGCCGGTGATCCCGACGATCCTCGTCCTCGCCGCGGTGGCGGCGATGATCGCGCTCGGCGTCTGGCAATGGCAGCGCAAGGGCGAGAAGGAAGCGCTGATCGCGCTCTACCAGCGCAACATGGCGATGTCGTCGCTGGTGACCTATCCCGAACTGCCGCCGGTTCCCGACGCGATGCTCTTTCGCAAGAGCAGCGTCACCTGCCTCGAGCCGGTACGCTGGGACCAGCGCGGCGGCACGGACCGCGCGGGCAAGAGCGGCATCCGCATGATCGCCGACTGCCGCACCGGCGCCGAAGGGCCCGGCGTGCTGGTCGACATGGGCACCGCCGACAGCTTCCTGCCCGCCGGAACGTCCCCGGCGTGGAAGGGCGGCATCGTGCAGGGAACGATCGTCCCCGGCCCCGAACAGCCGACGATGATCGAGCGGCTGACGGGCAGGGCGATGCCCGCGCGCGCGCTCCTCGTCGCCGATGTGCCGGCGCCCGGATTGCGGGCGAGCGCGGTACCTTCGGCGGCCGATACGCCGAACAATCATCTCGCTTATGCCGGGCAATGGTTCTTCTTCGCTATCGCGGCGCTCGTCATCTACATCATCGCCGTGCGCCGCCGCTTGCGGCCTTGACCGGACGCGGCTAGGCGCGGGGCGCCATGGATTATATCAGCACCCGCGGCTCCGCGCCGACCCTCGACTTTCGCGCCGCCACCCTCGCGGGGCTCGCCGCCGACGGGGGGCTCTATGTGCCCGCCCAATGGCCGGTGCTGAGCCAGGACGAAATCCGTGCCTTCGCCGGGCTCGACTATGTCGAAACCGCGGTGCGCGTGATGACGCCCTTCGTCGCGGGCGTGCTCTCCGAGGACGAACTGCGCACCTTGTGTAAAGCGGCTTACGGCCGCTTCAGCCACGACGCGGTAACCCCGCTCGTCCAGCTCGACCATCGCCACTGGCTGCTCGAACTGTTCCACGGCCCGACGCTGGCGTTCAAGGATGTCGCGCTGCAACTGCTCGGCCAGCTGTTCGAGAAATTCCTCGCCGGCGGCGACACCGACATCACCATCGTCGGCGCGACCTCGGGCGACACCGGCTCGGCGGCGATCGAGGCGGTCGCGGGGCGCGAGCATATCCGGATCTTCATGCTCCACCCCGAGGGCCGCGTCAGCGACGTCCAGCGCCGCCAGATGACGACGGTGCTCGCCCCCAACGTCCATAATATCTCCATCGACGGCAGCTTCGACGACGCGCAGGCGATGGTGAAGCGGCTGTTCGGCGACGAAGAGGCGCGCGCCTGTGTCACGCTGTCGGCCGTGAACAGCATCAACTGGGCGCGGCTGATGGCGCAGGTCGTCTATTATTTCTACGCCGCCGTCCGCCTCGGCGGCCCCGACCGCCCGGTGGCTTTTTCGGTGCCGACGGGCAATTTCGGCGATGTCTTCGCGGGCTATGTCGCGGCGCAGATGGGCCTCCCCATCGCCCGCCTCGTCGTCGCGACCAACGTCAACGACATCCTCCACCGCGCGCTCACCAGCGGCGACTACAGCGCCGGCACGGTCACCCCGACCGCTACGCCGAGCATGGACATCCAGGTCAGCAGCAATTTCGAACGTCTGCTCTTCGACCTGTCGGGCCGCGACGGCGGTGCGATCACGGGCATGATGGGCGAGTTCGACCGGAACCGCGCGATGACGATCCCCGCCGACATGCTCGGCGGCGCCCGCACCCTATTCTCCAGCGCGAGCATCGACGGCGACAGCATGGCGCTGGCGTTGCGCTGGGCGCAGGAAAGGGGCGGGCAGGTGATCGACCCGCACAGCGCGGTCGGCCTCGCCGCGGCGCGCCAGCTCGAGATCGCCGCCGACATCCCGGTGGTCACCCTCGCGACCGCGCATCCGGCGAAGTTCCGCGAAGCCGTTGAGCGCGCGACCGGCGTCCGCCCCGGGCTCCCCGCGCGCCTCGGCAATCTCTTCGACCGCGAGGAACGCTACACCAGGCTTCCCGGTGACTATGACGCCGTGAAGGCCTTCATCCTCGCGGAAGCCGCGCGTGGCTGATCTTTTGCCCCTCGTCACGCTCGCCGGCGAGGCGTGGGACGATTATGGGCTGGTCGACAGCGGGAACGGGCGCAAGCTCGAACGCTATGGCCGCTTCCGCTTCATCCGCCCCGAACCGCAGGCGATGTGGGCCCCCGCGCTGCCGCAGGCCGAGTGGGACGCCGCCGACGGCGAGTTCGTCCCCGCATCCGACGACGATGGCGGCGGCCGCTGGTATTACAGCAAGCCGGTGCCGCAGGAGGGCTGGCCGCTCGCGTGGCGTGAGACGCGCTTCACCGCGAGTTGCACACCCTTCCGCCACCTGGGCTTTTTCCCCGACATGGCGCCGGTTTGGGACTGGCTGCGCGAAAGGATCGCGGACAAACCCGACCCCGCCTTCCTCAACCTCTTCGGCTACACCGGCGTCGGCAGCCAGGCGCTCGCCGCCGCGGGCGCCTCGGTGACGCATGTCGACGCCTCGAAGAAGTCGGTGGCGCAGGCGCGCGAAAATGCCGCGCTCGCTGGGATGGGGGAGAAACCGATCCGCTGGATCGTCGACGATGCGGGCAAGTTCACCGCGCGTGAGGTGCGGCGCGAGCGGCGTTACGACGCGATCCTGCTCGACCCGCCCAAATTCGGCCGCGGCCCCAACAACGAACGCTGGCAGCTCGAGGAAGGGCTCGCGCCGTTGCTCGCCGACTGCCGCCGGCTGCTCGACGCCGACAGCCGCGCGCTGTTCCTCACCGTCTATGCGGTGCGCATGTCGGCGCTGGCGATCGGCGAACTGCTCAGCCAGCTCTTCGCCGACCTGCCCGGCAAGGTCGAATGCGGCGAGCTCTCGGTGCGCGAAGAGGCGCGGGGCCTGCTGCTCCCCACCGCGATCTTCGCGCGCTGGAGCCGCTGACCTCCCGCGCTCTTCGAACGGCGCGCGATTTGCGATGAGCCGAGCAACTCTGCCCGGCGCGCTCCGTTGGGTGGACAGGGGACGGCGCAGTCGGTCCTGCTGACCGGCTTCGCGGACCGTCTCCAACTCCAAGGAGAGACCCTCATGGGTGACACCCTCGAACGCGAAACCAACCGCTTGATTTCGTCCGACAAGGTCGAAGGGACTGCGGTGTACAACCCGCAGAACGAAAAGCTCGGCACGATCACCAGCATCATGATCGACAAGAAATCGGGGAAGAGCCAATATGGCGTACTCGAATTCGGCGGCATCTTCGGGCTCGGCGCGGATCATTATCCGGTGCCGTGGGACATGCTGACCTATGATACCGACAAGGGCGGCTATGTCGTGAACCTGACCAAGGAACAGGTCACCGGCGCGCCGCGCTACGCGCGCGACGACACGCCGGAATATACCGACGATTATGGCCGGACCGTCTATGGTTATTACGGACTGAGCTACCCCATGCTCTGACGCGGTGCGGCGCGGGCGGCATCGATCCGCCGCCCGCGCTACCGCGCGCCTCGCCAGACACCTCCCGATGGCATAGGAATGCAATGCGACCCGCGTTGACAATGAGAACGTTCTCATTTAGATAACGTTCACATTGAAGAAATGCCGCCGATAAATGAGCGGTTAAACGGGAGGGAAAGGGATGCAGGCTTCGCAAAAGCTTCGGCTCGCCAGAGCTCTGGCCGGCACGTCGGCGATCGCGCTGATGGGCATGGCACAGATCGCTTTGGCACAGGATACGCCGCCGGTCGAAGGCGCGACCGACGGCGACGAAATCGTCGTCACCGGCATCCGCGCCAGCCTTGCGGCTTCGGCCGACATCAAGCGCGAAGGCCAGGGCGTTGTCGACGCGATCTCGGCCGAAGACATGGGCAAGTTCCCCGATACCAACCTCGCCGAATCGCTCCAGCGCATCACCGGCGTGTCGATTGATCGCTCGAACGGCGAAGGCAGCTTCGTCACGGTGCGCGGCTTCGGCCCCGAATTCAACCTCGTCACGCTGAACGGACGCGCGATGCCGACCTCGTCGCTCGGCGACGGCGCCAGCGCGCCGTCGTCGCGTTCGTTCGACTTCGCCAACCTCGCCTCTGAAGGCATCGCCTCGGTCGAGGTGTACAAGACCGGCCGCGCCGCCATCCCTTCGGGCGGCATCGGTTCGTCGATCAACATCAAGACCCCGCGCCCGCTCGACAAGCCCGGCCTGTCGGGCAGCATCGCGGTCAAGGGCGTCTACGACAGCTCGCGCAACGAGGGTAATCCGATCACCCCCGAAGTGTCGGGCATCCTGTCGACCACCTTTGCCGACGACCGCATCGGCATCATGATCGCGGGCTCGTGGCAGAAGCGCAAAGCCAGTGTGAACACCGCCAATGTCGGCTGGCGGGACGGCTATCTGGGCAATGAGAATAATTGGGGTTCGCTGACCCAGGATCCCGCCGATCCGCGCTTCGCGCAGATCACCAACCGGCCCGATGCGACCGACGTCTATCAGGTCCCGCAGAATGCCTCCTACGACCTCAACGACATCAACCGCGAACGGATCAACGGCCAGGCGGTGCTGCAATTCCGCCCGATCGACTCGCTGACCGCGACGATCGATTACACCTATTCGCGCAACACCGTCGAAGTGCGGAACAGCAATGTCGGCGTGTGGTTCAACCACAACAACACCTCGAGCAGCTGGACCGACGGCCCCGTCGCGGGCCCGATCTTCTATTCCGAAGCCTTTGGCGCGGGCGAGAACAAGGACCTCTCGTATAGCGGCTCGCTTGTCGCGAACCGCACCGAGAACAAGTCGCTCGGCGGTAACCTCACCTGGGAGGCGCCCGGCGGCATGACGATGGAACTCGATTTCCATCACTCTACCGCCGAATCCAAGCCGACGAACAAATATGGCACCAGCGTGTCGGTCGGCAACGCGATCTTCGGCGTCGCCAACCAGCGGATCGACTTCGACTCCGATCTGCCGGTCATCTCCTACAACATGCACCCCGGGATCGACCCGCTGAACGCGGGGCTGATCCGCTCGACGGGCAACGCCTTCCGCAACGCCTATTTCAAGGACACGATCGACCAGGTCCAGCTCAAGGGCCGCTACGACCACGACGGCGCCTTCCTCGACAGCATCGATTTCGGCGTCTCGTACATCGAGAACAAGGTGCGCTCGGCCTATGGCTTCATCCAGAACGACACCTGGGGCGGCGCCGGGCCGGCGTCGGACATCCCCGACGACATTTTCGAGCTCCAGACGCTGCCCGACAAGTTCAAGGGCGTGAACGGCGCGTCGGGTATCATTCCCAGCTTCTATACGTTCAACTTCGAACGCATGGCCGACCTGATCGAGGATCTGTATCAAGTGTGCAGCGATCCCGCGACGGGGAGCGCGCAGCCGGGCACCTGCCTCGCCAACTACACCGTCGATCGCCGCCTCACCGAAAAGACGCTGTCGCCCTATATCCAGGTCGGCACCAAGTTCGACGTCGGCGCGGGCGAAGCGCATCTGACCGCGGGCGTCCGCTACGAACATACCAGCGTCGACTCCTCGGCGCTGGTGCCGATCCCCACGGGGACCAGCTGGGTCGCGGCAAACGAGTTCAACGTCATCTATGGCCCGGATTCGGACTTCACCCGCTTCAAGGGCGATTACGACCACTGGCTGCCGGCGATCGACTTCGACATCGAACCGATCGAGGATGTGAAGCTGCGCGCGTCGTACAGCCACACGATCACCCGCGCCGACTATGCCAGCCTGCAGGGCGGGCGCACCATCGACTCGCTGTTCCGCATCGGCGGCGGCGGCGGCAGCCAGGGCAATCCGGGTCTGCTCCCCTACAAGTCGAAGAATATCGACCTGTCGGCGGAGTGGTATTACGGGCGCGAGAGCTACATCTCGGCGGGCTTCTTCCACAAGCGCGTGTCGAACTTCCTGTCATCGACGCGCATCGACTCCGATGCCTTCGACCTCCGCACCCCGGCCTTCGGTCCGCGCTACAATGCCGCGCTCGCGTCGCTCGGGGCCAATGCCACCGCGCAGCAGATCCGCGACTTCATCATCCGCAACTATCCGAACACGGTGCAGGTGCGGCTCGATCCGAACACCGGCCTGCCGGTCGAGGACGCCAACGGGCTGCGCGACGGTATCATCTTCAGCACGCCCGACGATCCTTTGCTCAATTTCGAGATCGCGACGCCGATCAACAGCGACCAGTCGGCGAAGATCCACGGC
Source organism: Sphingomonadaceae bacterium 3R27E2-A (assembly GCA_005503165.1). GTDB lineage: Bacteria > Pseudomonadota > Alphaproteobacteria > Sphingomonadales > Sphingomonadaceae > Sphingopyxis. The sequence continues at coordinate 117,682 of SCNT01000003.1, forward strand.
TTCGAATTCGCGCTCCAGCACAGCTTCTGGGACACCGGCTTCGGCGTCCTGCTGAACTACACGATCGTCCGCGGCGACGCGAAATACGACAATAGCAAGCCGTCGACCGTGGCGCAGTTCGCTCTGACCGGCCTCTCCGACAGCGCCAACGCGGTCGCCTATTACGACAAGAACGGGCTGCAGGCGCGCGTCGCGTGGAACTGGCGCGACAAGTTCCTCGCGGGAACCGGCCCCAACCCCTTCTATGTCGAGGAATATTGGCAGATCGACGCCAGCGCGAGCTACGAGTTCATGCCCGGCCTCACCGGCTTCGTCGAGGCGATCAACCTGACCGGCGAGAGCCGTCGCGGGCACCTGCGCCACCGGAACAATGTCGCCTTCGCGTCGCCGGGCTTCGCCCGCTACGCGGCGGGCGTCCGGTTCAACTTCTAACGGTACCGCCCCCTCCCGCGGTCCCTGGCGAGAGAGCCGTGCCTCGGGTCGGGGTGCGGCTCTTTTGCGTGACGCGCCGGGGCGAAACGCGTAGGAACGTTCTCAATGACGAGCGAGATGGAGAGGGTGGTCATCGTCGGCGGCGGCACCGCCGGCTGGCTGGCGGCGGCGCGCATCGCCGCGGCGCGGCCCGCGCTTTCCGTGACGCTGATCGAGGCGCCCGACATCCCGACGATCGGGGTGGGCGAGGGGACCTGGCCGACGATGCGCGCGACGCTCGCCGCGATCGGCATCGACGAGGGCGAATTCCTCGCCGCCTGCGACGGCTCGTTCAAACAGGGGTCGCGCTTCGACGGCTGGGTGAGCGGGGGCGCCGACGACCGCTATCTCCATCCCTTCACTCCGCCGCCGCCGCTGGCGACGCGCGAGCTGCTCGCGGCGTGGCAGGCGGGCGAGGCGGGGCAAAGCTTCGCCGCCGCGATGACTGCGCAGGCGGCGGTGTGCGACCACGACCTCGCCCCGCGCCAGCGCGCGATGCCCGGCTATCAGGGCGCCGCCAATTACGCGTACCACTTGGATGCCGGCAAATTCGCCGCGCTCCTCATGGTGCATGCGACGCAGCGGCTCGGCGTCCGCCATGTCGCCGACCATGTCACCGGCGTCCGCCGCGGCGAGGGCGACCATATCGCCGCGGTCGTCACCCGCGAGCATGGAGAAATCGCGGGCGACCTCTTCCTCGACTGCACCGGCCACGCCGCGCTGCTGATCGGCGGCGCGCTCGGCGTCGAATGGATCGACCGCAGCGACACGCTGTTCAACGACCGCGCGCTCGCGGCGCAGGTGCCGACCGAAGCCGACAGCCCGATCGCTTCGCAGACGATTTCGACCGCGCACCGCGCGGGCTGGATCTGGGACATCGCGCTGCCCACCCGGCGCGGCATCGGCTGCGTCTACGCCAGCCGCTTCCTCTCCGACGACGAGGCCGAGGCGGTGCTGCGCGCCTATATCGCCGAACAATTGCCGCACGCCCCCGACGTGCCGGTCCGCCGTCTCGGCTTCCCGACCGGCCACCGCGCGCGCTTCTGGCAGGGCAATTGCCTCGCGGTCGGCCTCTCGGCGGGCTTCATCGAGCCGCTCGAGGCCTCGGCGATCGTGATGATCGAGCTGTCGCTCAATGCCCTCGTCGACAATTTCCCCGCGAGCGCCGCGGCGCTGCCGATCCACGCGCAGCGCTTCAACGCACTGTTCCGCTATCGCTGGAACCGGATCGTCGACTTCCTCAAGCTCCACTATGTGCTGAGCCGCCGCACCGAGCCCTATTGGCTCGCGCAGCGCGATCCCGAGCATGTCCCCGCGACCCTCGCCGCCATGCTCACCTTGTGGCAGGATCAGCCGCCCTCGGCCTGGGACTTCCCGCAGGTCGACGAGATTTTCTCGGCCGAGAGCCACCAGTACATCCTCTACGGCATGGGCTTTGACCCGCCGCCGGTGCTTGCATCCAGCGACCGCGCCGCGGCCGCGCTCGCCGAAGCGCGCCAGCGCGGCCGCGCGCTCACCGCCGCGCTCCCTACCAACCGTGATTATCTGGGCGCGCTCGGCGCGGCCGCGGCAACCGCCGCCGAATGAAGGACGATAGATGACCAACCACGCCGCCCTCGATACCAGCGCCCACCGCGACCTGCGCATCGATCCGCGCGCGGGCGCGGCGCGCGGCGATGCGGTGATGGCGACGCTCACGGTGCCGAGCGAGTTCCGTCAGGTGCAGGCGCATTATCCGATCCTTTTCCGCCGCGAAAATCCGCACGACCCGTTCATCGCGGTCGCGCTCTTCGGTTTCGAAAATGGCGAAAATCTCTTCCTCGACGGCGAGCGCTGGGACGCGCGCTATCGCCCGCTGTCGATCGCGATCCAGCCCTTCCTCGTCGGCCGCCCGGCGAGCGGCGACGGCCCGGGGCAGGTTCATATCGACTTGGGTCATCCGCGCATCGCGACCGGGGGCGAGGGCATCCGCCTGTTCGACGCCGACGGACAGGCGACGCCCTATCTCGAGGACATTGCCGAAAAGCTCGGCGCGCTCGACGAAGGCCATCGCGCCAGCCCCGCCTTCTTCGCCGCGCTCGCTGACTATGATTTGCTCGAACCTTTCGCGCTCGAGGTCACGCTCGACGACGGTTCGGTCAATTCGCTCGTCGGTTTCCACATCATCGACGAAGCCAGGTTGCGCGCGCTGGGTGCCGATACGCTCGGCAAGCTCCACGCCGCAGGGCATCTGATGCCGATCTTCATGGCGCTCGCCTCGCTGGCGCAGCTCGCGGGTCTCGTCGACCGCCGCAATAGGAAGCTAGGCCATGGCTGAGCGCGACGGCGCCATCTATCCGCGGCTCGCCAGGGTGGCCGAGCGCGCCTATGATAAGGGGGAAGGGCTCGACGCGTTGCTCTCGGGCGCGCGCGAGCCCTTTATCCTGCGCGGCCTCGTCGCCGACTGGCCGCTGGTGCAGGCGGCGAAGAGCTCGGCGCGCGCCGCGCGCCAGCACCTCCTCGACCACGCGCGCGACCGCCCCTTCACCGTGTCGATCGGCGCGCCGGGGCACGATGGGCGGCTCTTCTACGACGCCGACATGGCGATGAATTTCCGCACCGGCACCGGCAAGCTGCCCGACATCTTCGCCGGCATCGACACCGCCGAGGAGCGCGGCGAGGTCCGCACCGTCTACCTCGCCTCGATCGACATCCCCGCGCATTTCGACGGGCTCGATGCCGCCAACCCTCTCGACCTCGGCGCCCGCAATCCGCTCAAGAGCATCTGGATCGGAACGAGGACGCGCATCGCCGCGCACAACGACTTCCCCGACAATCTCGCCTGCTGCGCCGCCGGCCGCCGTCGCTTCACGCTGTTTCCGCCGGGCCAGTACAAGAACCTCTACCTCGGCCCGATCGACAACACCCCCGCGGGGCGCGCGGTGAGCATGGTCGATTTCGACGCCCCCGACCTCGCCGCCTATCCACGCTTCGCCGAGGCGATGGCGGCGGCGCAGGTCGCCGAGCTCGGACCCGGCGACGCGCTTTTCATCCCGTCGATGTGGTGGCACCATGTCGAGGGGCTCGACCCCTTCAACATCCTCGTCAATTACTGGTGGCGCGACACCCCGGCCTTCCTCGGCCAGCCGCAGGAGGCGCTCAACCACGCGATCCTCGCGGTCCGCGACCTGCCCGACGAGGACAAGGCGATCTGGCGCGCCTTGTTCGACCATTATGTGTTCGCGAACGACGGCAGCGTCACCGACCATATCCCCGAGGCTGCGCGCAGCGTCCTCGCTCCGCTCACCCCCGAAAGCGCCGGACGCCTCCGCGCTTTCCTCTTGAGGACGCTCAGCCGATGACCCAGCCCATCCAGCGTATCGTGATTGCGGGCGGCGGCACCGCCGGCTGGATGGCCGCCGCGGCGATCGCGCGCACCATGGGCCGCGCGGTCAGCGTGACGCTGGTGGAATCGGAGGCGATCGGCACGATCGGCGTCGGCGAAAGCACCATCCCGCCGCTCGTCAACTTCAACCGGCTGCTCGGCATCAACGAGGCCGATTTCATGCGCGCGACGCAGGCGACCTTCAAGCTCGGCATCCTCTTCGACAATTGGAAGGAAGAGGGGCACCGCTATTTCCACAGCTTCGGGCTAACCGGCAAGGATCACTGGTCGGCGGGCTTCCAGCATTTCTGGCTCCACGGGCGCACCAGGGGCCATGCGCAGAGCTACGACGATTATTGCATGGAGCTGGTCGCCGCAATGGCGGGCAAGTTCGCCCACCTCCCCAACGACGGCACCAATTACGCCTATCAGCTCGACTCCGGCCTCTACGCGCGCTTCCTGCGCCAGATGGCCGAGGGCGACGGCACCGTCCGCGTCGAGGGCAAAATCGGCCATGTCGAGCTCGACCCGGAAAGCGGCGATATCGCCGCGCTGATCCTCGACGGCGAGCGCCGGATCGAGGGCGATCTCTTCCTCGATTGCACCGGTTTCCGCGCGCTCCTGATCGAGGGCGCGCTTCACGCAGGGTTCGACGACTGGACGCACTGGCTGCCGTGCGACAGCGCGATCGCGCTCCAGACGCCCAACGTCCGCCCGCCCGTCCCCTACACGCGCGCGATGGCGCACGACGCCGGCTGGCAGTGGCGCATCCCGCTCCAGCACCGTACCGGCAACGGCCTCGTCTATTGCAGCCGCTACCTCGGCCGCGACGACGCGCTCGAACGCCTGCTCGGCAATGTCGAGGGCGAGGTGCTGACCGAGCCCAATTTCCTGCGCTTCACCACCGGTATCCGCCGCCGCCAATGGGTGCGCAACTGCGTCGCGGTCGGGCTGTCGGGGGGCTTCATGGAGCCGCTCGAATCGACGAGCATCCACCTCATTCAGCGCAGCGTGCTGCGCTTCATCCGCATGCTGCCCTTGGGGCGCCCCGGGGCGCGCGACATCGCCGAATATGAGGAGCAGCAGCTGCAGGACAATCTGCAGATCCGCGACTTCCTGATCCTCCACTATAAGGCTACCAACCGCCGCGACAGCGCCTTCTGGCGCCAGTGCGCCGACATGGAAATCCCCGACAGCCTCGCGCAGAAGATCGAGCTGTTCCGCGAATCCGGTCGCGTCTTCCGCAAGAATGAGGAGCTTTTCGCCGAGAACAGCTGGGTGCAGGTGATGATGGGGCAGGGGATCGAGCCGCAAAGCTATCATCCGGTGACGACCAAGCTCAGCGACGACGAACTCGACCGGCTGCTCGGCATGATCCGCCGGCAGGTCGCCGATACCGTCGCCAAGCTGCCTGACCACCACGCCTATGTCGCGCGCTATTGCGGCGCCGACGTCCCGCAGGCCGCATGAAGCGCGCGCTCGCCCTGCTGCTCGCCGCAGCGGCCGCGACCCCCGCGGCGGCATCCGACGGCTGGAATCTCGTCTGGTTCGACGAGTTCGACGGCACCGAAATCGACCGCAGAAAATGGGATTTCGACGTCGACTGCTGGGGCGGCGGCAACGACGAGCGCCAATGCTACACCGACCGCAAGGACAATGCGGCGGTCAGGGACGGCAAGCTCGTCATCACCGCGCGCAAGGAAGTCGCGAGCGGCCCCGCTTTCCCGCTGGCGCAGCGCGGCGACCCCGCCAGGGCCAACGCCCGCGCCACCAAGGACTATAGCTCCGCCCGCCTCGTCACGCGCGGGAGGGCCGCCTGGACCTATGGCAAGGTCGAGGTGCGCGCGAAGCTGCCGCAGGGGCAGGGGACCTGGCCCGCGATCTGGATGCTGCCCGAAGAGCATCATTACGGCACATGGGCCGCTTCGGGCGAGATCGACATCCTCGAGGCGGTGAACCTCGGCGCGAAGTGCAAGGAGTGCCCCGGCGGGATCGAGAACCGCATCCTCGGCACGCTCCACTCGGGCGGGCAATGGCCGGCGAACAAGCACAAGGGCGATGAAACCACACTGCCCGCGCCGATCGACGGTTTCCATGTCTTCGGGATCATCTGGGAGGCGGGCCGGATCGACTGGACGATCGACGGCAAGGTTTACGCGACCCAGACAGCGGGCGACTGGAGCACCACCGGTTCGAAGGACCCTAACGCGCCCTTCGACCGGCCCTTCCACCTGCTGCTCAACCTCGCGGTCGGCGGGGGGCTTGCCGAGAGCCGCACCGAAAAGGGCGTCGATCCCCGCGGTTATCCGAAAAGCTTCGAAATCGACTGGGTTCGCGTCTGGCAATGCGGCGAAGATGCCGCTAGCAGGGCCGCCTGTTCGGCGAGCGGGGACCAGACACGATAATGGGACGTCGGCGGCAGTCGGTGACGATCAAGCATGTCGCGGCCGACGCGGGCGTGTCGCTGCAGACCGTGAGCCGCGTGATCAACGACGAGCCCAATGTCCGCCCCGAGATGAAGGAACGCGTCCAGGCGTCGATCGACAAGCTGGGCTACGTTCCCTCGATCGCGGCGCAGCGGATGAGCGGATCGCGCTCCTACCTCATCCTCGCGATCAACGACCGCGAGCGCACCATCGCCGACTGGAAAGCGCGCGAGGGCACCGACTGGGTCGACCAGATGCTTTTCGGCGGCATGCTCAAATGCGCCGAGCTCGGTTACCGCATGATCTTCGAACTGGTCGACACGCACCACGACCATGTCGAGCGCGAGTTGCGCGCGATCATCGCCGCGCTCCAGCCCGACGGCGTGATCCTGACCCCGCCGCACTCGGACAATCCGCTGATCGTCGACCTGCTCCACAATCAGAAAATCCCCTTCGCGCGGATTGGCTCGCACGGGGGCGATGCCGGGATCGCGCTGACGATGGACGACGAGGGCTCGGCGGCGCGCGCGACGCGGCACCTGATCGACCTCGGCCACCGGCGCATTGGTTTCATCTCGGGCTCGGTCGAATATGACCTCAGCCACTGGCGCATCGACGGCTGGCGCGCAGAGATGGAGGCGGCGGGCCTGCCCACCGACGATTTGCTGGCGGAGGGCGATTTCAGCGCGGCGTCGGGCGCCGTCGCCGCGCGGCAATTGCTGGCGCTGGAAAATCCGCCGACCGCGATCATCGCGAGCAATGACCAGATGTCGCTCGCGACCTTGGCCGTCGCGCGGGATCGCGGGCTCGACGTCCCGCGCGACCTGTCGCTGGTCAGCTTCGACAACACCCCGATCGTGCGCTTCACGCCGCCGGGGCTGACTGCGGTCGACCAGCCGATCGCCGCGACGGTGTCGCGCGCAGTCGAACTGATCATCGCGGCGCAGCGCGGCGCGCCCCGCCCGACCGCACCGACGGTCGTCGAGGGCAGCCTGATCGAGCGCGGCTCGACCGCGGCGCCCGCGCGCGATGGCTGACGCCTCCCAGCCCCGCCAATCGACCCGTTTCCTGCTGCTCTACGCGCTCGCCGCGGCTGGCGGCGCGATCGCCTATGTGCCCTTCCTGACGATCCTGCTACCCGTGCGCATGACCGCGCTCGCGGGGCAAGGCGATATCGAGGCGCTCGGTTACGTCACCTTCTGCGGCGCGATCGCCGCCAGTGCCGGCGGCGTGCTCTTCGGCTGGCTCAGCGATCGTACGCAAAACCGGCGCAGCTGGATTATCGCCGGGCTGATCCTCACGATCGCGCTGCTCCTCGCGGTGCCGCTGGCACAGGATTTGCCGACCTTGATCGCGATCATCATCGGCTGGCAGCTCGCGCTCAACATGATGCTCGGGCCCCTGTCGGCGTGGGGCGGCGATCTGGTGCCCGATCATCAGAAGGGGCTGCTCGGCGGGCTGCTCGCTTTCTCACCCGCGCTCGGCGCGGTGTCCTGCGCCTTCGTCACGATCCCGGGCCTCGCCGACGCCGACGGCCGGCTCGCGCTGGTCGGTGTGCTCGTCGCCGGCGCGGTGCTCCCCGTGCTGCTGCTCGGCCGCCCGCGTCCCTTTCCCGAGCTCTCGGTGCCGAGCGGCGATGAGCCGTCGGCGCGTCCCTTTGCCATAGTCACCCGCATGTGGTTCGCGCGTTTGCTCGTGCAAATCGCCGAAGCAGCACTTTTTGCCTACCTCTTCTTCTGGTTTCGCTCGATCGAGCCAGCGATCACCGACAGCGAAACCGCGCGACTGTTCAGCCTCGTGCTCACCGTCGCGGTGCCGCTCGCGCTGCTCGCCGGCCGCTGGGCAGACCGTAGCGGACGTGCCATCTTGCCGCTGGTGATCTGCGCGACGATCCTGAGCCTCGGCCTGGCTGCCATGGCGATGTCGGAAACGCTGTTGGCGGCCAAGCTCAGCTATGTCGTCTTCGGCGTCGCCGCGACGATCTTCCTCTCGCTGCACAGCGGCCAGACGCTGCGCATCCTGCCGCGCCCCGAGCATCGCGCGCGCGACCTCGGCCTGTTCAACCTCACCAACACCGTCCCGTCGCTGATCATGCCCTGGCTCACCATCTCGCTCGTCCCCGGCTTCGGCTTCGATGCGCTGTTCCTGTTGCTTGCGGGCCTCGCGAGCGTCGCGGTGCTCCTCCTCGCGACGATGCCGCGCCTGCGCTGAATCCCTCTCCCAATAGCGCGCTTGCTTTCCCTCGCTTGCTATGCGAGAGGAATACTTGATAACGTTCACATAATGGTTCGGATGAAGAGGGATGGGAGAGACGATGCGGCGTTCCGCACTTGCCATGACGACGGCATTCTTGCTGGCGGGAGCCGCCACGATGGTGGTGGCGCAGCCTGCCGATAGCAGCGCGGCCAGCGTCCATCCCGACCTCTGGCCCGCCGCAAAGAGCCCCGCGGCGATTACCGATGCGGCGACCGAAAAGCGTATCGACGCGCTGCTCGCGAAAATGACGGTCGAGCAGAAGGTCGGCCAGCTGATCCAGGGCGACATCAGCACCATCACCCCCATGGATCTCGAAACCTATCCGCTCGGCTCGATCCTAGCCGGCGGCAACAGTGGCCCGAACGGCAACGAGCGCTCGAGCGCCGCCGACTGGGCGAAGCTCGTCGGCGAATTCCGCGCCGTGTCGATGAAGCCGCAGGCAAACGGCGTGGCCATCCCGATCATCTTCGGCGTCGACGCGGTCCACGGCCACAACAATGTCCCCGGCGCGACGCTCTTCCCGCACAATATCGGGCTGGGCGCCGCGCGCGATCCCGAACTCATCCGGCGCATCGGCGCGGTTACCGCGGCCGAGATCGCGGGCAGCGGCATCGAATGGACCTTCGCCCCGACGCTGGCGGTGCCGCAGGATCTGCGCTGGGGCCGCAGCTACGAAGGCTATGCAGCCGATCCCAAGCTGATCGCCGACTATGCCAGGGCGATGGTCATCGGCCTGCAGGGTCCGCTCGCGGCGGGCAAGAGCGTCGGCGCAGCGCAGGTCGCCGCGACCGCCAAGCATTTCCTCGCCGACGGCGGCACCTTCGAGGGCAAGGACCAGGGCGACGCCAGGATCGACGAGCAGGAGCTGATCGCCAAGCACGCGATGGGTTACCCCGCCGCGATCGACGCCGGCGCGCTCACCGTCATGGCCAGTTTCTCGAGCTGGCAGGGGGTCAAGCACCACGGCAACAAGGGCCTGCTCACCGACGCGCTCAAGAGCAAGATGGGCTTCGAGGGCTTCGTGGTCGGCGACTGGAACGGCCACGGCCAGGTCGCGGGGTGCAGCGTCACCGACTGCGCCCAGGCGATCAACGCCGGGCTCGACATGTTCATGGCCCCCGACAGCTGGAAGGGCCTGTACGAGACCACCGTCAAACAGGCGAAGGACGGCACCATTTTGCAGGCGCGCCTCGACGATGCCGTCCGCCGCATCCTGCGCGTGAAATACAAGCTCGGCCTGTTCCCCGAGGGCCATGTCGACCGCAGCATAGTCAAGGCGCTCGGCACCCCCGACCATCTCGCCGTCGCGCGCGAAGCGGTCGCCAAGTCGCTGGTTCTCTTGAAGAACAATGGCAGCCTGCTGCCGATCAAGCCCGGCGCGCGGGTGCTCGTCACCGGCCCCGGCGCCGACAATATGGCGATGCAGTCGGGCGGCTGGACGATCAGCTGGCAGGGCACCGACGTCGTGCGCGGCGACTTCCCCAACGGCCAGACGATATGGGAAGGTCTCGACAAGGCGGTCCGCGACGCCGGCGGCGTGGCGACGCTGTCCGATGGCGGGGTATACAAGGAAAAGCCCGACGTCGCGATCGTCGTCTTCGGCGAGGCGCCCTATGCCGAATTCCAGGGCGACGTGCCGACGCTCGACTACCAGCCCAATGACGCGACCGACCTCGCGACGCTCAAGAAGCTGAAAGCCGCGGGCATCCCCGTGGTCGCGCTCTTCCTCTCGGGCCGCCCGATGTTCACCAGCCCCGAAATCAACGCCGCCGACGCCTTCGTCGCGGGCTGGCTGCCCGGGTCGCAGGGTGCGGGCGTCGCCGATGTGCTGGTCGCGCAGCGGGACGGCAAGAGTGCGCGCCCCTTCACCGGCACGCTTCCCTTCGCCTGGCCCGCCGACGCCCGCTCGCCGGTCGAAAAGCCGCTCTTCGCGACCGGCTACGGCCTCAGATATGGGGAGAGCAAGCCCGTCGGGCCGCTCTCCGAGGACCTCGGCATCGACATCGCGCAGGCGCTCAACGTCGAAACCTATTTCGCCGGCGGCCGCGCCCGCGCCCCTTGGGCGCTCACCGTCACCGACGCGGGCGGCGCGCGCCCGGTCGAATCGGCGCCGGTGTCGAGTCCCGGCGGGCTGATCGCCGCGCTCTCGGTCGACGTGAAGGCGCAGGAGGACGGCAAGAGCTTCGTCTGGACCGGCCCCGCCTCCTTCCATCTCTCGGGCCCCTACGCCGACCTCTCGCGCCAGCTGAACAACAGCTTTGCCTTACGCGTCGAATGGCGCGTCGATGCGCTCGGCACCGGCCCGGTGACCGTCGCACTGGGCGGGCAGGCGTTCGACGTTTCCGACTGGGTCAAGGCGGCGCCGAAGGGCCAGGTGAGTTCGTTCCGCATCCCGCTGCGCTGCTTCGCCGACGCGGGCGCAAACCTCCAGAAACTCGACTATGCGCTCAGCGTCACCGCCGACAAGGGCTTTGCCGCGACCCTGTTGCATACGAATGTTCAGGCGGTGGGCGAGAATCTGCCTTGCCCGTCGAAGACAAAATGACGACACCGAGCGATTAATATTAGGGTCGGGGAGAGAGAGATGGCATTGGCGCCGGATATCACGTCGAGCAGCGATCCGGTGGCGAGCGAAAGCGGCGGCGGGCATGTCGATGCCCCTGAACTGCGCCTGTTCGTCATGGGGCTCTTCTTCATCTTCGGCGGCATCACCAGCCTCAACGACGTGATCATCCCGAAGCTGAAAGAGCTGTTCACGCTGAACTATACCCAGGCGATGCTGGTGCAGTTCTGCTTCTTTACCGCCTATCTGGTGATCGGTATCCCGGGCGCGAAACTGGTCAAGAAGATCGGCTATATGCGCGGGGCGGTCGCGGGGCTGCTGACGATGATGGTTGGCTGCCTGCTCTTCATCCCCGCGTCGCAAAATGCCGTCTACGAGCTCTTCCTGCTCGCGCTGTTCGTGCTCGCCAGCGGCGTGGTGATTGTCCAGGTCGTCGCGAACCCGCTCATCTCGCTGCTCGGCAAGCCCGAAACCGCGCACAGCCGCCTGACCTTTGCGCAGGCGTTCAACTCGCTCGGCACAACGGTGTTTCCCATCGTCGGCTCGATCCTGATCCTCGGCAGCCTGGCGGCGGTGACCGCCGACCAGCTGTCTGGCGCCGAGCTCGACGCCTATCGGGTTGCCGAGAGCGAGGCGATCATGCACGGCTATCTGGGCATCGCGATAGCATTGGTCGTGGTCGCGGCGATCGTCTGGGCATTCCGCAACAAGTTACCGCATAACGCGGCCAGCATGGCGGGCGGCGAACTGGTCCGCACGCCGCGTTATGTCGCCGGTCTTGCGCTGATTATCGCGGGGGCGGTGGCGGCGACACAGGGCTATGCGGTCGCCGGCGTGCTGCTCATCCTGCTCGCGCCGGCGGTCTGGCTCTACGACAATGACCTGCTTACCCGCCCGCGCTTCAGCTTCGGTGCGCTGTGCATCTTCCTCTATGTGGGGGCCGAGGTTTCGATCGGCTCGCTCATTGTCAACTATCTGATGCAACCTGGGGTGATGGGGCTCGAGGAACAGGCTGCGGGCAGGTTGATCGGCTTCTATTGGGGCGGCGCGATGGTCGGTCGCTTTATCGGGTCGGCGCTGATGCGCGTGGTCAGCCCCGGCAAGCTGCTCGCCTTCGTCGCGCTGGGTGCGATTACGCTGATCCTTGTGTCGACCAACACCAGCGGCGTCGTATCGGGCTACAGCCTGCTGGCGATCGGCCTGATGAACTCGATCATGTTCCCGACAATCTTCAGCCTTGCCTGCGAAAAGCTCGGCACCCGCGCCGCCGACGGGTCGGGGATCATCAACGTCGCGATTTTCGGCGGCGCAGTGGTGCCGCTGGTGACCGGCGCGATTGCCGATGCCAGCGGCAGCCTCGCCACCGCGATGCTCCTTCCCGCCGCTTGCTATGCGGTCATCGCAGGCTTCGGCTATTACGCGCGGCGCCCCGCCGTCTAGGCGGCGACGCTGCGCGCGACCGATGCATTCCAGCGCGTGAACAGCAACGCCGCGAACAGCAGTTCGGCGCTGCCCACGATCAGCGTGACATGGAAGGGAAGCAGGTCAGCCTTGACCGCAAAGGCGGTGCCGATCGCGAACAGCACTGCGCCGAGCGCCCAGAATAGCCGCTCGCCATACATGGTGGCAAAGCTCAGGTAGCGCGCGCCGATGACGAGCGCGAGCGCTGCAAAGGCAAAGGTCTCCGACACGGGGATCACCCCCCAGGCGATCAGCAGCCCCGCAAACAGCGGCAGCACGGCCTCGAACCCCAGCAGCGTCAGCGGATTGCCCTTGCTGACCTTGGGCGCGTGGAACAGCCGCGCGATCAGCAGCGCCAGCGGCATGATCAGCATCCCGCCGATGAAGAGCGCGAAAAAGGCGTAGAGGCCGCCCCAGACATACCAGGCCGCGTCGGCCGCGAGCCACGCAAGCCCGGACGTGAAGACGCCGGGCGCGCCGCCCTGATACGCCGCGCGCAGCTCGGCCTGTGCCTGTTGGATGTCGATGACCGCCTCCTGTACTGGACCGTTTCGCGGCTTGTGCGGGCCTGCCGCGCGCCTGTCCAGCCGGAATCAGCCGAACCGTTCGACCAGCATTGCCGCACCCACGCCCATCGCGCCGGTGAGCACGACGAGGCCGTACCGTCCCTTGCAGGCATCGAGCGCGTCGAGCAGGGTCGAGGTCAGGATCGCACCGCTCGCGCCCATCGGATGGCCCTTGGCGAGATGCCCGCCGCCGACATTGACCCGCGCCGGATCGGCCTCGCGGTCGCGCAGGAATTTGGCGATGGTGAAGGCAAAGGCTTCCATATACTCGATCCGGTCCATGTCGGCGAGCGACAGGCCGGCACGCGCGAGCACCTTGTCCATCGCCGCGAACCCCGCGGTCAGCGACGTCGCCGGATCGCCCCCGCTCTCGGCAAAGGCGACGACGCGTGCCCGGGGCCTGGGCCCGAGCCCTTCGCCGCCGACCAGCGCCAGCCCCGCGCCGTCGCAGATCGGCGGCGCATGGGCGACAGCGTGCAGCGGCTCGAACGTCGCGCCCTCGAGCGCGCCCGCATATTGCGCCTGCAATTCGCCGAAGGCGGGCGGCGCGGCGGCGAGCGATTCCGCCGTCGTCTGCGGCCGGATGCATTCCTCGCCGGTCAGCGCGCCGGTGGCGATGCGCGAGGCCTGCAGCGCGGCGTCATTGTCCGCCACCGCTGCCTTTTGCTGTGAGGCGAGGGCGACCGCGTCGAGTTCGGCGCGTGTAATCCCTTCGCCATTCGCCAACCGGTCGGCAGCAAGCACCGGTGGCACGAAACGCGCGCGAGGCGGCAGCTCGGCGTTGGTATAGAAGGTCGCTTGGTCGCCGAGGAAGGGCGCCGCGCTCATCGACTCGACCCCGCCCGCGAGCGCGACATCGACTTCGCCGCTCGCGACCTTCGCGATCGCCGCGCCGATCGCCGACAGCCCGGAAGCGCAATAATTGTTGAGGCTGTGCGCTGGGCAGGCGTCGGGCAGCCCGGCATGGAGCTTCGCCAGCATCGCGATATGTCCGCCCTGCGCCCCGCTCTGCGTGACGCAGCCGAGGATCAGCGCTTCGGGCGCGAAATCGCCACAACGCGCCGCGAGCGCCGCCGCTTGGCTGCGTACCAGTTCCTGCGGGCTCAGCGCCGCGAGCCCGCCATCGGGCCGCGCCTTGCCGCGCGGCGTGCGCACCGCGTCATAGAGAAAGACGTCGGTCAAATCAGGTGCCGACGACGAAGCTGACCGCGGTCGTCGCGCTGCCCCCGACGTTGAAGGTCGCGAAATTCCTTGCGCCCTCGACCTGATAGCCGCCGGCGTTGCCGGTAACCTGCCGCCAGCTGTCGAGCAGCATCCGCACCCCCGTCGCGCCGACCGGATGGCCGAGGCCAATGAGGCCGCCCGACGGATTGACCGGCAGCTTCCCGCCGAGCGCGATCGTCCCGTCCTCGACGGCGCGCCAGCTTTCGCCGGGTTTGGTGATGCCGAAATGGTCGATCGCCATATATTCGGTGATCGAGAAGCAGTCGTGCACCTCGACCCCGTCGCAGGCATAGATGTCGGGCATCTCGGCGCGGCGCAGCGCGTCCATCATCGCCTTGCGCACGCTGGGGAAGACATAGTCGCCGCCGCGGCTGTCCGCGACCTTGGTCGAATAGAGCAGCGGCGCGGTGGCGTGGCCCCAGCCCTTGATGCGCGGGATGCTGTCGATGGGAATGCCGCGGCGTTTCGCATAGGCTTCGGCGACCTCGCGCGAGGCGAGGAAGATCGCGGCAGCCCCGTCAGTAACCTGCCCGCAATCGGACTTGCGCAGGCTGCCCTCGATCAGCGGGTTGACCTCGTCATTCTCGCCGAGATGGTCTTCGGTGACCGCCCAGCCGCGCGTCTGCGAATATGGGTTCTTCTTGGCGTTGGCAAAATTGTTGGCGGAAATCCCGCGCAGATGCGCGCGGTCGAGCCCGAAGCGCTCCTCATATTCCTCGGCGACGCGCGCGAACATCCATGGCCACAAAAAGCGCGCCTCCTGCGCCTCGCGGCCCGCCCAGGCGGCGGCGCCGAGATATTCGGCGGCGCGCTGGCCGGGGACGTTGCGCATCAATTCGATCCCGAGCACCAGCGCGAGGCCGTAGCGCCCGGCCTCGATCTCGGCCGCGGCGGCGAGGATCGCGATGCTGCCCGACGCGCAGGCGGCCTCGTGCCGCGAGGCGGGTATGCCCGCGAGGTCGGGGTGGACATGGCCGAAGAAGCCGCCGAGCTGGCCTTGCCCTGCGAAGAGTTCGCCGACGAAATTGCCGACATGCGCGGTCTCGACCTCTTTCGGTTCGATGCCGGTCGCCACGAAGGCGGCTTCGGCGACATCGCGGAACAGCTCGAACAGCCCGCCGCCCTCGCGTTCGAGGTTGCGCGCAAAATCGGTCTGCGCGCCGCCGAGGATGAAGACGTCCTTTGCCATGTCAGGCTTCCTTTTCGAGAGTGGCGAGCGCCATTTCGCGCACTTGGCTGCGCATCACCTTGCCCGTGACATTGCGGGGCAAGGCATCGAAGCGGAACAGGCGCTCGGGCAGTTTGAACACCGCGAGATCGTGCCCGCGCAGATAGTCGGCGACCTCGCCGACGCCCACATCGTCCGCTCCGCGCGGGACGTAGGCGAGGCCGATGCGCTCGCCCATCCGCTCGCACGGCAACGAGAAAACGCATGCCTCGGCCAGCAACGGATGCCCGCCGAGCAGCTGGTCGATCTCCTCGGGCGAGATATTCACCCCGCCGCGAATGATCAGGTCCTTGCAGCGCCCGACGAAGCGGTAGAAGTCGCCGCCCTCGGCGATCTCGAACAAATCGCCGGTGCGGAACCAGCCGTCGTCGGTGAAGGCCTCGGCGGTGCGCTCGGCGGCGTTGTGATAGCCCTCGAACAGGCTGGGGCCGCGGATCTGCAATTCGCCCGGCACCCCGTCCGCCTCGATCGGTTCGCCGCCGCCGGTCGACACGAGCCGGCTTTCGATGTTGGGTCCGCGGCCTTCGCCATAGGGGCGCCGGTAGGTGCCGCGCCGCGGGAACAGGCTCGCGCGCCTGTCGGGGTCGGGCATGTCGCCCTCGCCGGTGATGAAACTCATCCCCTCGTTCGACCCGAAGACGTTGACGATGATGATGCCGAGCTTTTCCTGGAACCCGCGCACCATCGCGGGCGCGAGCGGCGCCGAGCCCGAGGCGATGACGCGCAGGCTGGAGAGGTCGACCGACGCGAGCAGCGCTTCATTCTGCAGCAGCATGTTGAGCACCGCGGGCGGCGCGATCGTCAGGCTCGGCCGCTCGGTCGCGATCTGTTTCAGATAGATGCCCGGATCGAACGGATGGTGCAGCACCATCGTCCCCGCGCTGGTCAGCCAGCACATGGTGATGCCGCCGATGCTCGCCATGTTGATGAGCGGGAAGGGGTTGAGCAGCACATCGCCCGGCCCGACCTTCATCGCCTCATAGCCCGCGGCGGCGACCGCGATCCAGTGGTTGTGGCTGCGCGGCACGCCCTTGGGCACACCGGTGGTGCCCGAGGTCCAGCAGATGGTGAAGATGTCGTCGGCATTGACTGGCTTCGCGGCGACATGAGCGGCGAGCGCGACTTCATCGCCCGCAGCGGTTGAGAGGTCGAGCGCCTCGTTTGGTGGGTTCGGGCCGAACGTCATCAGCGCGATGTCGTCGAGTAGCGGCCCCGCAACGCCGACATGGTCGCAGCCCTTGACCGTTGTCGCGCAGACGAAGGCCTTGGGAGCGACGACGCCGATCATGCCCTTGAGCTCATGGCTGCGATATTGCACCGCTGCGGGGCTGACGATCGCTCCGATCTTCGCGGCGGCGAAATAGAGTGCGACGAATTCGCTGAGGTTCGGAAGCTGGACGAGCAACACATCGTCCTTGCCGATCCCGGCCGTGACGAGCGCCCCGGCGAGCCGGTCGATCTCCGCCGCCAGCTCGGCATAGCTGAGCCGTTGCGGCTCGCCGAAAGCGAAGTCGTCGCGGTTGGGCGCATCGACCAGCGCGAGCCGCTCGGGATGCGCCGCCGCATTGGCCGCGAACAGGTCGGCGAAGGTTTCGTCGCCCCACCAGCCGCTCGCCCGATATCCTCGCCGCTTGTCCTCTCCCGCGACGATCATCTCAGGCGGCCAGCACGCTGTTTTCGCCCATGCCGATATCGTCGCCGCTCGCCCACACGCTGTGCGTTCCCGAGCAGATGCGCTCGGGCAGGATGATCCGGCAAACGGGCCCCGCCGCGACATTCTTCGCGTCGATCAGCACGCATTCGGATGTGTCGGTTTCGAGGTCGGCGATGAAAGAGACGAGATAGCCATCATCCTCATCCCTGGCATTTACGCGCGGCGCGAAAGGCGCCTCGCTGCCGAAGCGGCCGGGACCGAATTCATACTCCTCGCTCGTCCCCGCGTTCAGGTCGTGCTTCACGAGCCCGCGGAACAGGAACCAGCCCGGCTCGGGGATCGCGCTATAGGCGTAGCGATAGGGCTTGCCCGCATAACGATGATTGAACATGCCGAATTCAAGATCGCGGTCGTCGAGCCGCTGCTCGGTCGTCTCGCCGGTCTTCAGGTCGAAGCGCCAGCGATGCAGCCGCGGCTTGAGCAGCCCCTGATCGAGATACGCCATCATCCGCTCCAAGCCCTCGGGCGCGTTCGGATAGGATTTCGGCATCGGCTCTTCCTGATAATAGCCGTCGAGGATGATCTCGTCGCCTTCTTCCCACGCGTTCAGCCAATGCAGAGTGTAGGTCGGCTCGGCCTCGAACCAGCGGATATCTTCGGGTTGGCCGTGGCGCGGAATGATCGCGAAGCGCGTCTTTTCGTCGGGATGGAACTGGACGACGTGCAAATTCCGCTCGAGCAGCTCCGCGTTCCAATAGAGCGGCATGTCGTTGAGGATCGCATAATTCTCGGTGAAGGCCATGTCGTGCGGCAGCCGCGGCCCGGCGAGCGGGACGGGGATATAATGCTTCAGCCTGTTGTCGGCCCCGACAACCCCATAATGCATGTAGGGCGCGTGCTTCGAGTAATTGAAGAACATCAGCTCGCCGGTTGCGAGGTCGACCTTGCAATGCGCCGAAATCCCGTCGAGCGGAACCCAGCTTTCGGTGCCGAACTGTTCGAGCGTGAAGGGGTCGAGCCGGTATGCCTCGCCGCACTGGTAGAAGGTCGAGATGATCTTGCCCGCGTGGATCGCGACGTCGGTCGAACTCGAATCCTTGAGCCATTCCTGTGCGCCCCAGCCGTGGCGGGACGATTTGTGCGGCGGCTCCATCAGCCCCGCCCACAGCGAGCGCCCGGCCTCCTTCTCGGCCTCGAAGCCCTTGGTGCGCACGAAGCGGCTGCGATAGCTCGCGCGACCGTCCTTGAAGCTGATCGCATGGATGAAGCCGTCGCCGTCGAAGGGGTGATAGCGCCCGATCGGCTCGTGGATCTGGTTCTCGCCGGTGCGTACGTACACGCCGTCGATGTCGTCGGGGATCGTCCCGATCACCTCGGCATCGCCATTGGCGAAGATCGCATTCCACTCATTATAGGTCGGACGCCACGCGCCCTTCATATAGGGATGGTCGTTGGGCTGAATCGTGGAGTTGATCGTGTCGACGAGCTCGGCGGTCATGCGGGGACTCCTTCGGCGGCGGCAAAGCGCGGCCTTGCGGCGGCGGCATCATATTCTTTCACAAGGCGGTCGATGATGGCCGCGACGGGTTCGACCGCGCGCACCGCGCCGACGCCCTGGCCGGCGGACCAGACATTCTTCCACGCCTTGGCGTCGTCCTGCGCGTCCGAAAAGTTCGGGCGCTTGTCCTCGGGCATGTTGGCGGGGTCGTAGCCCGCGGCGATCAGGCTCGATTTCAGCCAGTTGGCGGTCACCCCGGTGATGCCCTTCGACGGCAGAATATCCTCCGCACCCGCCGCGACGACCATATCCTTATACGCCGGCACCGCCATGCTCTCGGCGCAGGCGATCAGCGAGGTGCCGAGATAGGCGAGGTCGGCGCCGAGGATTTCCGCGGCGCGCACAGCATGGCCGGTCGAAATCGCGCCGCCGAGCACGAGCGGCCCGTCCCAGAACTGCCGCACCTCCTCGACGAAGGCGAAACCGGCGGTCGCGCCGGTGTGTCCGCCCGCGCCCGCGGCGACGAGTACGAGGCCATCGACCCCGGCCGCTGCGGCCTTGCGCGCGAAGCCCACCGAATTGACGTCGGCGAAGACGAGCCCGCCATAGCTGTGGATGTCCTCGACCACCCGCGCCGGGCTGCCGAGCGCGGTGATCACCAGCGGCGCCTTGTGGCGCACGACGCAGGCAAGGTCTTCCGGAAGGCGGCTGTTCGACGGGTGCACGACCAGGTTGACCGCCCAGGACGCCGCGTCGGGATCGTTCGACAACGCCGCGTCGATCCGGCTCACCCAATCCTCGAGGTCTTCGGACGTGCGCGCATTGGGGGCAGGGAAGCTGCCGATCACGCCCGAGCGCGACGCGGCGATCACCATCTCGGGACCCGAGACGAGGAACATCGGCGCGGCGATCGCAGGCAGCCGCAGATTGCGCGTCAACGCGGGTGGCAGGCCGTTTCTCGGCACTCTCGATCCTCTCCGAATTATCTGACTTGCATAGCGATACTTAAAGCCGGTAAGAGTCGCAAGGCCAGAAAAACATCGCGGGGGCCAATCCGACGATGGTGGGAGGGAGACATAACATGAAGACCAAGCTTGCTGCGCTGTTTGTCGCGACCGCGCTGAGCGCGCCCGGAATCGCTTTCGCTCAAGACACCGCAGCCGCGGAGGATAATGGCGGGCTCGAGGAGATCATCGTCACCGCGCAGAAGCGCGCCGAGGGGCTATCGGATGTGCCGATCTCGATCTCGGCGGTCAGCGGCAAGCAGATCGAGAATTACGGCCAGACCAACCTCGAGCAGATTTCGTCGGCGGTCCCCAACCTCAAGATCACCCAGACCGCGATCGCCAACCGCATCGCGATCCGCGGCATCGCCTCGGGCGACAACAAGGGCTTCGAACAGTCGGTCGCGATGTTCGTCGACGGCGTCTATTACGGCCGCGACCAGCTCTCGCGCCTGCCGCTGATCGACATGGAGCGCGTCGAAGTGCTCCGCGGGCCGCAGCCGACGCTGTTCGGCAAGAATGCCATCGCCGGCGCGGTCAACATCACCACGCGCAGCCCCACCGACGAATTCGAAGGCTCGCTCTCCGGCCTCTACGAATTCAACCACAAGGAATTCCAGCTCAACGGCGTGCTCTCGGGCCCCCTCGCCGACGGGGTCGAGGCGCGCGTCGTCGGCTATTACCGCTCGATGGACGGCTATTTCTACAACACCAAGCTCGACCGCAACGAGCCCAACGTCGACGAGAAATATGTCCGCGGCAAGGTCGAGTTCGACCAGGGAGGCCCGCTCGCGGTCGAGCTCAAGCTCGAATATGCCGACTTCGAGGCGAAGGGCCAGCCGCGCGACGTCTTCGGCGCGGTCGGCAATTATAACACCGTCTTCCAGGGGCCGTTCTTCGTCGACACGACCCCCGATTATGTCCGCGCCGACAATGGCTATCAGAGCCGCAACAAGGTGTTCGGCGCGACGCTCAACGCCGACCTCGAACTCGGCGATCATACTTTGACCTCGATCTCGTCGCTGCTCGATTACAAGACGCGCGAGATCGTCGACGTCGATTTCTCGGGCATCAGTTTCCTCGACGGCACCAATTTGCGCGAGGATTATCGCCAGTTCAGCCAGGAGCTGCGCCTCGCCTCGCCCGGCGGCGAGACCTTCGACTATATCGGCGGCGTCTATTACCAGAATGCCAAGCTCGATGTGCAGGATTTCACCCTGTTCAACCCGACCTTTCTCGCGCTGGGGCCGCCGTTCAACGCGCTCGGGGACACGCGCAACGACCGCGACTACAGCCAGACCTCGGACCTGATCTCGGTCTTTGCGCAGGGCCAGCTCTCGCTCAGCGACCGCTTCCGCATCACCGCGGGCGCGCGCTTCAACCATGAGAAGAAGAAGGGCAGCCGTACGCTGGCGATCGTCCAGGGCCCGCTCAGCACCGCCCCTGCCGCGGTCGTCGCGGCGGTATTCCGCGCGCTCAACATCGAGGCGCACAGCGTGTCGGGCAAGCTCAGCGAAGACAGCTTCAACCCGATGGTCAACGTCCAGTTCGACGCGACCGACGACCTGATGCTTTATGCCTCATACGCCAGGGGGACGAAGGCCGGCGGTTTCGACATCCGCTCGAACTCGCTGCCGGGATCGACCACCGTCGCCAAGCCCGGCGCCTTCGAGTTCCAGGACGAGAGCGCCGACAATTTCGAGGCGGGGCTCAAATACAAGGGCCGCGACTTCGCCTTCAACATCTCGGCCTACCGGACCAGGTACAAGGACCTGCAGGTCAATATCTTCGACGGCACGCTGAACTTCAACGTCCGCAACGCCGCCGCGGCCAGGACGCAGGGGATCGAGGCCGACTTCCGCGCCGCGCTGACCGAGGGGCTGACCCTCAGCGGCGCGATCGCCTATCTCGACTTCGAATTCACCAATTTCACCGACGGCCAGTGCTTCTATCTCCAGACGCCCGGCGCGAACGGTTTCTGCGACTATACGGGCAAGCGCAACGCGCTGACTCCCAAATGGTCGGGCAACCTCAACGTCGATTATTCGACCCCGGTGACGTCGGGCATGAAGGTCGCGTTCAATTTCAACGTCGATTTCTCCTCGGCCTATATCGCCGCGGCGAACCTCGACCCGCGCACGCGGCAGGACAGCTATGCCAAGCTCGGCGCCCGCCTCGCGCTCGCCGAGATCGACAATCGCTGGGAAATCGCGCTGATCGGCCGCAACCTCACCAACCAGCGCATCCTGCAGACCGCGAGCTCGATGCCGCTCGCGACGACGATCACCCGCAACGCCGGCAACGCCTATAACGGCATCGTCGACCGCCCGCGCACGATCGCGGTGCAGCTGACGGGGCGCTTTTGAGGGGTCTCTTCCCCGCGGCGAGGGGGCGCGGGCACCGCTCCCTCTCCCGACCCATGCGCCTTGTCGTCGCCGGACCGCCGGGTTAGGGGCGGGGTGAAGCAAAGAATGGCGCACCTTTGAAACACGATCGCACGATCAGGGCCTGTTCGATCTGGCGCGCGCTCGACGTGGTCGGCGACGTGCCGGTGCTGCTGATCATGGAACAGGCCTTCCTCGGCACGCACAGTTTCGACGAATTCGTCTCCCGCACCGGCCTCGCGCGCTCGGTGGTCAACGGCCGGCTCAAGAAGCTCGTCGACGAGGATTGCCTTGCCAGGAAGGCTAGGACGGGCGGCCGCGGCTTCCATTATGTGCTGACCCAGAAGGGGCGCGACCAGTTTCCCAACGCGCTGATGATGCTGCGCTGGCAGCACAAGTGGGAAGCCGCCGAGCGCGATTTCCAGGTCCGCCTTCGCCATGCGACCTGCGGTCATGCGACCGAGCCCGTGCCCGTTTGCGGCCATTGCCGCGCCGAGATCGACCCGCGCGACGTCGACTGGCGCGAGGGGCCGGGGCTCGCGCAGGTGATCCCGCATTACGAGCGCCGCCGCTTCAACGGCGACGTCCGCCGCCCCGGCGGGCGCCCGCTGGTCGACACGATGATCGAGCTGTTCGGCGATCGCTGGGCGACGCTCGTCGTCCGCGCGATGTTCACGTCGATCAACCGCTTCGACGATATCCAGCGCGACACGCTGATGGCGACCAACATATTGACCGGCCGGCTCGAACGGCTGGTGCGGCAGGGCATCCTGAAGACCGTGCCCTATTCGGCGCACGCCGACCGCGTCGAATATCGCCTGACCGCCAAGGGCCGCGACCTCTATCCGGTGCTGCTCGCGCTGCTGCAATGGGGCGACAAATGGTTCTCCGACGAGCGGGGGCCACCGCTGCTGCTGACGCACCGCCCGTGCGGTCACGACCTCCGCATGGTCGCCGCGTGCAGCCACTGCGGCGACGAACTGCAACTCGCGAACAGCGGGTTCACCATCGAGGGAGCCGGCGCCGAGCCGACGCCCTAGTTGGTCCAGTAGATATAGTCCTGCCCGTCCTGCCACGGCGCGTCCAGCGGCACGTCGATGCGCACCGGCCCCTCGATCAGCCCCGGCCAGATCGGCTTCGCCATGGTCTTGTTCTGCGCCTCGATCATCGCCTTCATCGCCGCCACGCGTGCGGGCTCGGCGGCAGCGAGATCATATCGCTCGGTCGGGTCGTCCGCGAGATTGTAGAGCCGCGCCTTCGCCGGCCTTTTGGTCACCTGCAATTTCCAGTCGCCCGCGCGCATCGCGCGATAGTCGCCCGATCGCCAGAAGAGGGCGGGGCGCTTCGCCGGCCCCGCCAGGATATCCTCGCTGTCGACCGTCCGCCCCGTCGGCAGCGCTGCCCCCGCCGCCGCCGCGATGGTCGAAAAGATGTCGATATGCCCCGTCATGTCGGCGCGCGTCGATCCTGGTGCGATCTTCGCCGGCCAGCGCATGAAGAAGGGGGTACGAATCCCGCCCTCGAAGAAGGTCGCCTTCCACCCGCGGTACGGCTTGTTCAGATCGGGGATGCCCGTGTACCAGGCGCCGCCATTGTCGCTGGTGAAGATGACCAGCGTATTGTCGTCGATCCCCGCGGCCTTCAGCTTCGCCATGATGTCGCCGATCCGCCGGTCGAGCTGCGCGATCATCGCACCATAGACGCGCGTCTTGTGGTCCTTGATCTGGGGCAGTCTCGCATAGTCCTCCTTCGTCGCCTGCAGCGGCGTGTGCGGCGCGTTGAAGGCGAGATACAGGAAGAAGGGCCGGTTCTTGTTCGCCTCGATCGCGGCGATCGCCTGATCGGCGAAATAGTCGGTCATATGCCCCTTGGGATGGAAGCGCTGGCCGCCGTTAAAGGTCACCGCGTGGCGGAGGTTCGCCCACAGGAAGCGGTCGATCGGGTCCCAGGGCAGCTTGGCGTTGACCACGTCGGCATCGTCCTCGGGCAGGAACATCGCTGCGCCGCCCAGCACCGCCAGGCTCTCGTCGAAGCCCTGCGCGTGCGGCTGCAGCCCGGGCGCCTCGCCCAGATGCCATTTGCCGATGTGCAGCGTGTGATAGCCCGCCGCCTTCACCGCCTCGGCGATCGTCACTTCGCTTGCCGGCACGCCCATGTCGGGATAGTCGGGGATATCGGGGGTGATCAGCTCCTTGTGGAATATCGCCTTCAGCGGCCCGACGCCGTCGCCATGCGCCATATTCTCCGAAAACTGGACCGGCACCGCCGTATATTCGAAGCCGAAGCGCGTCGCATAGCGCCCCGTCATCATCGCCGCGCGCGACGGCGAGCAGGTCGCGTTGGCGGCATAGGCGGTGGTGAAGTTCATGCCCTGCCGCGCCAGCGCGTCGATGTTCGGCGTCTTGACGGTCCCGCCCGCGACCCCGCCGCCGTTCAGGCTGATATCGTTCCACCCCAGGTCGTCGGCGACGATCAGGATGATGTTCGGCCGCCGCTCGCCCGCCGACGGATTTTGGGGTGCCGCGGCGGGGCCCGCTTGCCAGGCCACCGCCCGGTTCGGCTGCACCGGCTCGTTCCAGTCCTGGATCAGCCCCGGCAGGCGGAACTTGTTCGCCTCATAGGCCCACCAGCTCCCCGCCCCGAGCAGGGCGACCATTCCCAATGCGATCCATCGCTTTTTCATAGACCCCCACCCACACCAATATTATGGCATTATAAGTGTCATTATGTTGCGGCATGCGCAAGGGGCATGCTGCCATTGACCGCGGCGCCAAACCGGGCCAGCGAAGTCCGATGGGAGCAAGGGTGGAATCGGAGAAGCAGGAGCCGGCCCCGCCGCGCATCGACGGCCGCCGCGAGCGCAGCCGGTCGAGCCGCGCGCGTATCGTCGCGGCGATGCTCGACCTCATCGACCGCGGCGACCTGACCCCCAGCGCGGCGCGCGTCGCCGAAGAGGCGGGGGTCGGCTTGCGCACCGTCTTCCGCCAGTTCGACGACATGGACACGCTCTACCGCGAAATGTCCGAGACGATTGCCAGGCGCATATTGCCGATCGCGAACGCGCCTTACGCGGGGCTCGACTGGCGCGACGACGTCCGCGACCTCGTCGGGCGACGCATTCGCGTGTTCGAGACGATGCTGCCCTTCCGCCTCGCCGCGAACATCAAGCGCTACCAGTCGCCCTTCCTGATGGGGCAGTACGGCCAGGTCGTCGCGCTCGAACGCGACTATGTGCTGCGCCTGCTCCCCGACGCAATACGCCGCGACCAGCTCAGCGCCGAGGCGCTGTGCGCCGCGCTCTCCTTCCAGACCTGGCGCGCGCTCCGCCACGACCAGGGGCTGACCGCCGAGGAAGCGGGGCAGGTCACCGCGCATATGGTCGAAACGCTGATGGCGGCGGTCTCAGACCCCGCCTGACGCCGCGCGCCGCGCCCGCCGCCGGCGCCGCCAGCCCCAGATCAGCGCGGTCAGCGCCAAGATCCCGCCGCCAAGCCACAGTCCGGCCTCGATCGCGCGCTTCCTGCCCTGCTGCTCCCACGCATAGCGATTGATCTGCGCGTCCGCCGTATAGCCCGCGGGCATGTCGAGCACGCCGTTCGCCTTCGCATAGGCGCGGTAGTCGGCCATCATCGCTTCGAAGCGCTCGGGTTCCGCCGCCGACAGGTCCTTCGTTTCGCCCGGATCGTTCCTCAGGTCATAGAGCCGCCACCTGCCGTCGCCGGTTGGCGCCAGGTTGCGCACCAGTTTGTAATCGCCGCGAAACAGCGCGCTGTTGCCCGACAACTCGTAACCCAACGGATCGTCGCCATGCACGCTGCCCGCTGCGCCGCCCAGCATCGGCACCAGGCTCCGCCCGGTCACCGGTTCGACCGGCTTGCCTTTCCAGCTGCCGCCATGGTCGGGGACCCCCGCCAGTTCGGCCAGCGTCGGCAATATGTCGGTGACATGCGCCAGCCCGCCGTTGACGCCCCCCGCGCGGATCGTCTTGTTGCCCGGCCACGCCACGATCAGCGGCACGCGCAGCCCGCCCTCGGCCGCGCTGAACTTGTAGCCCGACAGCGGCGACGCCCCCGCGCTCGCCCAGCCCGGCCCGATCGCGCTGAAACTGCCGCGCCGGCCGATATTGGCGGTCGACAGGTCGTACTGCATGTCGAGGAACAGCCGGTTGCGCAGGCTGCCAAAGGGATTGGTCGGCTCGGCGCCATTGTCCGACAGGAAGACGAAGATCGTATTCTCATATTGGCCGGTGGCTTTGAGGTGCGCGACCAGCCGCCCGATCTCGCGGTCCATCGCGGTCGCCATGCCCGCATAGGCCTGCATCACGCGCACCGCCGCGGCGCGCTCCTCCGCGCTTTGCTTCGCCCAGTCGGGGGTGGTCGCCATTGTCACCATCGGCGCGCCCGCGGGCACGATACCCAGCGCCGCGGCGCGCTTCGCCCGCGCTTCGCGCAGCCGGGTCCATCCCTCCTTGTACATCGCCGCATAGCGGGCGATGTCGCTGTCGGGCGCCTGTATGGGGATATGGTTCGCCAGGAAGTTGATCGACGCCAGGAAAGGCTTCCCGCTCGCGCGGTCGGCGTCGATATAGTCGATCATCTTGCTGACGACGAAGGTCGAGGAGTAATAATCCTTGGGCAGGGTGGCGGGCTTGCCATTCTCGGTCCAGGCGGCGGTATCGTACAGCCCCTCGATCGGCCGCTGCTCGAAATTGTCGGCCCCCGCATCGGCCAGGCTGAAGGCGCGATCATAACCGCGCGCCTCCGGCAACCGGGTCCTGTCGCTCCCCAGATGCCATTTGCCGGTGAGGTAAGTGTTGTACCCCGCCGCGCCGAACAGTTCGGCGATCGTCACCACGCGGTGGTTCAGCACGGTGTCGTATCCCGGCTTGCCGCGGTGCGCGTCGGGGATCGTTTCGGGCATGTTGCCGAGGCCATTGCGGTGGTTCCTCACCCCCGTCTGCAGCATCGCGCGCGACGGCGAGCACGATCCCGCGACATGGAAGTTCGAAAAGCGCATCCCGGCATAGGCCAGCGCGTCGATATTGGGCGTCGCATATTCGGCGCCGAAGGCCCCGACGTCGCTGAACCCCCAGTCGTCGGCGAGCAGGATGACGATGTTCGGCTGTTCGGGCGCGGCGGGGGCAGGGGGCGCCGCCTGCA
The DNA here is from genome assembly GCA_005503165.1 of Sphingomonadaceae bacterium 3R27E2-A. Lineage (GTDB taxonomy): Bacteria > Pseudomonadota > Alphaproteobacteria > Sphingomonadales > Sphingomonadaceae > Sphingopyxis. The sequence continues at coordinate 144,940 of SCNT01000003.1, forward strand.
CCGGCGCCAGCAACAGCGCCGCCGCCAGCGCGCTCGTTCCAGGCCTCTTCATCGCGCGAATCTCCCCCATATATTGGCACATACTATGCCAATATATGGGACTTCGCAATGCCGGCCGATGCAGCGCATCGCCAAGTCGCCCGCCGCGCCCCGCCGCACGCGGGCCCGACCGGGGCGGCGCGACGGAGCCGTCGGTCGCCGTACGCTTATCCCCATGCGCCTCGGTAACCGTTCGCGAAGAGCCTTTTCAGCCCGTACGGCCCCGTGAAACGCGCCCTTCTCCGCCGCAGGCTCGGCCAGCCGCGCGCGCACCTTGGGCGCGAGGGGGCAGATGGATTTGGTCGACGCAGTACATTCCTGAAAACGGCGGCTGAGCCAGGTTTTCGGGCATTCCTGCCTGATTGGTCGAATGATGGGGTGGGGAGCGGGCGTAAAGCCCTCCCCCCTTCAGGGGAGAGGGGGAAAGCGTTCAATCCCCTCTCAACTTCGGCTAGCCGGCAAGCCGGCAAGCCTGCGTATCTCTCCCCTGAAGGGGAGAGAGCAGGTGCCCAACATCCCCTCCCGACCGGTTGCGGACATCAATCCTCCCTGTGGCGAAGCCATGGGGAGGGGGACCGCCGCGAAGCGGTGGTGGAGGGGCCAAAAGCTTGCGCGACGCCTGACGGCATCGGCCCCTCCGTCAGCGCTTCGCGCTGCCACCTCCCCATCGCTGCGCGACAGGGAGGATATTGAACGTCCGCTTCCCACCCCATCGGACATCCCGCGGCGGCGTCCGCCGCCCTAGAGAGATATGAAAGCCCATCTAACCAATTGAGAAAGAAGAAATTTAATGGTTGCGGGGTTTGAATTGAGGGTGGGGATCCTCCCCGCAAGCGGCGAGGACTATTCATTCAAAACCCCGACAGAAACGCCGCGACATTCGCCCCCAGGTCGCCGACGGCATAACCGCCCTCCATCACGATCAGCGTAGGCAGCCCCAGCCCGGCAATCGCCCCCGCGATCTCCACATAATCGGGCCGTTCGAGCAGGAAGTTCGAGATCGGATCGCTGCTGTGCGTGTCCGCCCCGAACGAGACGATCAGGCACTGCGCGCCCCAATCGGCAATCGCCGCCAGCGCTGTATCCAGCGCCGGCCGGTACGCCGTCCCGTCGGTTCCGCGCGGCAGCGGCAGGTTCAGCGTCGCCCCTTCGCCCGCGTCCTCGCCGCGCTCGTCGGCATGACCCCAATAGAAAGGATAATCGGTCGCCGGATCGGCATGGATCGACACGAAGAACACCGACGCATCGTCGTAGAAGATGTCCTGCGTCCCGTTGCCGTGATGATAGTCGATATCGAGGATCGCGACCGGCCCCAGCCCGCGTGCTTGCGCCTGGCGCGCCGCGATCGCGGCGTTGTTGAGGTAGCAATAGCCGCCCATATAATCGCGCCCGGCGTGATGCCCCGGCGGCCGGCATAGCGCGAAGCTATGCTGGCCACCCGCGGCCAGCTGCGCGAGCGCGGTCAGCGCGCATTGCGCCGACCAATAGGCCGAGGTCCAGGTTCCCGCCGCGACCGGGGTAGAGGCGTCGAAGCTGTAGAGCCCGATTTCGGCGTCGATCCGCCCGAACTTCAGCGGCCGCCGCCGCACCACCGGAAAGCTGTAACCGATCGCATCGCCCTTGCGCCCTGCAGCGACCCAGCCGTCATGGGCGCGCTCGAGGAAGGCCAGATAATCGGCGTCGTGCACCGCCCGCAGCGGCTCCATCCCGAAATCGACCACGGGCTGCCAGTCGCCAAGCGCGCCCACGATCGCCCGCGGCCGCTCGATATTCTCGGCATAGGGCACGAACTCGCCATTGTGCAACTCGCGCTCGGGGGCGTGCTCGGCCTGCCGCTGGTCGAAGAAAAGCTTCACCTCTGTCCTTCCATCCATTCGGCCAGCACCCGGCCGGGCCTCGACTTCGAGCGAAACACCCACACCGCAACGGGCATAGCTCGGCAAATGGCGGGGCGCAAAGGCGCCGCGGTTCGGCACCATCCCGCCGGGTAGCGTCTTGCCTTGGTCGCGTCGCTATCGTCTGTCCCGGCCAATCGCCACGCCGCACAGGCCATTGCCCGGATGATTGGCTGTTCAGCGACCGCCAAGGCCGGATGTTGCGCTTCTCGATAGGCGCCCCTGGACAGGCTTGGCCCGCTCGGGCGATCTTGCGGGAATTGCCCGGAAAGAGCAGCATCGCCGCGAGAGGAGAGGGCATGGACGTTCCGGTCATCGCGATCTGCGGCATCGCCACCGACGAAGCGAGCTGGGCGGGCATGCCTGTCGGCCGCATCGTCGTGCCGCGCGGCGCCAGCATCGACGCGATGGCGGACGCGATCCTCGCCGGACTGCCCGATCGCTTCGCGCTCGCGGGTCATTCGATGGGCGGCTATGTTGCGCTCGCGATAGCCGCGCGCGCTTCCGAGCGGCTGAAGGGCCTCGCGCTGCTCGGCACCGCCTGCACCGCCGATAGCGACGAGGCGAGAGAAGGGCGCAAGACTGCGATCGAGCAGGCGCGCGCCGACTTTCCTGCGCTTGCCGCCCGCCTCGCCCGCGCGACGCTGTCGCGCAACAGCCGCGCCGACGCCGCGCTGCTCTCCGACACGCATGCGATGATCCTGCGCTGCGGCGTCGGGCGCTTTGCCGAGCAGCAGGCGGCAACCGCGACGCGCGTCGATCGCTGCGACCTGCTGCCGCGCCTCGCCGTGCCCGCGCTCGTCATCGCCGGATCGCAGGACGCGATCGTCGCGCCCGACCGGTCGCGCGAAATGGCGGCGGCGATCCCCGATGCGACGCTGGCGATCATCCCCGACTGCGGCCATCTCCCCCAGCGCGAAGCCCCCGACACGACCCGCGCGATGCTGCTGCGCTGGCGCGAAAGGATCGCGTCATGAAACCCGTCGATCACCGCCGGGCAGGGGCTGTTCGTCGAGGGCCGCTGCGTCGTCTGCGCCGACCGCATCGTCGTCGTCGCCGAGGGCATGCTGGCCCCGTCGATCCGCGAGCGTCTGGAAAGCCTGATCCTGCCGAAGCGATCAGCCCGCACGGAACTCGACGCCTAGCGGCATAACCGCGATCTTTTCGCGCACGATCGCAACCATGCGCGGATCGGCGTCGCCCGCGTCGATCGCGAGCTCGTAACCGCCATCGGCCAGCGTCAGCGCGACCGAGCGCGGCGCCAGCCCGCGCTGCGCGAAGAGGTTGAGGATGCGCAGCGCGCCGGCGAGTTCGCCTCCGCTCCGCAGGTGCAGGGCGCCGCCGCTCATGCCGCCCGCCGCCGCGACCAGCCCTCGGCGACCATCTGCCGTGCGCGGCGGTCGGCGACTTCGGCCGGGGTGCCGCCGTGCAGGTCGGCGTCGCGCATCACATCGACCAGCCGCGGGCCGATCTCGGCCACCGCCGCTTCGACCGCACCGACGTCGCCGCCCTGATATTCGGCGCACACCGCGATGATTCCGCCGGCGTTGACCAGATAATCGGGCGCATAGAAGATGCCGCGCCGCGCGAGCTCGGCGCCGAGCGAGGGATGTGCGAGCTGGTTGTTCGCCCCGCCGCACACGATCCGCGCCTGCAGCCGCTGCACCGAAGCCGCGTCGATCGCGCCGCCGAGCGCGCAGGGCGCGAAGATATCCATCGGCGCGGTGACGATCTTGTCGGGCGCGACGCGCTCGGCGCCGAAGCGCGCCACCGCATCGGCGATGCGGGCCTCGTCGACATCGCTGACGAGCAGCTTGGCGCCCGCGCGGTGAAGCAGCCCGGCGAGCGCCATGCCGACATGGCCCAGCCCCTGCACGCCGACCACGGCGCCGTCGAGCCGGCCGCGCCGGGCCGCGACCGCGGCGCGCATCGCCTGGAACACCCCGCTCGCGGTCCACGGCGAGGGATCGCCGCCGAGCCCGCTCGCCTGCTGCGGCAGCCCCGCGACATAGGATGTCGAGCGCGCCACTGCCTGCATGTCGGCGACCCCGCTGCCCGCATCCTCGGCGGTGATGAAGCGCCCGCCCAGCGATTGCACGCAGCGCCCGAACGCCTCGAACAGCGCCGCACGGTCACCGACGCCATGCTCGGACAACAAGATCACCGCCTTGCCGCCGCCGAAGGGCAGGCCCGCCAAGGCGTTCTTGTAGGTCATCGCCTCCGACAATCGCAGCGCGTCCTGCGTCGCGTCGCTCTCGCTGGCGTAGCGCTGGACACGGCAGCCGCCGATCGCGGGGCCGAGCGCGGTCGAGTGGATCGCGACCACGGCCCGCAGTCCGATCTGGTCGTCGTGGAACAGGTGGACCGCCTCGTGCGGCAATTGGGGTGGGTCGCGATGCGGCATCGATCAGGCTCCGTCGAAAATGGTGCGCGGAAAATGACGCAATCTTGCGGGAATATCTGGCCCTATTGCTTTCCAACCGGATAGATAATCGGTAAGTCTGTTCCATATTGTGGATAATCGGGGATTTTTTATGCAGCTTGACCGCCATGAGAAAGCGATATTGGAAATTCTGCAGGAGAATGCGGATATTTCGACCGCGGAGCTCGCCGACCGCGTCGGCCTCTCGCAATCGCCCTGCTGGCGCCGCGTCGCCGCGCTCGAACAGGCGGGGGTGATCCGCAAGCGCGTCGCGCTAGTCGATCGCCGCAAGGTCGGGCTCAGCGCGCAGGTCTTCGCGCAGGTCAAGCTCTCGGCGCACGGCCGCGCGCATCTCGCCGATTTCGAGGCGGCGATCGCCGACATCCCTGAAGTCATCGAATGCCATGTGCTGATGGGCACGGTCGACTTCCTGCTGCGCATTGTCGCGGCCAATGTCGAAGCCTATGAAAAACTCTTCTTCGAAAAATTGTCGCGGCTGCCGGGCGTCCAGGAAATCAACTCGGCCATCGCGCTGTCGGAGATCAAGAGCACGACGGCGCTGCCGATCGGATGAGCCCGGCGTAACCAACAGCGCGGTGACCGCGAACATGGGACGATGCCATCCCCCGCATCGCCCATTTTCCAAGGGAGATTAAGATGACCAATACGCTGAAACTTTCGCTCGCCGCTTCGGCGGTTCTCGCCATGGCCGCCGGTGCTGCGATGGGCGGCACCGCCGTCGCCGCCGAGGGCGCCAAGGAGAAATGCTACGGCGTTTCGCTGAAGGGCAAGAACGACTGCGCCGCGGGCCCGGGCACCAGCTGCGCCGGCACCTCGACCGTCGATTACCAGGGCAATGCCTGGAAGCACGTCAAGGCCGGCACCTGCGTCAAGATGGGCGGCACGCTGACCGCGCACAAGGGCAATGCCAAGCCGGTTCCCAAGAAGGGCTGATCGCCGGCGACCATGTCCGTCTCCCCGCTCCACTCGCTGCCGCCGCGTGCCGGCATAGGGCTCAAATCCCGGCACTATGCCGATGTGCTCGCAGCGGCGGAGCGGGGAACGGCGCCCGCCTGGGTCGAAGTACACCCCCAAAATTACTTCGGCGCGGGCGGGCCACCGCATCGCTGGCTGACCGCGATCGCCGAGCATCTGCCGCTCAGCTTCCATTCGGTCGGACTGTCGCTCGGCTCGGCGGCGGGCGTCGATGCGGACGAGCTCGAGGCGCTGGCGGCGCTGTGCGACCGCTATGCCCCCGCAATGGTTTCGGACCACCTCAGCTGGAGCAACGGCTCGAACGACAAATTCCCCGACCTGCTGCCCATTCCCTATACGCATGAGGCGCTCGATCATTTCGCGGCGCAGGTCGGCCGAGTGCAGGATCGCCTCCGCCGCCCGATCCTGATCGAAAATCCCTCGCGCTATCTGGCCTATGCGGAAAGCGATCGGGACGAGGTCGATTTTCTCCACGAACTTTGCCGCCGCAGCGGCTGCGGCCTGCTGCTCGACATCAACAATGTCGAAGTGTCGGCCTTCAACCTCGGCCTCGATCCGGCGCCATGGCTCGGTGCCTTCGACCCCGCGCTCGTGGGCGAGATCCATGTCGCGGGCCATGCCGTGAAGGACGACGACATGGGCGGTACGATCGCGATCGACGACCATGGCTCGCCGGTGCGGCCGGGCTGCTGGCAATTGCTGGCAAGCTTCCTCGAACGCGCGGGGCCGATGCCGGTTCTCGTCGAATGGGACACCGACGTCCCTGATTATGCCACCCTTTGCGCCGAGGCGGCGACCGCCGACGCGTTGCTGCTCGCCGAGCCCGTCGATGCTTGAGCAGGGCCAGTTGGCCATCGCGGCGACCTTGCTGCACGGTCCCGATCATCTCCCGCCCGGCCTGTTCGCGGGCGACGACAGAGCTGTGCTGCGCGGCCTCCGCGTCCACGCCAACACCATCTCGCACGCGCGGCTCGTCGCGCTCGAAGAGAGCTTCCCGCGCACCCGCGACTATCTGGGCGAGGCCGAGTTCAATCTTCTGTCGCGCGCCTTCGTCGAGCAAGGCGGGGCGCAGGGGCACTCGCTGACCGACATCGGCATCGGCTTCCCCGACTGGCTCGCCGACCCGCGCGCCGCCGATCTCGCGCGCATCGAATGGCTCTGGCTCGAAAGCTATCATGCCGCCGAGGCGCCCGCGCTGGCGCTCGCCGACCTCGCCGGGTGCGACGAGGCGGCGCTGCTCGCGCTTCGCGTCCGCCGCCACCCCGCGGCGCGCGCCCTGGCATTGGCCAGCGCCGCCGCGCCGCGCGTCGATCCGGCCTTTGCGTCGGACACCGCGGCGCTGCTGATCACACGGCCCGATGCTGAGGTCCGGCTTTTCGCGACCGGCGCTGTCGAGGTCGCGCTCCTCGCCGGTGCAGACAATATTGTCACGCTCGGTAACCTGATCGCCGACCTGGCCGAAGACTATCCCGACGGTGGTGCCGCGATCGCGGCATTGATCGACGCAGGGGCTTTTGAAAAGGTTTGAGACATGAACCGGATTGTCGGATTCTACGATCGCGGCGTCGAAATCGCCGCATCGCGCCTGACCGAGGGGCTCGCGCTGTTCCTGCTCCGCGTCGCGCTCGCGGGCGTCTTCTGGCGCTCGGGCCAGACCAAGGTCGTCGAGGGCAGCTTCCTGCGGATCGACCCGTCGCAATATGACCTGTTCCGCAGCGAATTTTCGGGGCTGCCGCTCGATCCCGTCATCGCGGTGCCGCTGACGACCTTCGCCGAGCATTTCTTTCCGCTGCTCCTCCTCTTGGGCCTCGCGACGCGCTTCTCGGCCGGCGCTTTGCTGGTGATGACGCTCGTCATCCAGATCTTCGTCTTTCCCGATGCCTGGTGGCCGGTGCATTCCTTATGGGCGGCGATGGCGGCGATCCTGATCGTGCGCGGCGGCGGGTTCTTTTCGTTCGATGCGCTGATCGCGCGGGTGCGGACGAAATGAGCATCGACGAACCCTCGCTGGCGCGGCTGATGGCTGCGTCGCAGCGCGGGGATCGCACCGCCTATCGCGCGCTGCTCGGCGATTGCCGAAAATGGCTCGAGCGCTATTTCGCGCGCCGCATCGCGCCGCACCAGATCGACGACCTGGTCCAGGAAACGCTCGTGTCGATGCACCGCAAGCTTGCGACATGGGATTCGACCCGCGCCTTCCTGCCCTGGCTCGCGGCGATCGCGCGCTATCGCTGGATCGACGCGCTGCGCCGCCAGCGCGACGAGGCCGAACTCGGCGACAACGACGCCGCGGTCGGCGCCGAGGACGAGGCGGTGCATGCGCGGCTCAGCATCGACCATCTGATGACGCTACTGCCGCCGAAGCAGGCGCAGGCGATCACGCTCGTCAAGATCGAGGGTGCATCGATCGCCGAGGCGTCGCGCATCTGCGGGCAGAGCGAGTCGCTCGTCAAAGTGAATATCCATCGCGGGCTCAAGAAGCTCGCCGAACTCATCGAAAGCGAATGACATGAAGGACGCGTCGATCGACGATCTGATCGAGGGCCTGGCCGGCGAGCTCACCCCGGTGCGTCCGCGCAGGATCCTGCGCGGGTCGCTGTGGGTCGCGGCGGGTTGGCTCGCGGGCGCCGGCATGCTGCTGTGGCTCTATGGCATGCGCCACGACCTCGCGCCCGGGGGCATGCCGCCCTTGTCGATGCTCGCCTTCTGGCTGATCGCCGCGACCGGGGTCGCCGCGACGTGGAGCGCGCTGCGCATGGGTCTGCCGGGCGTCGGGCGCGACTATAGCGGCTGGCGCTGGGCGGGGCTCGCCGCGCTGTCGCTGCCGCTCGCGGCGCTCGTCGTGGGCCTCGGCGACAGCCACGCCGCGATGGAGGCGATGCAGCGCGGCTATGGCCCGCGCTGCCTGCTCCAAGGTGCGCTGTCGGGCCTCGGCGTCGGCGCCGCGCTCTTCGCCTGGCTCAAGGCCGGCGCGCCGACCTCGCCCGCGCGCGCGGGCTGGGTCATCGGGCTCGCGGCGGGCGCGTCGGGGGCGACGATCGTCGCGCTGCACTGCGCCGACGACGGGCTGATCCATATCGCGCTGTGGCACGGCCTTGCGATGGTGCTCTCGGCCATCGCGGGCCGGTTGTTCCTCACCCCGCTGCTCCGCTGGTAGGCCTGAAAATCGGCGCGCGCCGCTGTTCCCCCGCGCGCCGATATGGTAACCACCGTAATCGAATCCGGATTTTCTGGGCCGAAGCGGCAACCTATAATCGCCGCGCGGCATTGACTGCCTGACTCTCCTCCGGGTGCGCGTGCCCGCTGGCGACAGATTCAGAAATGGAGGAACGCGGTGCAGACTCCCGAGGAGTTCGAAGTGTCGCGGCGCGGCGTGATCGTCGGCGGCGCGGCATCGGTCGCAACGGCGACGTTCGTTCCGGCCGGAAGCGCCGTAGCGGCGCCCGCGCCCGTGCCGCCGCCAACCGCCAAGGTGACGTTCGAGGTGAACGGCACGCCGCACGCGCTGGAACTCGATACGCGCACCTCGCTGCTCGATGCGCTGCGCGAACATCTGAAGCTCACCGGGACGAAGAAGGGCTGCGACCACGGCCAGTGCGGCGCCTGTACGGTGATCGCCGACGGGCGGCGGATCAACAGCTGCCTGACACTCGCGGTGATGCACGAGGGCGAGAGCATCACCACGATCGAGGGGCTGGGCACCCCCGACAAGATGCACGCGATGCAGGACGCCTTCGTCGTCCACGACGGCTATCAGTGCGGCTATTGCACCCCGGGGCAAATCTGCTCCGCGGTCGCGGTGCTCGACGAGATCGCGGCGGGCGTACCGAGCCACGTCACCGCCGACCTCACCGCCAAGCCCGAGGTGACCCACACCGAACTGCGCGAGCGAATGAGCGGCAATATCTGCCGCTGCGGCGCCTATTCGAACATCATCGATGCGATCGTCGATGTGGCGGGGGCGAAGGCATGAAGAGCTTCACCTATGAGCGCGTCGCGACGCCCGCGGCCGCGACCGCCGCCTTCGCCCGCGCGCCCGGCGCGCGCTTCATCGCCGGCGGAACCAATTTGCTCGACCTGATGAAGCTGGAGATCGAGACGCCGGCGCACCTGATCGACGTCAGCCGTCTGTCGCTCGACAAGATCGAGAAGACCGGTGACGGCGGGCTGCGCATCGGCGCGATGGTGCGCAACACCGACCTCGCGAGCGATGCGCGGGTGCGCAAGGATTATGGCCTGTTGTCGCGCGCGCTCGTCGCGGGCGCCTCGGGCCAGCTGCGCAACAAGGCGACCACCGCGGGCAATCTGCTCCAGCGGACGCGCTGCCCCTATTTCTACGACACCAACCAGCCGTGCAACAAACGAAGGCCCGGCAGCGGCTGCGCTGCGATCGGCGGCTTCAATCGAATCCACGCGGTGGTCGGCGCCAGCGAGGCGTGCATCGCTACGCACCCCAGCGACATGGCGGTGGCGATGCGTGCGCTTGATGCTGTGGTCGAGACCGTCGACGCCGCGGGCAAGGCGCGCGCAATCCCGCTCGCGACCTTCTATCGCGCGCCGGGCACGACGCCGCATCTCGAGACCGTGCTGGCGCCTGGTGAACTGATCACCGCGGTCACGCTGCCGAAGCCCGTCGGCGGCACGCATATCTATCACAAGGTGCGCGACCGGGCGTCCTACGCCTTTGCGCTGATCTCGGTAGGCGCGATCGTGCAGAAGGACGGCAGCGGGCGCGTCGCACTCGGCGGGGTCGGCTACCAGCCGTGGCGTGTCGAGGCGGCCGAGGCCGAACTGCCGCGCGGCGCGAAGGCGGCGGCGGACGGGCTGCTTGCGGGCGCGAAGACCACCCATGAGAATGCGTACAAGCTGCCGCTGGTCGAGCGAACGCTCGCCGGGGTGCTGGCAGAGGCGAGGGGCTGAGCCATGAAATTCGACACCCCCGCCACGACCAATCCGATCGACCAGCTCAAGGTCGTCGGCAAACCCACCAACCGCATCGACGGCCCGCTCAAGACCACCGGCACCGCGCCCTACGCCTATGAACGCCACGACGTCGCGGCGAACCAGGCCTATGGCTATGTCGTCGGTTCGGCGATCGCCAAGGGGCGGATCGCGTCAATGAACCTCAAGGTCGCCGAAGCCGCCCCCGGGGTGCTGGCGATCGTCACCGCCGCGAACGCCGGCAAGCTCGGCAAGGGCGATTTCAACACCGCCAAATTGCTCGGCGGTCCCGCGGTGGACCATTATCATCAGGCGATCGCGCTCGTCGTCGCCGAAAGCTTCGAACAGGCGCGCGCCGCCGCCGCGCTCGTCCGCGTCGAATATGAGCGCGGCAAGGGCAATTTCGACCTCGCCAAATCGCTGGACGGCGCGATCAAGCCGGCGCCGTCGTTCGGGACCGAGGCCGACTCCGCGGTGGGCAATTTCGCGGGCGCCTTCGCCGGCGCGCCGGTGCAGGTCGATGCGCGTTATTTCACCCCTGATCATGCGCATGCGATGATGGAACCGCACGCCTCGATCGCGGCGTGGGAGGGCGACAAGCTCACTTTGTGGACCTCGAACCAGATGATCGCCTGGTCGGTCGGCGACATGGCCAAGACGCTGGGTATCCCCAAGGAAAATGTCCGCCTCGACTCGCCCTATGTCGGCGGCGGCTTCGGCGGCAAATTGTTCATCCGCGCCGACGCCGTGCTCGCCGCGCTCGGCGCCAAGGCGGCAAAGCGCCCGGTCAAGGTCGCGCTGCCGCGCGCCTTCATGTTCAACAACACCCCGCACCGCCCCGCGACGATCCAGCGCATTCGCCTCGGCGCGACCGCCGAGGGCAAGATCACTGCGATCGGCCACGAAAGCTGGTCGGGCGACCTGCCCGGTGGCGGGCCCGAGACCGCGGTGGGGCAAACGCGGCTGCTTTATGCGGGCGAGAACCGCATGACCGCGATGCGCCTCGCGGTGCTCGACCTGCCTGAGGGCAATGCGATGCGTGCACCCGGCGAGGCGCCGGGGTTGATGGCGCTCGAGATCGCGGTCGACGAGCTGGCCGAGAAACTGGGCATGGACCCGGTCGCGCTGCGCATCCTAAATGACACGCAGGTCGATCCCGAAAAGCCCAAACGCCGCTTTTCGCAGCGCCAGCTCAACAAATGCCTCCAGATCGGCGCCGACAAATTCGGCTGGGCAAAGCGCAGCGCGAAACCCGCGCAGGTTCGCGACGGCCGCTGGCTCGTCGGCATGGGCGTCGCCGCGGCCTTTCGCAACAATATCAACGGACCTTCCGCCGCGCGCGTGCGGCTGGACAAGTCGGGCGTGGTCACGGTCGAGACCGACATGACCGACATCGGCACCGGCACCTATACGATCATCGCGCAGACTGCTGCCGAGATGATGGGACTGCAGCTCGACAAGGTCGTTGTAAAGCTCGGCGACTCCGCTTTTCCGGTGTCGGCCGGCTCGGGCGGGCAATGGGGCGCCAACAGCTCGACCGCGGGGGTCTTTGCCGCCTGCGTCAAGCTGCGCGAGGCGGTGGCGCAGAAGCTGGGCATGAACCCCGCTGATGCGGCGTTCGCCGACGGCAAGGTGCGGTCGGGCGGGCGCAGCGCCGCGCTCGGCGAGGCAGCGGCGGACGGCGAGATCGTCGCCGAGGACAAGATGGAATATGGCGACCTCGAAAAAGCCTATCAGCAGTCGACCTTCGGCGCGCATTATGTCGAGGTGGCGGTCGATGCCATGACGGGCGAAATCCGCATTCGCCGCATGCTCGCGGTCTGCGCCGCGGGGCGCATCCTGAACCCCAAGGCGGCGCGCAGCCAGGTGATCGGCGCGATGACGATGGGCGCGGGGGCCGCGCTGATGGAGGAACTGGCGGTCGACAAGCGCTTCGGCTTCTTCGTCAACCACGACCTCGCGGGTTACGAGGTTCCGGTCCACGCCGACATCCCGCACCAGGAGGTAATCTTCCTCGACGAGACCGACCCGACGACCTCGCCGATGAAGGCGAAGGGCGTCGGCGAGCTCGGCATCTGCGGCGTCGCCGCGGCGGTCGCCAACGCGGTGTACAACGCGACCGGCGTACGCGTGCGCAACTATCCGATCACGCTCGACAAGCTGCTCGGGCAATTGCCGGACATAGCATGACGGCGACCGGACGGGCCGCGTCGCGTCAGCCTTCCAGGTCCTCGGGCCGGTCGATGTCGGCAAGCTCGCCGTCCCCGGCCGCGACGAGCGCCGCATCGGCGAGCAGCGCCCTGGCGCCGCGATCGCCTGAGCCTTCCTGCAGGGCGCCGAACAGCGACCGCGCAAACAAGGCGGGCGGCATTCGCGCTGCTCCGTCAGTCGATGCCACGACCGGCGCGTCCTCTGCATCGAAGCGCGCGAGCAGGCTGCGCAGATGGGCGACGCCGACGAAGGGCATGTCGGCGAGGGCGATGAGCGCGGCGGTTTCGGGCTCGCGCGCCGCTTCCGCGATGCCGCGCGCCAGCGATTGTGACAATCGGGCCTCGGGGTCCGGGTTGACGACGATCGCGAAATCGAGTGCCGCGAGACACTTTGCCAATGGGCCGTCGGCGTCGCGGCACACAGCGATCCGCCGTCCGGGCGCCAGTTCGACGATCCGCTGCGCCGCGTGCAGCGCCAGCGGCTCGCCGGCGAGCGGGGCCAGCAATTTGTCGCCGGCGCCGAAACGCCGCGATCCGCCGGCGGCGAGCAGGATGGCGGCGATGTCGCCCGCGTCGATCATATCCGGTCCTGCTCCTTCGATTGCCGTCGCCATAGTCGGTCCAAAGCACGCATGATAGCAACCACCCCCGCCGATATTTTGCGCTTTGCCCTAGCCCGGATCGAAGAGGGCGTGGCGACGATCCTGGTGACCCTCACCGGCATTGAGGGCGCGGCACCCCGCGCGATCGGGGCGCAGATGGCGGTTGCGGCCGACGGCCGCTCCGTGGGCTCCTTCTCGGGCGGTTGTATCGAGGCCGCGGTCGTGGCCGAGGCGATCGAGACGCTCGCCCCGGCGCGCGCGCGGCTGGTGCGTTTCGGCGCGGGGTCGCCCTATCTCGACATTCGCCTGCCGTGCGGCAGCGGGATCGATCTGCTTTTTAACCCGCACCCCGACCGCCACGCGATCGCGGACACGCTGGCGCGGCTCGACCGGCGGGAGGCGGCCGGTTTGCGCCTGTCGGCCGATGGCGTTCTTTCTGAGATGCCGGTCGATACCACGGGCTGGCAAGGCGGCACCTTCGATCTCCGCTATCACCCCACATTGCGGATCGTCGCGATGGGGCAGGGCGAGGAGCTGACCGCGCTCGCGCGGCTGGCGCGCACATTCGGTGCAGAGATGGCGATCCTTTCCCCCGACCTGCGCGTTCTGGCGGACCTCGGCGCCGAGGGCTTCGAAACCACCCGGCTGGCGACGCGCACCGTCCCGCCGTCGCTGACCGCCGACCGCTGGACCGCAATCCTGTCGGTGTTTCACGACCGCGAATGGGAACAAGAACTTCTGCCTCACGCGCTCGGTCTCGACGCCTTCTATGTGGGTGCCATCGGTAGTCGGCGGACCCAGGCGATGCGGCTCGACGCGCTACGCAGCGCAGGGGTGCCCGATCGCCTGTGCCAGCGGCTGCGGACGTCCGTGGGCCTCATCCCCGCGGTGCGCGACCCGGCGGCACTGGCACTGTCGGCGCTGGCCCAGATCGTGCAGGACTATGGCGCGGTTGTTGGCCTGTCGGACTCGGCGGCTGGCGAAATGTCTTCCGGCACGCCCGGATTTCAGTCGGCGCGGTTGGCGCGGCGGATTGCGAGATAGGCCTGGGCGAAGCGCGTCGAGGCGCGGGTGCCCTCGGCTGCGACGAGAAAAGGATGACGCCGGGCTCTGCTCTGGGACAGACCGCCAGGTTAAAGGGCTTGGCCGCATCGCTCCGCGTGCCGGGGCGGCGGCTCGTCTCCTTCGCGAGCGTTTGCCGTTCGCGCAGACGAGACCCAATTTTATTCGGGTTGCGGCGACGCGATCTTGTCGGGCATTCGCTGTCGGGGAACGGGGATGCTGCGATGACGGCCAAGCATAATATCCTGATCGTCGACGATCATGCGATCACCCGCAGCGGCATCAAGCTGCTCTTCGCCGCGCTCGACCGTTACGCCGTCGTCGGCACGCTCGACCGTGGCGCGATGGTGGGCGCCTTCATCCAGTCGCAACCGGTCGACCTCGTGATCCTCGACCTCAACCTGCCCGACGTGCGCGGGATCAACGTGCTCGCAGAGATTGTCGGGTCGCGCGACATGACGGTGATCATCCTGACCGGCGAAACCGTGCCGGGCGAGATCGATTATGCGCTGAAACTCGGCGCGCGCGCGGTGGTCAGTAAGGCCGACGCGCCCGACCAGATCGTCGCGGCGTGCGACGCAGCGCTGGCAGGCGACATCTTCGTGTCGCCGCATATGCGCGAAGCGCTGGGCAAGTTCCAGCAGCCGCCGGTCGCGCTGTCGTCGCGCCAGATGGCGATCCTCCATTATCTGGCCGAGGGCGAGAGCAACAAGGAAATTGCCTATCGGCTGGCGATCGCGCAGCCCACGGTGTCCTTCCATATCGCCGAACTGCGCCGCAAACTCGACGTCGCGAACAACCGCAAGATCGTCGAGCGCGCGCAGGAGCTAGGGATGCTCTGACCCTAACGCCGGGTGCTGCAGCATTTCCAGGCACGGCGGCTTGATGATCGCCATGGCGACGATCTCGCCCAGGCGGCCGCGGGTGACGCTGCTGTCGTCATAGGTCAGCGCGGCCAGGCGTTCGGGGGCAATGCCGGCGGCAATGGCGGCGTCGAAGGCGGAGCGCTGGTCGAAATCGAGGATGCGCCAGTGCGGCGCACCGGCTTGCAGCTCGTCGGCGGTGCACGGCGTAACGCCGGCGAACGCCGCGGGAAGGGCGATCTCGACCACCGTCCCGGCATCCGATGAGGCGACGATGGTCAGCGTGCCTGACAGCGTCTCGATCAGCCGCTTCGCCGCGCGAAAGCCCGATCCGGTCCCTTCGATCCCCTCGTCGGCGCGCAGCCGCGCCGTATGGCCATCGCTCAGCGCATCGATGATCTCGGGCGCCATGCCGCGACCGGTGTCGGCGATGCTGATCACTGCTCGCCCACCGCGTTGTTCGACGGCCACGCGCGCACCACCGCTCTCGGTATATCGATAGGCGTTGCCGAGCAGGTTCGCGAGCGCGCGCATCAAGAGCGGCTTGTCGGAGATGATCATGATATCGCCATCGACCTGCGTCTCGAGCTTGAGCTTCTTGTCCGCGAACGGCGCCTTGAACATCATCTGCAGCGGTCCGACCAGCGCGCACGCGTCAAAGGCGCCGAGCGCGATGAAGTCGGCGTCGCTGCCTGCGATATTCGCGCCCGAAATGGTGGTCGAGACAATCTGGCCCAGATAGGTCGCCGAGCTTTGCAACATCGCGGTCAGGTCGGCGTTCGCGCCCGTGTCGTCACTGCGCTTCAGCACGTCGATCGCACTGTTGAGTGCTAGGATGACCTGCCGGCTGTCGTGACCCGAGGCGTGGAGCAGGGCATTCTGGCTGTTCACCGTTTCGAGCGCGAAGGCCTTTTCCTCGGCGAGCCGCGCGGCGCGCTCGCTGATTGCAACGCGCTCGGTCATCGATCGCGCATAATTGCCGTCGGCTACCAGCTTGTCGTGCTGGATTTTCTTGAGGTTCAGGCCGAGCGCGAGCGTCACCATGATCGATTCGAACAGCCCGACGGGCCCCGCAAGATGCCAGTTGATAGGCAGCCAGGCGAACACCCCCATCGAGGCGATCGCGGAATAGACGATGAAGAGCGCGAGGCTGCCCCAGCCGACGAACAGCGGCCACAGCTGGCGTCCGAGCTGTTGCATCGCGGCAAAGCCCACGAAAGGCAGAAACAGCGCGCTGCCGATCGCGACCAGCCAGCCTCCGATGTGCAGTATTTGGCGCATCGGGGGCGGGTAGAGCGACAGTGCCGGTTGCAGCGCCATGATCAGCAGCGCGGCACCGATCAGCATGCGCAACGCCATGTCGCGCCGCGGGAAATGCGTCTTCGTGTCGATGAAGCTGCGCCCGAATTGCGCCATCGCGCCGGCAAAACCGCATTTGAAGACATCCTCGACCGCAACCCCGGCGAGTGGCTGGTCGGCGAGGAAGAAGATCGTGATATAGCCTTCCGAATGGACGGTGTTCAGCGCGAAAAAGGCCTGCGCCACCGCGAGCCACACGAACTCGCGGTGCCCGGTGATCGAGAAGAAGAGGAAGTTGAGCAGGATCAGCACCACGACGCCGAACACGACGCCCGACACCATCGCGATGTTCGACCGCCGTTCCTTGAAGAAGGAGCCATAGCTGTTGATCTTGAGCGGAAGGTAGGTAGAATTTTCGGACAGGAAATCGATCAGCAGCAATTTTTCCTGTCCCGGGTCGAGCACGAATTCGGTGCTGAACGCCTGGTAGGTCTGCAGATTGTCGCTCGCGGCCCTAGGATCGGAACCATCAACGAGGAGGCTGAGGTCTCCTTTCGCCACCTCGTAAAGGCGGAAATAGGCGAGGGACCCGCGGCCCGTGGTGAAGATCCAGCTGCCCTGGTTGTCGCCGCTGTTGCGTACCCGGACGAAGACGGTTGTCTTGCGCCCCGGCGGACCGAAATGGATCGTCGACCCGGTGACGCCCTGCAGCGGCTCGGCGAGCAGATCGGCGGGAGCGGTGGTCAGCGGGTCGGCACCGTCAATGATGTAGCGGACATAAGGCGCGAGGGCAGGGGCGTCCTGCCCGGCACGCAGCTCGACAATTGGAATATCGGCGGCCTGTACCGCCACCGATGACAAGGGGCCCGCCAGCAGCAGGGCCAGCAGGGCGAACCAGAATCGAACGAGCCGATAGTGCTGCGACATCTAAGCATTCTGTCGCCCGCACGCCGGGCAATGTCAATTTTCATTTGGAAAATTAGTACGATAGGCCGGCAAACTTGGACGCGGCGACGGACGGCCCCCTCTCCGCCGCCGCCGCTGCCCCGTCGCGCGGGGTCTCGCTGCGCGGCCGGGATGCGTGCTGCTGACGCATGCGGCGTCGCGGCGCCACCCCAATAAACATTGGGTAGACGTGCCGCCCGCACGCGAAATATCTAGCTGAAACAACGTCGTGCGGGTGGGGGCGCGCCGGCGTTGCGCTGTCCCGAGGACAGCGTGCGCATAGCCTCCCGAACCGCTTTCCGATCTAGCGACCCGATCTGTTCCGGTTCTGGTGGTTGGAGGCCGGTACGATCCCCGAGATCGTGCCGGCCTCGTCCTTTTCGGCCATCGGTGCCGGGCGACCTTCGGTCTTCACCGCTTCGCCGATCAGGATCAGCGTCGGCGCGGTCGCCGCGAGCGAGCGCGTGGCCAAGCCCAGCAGGTCGAGCCGCGTCGACAGCAGCATCTCGTGGGGCAGGCTGACGTTGCAGGCGATAAGCACCGGCGTCGCCGCGGGCATTCCCGCCGCGATCAGTTCGCGCGATATTTCGGGAGCCGCGTCGCGCCCCATATAGAAGGCCAGCGTCGACCCCGCGCGGGCGAGGTCGCTCCAGTCGAGATCGAGCGCCGCGCCTCTCCGGCTGTGCGCCGTAACGAGGCGAACCTCGCGCGCGACGCCGCGCAGCGAGAGCGACACGCCGGCGGTTGCTGCCGCGGCGCTTGCGGTCGTGACGCCCGGACAGACCTGAACGGGATGCCCCGCAGTGCGCAGCGCCGTCATTTCTTCGGCCGACCGGCCAAAGAGCGACGGGTCGCCGCCTTTCAGCCGGACGACGCGCTTACCCGCTGCCGCCGCCTCGACGAGCAAGGCGTCGATGGCGGCCTGGCCCTTCGAATGGCGCCCCGATCTCTTGCCGACGTTGATCCGCTCGACCTTGGCGGGAATGAGCGCGAGGATGGCGGGACCGACGAGCGCGTCGTGGAAGACGATGTCTGCGGCTTCGATCAGGCGCGCCGCCTTCATCGTCAGCAGATCGGGATCGCCGGGCCCCGCGCCGACAAGCCAGACGGTGCCGCGCGGAAAATCGTCAGGCTGCATCGCTTTTCTCCTCGTTCAGGATGCGCGCGAGCGCGGGGCGGCACGAGCCGCAATTGGTGCCGGCCGCGATCGCGCCGCCGATCGCGGCGACGTTGGTCAGCTCCTGGTCGCGGATTGCCGCGACGATGGTCTTGAAGCCGATGTCGAAGCAGACGCAGATGATCGGGCCGCGGTCGGCCTGCACGCCGGGCGCGCGACCGGCGAGCAGCGTGGGGGCGACGCAGGGCGCCGAAAGCTGGGCGATCAGCCAGTCGCGCGGGGGCAGTTCGCCGCTCTCGGTGACGAAGAGGGCCCCGGTCAGGCGGCCGTTCGCGACCACCGCGATGCGCCGCGTCCCGCGTGCCGTATCCTGCGCCTCCATGCGTTCACCCTTCGGGAGCAGCGCTTCGATCGCCTTGAGGTCGCCATCTGCCGCGAGTTCCCAGAGCACCCCTGACGGCACGGCGATGCGCGTTGCCCACAGGCAGCGCGGCGCTTCGGGCAATTCGCGCGCGAGGAGCAGGAAACCGCGCCATTTGGGCGTCACCGCCGTGATCGCGGCGGGGGTGCGCTTGAACCCCGGCTGGCCCGAGACGGGATCGACGAGCGGGCGAGGGAGCAGGCCGGTGCGGCCGCCGCTCGCCGTGCGGTCGGTCCAGTGGATCGGCACGAACAGCTCGCCGGGGCGCTGACCGCTTTGAAAGGCGACGCGATAGAGGCTGTCGCCCTGCGGGGTTTCGACCCGCGCGAGCCCGCCGTCCGCGAGGCCGAGCCGCGCGCCGTCGTCAGGGTGGACCTCAACCAGCGGCTCCTCGCGGTGGCGCGCGAGCTTGGGGGAAAAGCCGGTGCGCGTCATCGTGTGCCACTGATCGCGGTAGCGCCCCGTGTTGAGAGTCAGCGGCCATTTGGCGAGCGGTTCGGGCAGCGGCTTTTGTGCGACGGGGACGAGCCGCGCGCGGCGGTCGTCGGTCGAAAAGCGCCCGTCGGCGAAGGGGTGGTCGCCACCCCAGCGGAATGGCTGCATCGCGTCGTAGGCGGCGGTGCCGCCCTGCGCGGCGCCGTGCAAAGCAAAGAGGCGCGCGCCCTCATTGTCATAGGTCGACAGCCGACAATGCTCGCGCCAGATGTCGGCGGGGCGATCGTAGGCGAAAGCGGTCTTCCACCCCATGCGCCGCCCGACCTCCTTGACGATCCACCAGTCGGGCATCGCCTCGCCGGGGAGTTGGAAAAGCGCACGCTGGCGGCTGATCGTCCGGTCGCTGTTGGTGACGGTGCCGTCCTTTTCGCCCCAGGCCGCGGCGGGCAGGCGGACGTGCGCAAAGGCGCCGGTGTCGGTTTTCTCGATCACGTCGCTGACGACGACGAAGGGGCAGGCGGCGAGCGCCTCGCGCACGCGGCTCGCGTCGGGCATCGACACCGCGGGGTTGGTCGCCATCACCCATAGCGCCTTGATCCGGCCTTCGCCGACGCCGCGGAACAGATCGACGGCTTTCAGGCCCGGTTTCTCCGCCATCGTCGGCGACGCCCAGAAACGCTGGACGCGGGCGCGGTTCTCCGGCGCGAAATCCATATGCGCCGCGAGCGTCGAGGCGAGCCCGCCGACCTCGCGCCCGCCCATCGCATTGGGCTGGCCAGTGATCGAGAAGGGCGCGGCGCCGGGCTTTCCGATGCGGCCCGTTGCAAGATGGAGGTTGGTGATCGCGTTGGCCTGATCGGTGCCGGCGGTCGATTGATTTATCCCTTGGCTGAACAGGGTGACCGTGCGCGGGGTCGCCGCGAACAGATCGTAGAAATGCCTGAGGTCGGCCGCCGGGACGTCGCACGTCCGCGCCACCGACCACAGGTCATTCCCCTCTCCAAGCTGGTCCCAGAAATCCTGCGGAACCTCGACATGCGCGGCGAGATACGCGTCGTCGACGACCCCCGCCTCGCGACAATGCTGGAGCAGGCCGGTCATCAGCGCGACGTCGCTGCCCGGGCGGATGGGCAGGTGCAAGTCGGCTTCCTCGGCGGTCTCGGTGCGGCGCGGGTCGATGACGACGAGCTTGGCGCCGGCTTCGCAGCGTGCGCGAATGCGCTGGTAGACGACCGGATGGCACCAGGCGGTGTTCGACCCGACGAGGACGATCAGGTCTGCCGCGTCGAGATCGTCATAGGTTGCAGGGACGACATCCTCGCCAAAGGCGCGGGTGTGCCCGGCGACCGCGCTCGACATGCAGAGACGCGAATTGGTGTCAATGTTCGCGGTGCCGATGAAGCCCTTCATCAGCTTGTTCGCGACATAATAATCCTCGGTGAGCAATTGTCCCGAAACGTAGAAGGCGACGCTGCCGGGTCCGTGGCGCGCGATGGTCTCGCGGAACTTCTTCGCGACGAGGTCGAGCGCCTTGTCCCAGCTGGCGCGCTTGTTGCCGATCATCGGATGGAGGAGGCGGCCTTCGAGCCCGACGGTCTCTCCCAGATGCGTGCCCTTCGAGCAGAGGCGGCCACGATTCGCGGGATGGTCGGGGTCGCCGGCGATCTCGACGCTCCGCTCGCCCGTCACCGTCGCGCGGATACCGCAGCCGACACCGCAATAGGCGCAGGTCGTGCGGATCGCCGCTGTCATCAGGCCGCCGCCTTGATCGTGCTCGCGCGGCAGATGAGGACGCGGCCGCCGTCGATCTTGACCGGTACGGTCGGCGTGCAGCCCTTGTCGTCGCCCAACGCCTCGCCGGTCGCCAGGCTGATCCGCCAATTGTGCAGCGGGCAGGCGACCGCGCCGCCATGCACGATGCCCTGCGACAGACGCCCATGCTTGTGCGGGCAGCGGTCGAGCAGCGCGAAAACCTTGCCCTCGGCGGTACGAAAGACGGCGATGTCATCGCCGCCCTCGACCTGCACGGTGCGGCTGCCTCTCGCGGGGATCTGGTCCAACCAGCCGATGTCGAGCCAATCTGCGGTGGTCGTCATGCGATTTCCTTCTGCGGCGTGAAGCGCGCCATCGGCGCATGATGTTCGGCCTCGGCGCCCTCGGCGCGCTGCGCCCAGGGGTCGTGCTGGCTGAAGCTTTGCGAGTAGAGGAAGCGGGCGCGGAGCGCTTCGCGGCCGGTGTCGTCTTCGACGATATGAGCCTTCACATAGTCGAGCCCGACGCGCTCGATCCACGGCGCGGTGCGCTCGAGATAGCGTGCCTCCTCGCGGTAGAGCTGGATGAAGGCGGCGCAATAATCCATCGCCTCCTGCTCGGTAGCGACCTTGCAGAGGAGGTCGGTGGCGCGGACGTGGATGCCGCCATTGCCGCCGACGTGGAGTTCGTAGCCGCTGTCGACGCAGACGACGCCGAAGTCCTTGATCGTCGCCTCGGCGCAATTGCGCGGGCAGCCCGACACCGCGATCTTGAACTTGTGCGGCATCCAGCTGCCCCAGCTCATCCGTTCGAGCTTGACCCCGAGCCCGGTCGAATCCTGCGTGCCGAAGCGGCACCATTCGGAGCCGACGCAGGTCTTCACCGTGCGCAGTGCCTTGCCATAGGCGTGGCCCGACACCATGCCTGCGGCATTGAGATCGGCCCACACCGCGGGCAGATCCTCCTTCTTGATCCCGAAGATGTCGAGCCGCTGGCCGCCGGTGACCTTGACCATCGGCGCATTATATTTTTCGACCACATCGGCGATCGCACGCAGCTCGGTCGGGTTGGTGAGCCCGCCCCACATGCGCGGGACGACCGAATAGGTGCCGTCCTTCTGGATGTTGGCGTGGAGGCGCTCGTTGACGAAGCGGCTTTGCTGGTCGTCGACATAGTCGCCGGGGAGCGCGCAGAGGAGGTAGTAATTGAGCGCGGGGCGGCACGAGGAGCAGCCGTCGGGGGTGGTCCAGTGCAATTTCTGCATCACCTCGGGGATCGAGCGCATGCCCTGTGCGACGATCTCGCGGCGGACGTCGTCGTGGCCGAAGCTGGTGCATTTGCACATCGTCTTGGGGCCGCTCTGCACATCGTCGCCGAGGGTGAGCGCGAGCAGATTCTCGACGAGGCCGGTGCAGCTGCCGCAGCTCGCCGATGCCTTGCAGGTGCCACGCACCGCGTCGAGGCTGTGCGCGCCCTTGGCGATGCACGAGACGACCTGGCCCTTGGTGACGCCGTTGCAGCCGCAGATCTCGGCATCGTCCGAGAGCGCCGCAACGGCCGCCTTAGGGTCCGCCGCGCCGCCTCCCGCGGCGAAGGCCTGGCCGAAGATCAGCAGGTCGCGAAGGTCGGAGACGTCCTCCTGGCGTTTGAGCAGGTCGAAATACCAGCCGCCGTCGGCGGTGTCGCCATAGAGCACCGCGCCGACGATGCGGTCGTCCTTGACGATCACGCGCTTGTAGACCCCGCGGCTGGCGTCGCGCAGCACGATATCCTCGCAGCCGTCGCCGGCGGAAAAATCGCCCGCCGAAAACACGTCGATGCCCGAGACCTTGAGCTTGGTCGAGGTGACCGAGCCGCGATAGCCGCTGTGCTGTTCGACGAGGCCGTCAGCGAGGCTGCGGCACATGTCCCACAACGGCGCGACGAGGCCGTAGACTTGGCCGTCATGCTCGACGCATTCGCCGACCGCGAGCACCGCGGGGTCGCTGGTGACCATATGGTCGTCGACCTGAATGCCGCGTCCGACCGCGAGGCCCGCGTCGCGGGCGAGGGCGACCGAGGGGCGGATGCCAACCGCCATCACGACGAGGCTGGCGGGGATGAGTGTGCCGTCCTTGAGCCTCACCCCTTCGACCTTGCCGGTGCCGATAATCTCGGCGGTGTCAGCGCCGGTCAGGATGGTCTGGCCGCGTGCTTCGAGCGCATTTTTGAGCAGCCAGCCGGCGGCTTCGTCGAGCTGGCGTTCCATCAGCGTCGGCATCAGGTGGATGACAGTGACCTTCATGCCGCGCAAGCTGAGTCCGTGCGCGGCCTCGAGTCCTAGCAGCCCGCCGCCGATGACCACGGCGTCGCCGCCCGCGTCAGCCGCCGCGAGCATCGTGTCGACATCGTCCATGTCGCGAAAGGCGATGACGCCGGGCAGGTCCTTGCCGGGGACGGGGATGATGAAGGGATCGGAGCCGGTCGCGATGAGCAGCCGGTCATAGCTTTCGACAAGCCCGCTGCGCGTCGTGACGGTTTTCGCGGCGCGGTCGATCGCCGCGACCGGATCGCCCGCGACGAGCGCGATGCCATTGTCCGCGTACCAGCCGGCATCGTTGATGACGATGTCGTCGAAGCATTTCTCGCCGGCTAGTACGGGCGACAGCATGATGCGGTTGTAATTGACCCGCGGTTCGGCGCCGAAGATCGTCACGCGGTAGCGCGCCGGATCGCGCGCGAGCAGTTCCTCGACCGCGCGGCAGCCCGCCATGCCGTTGCCGACGACGACCAGATGTTCGCGCGTGTCGGCGTCGGGTTTGAGGGCGCGGTGTTCCATCAAAGAATCCAGTCCAGTTGCAGCCAGAATTTGTCGGTGTCGGTGGCGAAAGTGTCCGCGTCGTAATGGGCGTAGCGCGCCGAGGCGGTCACCTTGCCAAGCTTGGCGCTGGCGAGCAGGCCAATCTCGTCGCCATAGGAGCGCGACGCACGGTCGCTGCGATAGTCGTGCCATATCGCTTGCAACGTCACGGCCTTGAGCGGGCCGAGCGCCTTCCAGCCCCACCCCGCGCTCGCATAGAGGTCGCGCACGCCGTCGGGCGGTGTAGTAAGGAATTTGTCGGCCCAGCCCTGGAATTTGAAGCCGGTGGCGAGCGGGGTCTGGAAGCTGGTGAGGGCTGCCCCCTTATCGGCGCCGAGTATCTCGTACCCGGCGCCGAACCGGGGGCCGCCAAGATCGACCGCGACATCGGCGAGCCAATAGTCGGCGGTGTAATCATTGGGATTGCGATGCCAGTCGGACTGGCGCGCATAGCTCAGTTGCCAGGCGATCTTCGTCTTTCCGAGCGGCCGGTTGCCGTCGAGCCGCACGCCATAGCTCTGGCTCGACAGCCGGAAGCCCTGCATCGCGGCTTCGTCCTGATCGACGAGATAGGCGAAGGCGACGGCCTTGCCGACCGGGGTCTGCACGCTGATATTGCCGAAGAGATTGTCCCCGGAGACCGCCTGCTGACGTGCGCCGACACCGTCGATGCCCCAGATGGTGCGCACGCTCCACGCATAGGTCAGGTCGGCCTTTACGCCCTTCGCGGGGGTGATTTCGGCGCGCACGGCGTCGAAACTTTGGCCGTTCTGGCGGAAGGGCACTGCGCCGACGAAGCGATCGTCGTCGAGCGCGATCCGCTGGCGCCCCGCAGTCACGGCGAAGCTGGGCGTGGCGTAGCGGAGCTGGGCGCGGGCGAGTGCGATATTCTCCGGATCGGCCACCAGCGGGCGCGTAGCGGCGCCGTGGAGCCCGTCGAAATAGTCATCGACGATCGCGAGAGTCGCCTGACCTTCGACGACCGCCGACCAGCGCCCGGCCTTCGCCTCGACCCCGGCGCGGACGCGCAGGGTCAGGGCTTCGGCCTCGGCGGCAAGGCCGTCCTGGTCGACGCTCTCGTGGCGGAGCCGGGCTTCGCCGAGCGGCTTGAGGGTGACGTCCTGGGCGTGCGCCACCCCGGCCGGCGCAAGCGCCAGCAGGAGGAAGAGGGTGCGGGTCATGGGTTAGATCCGCACGCCTTCGGCCGCGCCCCAGGTCGCGCGCCACTGGCCCTTGACGAAGAGCAAAGCGACGAGCGCGAGCACCGCCAGTCCGGCGAAAATATAGAACCCCGGCGCGAAGCTGGCCGTCCACTGCTTCGCGAAGCCCAGCGACGAGGCGAGGTAGAAGCCGCCGACGCCGCCAGCCATGCCGACGAGCCCGGTCATCACGCCTATTTCGGCCGAGAATCGTTGCGGCACGAGCTGGAAGACCGAGCCGTTGCCGGTGCCGAGGGCGAGCATCGCGATGACGAAGAGTGTGAGTGCGGCGGGCAGCGTCGCCGCCTGCGGCACGCCGGCGAGCGCCAGTGCGGCGACAACGAAGACCATCATCAGCGCCTTGACCCCGCCGATGCGGTCGGCGAGCGCACCGCCCATCGGGCGCACCAGCGATCCGGCGAATACGCAGGCGGCGGTGCAATAGCCCGCCATCACCGGACTGAGCTGGAACTGGTCGGTGAAATAGATGGGCAGCGAGGCGGCGAGCCCGACGAAGCCGCCGAAGGTCACCGAGTAGAAGGCCATCAGCCACCAGGCATCGGCGGTCTTCAGCGGTTCGAAATAGTCGACCAACTTCTTCGGCGCGGGCGCGCCGGGCGCATCCTTTGCCATGAACAGGTAGAGGAAGAAGACGATCGTCAGCGGGATGCAGGCGAGGCCGAGCACCGCGTTCCAGCCGAAGAGCTTGGCGAGGCCGGGGGCGAAGAGTGCAGCGAGCACGGTGCCCGAGTTGCCCATGCCGGCCAGCCCCATCGCCTTCCCCTGATGCTCGGGCGGGTACCAGCGGCTGGCGAGGGGAAGGGCGATCGCGAAGCTCGCGCCCGCAAAGCCCAGGATCACGCCGAGCGCGAGCGTGCCCGCAAAGCTGTGAACCCCCATAAACCAGGCGGTGAAAAGCCCGGCGATGACGATGAGCTGGCTGATCGCCCCGGCACGCTTTGGCCCGATGCGGTCGACGAGCAGGCCGTTGACGACGCGCAGCACCGCGCCCGCGAGGGTCGGCACGGCCACCATCAGCCCCTTTTGCGCGGGGGTGAGGCCAAGATCTTCGGAAATGGCGGGGGCCAGCGGGCCCAGTACGACCCATACCATGAAGGCGAGATCGAAATAGAGAAAGGCAGCGACCAGGGTCGGCCAGTGGCCGCTCGCCCAGAAGCTCGATTTGGGTGCCGAAGCCCCGGTGTTTACAGTCGTCATCGTCCGTCCCCTGATGTGACGGGCAATAAAAAAGCCGCCAGGACGGCGACCACGCGGACGCATCCTGACGGCTTCATTGCCTGTTGGATTATGGGGAAAGGCTCCCCACCTGCCGAGCGGGCAGCTCCCTCGTTGGAGCCGTCGCCGCTTTGTCCTGCCCCGGCAGCCCTGCCGAGTGCGATTAAACTGCCTGATTCTTAGGCACGTCGCAAGCGATTATTTCGCAGTTGCAACATAAAATAAAAGCTATGGCAGTTCAGCCAGATAGGCCTCGATATCGTCGGGATCGAAGGCGCGGCCGTCGAAAAACCGGTCGGTGCCGAGAGTCAGCCGCCCCTGCGTGGACCCCGCGCCGATCGGCTCGGCGAGGCCGCCTTCGAGCTTGGAGCTCGCGCCCGGCAGCGGGGCGCCCGAGCCGGCGAGCGCGGCACGATAGACTTCGGGGCGGAAAACCTGGGCCGCTGCCGCCGCGCCCGCCGCGTCGAACGCCATATAGTCCCAGCGCACCATCTGCGAATAGAGCCACGCCGCCTGGCTGCGCCAGGGAAAGTTTGCTGCCTCGCGATACTGGAACATGAAGTCGGGATAGTGGATCGGGTCGCCGTCGGGGGTCAGACGGATGCGGTCGGTGATCGCGCGCAGGATCGCGTCCTGAGGTGCGTCGAGATATTCGGCGCGCGCCAGGATCGCGGCGCTTTCCTCGGCCGCGCCGGGCTCCACGAAGCGGGCGGCAGCGGCGTGGAGGGCGCGCACCAGCGCCTCGACCGCCTCGCGGCGCTCGTCGAGGACGCTCTCGCGGATCGCGAGCACCTTTTCGACCCCGCGACGCCAGATCTGCGCGGTCGCGAGCGCGATATGGCCGACGCCGCGCTCGACTGCGATCGAGTTCCACGGCTCGCCGACACAGATGCCGTCGACGTCGCCGGCGGCGAGCGCGTCGGCGGCGAAGGGTGGGCTGGTGACGATAATCTCCACGTCCTGATCGGGGCGGACGCCGACTCCCGCGAGCCAATAGCGCAGCATATAATTGTGGCTCGAATAGCGGTGGACTACGCCGAAGCGCAGCAGCTTGCCCGCGGCGGCGCGTGCTGTGGCAACGCGTTTCAGCGCTGCGCCGATCGCCAGCGGATCGGCGAGCGTCTCGCCCAGTCCGACCTCGTCCGCGAGCCGCGCCGAGAAGGTCACCGCATTGCCGTTGAGCCCGAGCACGAAGGGCACCGCCAGCGGCACCGGCGGCCGGTCGCGGCCGAGCGTCGTCGCGATCGCCAGCGGCGCGATCATATGCGCAGCGTCGGTGTGGCCATAGAGCAGCCGGTCGCGCACCGTCGCCCAGGTCATGTCGCGCACCAGCTCGAGCGTGAGGCCCTCCCGCGCGGCGAAGCCGAGTTCGTGCGCGAGGATCGGCAGCGCGGCGTCGACCAGCGGCAGGAAGTCGATACGGAAGTGCTCACCGGTCATTCCATGTCCCCCATCAGCGCTTCGCTGGTCACGATCGCCTCCGCAATTTCCGAAATGCGGCGGTTGGTGCGCATCGCCTGGCCGCGGAGCAGCGCATAGGCGGCGGGCTCGTCGATCTGGCGGCGCTTCATCAATATAGCCTTCGCCTTGTCGATCACCGCGCGCTCGGCCAGCGCATTCTTGGCGTCGTCGAGCTCGCGCTGGAGCCGGGAAAAAGCCTGGAAGCGGCGGACGGCGAGGTCGATCACCGGTTTGATTCGCTGCTTCGACAGGCCGTCGACGACATAGGCCGACACCCCGGCGTCGATCGCCGCACCGGTCGCCTCGGCATCGCTTTGGTCGACGAACATCGCGATCGGCCGCGCGAGGGCGCGCGACATGGCGAAGAAATCCTCGAGCAGGTCGCGGCTGGGGTTTTCCAGGTTGATCAGCACCACTTCGGGCTTCGCGGACTCGACCTGGGCGACGAGCGGACCTGCGGGATCGATAAGGATCAGATCCTCGAGCCCGGCCTCGCGCAGTCCATCGGAGATGATGGCGGCGCGCGTCGTGCTGGTGTCTATGATCGCGATCCTCATGGCTGCGCCTTTACGCTGCAGCGCACAAATCTTCCAGCCGCTTTCTTCGTCGCGAATATTCGATGCGGGCGATGGCCGCCGCTTGAACGATTCTTTTCCGCCCGGGGGCGTCGGCTTGGCGCTTTCCCGCAGGGGAAGCCGCAAGCCGTTCAGGCGATCAGCTCGACCAGATGGCGGTCTGCTTGCGCCGACACGCGGAAGCGGCTGCCGGTGAAGCGCTCGATAAGTGCCATCGCGGTGCGGCTATGCTCGCTGAGCTTGACTGTCGTGAACGCCCCGCCGCGCGCGACCGCCATCGGCAGCAGGAGCTGGTCCTGCAGATAAGGGCCGGCGAAGGCGTTCGACGCGAGGTAACCCGCCATACGCCGGGCGGCCGTCGTCGCGAGCCGCTCGGCGGGGATGCCGAGCTTGCCGAACGCCGACATGATCTCGGTCACCTGCTCGTAGCGGGCCTCGATCAGCAGCGCGTTGCCCGGCCCCTGGTCGGCGGGAAGCTGGCGTGTCGCGAACGCCTCCGCCGGCCAGTCGGCCAGGTTTTTTCGCGCGGCTTTCAGCTCTCGGTCGGCAATATCGAGCGGGATGCCCGCAACGATTGCGGTCGCCTGCACCGACAGCGCCGCGCCGCGCTCGATGCCTTCGATCGGGCGCAGCGGTGCGGGCGCGATGTCGATCTCGATCCGCCCGCCACCGCGCGGAAAAAAGCCGTGGCGGACCAGCCGCGCCGACACGGCTGGACCCATGCGGTTGATGACGGGCAGCAACGTGCGCTTGATGAATTCGAACGGCGGCGCCGCCATCGCATGCGTTCCGCCCTCGATCACCAGATGCGACGGCGCGTCGGCCGTCATAAGCGGCACGAGGATCGTCTGGAGGACCAGCCCCGTGCTGCCCGCGGTGCCGACCGCGAAATGATAGTCGCCGGGCGTCACCCGCCCGGGACGGAAGGAAATGCTGTTCGACCCGACCGCCAGCCCGCTGCACTCGGCACCGCCGATCACGCACGCCGCCTCGATCGCGGTGACATGCTGGCGCATGAGCCCCGGCTTCTCGCGCTGCCCACGGATATTCTCGATCGTGAAGGGCGTGCCGGTGAGCAGCGCGAGCGCGCACGCATAGCGCAACACCTGTCCGCCGCCTTCGCCTTCCGATCCGTCGATGATGATCATAAATCCTCTACTGCATATAAAAGCCAAGCGACTACGGCATCCACCAGAACCACCACGACTTTGTCCCCTGATCATCGGACGGAGCGATAGCGAAATCGCCGTTCCCGACCTCCACATCGGCAAAGGCGGCGCGCAAATCACACATCTGCTGGTTGCCAAAGGTCAGTATCAACCGGTCGCTGTCTTCCACCATTGTTATCTCGCGTGCGTCGGGTCGGAAAGCGACGCGTATAGACGAGAACCGATCCGGCTTGGCCTCGCCAAAGTTGGGAGCCGACGAGATCGCCGGTGTAACCGGCCCGAGCCGCATCGTCCGGTGACAGGCTTCATCGCCCGCCATCCGGTCGATGAGGTCGCAGATCGAACGGCACCCCGCCGGATTGCCGGTGAAATGCCACTCGCCCGCGTGCTTGTTTCGTTTCGGATAACGCCAGACGAAAATCTCGCCTTCCTGCCGCCACTCGGCCACCCAATCGCGCATCGCAGCCCCCGACGATGGCGGCGTGAAGGGGATCACCCCTTCACGCACACCACCTGCTTCAGCGTATGGACGATCTCGACGAGGTCGGCCTGCGCCGCCATCACCGCCTCGATCGGCTTGTACGCCTTCGGCGTCTCGTCGATGACGCCTTCGTCCTTGCGGCATTCGACCCCCGCGGTGTCGGCGATATGCTCGTCGAGCGTGACGAGCTTTTTCGCCGCGGTGCGGCTCATGACGCGGCCCGCGCCATGGCTGCAGCTATCGAAGCTTTCGGCGTTGCCCAGCCCACGCACGATGAACGATTTTGCGCCCATCGAACCCGGGATGATCCCCATCACTCCCTTCGCCGCGCGCACCGCACCCTTGCGGGTGACGAGCACATTCTCGCCGAAATGGTTCTCGCGCGTCACATAATTGTGATGGCAGTTCACCGCCTCGGCCTCGGCCTCGAAGGGTTTGGCAATCTGCTGGCGCAGCGCGGCGATGACATTGGCCATCATCATGCGCCGGTTCAGCGCCGCAAAGTCCTGCGCCCAGCCCACCGCCTCGACATAATCGTCGAAATGGTCGGTCCCTTCCGGGAAATAGGCCAGATCTTCGTCGGGCAGGTTGATGAAGTATTTGCGCATGTCCTTCTTCGCCAGTTCGATGAAGTAGGTGCCGATCGCATTGCCGACGCCGCGCGATCCCGAATGCAGCATCACCCACACCCGCGCCTCGGTATCGAGGCACAGCTCGATGAAATGGTTGCCCGTTCCGAGCGTGCCCAGATGCGTGAGGTTGTTGGTGTTCTTCAGCCGCGGATGCTTGGCGACGATGCGTCCGAAACGCTCGGCGAGCGTCGCCCAGGCGTCGACGATGGCCTGCGGGGGATCTCCCCACGAACCATGGTCCCGCTTGCCGCGCCCGATCGATCGGCCGTGCGGAACCGCCGCCTCGATCGCGCTGCGGATGGCCTCCAGATTGTCCGGCAGGTCGTGCGCCATCAGCGTCGTGCGCGCGGCCATCATGCCGCAGCCGATGTCGACCCCGACCGCGGCCGGGATCACCGCGCCCCGGGTCGGGATCACCGATCCGACCGTGGCGCCGATGCCGACATGGACGTCGGGCATCGCTGCGACATGCTTGAACACGAACGGCATTTTCGCCGCCTTGGTCAGCTGCGCGCGCGCCATGTCCTCGACGGGCACGCCGCGCGTCCACATCTTCACCGGGCGTCCGCCCTCGACGTTCATCACTTCATAGCTCGTCTCGGTCATGGCGGACCTCCTCTTCTTTTCCTTGGGGCAAGGCCGCCGCGATGGCGAGCCCCCCTGAAATCTCTCGGGGTCTTTGGGGCGGCCGGCCCATTCAGGCCGCCCCTCCGTCCCGCGTCGCCGGGTGACGTGATCCCGACGCCGATAGCTAAGCAGGAGGTGTGCCAAATCGCGGGATGACCCGTGCAATTCCTGTAACATATTGTTTTAGAAAATTTATTATTACTCGCGGCCAGCGGCGTCTCCTTAAAGGTGCCGAAAGATCATATCCTGTTGTTGCGTACATTATACGGCTGTATAAGTTCCTTCATGAAGCCTCTCACCGTCATCGGATTCCTCGGCTCGACGCTCGACGCAGCCAAGTTCGGCCCCTCGCGCTGGAACAAGTGGCGTCCGTCGGTCAGCATCTGCATGCAGGAGGATCTGCGCGTCGACCGCTTCATCCTGCTCCACGGAGGCTACCACCGCCGCCTCGCCGAGTTCGTTATGGATGATATCCGCGACGTCTCGCCCGAAACCGAGGTCGTGCCGCACCTGCTCGACTTCGACGATCCATGGGATTTCGAGGAGGTTTACGGAAAGCTGCTCGACTTCGCGCGCGATTTTCCCTTCGATCCCGAGACGCAGGATTATCTGATCCACATCACGACGGGCACGCACGTTGCGCAAATCTGTCTCTTTCTGCTGACCGAGGCGCGCTATTTGCCGGGGCGGCTGCTCCAGACGCAGCCGCAGCGCGGTGCGCCGCAGCCGGTGGGGACGTGGAGTGCGATCGATCTCGACCTCTCGCGCTACGACAGCATCGCGACGCGCTTCGCCGAAGCGAGCGCCGAGAGCGCCAGCTTCCTCAAGAGCGGGATAGAAACGCGTAACCCCGCCTTCAACCGGATGATCGAGGAGATCGAGCAGGTCGCGATGCGCAGCCGCGCCCCCGTCCTGCTGATGGGGCCGACGGGGGCGGGCAAGAGCCAGCTCGCGCGCAAGATCTACGAGCTCAAGAAACTGCGCCACCAGGTCCGTGGCGCCTTCGTCGAGGTCAATTGCGCGACGCTGAAGGGCGATAGCGCGATGTCGGCGCTGTTCGGCCATCACAGGGGTGCGTTCACGGGCGCGATCCAGGACCGGCCGGGCCTGCTGAGGACGGCGGACAAGGGCCTGCTCTTCCTCGACGAGATCGGCGAACTCGGGCTT
The DNA here is from genome assembly GCA_005503165.1 of Sphingomonadaceae bacterium 3R27E2-A. Classification (GTDB taxonomy): domain Bacteria; phylum Pseudomonadota; class Alphaproteobacteria; order Sphingomonadales; family Sphingomonadaceae; genus Sphingopyxis. The sequence continues at coordinate 177,325 of SCNT01000003.1, forward strand.
GACGAGCAGGCGATGATCCTGCGCGCGATCGAGGACGGGCGCTTCCTTCCCGTGGGCGCCGACAAGGAGGCGGCGAGCGATTTCCAGCTCATCGCCGGGACCAACCGCGACCTCGTCGGCGAAGTCGCGGCGGGGCGGTTCCGCGAGGATCTGTTCGCGCGCCTCAACCTCTGGACCTTCAGCCTGCCGGGGCTCGCGCAGCGCCGCGAGGATATCGCGCCCAACCTCGATTTCGAGCTCGAGCGCTTCGCCGAACGCGAAGGCACGCGCGTGACCTTCAACAAGGAGGCGCGCGAGCGTTACCTGCGTTTTGCCGCGGGCGGCGACGCGCCGTGGCACGGCAATTTCCGCGATCTCGCCGCCAGCGTCACGCGCATGGCGACGCTGAGCCCCGCCGGGCGCATCGACGCCGAGGCCGTCGCACTCGAGATTTCGCGCCTCCGCGCCCTCTGGTCGGGGGCGAAGGGCGAGGAGGACCTGCTCGGCAGGCTGCTGTCCGGCGACGCGCTGGAGCGGATCGATCCCTTCGACCGGGTGCAACTCGCCTACACGGTCGCGGTATGCAGAAGCAGCGGCAGCCTGTCGGCGGCAGGGCGAAAATTATTCTCGGTCTCGCGCGAACAGCGCAAATCGACCAATGATGCGGACCGGCTGCGCAAATATCTGGCGCGCTTCGACCTCGATCTGCCCGCGATCCTCGCCGCCTGACGCGAAATGGTCTTGTTCCGAAGGCCTTGCCCACGGCGTCGACGATGCGCCCGGCGACCCCGCCGGTTCGGCGTCGCCGGGAACGGTCGCGGCGGACACCCGCAAGGGCAGCGAAGTGCCTAGGCTTCGTATTCATCTTGTGCGGGCGTGCCGAGAGGACCTATCTGTCTGACGGTCGTACTGGTCGTTCCGGACGCGAGCGACGATCAGCTGTCCAAGGAGACCCGATGATCCGCTCGTTGATCACGATGTCGCTGACGTCGCTTCTCATTTGCGCGGCGCCAGCGATGGGCCAGTCGCAAATGCTCTTTGTCGATGCCCGAAGCACGACGGTGGACGCCGCGGACAGGCTGGAGGGAACCGCCCGGGACGATGCTCTGCGGCTCTCGAAAATTCCCTCCGCTGCATGGCTGGCTTATGGTTCGCCGGACTTTGTGGAAGGGAAAGCCCGCGATATCGTGGACCGCGCCGCGGCCGCAGGGCAACTCGCCGTTCTGGCGATCTACAATATTCCGTACCGCGATTGCGCCCTCTATTCGGCTGGCGGGGCTATCGACAGCGGGGCCTACCACCAATGGATCCTCGGGGTCGCCCGCGGGATCGGCGGTCGCCCGGCGATCGTGGTTCTCGAGCCGGACGGGCTGGGCGTCATTCCTTGGCACCGAACGCTCGGCGGCGATATAGAGGGCTGTCGTCCGGAAGGGCAGGATGAAGCCGCCGCCGCACGGCGATTTGAAGAGCTGCGCGGCGCCGTCGCAATTCTGTCGAAGCAACCGGGGATCAGGATATATCTGGACGGAACCGGCAGCAGCTGGCTGGCGCCGGGCGAGATTGCCAGCCGACTGATCAAGGCAGACGTCGCCAAGGTGGAGGGTTTTTTCCTCAACGTCTCCAATTTCGAGAGCGATAATCGTGTCGTTCCCTACGCACGGTGGGTCAGTGACTGTATCGCTCTCATCACGCGCTGTGGATTCGATCCGCGCGAATGTCCGAGCCAGTACGGTCCGGCGACGGTTGACGACGAAGAGAGCTGGGGGGAGACCGACAAGGCCTATGATAGGCTGTTCTTGCGAGCGGGGCTGAAGCGTGATCCGTCGCGCCAGAAACATGCCGTGATCGATACCAGCCGCAACGGTCGGGGATCGTGGAAGCCGCCGGCCGGCAAGTATCGCGATCCGGAGGTCTGGTGCAATCCTCCAGGCCGCGGGCTGGGACGGCGTCCCTCGCTGGAAACCGGCAACCCCTATGTCGATGCCTTCCTCTGGATCAAGGTCCCCGGCGAGTCCGACGGAAAATGCCTGCGCGGAACGGCCGGGCCGGCGGATCCCGAACGGGGGGTCGAAGCGCCGGCTGCCGGACACTGGTTCCCCGCGCAGGCGCGCGAACTGATCGAACTGGCGGAACCGCCGCTTCCGCCTGAATGACCTGCCACGTGTCTAATCGGGGGGCGGTGCGGTGGAAGCGCGAACGAGCAGTTCATGGGCATGATCGCGCCGCTTCGGGCCGGGGACATCGCTCTTTCCGTCGAGTGCCGCGATCAGACGATCGGCGGCATCCCAGGCCATTTGCCGAACGGGCTGGTTGATTGTCGTAATCTGCGGCCAGGCGGTTCGTGAAACCTCGGAGTTGTCGAAACCGGCCACAGAAAGGTCGCCCGGTACCGCCAGGCCGAGATCGCGCGCCGCCGCAATGGCGGCTGCTGCCATGTCGTCATTCTGCGCGAGAATGGCGGTCGGACGCGGGGCTAGCCCGAGAAGCTCACGCGCCGCGCTGTAGCCGACGTCATAGGTGAAATCGCCGGTCACCATCAGCCGTTCGTCGATGGTCGCGCCCGCGTCGCCGAATGCGCGCCGATAGCCCTCCATCCGGCCGACGCTGGCTGCGTGCGACGGATCGCCGAGGATGATTCCGATCCTCCGATGGCCGAGCGACAGCAGGTGCGCCGCGACCGCATGCCCCGCCGCCGCCTCGTCCATCGTGACGACGATGCCGCGGTCGAGCTCGCTGTGCGGGGTGATCCGGCCAAAAGGCAGTTTGTGTCGTTCGAGCATGTCGAGCAGCACAGGCTGGTCGCAGGCCGGGGGGGCGAGGAGGACGCCATCGAGGCCGGCGCGCAGCAGGAGCCTCCCCAACTCATCGGGCCGGCTCGCGACATGAGCGAAGGGAAGGACCACAAGACGGTAGCGCCCGTCCTCGAGACGACCGAGGGCCCCATTTTGCAAGTCGACCACATAGCTGGGACTCGGGCGCTCGTAGGTGAGGCCGATGAGATAGGAGCGCCGCGCGATCAGGCTCTGGGCGGCGAGATTGGGAAGATAGTCAAGTTCGGCCGCAGCTTCCTTGACCTTCTGGCGCACAGCCTTGCTGACATGTGGGGCATCGTTGAGAGCGCGGGAGACGGTCTTGGGCGTGACGCCGGCCACCCGCGCGATGTCGACGATCGTGGTTCGCTTGGAAATCTGCCCCTCCAGTCCTCGCGCAGGCTGCTCGATATCATCCCACAGGGCGCAATTCCATGCCTCATAGCGGCTCGCTTGACTTCTGTCGATGCACGGCGGTAAACGTTGACCGAGAATCGGTAAACGTTGACATAAAACTAGGGGAGAGGGAATGAATTTGCCGCGCGGGGCAGTCATGGCGTTTGGGGTCACGTCGCTGGCGACGCTGGCGTCGGCCTCCTTCGTTTCACTTGCTGCTGCCCAGACACCCATCGTCGGCAGCGCCGAGGCCAATCCCGACAACTGGCCGGCACGCGCCGCGACGCTCGCGCCGGATCCGGCGATCGAACGACGCATCGATGAACTGATCGCGGCGATGTCGCTCGAGCAGAAAGTCGGCCAGATCATCCAGGCCGATATCGCCAGCGTCACGCCCGAAGATGTCTATCGCTATCATCTGGGATCGGTGCTCAACGGCGGCAATTCCGATCCGGGGGGGCGCTATAATGCGTCGGCAAAGGACTGGCTGGCCGCGGCAGACGCCTTTTATGCCGCTTCGATGCGGGCGAATGGCAAGCTGCCTCGCATCCCGGTGATCTGGGGCAGCGACGCCGTCCACGGTCACAACAATGTCGTCGGCGCCACGCTCTTTCCGCACAACATCGGCCTCGGTGCCGCGCGCAACCCCGATCTCATCCGCCGTATCGGCGCGGCCACTGCCATTGAGATGCGCGTCACAGGGCTCGACTGGACCTTTGCCCCGACGCTCGCAGTCGTGCGGGACGACCGCTGGGGGCGTACCTATGAGGGCTTTGGCGAAACACCCGAAATCGCGACAAGCTATGCCGCACCACTGATCGAGGGCCTGCAAGGCAAGATCGGCGACAAGGACTGGCTGCGCGGCCCGCACATCATCGCCACCGCGAAGCATTTTCTGGGTGATGGCGGCACGCACGGCGGCAAGGACCAAGGCGACGCACAAATGCCCGAAGCCGAGCTGCGCGATATTTTCAGCCCGCCCTATCTTCCCGCTCTCGACGCCGGAGTCCAGTCGGTGATGGTGAGCTTCTCGAGCTGGAACGGCGTCAAGATGCATGGCAACCGCTCGTTGTTGACCGGAATCATGAAAGACCGTTGGAATTTTGACGGTTTCCTCGTCGGCGACTGGAACGGTCATGGGCAGGTGGCGGGGTGCACGGCGACCGACTGCGCCGGGTCAGCAGTCGCCGGGCTCGACATGTATATGGCGCCCGACAGTTGGAAGGAGCTGTACCGCACCACGCTCGCGCATGTGCGGGACGGAAGCCTGCCGACCGCGAGGCTCGACGACGCGGTGCGCCGAATCCTGCGGGTCAAGCTCCGCGCCGGGCTCTTCGAGGCCGGCAAGCCGTCGTCACGGCCCTTTGGCGGGCGCTTCGAACTGCTCGGCGGCGCGGAACATCGCGCGCTGGCGCGCGAGGCGGTTCGCGAGTCGCTCGTGCTCCTCAAGAATGCGGGGAGGCTGCTGCCGCTGAGGCCGGGTTCCGATATCCTCGTCGCGGGCGATGGCGCCGACAATCTCACCAAGCAGACGGGCGGCTGGACGCTCAGCTGGCAGGGAACCGGCACAAAACGGAGTGATTTTCCCAATGCGCAATCGATCTGGGAAGGGATCGATGCCGAGGCGAAAGCCGCGGGCGGATCGGCAACCCTGTCGGTTGACGGGCGCTACACCAGGAAGCCCGACGCCGCGATCGTCATATTCGGCGAGGATCCTTACGCCGAGTTCCAAGGCGACCGGCCCGACGTCGGCTATGACGATGCGAAAAATCTGGCTCTGCTGCGCTCGCTCCGGGCAGCGGGAATCCCCACGGTCTCCGTGTTCCTTTCGGGACGCGCAATGTGGGTCAATCCTTTCCTCAATGCCTCCGATGCCTTCGTCGCGGCGTGGCTTCCGGGGTCAGAAGGCGGCGGCGTCTCCGACATGCTTTTCGGCAAGGCCGACTTTCGCGGCAAGCTGCCCTATAGCTGGCCGAAGGTGAGCGACCAGACGGCCGTGAACGTCGGCGATGCCGATTATGATCCGCTCTTTCCCTATGGCTTCGGATTGACGTTTGCCGACAAGGGGGAGCTCGCCAACCTGCCTGAAACCCGCGCGGCTGCGGCAGCGGCCGACCCCGGCCTGCTGTTCGCCGCCGGAAAACCCGGAAGCGGGCGCCGGCTGATGCTCGGAGCACCCGGTGCGCTTTCCACCAATCCGGGGCCCGAACTCATCGAAGCGCGGGGTGCCGATCGCGCCGCGCAGGAGGATTCGGTACGGCTTCGCTGGACCGGCGCAGGGCTGGCCGTCGCCGCGATCGTCCAGGACGCGCCCGCCGACCTGTCGCGCCAATCGAACGGCGATCTCGCGCTCGAGCTTGAGATCAGGGTCGACGAGCCGCCGTCGGCCGACGTGAGCCTCGTCATGGGGTGCGGGTCGCAGTGTGCGGGGGGCTTTCCTTTGCGGGCGATGCTTGCCGAGGCGGCAAAGACCGCGAAATGGACGCGAATCGCGATACCGCTGCGCTGCTTCGAGAAGGGCGGCGTCGATATGACGCGCGTCGAGACGCCGCTCAGCATCGCCACCTCGGGAACACTCGACCTTGTCCTGTCCTCGGCGCGGATTGTCTCGCCGTCGGGACCGGCACTGAAATGCAAATAAGACTGATGTAAGGGAGGATGACATGATCAGGGGTAAATTGACGCGCGCCGCGCTGCTGGTGCTGCTTTCGACCACCGCGGCGCTGCCCGCTCACGCGCAGGAAGCCGGGGCAGGGGATAGCGCGGGCGAAGACCGCGACGAAATCATCGTGACGGCGAACCGCCGCGCGGAAAATTCGCAGGACGTCTCAGGGGTCGTGCAGGCGCTCGGCGCCGACCAGTTGCGCCAGGACGGCATTGCCGAGCTTCGTCAGCTGCAGGTAGCAGTGCCCGGCCTCAGCATCGCCAACCAGGAAGGCAATGTCGAAATCTTCATTCGCGGCGTCGGCTCGGCGAACAACACCGAACTCGGCGATCCGGGCGCCGCGCCGCATCTCAACGGCACCTACATCCCGCGCCCGCGCGGGCTAGGGCTCATGTTCTACGACCTCGACCGCGTCGAGGTGAACAAGGGGCCGCAAGGCACGCTTTATGGCCGCAACGCGCTCGCCGGCACGCTCAACATCATCACCGCGAAACCGCGGCTCGGAAAGTTCAGCGGCTACGCGCAGGCCGAGATCGCCAATCGTTCCTCCTATGGTGCCGAGGGAGCGATCAATATTCCGTTGGGTGACACCTTCGCGCTGCGCGCGGCGGGCTATTACATCAACCGCGATTATGGCTTCAAAAACGTCTCGACCGGCGCACCTGCGAGCGGGCTGAAACCCGCGGGTCTCGAAGAAAATTATGCCGGGCGCTTGTCGCTGCTTTGGGAACCGAGCGACCGGCTCAGCATCTCGATCGTGGGCGATTATGGCAAAGAGACGGGCACCGGCTATCCGGGTGCGAACATCTTCAGTGCGGTTGTGGGTAGCGGCCTGCGTCCCGACAAGCTCAATCTGAAGCACGTCGTCTATCGCGGGCTCCAGGGCGATATGGAGAATGAGCTCTGGGGTATCCAGGGCAAGATCAACTATGACTTCGGGAATTTCGGGGGCGAACTGACGGGCAGCTATCGTTCGGTCGACTTCTACCAGGTGAATGCCTCGAGCGACGGTATCGACTATCCGGGACGTGACCTCTCGGTGGTCCAGTATGACAATTATTCGGGCAATTTCTGGCAGACCAAGTCGAAGAGCCAGGTTTATGAAGCGCGGCTGTTCGCCAACGACGACCAGCCCCTGCGCTGGAATCTCGGGGCATTCTATTTCAACGAAGACCAGGCGGTCGGGTATCTCGCGCTCGCCGATCGCGGCTATTGCTGCTATTCGGCGACCGAATTCACGATGCCTGACGTGAATGGCGAGAGCTATGCCGTTTACGCCGACGGGACCTACGACGTCGCTGACCGGCTGCGCTTTCTCGCCGGCATCCGCTATACCGAGGAAAAGAAGTCGCGCTACGGGATCGGCGGCAACTGGGCGCTGACGCTGGGCGGCGAGGATTTTGCCTGCTGTTTCGCGACCCGCGTCGGCACCGAGGGTTTCCGGCCCGCGCTGCTCGACCGTCCCAATTTCGACGTCAGCAACATCACGACGCCGCAAGGCATGGCGCAGTTCCTGATCGAAGGGATCAAGACGCCGGGCCTGCGCGATACGCTGATTGCGCAGATCGGCGCGATTGCGAACGGTACCAATCCGAACGGGACCTGCATCGACCGGCCCGACATCGACAATGGCTTCGTCAATTGCCCCGCGCTCAATCCGTCGAACACCAACGGCGGCTTCAGCTATGCCAATCTGACGATCCCGGGCCAGCAGATCGGCAGCTCGAAATTCGATTTCATCGACTGGCGGCTCGGCCTCGAATATGACTTCAGCGACGACAATATGCTCTACGCCAAGGTTTCGACGGGTCACAAGTCGGGCGGCTTCAACGACAGCTTCAACGGCTCGCCGATCCCCGAGACCTTCAGCCCCGAGAAGCTGCTCGTCTATGAAATCGGAACCCGCAACAGTTTCGATCTGTTCGGGCGCCGCGCGGTCTTCAATCTCACCGGCTTCTACTACGACTATTCGAACCAGGTCTTCCAGGACCTTACCTGCATCAATCTGGACAGCACCCAGACGCCGCCTGTCTGCAACGGCTATTCGCTGGTCAACCGCAACATCGGCGCTTCGCGGATCTATGGCGCCGAGGCAGAGATGCGGTTCAGGCTGCCGGGCAATTTCGGGCTCGATATCAACGCCGCCTATCTCGACACCAAGGTCACCCGCGGCACGGTTGCCGACGCGCGCGCGCAGGATTTCGGGGCCGGAGGCAATTCGCCGCTGATCAGTCTCGTCGGCAACCGTCTGCCGCTCGCGTCGAAGATGAATATCAGCGCGCGGCTGTCGCAATGGTTCGACGCGGGACCGGGCCGTCTCGACTGGCAGGCGCTGCTGAACTACCGCTCCTCCTACTTCCTGAGCCAGTTCAACGAGGACGATATCGTCTTTCTCGACGGCACGCGCCAAAGTGCGCTCGCTGCGGGCTTTCCGGATCGGCAGAAGGGCTATGCGACGCTCAACCTCGGCATCGGTTACACGATCGACAATTTCCGTCTCGAAGCCTGGGCGAGCAATTTCCTCAACGAGGAGGTGTCGCAAAAGGCCCTGGTGGGATCGTCGCTCAACATCCGCTTCCTTAACGACGCGCGCAGCTATGGACTTCGCGTCCGCGTCAATTTCTAGCAAAAAGGGGGCAGCCGTCCGTGCCGCGCAATGGCGCGGACGGCTGTTGCAGGGTGCGCGCCGGACTTCGCCTCTGGTCGGGCACGGCGGAGTCGGTTCGGCATCCAAGGGAACTGCGGCACAGACGCCTCGCGGCATGCCACGGCCTGCCCAGGGATTTTTTCCTGTCTTCGCAGGATCGACGGTTTCGAGCATGAAGGCGGCGACGGGTCGCCGCCCTCGGCTCGTCAGAAGTCCATCGCCGGAATCGGCGCAGCCTTCTCTTCCTTCGGCAACTCGGCAACCAGTGCCTCGGTCGTGATCAGCAGCGAGGCGACAGACGCCGCATCCTGCAGCGCGGTACGCACGACCTTTGCAGGGTCGATCACGCCCGCCTTGACGAGGTCCTGATATTCGCCGGTGGCGGCATTGAAGCCCCAGCTATAGTCGTCGCTCTCGAGCAGCTTGCCGACGATCCAGGCGCCATCCTCGCCGGCATTGTCGGCGATCTGGCGCGCCGGCGCGCGGAGCGCGCGGCGGACGATGTCGATGCCCGACTGCTGGTCGTCGTTGGCAGCCTTGAGGCCCTCGAGCGCCTTCAGCGAGCGGAGCAGGGCAATGCCGCCGCCGGGAAGGATGCCTTCCTCCACGGCCGCGCGGGTCGCGTGGAGGGCGTCGTCGACGCGGTCCTTCTTTTCCTTGACCTCGACTTCGGTCGCGCCGCCGACGCGGATCACCGCGACGCCGCCTGCGAGCTTGGCCAGGCGCTCCTGCAGCTTCTCGCGGTCATAGTCGCTGGTGGTCGTCTCGATCTGCTGACGGATTTGCGCGACGCGTCCCTCGATATCCGACTTTGCGCCGACGCCATCGACGATCGTGGTATTATCCTTGTCGATCACGACCTTCTTGGCGCGCCCGAGCATGTTGATCGTCACGCTCTCGAGCTTGATGCCGAGTTCCTCGCTGACGACATTGCCGCCGGTAAGCACCGCGATATCCTCGAGCATCGCCTTGCGGCGGTCGCCGAAGCCGGGAGCCTTGACCGCGGCGACCTTGAGTCCGCCGCGCAAGCGGTTGACGACGAGCGTAGCCAGCGCTTCGCCCTCGACATCCTCGGCGATGATGAGCAAGGGCCGTCCCGACTGGACGACGCCTTCGAGGAGCGGAAGCATCGCCTGGAGGTTCGAAAGCTTTTTCTCGTGAATGAGAATATAGGGATCGTCGAGTTCGACCTTCAGCTTCTCGGCATTGGTGATGAAATAGGGGCTCAAGTAACCGCGGTCGAACTGCATGCCCTCGACCGTCTCGAGTTCGGTCGCGAGACTCTTTGCTTCCTCGACCGTGATCACGCCCTCATTGCCGACCTTCTCCATCGCCTCGGCGAGGATCTTGCCGACCTCCTCGTCGCCGTTGGCCGAGATCGTCGCGACCTGCGCGATTTCGCTGTTGGCGCCGACCTTCTTGGCATGCGCCTTGAGGTCGTCGACAACCGTGGCGACGGCCAGATCGATGCCGCGCTTGACGTCCATCGGGTTCATGCCCGCGGCGACCGCCTTCGAGCCCTCGCGAACGATCGCCTGCGCGAGCACGGTCGCGGTAGTCGTGCCGTCGCCGGCCTTGTCATTCTGCTTGCTGGCGACCTCGCGGAGCATTTGCGCGCCCATATTTTCGAACTTGTCGGCCAGTTCGATTTCCTTCGCGACGGTCACGCCATCCTTGGTGATGCGCGGCGCGCCGAAGCTTTTCTCGATCACGACATTGCGGCCCTTGGGGCCGAGTGTGACCTTCACTGCATTCGCAAGCGTATCCACGCCGCGCAGCATGCGATCACGCGCGTCCGACGCAAATTTCACTTCCTTGGCAGCCATTCTTACCTCCTTCTTGCTGTCCTTTCAGTTGCTTGATGGATGCGGGCGTCAGGCCGCCTTTTTGAGCACCTCGGCCTGTTCGATCACGCCGAGGATGTCGCTCTCCTTCATGATCAGCAGTTCCTCGCCGTCGATGCGGACCTCGGTGCCCGACCATTTGCCGAACAGGATGCGGTCGCCGGCCCGGACGTCGAGCGCCGTAACCGTGCCGTCCTCGGCGCGAGCGCCCGGGCCGACGGCGACGACTTCGCCTTCCTGCGGCTTTTCCTTGGCGGTGTCGGGGATGATGATGCCGCCCGAGGTCTTTTCCTCGGCTTCGATGCGGCGGACGACCACACGGTCGTGCAAGGGACGGAAATGCATGCATAACCTCCATGTTGCATAACGATATGATACAGACCGCGCGCCTGTCCGGGACGCGCGGCGCCGCTGAGCTAGTAAGCGGATTTTTTCGCTTCAAGAGTCTTGGCGAAAATTTTTTCGCGCCTGCTTCGGCGCGAAACAAACGCTTCGTATCAAGGGGCTGCGCCCCTCTTGACTCGACTCGTTCTGTCCCCAAAATCTGTTTCCGCGGCACCGTGCCGCACGGCGAGAAAGGAATGACGACAAGGAAGGAGGCACGATCATGTCCGAGCCATTTTCCCGTTTTCTTCACCCCTTCGACGTGGCGCGTCACCCGAGCCTCGAGCCCGAGGTCAAGCGCGCTCTCCTCGCATCCTGGGCATCGGATCGCGTTGCGGTCCGCAACAAGCCGGCGCTCCGCAAGCCGCCGGGCGCGCGCCGCGCCGTGCCGGTTGACGACGTGCTCGCGGCGCTGAGGTCGCTCGACGGCGGCGAGGCGCGCGCGCGATGACCGACCGCGCGCTGATCGCGCAACTGGACGGCTACGGGCTGACCACCGCCGAAATACATTATTACCGCCCCGATCACCCCTCGCTGCTCCAGCTCTTTGTCTGGCAGGATTATGATCTGCCGCCGGATTTTCCGGTGCTGTTCGATTTCCTGGCAATGTGGCGGCGGCAGATTAAAGCTGCGCTTCATTCGGTGCGGATCGCGCATCACGCGCTGATCGGACCCACCGAATGGCGCGCGGCCGATATCCTGCGCTCGCTGGATTAGCGGGGTAGATGTGCCGGCGCGGCGTGCCAAAACAGCTGTTGGGCAAATCGCGCTTTGCCGTGCGCGACGACGCGATAGCCTTTGGCGAGACAGAATAGGAATTGTGCGTCCCAGCCGTCTTTTGGACCCCAATCCTTGTTGAAGGTGTTGGTGCCGTCTTTGGTCGTAACAGATGCCATCGGAGAATTCCTTCGCTTCGCTGTGGGTGGTCGGGAGAAAGGTTGGGCGGGGGGGCAGCAATGTCTTTGCGGG